>CAJJBE010000002.1:287500-793872 GCA_905182335.1 Flavobacteriales bacterium UBA4466 | reverse complement strand
ATCCCCTCCGACTCCACTGAAAGGGAGAGCTCTAAATTTTTAAAGAGTTCTCCCTTTTTTATTTTCCCAGAATCCCCGTCAATACTAAGCATTAGACGTAGCACCTCATTGATTCGCGGGGTTCGACATTTTTCATTTACGATTTCGAAGTCAAAGGGAAAGATTGCTTTCAGAATCTGCTGCTTCCCCAGTACTGATGAGGCTTTGTAGGGGTTCGACATTTTTGAAAGAACACCCACTCCTTTTCGCAAATATTTGGTCAAATTGAGCTTATTTGAACTCAAATTATGCTGTTTATTTTGCAACACAATCAGCTCATCTTTGTAACGTTTATTCATAGATTGAAACGCATCCTGATCCACTACCCCATCCATTAGTAAATCCTGAAGATTATTAATTCTTGATTTCTGCTTATCAATAGATTTCTTCAATTTTATCAAGTCTCCGGTGTTGTCTTTGTCATTATGCTTGTAGATATACGTCACTAGTTCCTCATAGAGCTTGACTACGCCCTTTTTAAACTTAAACTGAGCCAATACTTCTTCCATTAATTTATTGGCCTTCTCTGCCCTATATCTTTCGTCACCGCATTCATTGCAATGGTAATAGAAATACTTTTTACCAAGTTTACCCCTTGACCCACTTCCTGTCATTTTTTTCTGACATTTAGAACAACGCACAGAACCACGCAAGGGCAAGTTGTCCTTGCGTGTCATCGCTTTCGGTTTATTTCTTTCGATTAAATTAATTTCAAGTAATTCCTGAACCTTATAGAAGAGCTTTTCACTTACAATTCCATTGTGTATTCCCTCTATCACTTCTCTGGGTTCGTCACCTTCTGCTGGAACAACGACTTTTCCCATGTAGATTTCGTTTCGTAGAATAACAGATGAACCATTACAGCTAATAGTAAACCCCTTTAATTTAAGTTCCTCCCTAATCTCAGCCTGGGTTCTACCCTTTGCTACCTCTTTGAATAAGTGCTTGATATACTTTGCATTTTCAGATGGAACAATGAGCGGCTTATTATTCTCGTCCCTAACATTCTTATAGCCTCTTGGAGCCATTCGAGATAAACGACCTGATTTGAGAGCTGCACGAACACCTCCGCGTATTTTTATTGATCTTCTGTCGTTATCAATTTCAGGCATCGCCAAATACATGGCGAGTATAGCCTTGTTTTCAGGAATGCTAATATCAATTGGTTGTTCTATAGCCCTAATTTCTACATCTAATTTCTTTAGATTTCTAATTTGAATAAGAGCATCAGTGATATTTCTAGAAAATCTATCCCATGAAGTAAATAATACGTAATCTACATTCTTTCTATTTGAACGCAGATACTTTAACAACTTCTGCCATTCAGGACGGTCAAAATTCTTTGCAGAATGATCCTCTTTAAAAGCCTGGACTATTTCAATGTTATTGACTTCACAATGCTTACGCAAGGAATCCTCTTGAATCCCAAGAGAATATCCCTTCGCTTGCTCATCACTCGATACCCGAGCCATTATTATCGCTTTTTTCATTGATGGGGCTTTTAATATTATTGACCGTATTCTCTGCCAATTTCAATAGAAACCCTGTTATAAGTTGAGCTTCTTCATTACTGTATTTGTTACCGTCAGATTCTAAAATCTGTTTACACTTTTTATTTTTCAACACGACATTCGATGATGTCTTCCGCCTCTGTAATTCAGATAGCTTCAGCTGTATTAAATTGGCCTGAGGACTTCAGTGCCTTAGTTTAATTTTCGTTTTTCTTTTCGTTCGCAATAGACAATCTTTCCATTCTCGGATTTAACTGTGATATCCTCATATTTATTTCTCAGCATTAATTCACTCATTCTTTTCGAGCCATCTATAGCCTCACTTTTTGTTAAAATGATTTTCTCTGCCTTTCTACTACCGTCTTGAGAAATATTAATCTCCACTGTTTTAACTCCATCTTCCTTTAATGCGCTTAGCACTTGCATCTCATCCTCACTCAAGATCTTAACATTGGAAGCTTCTACCTCCCCAAGCTCGTCAACTAAACCCTCTAACAACTCGTTCACTGAAATAGACACATGCGAATTGGAGAATAATTTTCTCCATTCTTCCTGTTGCATTAAAAATTCAAGTTCATTAATCTTAAACGGCATCAATTCGCCCTCTGCATTAATCAAAAAGCTGTATTGATTTCTTAGAAGAATTACATCCATGACCACGACTTGAAGAAGATTTAGTTCTATCTTTTCCATCATAGTGGAAAATTCTTTTGATTGCACAAACAAACGTGCTGCATCACGGTCGTCTTCTGAACACAAATCCAATACAACTTTTTCTATCGCATCCTTATTTGATTCATTAATTTCAGGCCTACTGACAAGCAGGTTCTTTATGTTATTTATCGCGACCAATGATATATCAAATTGTCGCAGCTTTTGAATCATTTTCATCCATACAGAATCAACCAAGTCAAATTTTTTCCTTTTTCTAGGGTCGTGTTCTTTTAAAAAAAGACCTTTTTTCTCCCAATAATTTAATATCCGCGAATTTAATCCAATGTCACCAATAGAATATCTTGGTTCATTAATTTCTTTGAAAATATCTGGATACTTAGTAGCAAGTTGCTTTCCACTTGCTAGTAACTTTTCTAAATCCTTGTCCTGTCCGTTGGTCATAAAACAAAAATACAAATATTTCTCATATAATTTTGATTACATATATGAATATTATAATTTTGTTTATGAGAAAATGCAAACTAACAAGCTGCTATAAAGAAATAATCGGTAGAACTGATAAAGAATTTTGTTGTGACACCCATAGATCAGCATACAATAATGCGCAAAACAAAAAGCTATTCGGAGGTATGAGCAAACGCTTCAACAACACTAAATCAACATACAAATGCCTTCAAGCCCTGTACCCCCTGTCTAAAGGCGTTAATCCAATTGACATTAATACAGTCTATAACAACAACTTTAAAGAAGATATATATTATAAAATTAGATCCGATCATAATGATTCAGATGGAAAATGGATTTCTATAGAGGATTATGGTTATAGACAAATAAGTAAAACGGAATTTTTAATCAATAAAACCAAAAACAATGATAGGTAATGAAGTAAGTAGAATTAGTCCCATAATCACGAATAATTACACCCCAGAATATAGTGCGAATCAAACAACAAATAATTTGATCCCTGCAATAGTAGCGATCGGTTGTGTCCTACTTGTTGGGGTAATTGTATTACAATACAAGCAGCAACGAATTAACGAAACTCAAGACGAACTTAACAAACATATAAATTGCTAATATTTAGATGATTAACAAGCTATACATTAACATATGAATTAATGTTTATTACATGCTTTAATAATGGATTATTACCTTCCATAAATATGATAAAGAGAATGAAGTTATTGTAAAGAAATAGAACCACCTCCCCCATTTTGCCTATTGGGTATTTATTTAGAAAAATAAGTTCAAATAAAATTCATTAAGCAAAACCACCTCACCCCTATTTATTAAATGGTTTTAGACTGTAATAACCGATTATAACCGGCTATATCTATACTTAATTGCTTATATCTTGAGTTAAGGTTCTGTCGCATTAACCAAATCTCAATCTAAAATTTACTGATTGAGATTGAATTAAGCAGCTAAAGAACAAAATATTTTGAACGTCGTTTTTCTCGAATCAGCTATTTGACCCTTCCTAATTATATTGACAACTTCGATTCCAGCCAAAGTCCGCTTGGCTGATTCAAACTCCTTGAAACCCGTATCTATCGATATTCGCCTCTTGATATTGCGGTGGTCTTGTTCCACTATATTGTTCAAGTATTTGCATTGTCGAATCTTGATTTTTCTCACTGTCAGTAGATCCCGGTTGATCGTCCTAATGCCAGATTTGTTTGCACCACTTTTATCGATATTTACCACCCTTGGTTTTCCGTTATTACGAATGGCTTTACGCAGAAATAATTGTGCTGACCCTAGCATTCTGCGTTTGGTCAATAAGAAATCAACGGTGTTTCCAAACTTGTCTACAGCCCGATAAAGATAGCGGTACTTACCTCCTACTTTGATATAGGTTTCATCCATTCTCCAACTTGAACAAACCTGTCTTTTTCTTTTGTGCATGTTCTTTTCAATCTCAGGAGAGAATTTGAATACCCATCTTTGAACAGTAGAATGATCAACTTGAACTCCCCTCATCGAAAGTAGTTCTTCTACATCTCTGTAACTTAGGGTAAATCTCAGTTTAAGATAAACAGCATGAAGAATTACAACTCTGGGATACCGATGACGCTTGAACATAGTGCTGGGTTTTGGCTAAATCTACGTATTTTGTAAATCAACTGAAGTTAATGCGACAGAACCACCTCCAAACTATTACAACTATTGAAGTTGTTTTGGTTCGACAACCCAAATAATCATAAATGGATAAAATAAAAAAAAGCACCAAACCTAGTTGGAATCGTGCTTTTTGACCTCAAGAGGACAGATTTCAAACTTTTTTGAGGATTTTAAAGCGCTGATTTAATTAATAGTCTTCACAGCAGTACCATAAGCAAAAACTTCTACGACTTGATTTTTGTTTCCCAGTATATCTTTAGCTCCCACAGCAATTCGGTAGTCAAAAGTAGTATTGATCACATAGTCGCAGCCAAGTTCATGAGCTTGTTGCTTGAGAAGAGCCTCTGCCTGCTCAAAAGCAGCCTCAGGGCTTCCTCCTTGTCCGAAAAGCTTACCTAACGCATTTCCCTCGTCTGCTCCCAACTTAAATACGACTTTAAGTATTTCATGCGGTTTGTCTATATAACCAGTAGTAACTTTAACCGAATTAATTTTATCCAGTAATTGTTGGGCTTCTTTCTTCTCAGCCTCAATTTCTTCTGTTGTTTTACTTGCACTAAAAAAGCCCATAATTTTAAGTTTTAATTTTGTTTCTTGAAAAGGTAAGATAAATTTTTAAAAGATAAACCATGGGTCGCAGTATAATGTTAAGAATCAAGATTTTAAGAAGGGGGTAATCTTCTATGTAGGCTGCTGCTTTAGGTCCATGCTTGTAATAAAAGTGAATGAAATTCCTGCCCATGTAATATTTGATTAGCACTTCATCACGATATCTACGCAAGGTATTTAAGCTCGGGTGATTAGGGTTCTCGTAACATACGGTGGCGACAAAACATTTCGAATCGGTCTCTACGTTACTAACTATATTTGAGTTAATTTCAGGCGGTACATAATTAGGGTTTCTAGACTTAATCTTTTCATTCAGTCGGCTTAAAGTATTCTCGGCGTTAAAATCGAAATCCAACACCCATTCTTGATTCAAGATATCATTTTCTGCATTTTTTAACCAGATTAGTTTTCCGTGGCCACTCAATTCATTTATTACATTTTTTAAATATTCATCATTTGAGCACAATTCGTAGCAACATTCCAGTGTCTTGAGAATAATAATAATTTTCTCGATTGATCTTTCTGAATATGAATCCCAAATTTTCCCACTTCTAGAGTAATCATATTCCATACTATTGTATACCTTCACTAGAGAGCTATGAACGTTTTCAATTAATTTGTTTAGCTCCTTAATATCGTAATGCAACTTGATAGAGATTGACAAACTCTCTAGGGAATGCTTTAAATCCAAGATATTTTTGATGCCTGAGTCTTTTTTGAATAATTTGTACAGGCACTCTACTTTAATCCTCCAGGTCTTTTCATCTTTCGGATTGTTTTCCAAAGCCTCATCACAATACCTGATGCACTCTTTATAGTTCTTTGATCTCTGATTCAGTTGTATTAGATCGAAAACACTTTTACCTGCGTTACCTTTGTCTGAATTTGATCCAGTGTTTCGGTGGACATCAATCAGCCCACCACAAAACTCACATTTGATGGAAACATCTCCTGATTCATAGATACTTTCCCCACCGCATCTCTCACAATTAATTGCACTTCTCATTCTAGGTAATTAACTCGTGAATTATAATAGTAAATCATAAAGTGTTTTGCTGCCATTTTTATTTTTGGTTAGAATTATATGTGTTTAGGGCTAGTTCGGCAAACTCTTTGTATGTTAATTTTGTTCCATCAGCTCTTACAACATACGAGTCAGGAAATGCTACAAGTTTTTCAATTATGTCTGCGGCTTCTTCTATTCTTCCCATTGCTAAGCAACAGTTCAAGGTGGCATAATAGCATTTAGCTGCAGTCTGACCATATTCATCTCCTCCTTCTAAAACTGAAATGGTTGCTTCGGGAAATTCATTTATGACTCTTTGAAAGTACTCAATAGCTTTTTCAAATTGATTTAAGTTGAAAAAGCAAAGCCCAACGTTGTAAAGTGCATCATCTGCCAATTCACTTTTAGGATAAGTTGACGCTAAATCAAGAAGAGATTCTATAGCGTCTAAGTAAAACTCATCTTGACAATACTGCAGTGATTTTGTGAAAAGCTCAATTTCTTTCTCGTGCATATTATTTGTTTTTATTCTTAAATTTTTCTTTCGCCATTTCTTCGTAATTAGTAGCAGAAAAGGGGTGATATTTTTCTACCCTCAAGTAGGACGCTGCGCCACCAATTATTCCTGCTAAAACAACACCTAGCCAAAAGTCATGAAAAAGAAATTTACTAACGACATAGCCAATTATTAAAGTTGTAAATACAAATGCAAAAGACCCAACTTTAGATTTGAACGATCCAATGAATGTTATAGGAATAACAAAAATTAGAAATCCAAAAAGTAACTGTAGAAATGACCTTTCAGTTTCAAATGTATAAATGATAATTCCACCACAAGCTAACGCAGCTAAACCCCCAATTAATATATTCTTCATGTAGTTTATATTTGTTTCATTAATTTAACTTTTTTTTGATCAAATTCCTCTTGTGAAATCACTCCGAGATCGAGTAACTCCTTTAATTTTTTTAGCTTATCCATCGGTGATTCTGAATCTTGATTATTGCCTGAACCGGACATCATAGATTGTTGGATCATTTGAGGCATCATGAACCCCATTCCCATTCCCATACCAGCTCCCATACCAGCTCCCATTGCGCCTCCGGCACCACCTCCTTCTCCTCCGCTTTTTGAGGCGTTATCAATTGACATTGCGACTTTGTATTTCATAAATTCATCCATGTCTCCAATTGCAGACATTCCTGATCGTTGATCGATCATATCTTGAACTTCTGGAGGTACTGAAATTGATGTAATATGAAAATCATGAATTATCAAACCTAATCCCTCAAATTCCTGTTGTAATACAGTTTTTGTGATTAAACTCAAATCATCGAACGAACCAGGCATATCAAAAACCGTTTTCAATTCATCTCCTAATATATTTGTCAATTTAGAGACTATAATATTTTTTAAATAATCTTGAATATCATCGTTTCTATATACTCCACGCGTACCAACAATTTTATTCAAAAACAACATTGAGTCGGCTATTTGAATTGATAGCATTCCAAATGATCTTAACCTTATCATTTTAAATTCAGAATCTCTGAATAGGATTGGTTCTGCCGTACCCCATTTCAAATTAGCAAACAATGACTTGCTTACAAAATACACCTCGGCTCTAAATGGTGAATCTTTTCCATATCCGAAAGAAGTCACCCATTTACCAATTAATGGAACATTTTGAGTTTGTAGAACATGTCGTCCCGCTTTAAAAACATCAAGAGCTTTTCCATCTCTAAAGAATACGGCTTCCTGACTTTCTCTAACTGTCAATTGGGCTCCCCACTTTATTTCAGTAGGCCCGCTTTCCGGAACTCTTTTTATCATAAGATCTCCTGAATTATCCAAAAATTCAAGAACCTCCATAAGTTTAGCCATAATAGTTATTTAAATTCGTTTATGTAAGAGTTCCGAGCATTTAGAACTCCAAAAATACTTGTATTATAGAATTCTATTTTTTCTATTGGAATAAGATCAATTTCATCCTTGTATTTTTGAACAACGTCTATCAATTCGAGATCGAATTGATAGATTTCTAAAAGTTCATCTTCTTTAATTTGTTTGTCGCCAAAGAAAGCCGTTTCACCATATGGGGCGTATTTAATTTTTGAACCTAAAGTGCTAATATCTTTTCGTACGACTTCAAGTTTTCTCATTAAATCCATTTCTTTTGATTTAATAGCATCTAGAATTCGATTTGAAATTTGCCTTTCAATAAGTGTCAATTCAAAATGCATGGACTCTCTTAATTGTTTATCACAATTCCGACGACCATCTCTTTCTGCATAACCTCTGTATCCGGGTATTAGCGACCCTATCCTATCGAAGATTCCTTTTTTTTTGTCCATATAGTGATATAGTTATTCTAAGCAAATTTAATAATTTTAAAATACGTTACCTGTTAAAATATTCGTTTTCATAGAATTATAGGTTCTGTCGCATTAAACTAAAACCCACTGATTTTTGTTGTGTAATGCTTTATTTTTACTGATATACTTTGGGTCATCAATTTTTTTTTCATATTCTTCTTCCCTTATCACGGCCACTTCAATTCCATGTTCTTGAGCGATAGCACCTATAACGTCATCGTATTTTCCGCATATAGCAATACTTTTAATTGATTTAGGGTTGAATTTTTTAATCAGAAATTGACTGAAATATGCTTGCCCTAGTAAGTACATACCTATCCTGTCACTCTTTGTTTGAATGACAAGAACATCTTTCCCTTCAATATCATAAAAATTTCCATCGTGAATACTAGATTCTTCATTGAGCACTATAACTGCATCTAGAGGCCTTCTACCTGTTGATTGAGTCCCTTTTACGGCAAGGAATTCTTCGATCAATAGCCCCCCAGTTTGAGACCAATATTTTCTAGTACGCCAAGTTTCTTTTTGACTCATTTTATTTTTACTCCGATTTTCGAAAATACTGACCCGTAATCAAATTAAGGTGTTCAACGACAAAGCTCTTGTTGTCTATAAATTCTATATTTGGATCAATTTTTACTGATATAATTAGATCGCTCTTATCATCGTTAAATTCTAGCTTTAATGAAGCAACATTTATATTGTCCTTTATCCTAAGACACCAAAGAAATTCTCCTGGACACACTGGGGTAATAAAATAGAATTCAAACTCATCTTGAAATAGTATATCCAAATTTGGTCGTCCACCTGTTTCACCATTATACATTATTGTTACTTGTGCGGAATCGTCCGTGACATCAGACTGAATATACGTTTGGCTGAGAGCAATAAAAGTATTGCTAAAAAATAAAAGTAAAATAATTATCCTGTACATAATCCAATGAGCATTGTGGTCTTTCAAAGATAGAACAATAGAACACTGAATGCAAGTTGTAGTAAAAAGCGTATAACATCAGTGGCTGTTGCGCAACTCTGTTGATTGTAAAACGTCAGCCTAATGTTTACCACTTAAGTTATAAAGTTAAGATAGATATAATGGAATAAATAATCATCGGATCATTAACTTCAGTAAAATCGACAAAATAAAATCAATGTCAGACGTCATATCAGTCGCATCAACAACTCCAAATCTCCCTCTAAAAAGTTCGAGAAGCCTCCCTCCTGCTCCACTGAAAGGGAGAGCTCTAAATTTTTAAAGAGTTCTCCCTTTTTTATTTTCCCAGAATCCCCGTCAATACTAAGCATTAGACGTAGCACCTCATTGATTCGCGGGGTTCGACATTTTTCATTTACGATTTCGAAGTCAAAGGGAAAGATTGCTTTCAGAATCTGCTGCTTCCCCAGCACTGATGAGGCTTTGTGGTTCTGTCGCATTAACTAAAAAATCACTATTTGAAGCCTAATTCATACAAAACGAAAAATCATAAACCGTTGAAGTAATGTGAGTTAACTTTTTGAACATTCAAGGAATTTGATGAAAAATGGTCGAAAAATAATTAATGCGACAGAACCGAGTGGCGTTATTTGTATCGAGCCGTTGACAAGGAAGGAAATACAGTAGACTTTCTATTAACCAAAAGAAGACAGCGTATGTCAGCCCAAAGTTTTTTGATAAAGGCAATTGAGCATAATGGAAAACCTCGAGTGATAAACATAGACAAAAGCGGTTCAAATTCAAGTGCCATTCGGGTTTATAACAAACGCGCATTAGCAACAAAATCAAGAATTAGAATCAGGAAATGTAAATACTTAAACAATATAGTAGAACAAGATAACCGTTTTATCAAATGGCGAATTCAGCAAGGTTTGGGATTTAAAGAATTTGAATCTGCTAGAAGAACCTTATCAGGAATTGAAATTGTCAGAATGATTAAGAAAAATCAGTTGATTGGTCAAGATAAAACTATGTTTAAATCGTTCATGTCATTGGCCGCTTAGAATTAAAAAATAATTGTACTTTTAAATTCTTGTCTAACAGATGCGACAGAACCCAGAATTTACACTAAACTAAATCATAAACAACACAATTACTACCTTATGTACAACGAACAATTAGAAAATCTTATTGAAATGGCTCTTATGGATGGAGAGCTAACCGAAAAAGAAAAACAAGTTCTATTTAAAAAAGCTGAAGGGTTAGGCGTCGATTTAGACGAATTTGAAATGGTTCTTGAGGCAAGATTATTTGCGAAGAATAAAGCTGACGCAGCTATTGCGACGCCTCCAGCGCAACCAGCAGCTCCTGCCGCTCCTAAATCTGATAAATTTGGAGATGTTAAGAAATGTCCGGCTTGCGGTGCTATGGCGGAGTCATTTAAAACGAAATGTCCTGATTGTGGTCATGAATTCAGTAATGTTGGAGCAAATGTTTCTATTGAGAAATTATTTAAATTGCTGAACGATTGTGAAAGTGAGCGTAAAGAGCAATCTTCATCTATCACTGGAGCTATTGGTAGTCTAATGGCTCAGGCTCATGGAGGTGGAGATAAAGTAACACTAAAGAAGAAGTCTATCATTTCAGGATTCCCTATACCTAACACAAAAGATGATATTCTCGAGTTTTTATCGACGGCTCTTCCGAATGCAAAACAAAAAGGAAATTTATTTACAAAGCAACAACCTGAAAACAAATCTCACAATGACCTTGCTCCTACATGGAAATCAAAATGTGAACAAATTATTATGAAAGCTAAATTCTCCATGAAAGAAGACAAGAAAACATTGGAAGAAATCATGGCATATGGTAAAGAAATAGGAATTAAATAAAAATTATGGGATTATTTGGAAAAAAAGAAGAAGGCGGAATGATGGATGTCATTCGCTGCGATGAACAAGAGTATTTAGTATGGAAATGGCGTCCTTCTGGTGAAGCAAATTCAACGAAAAAAGAGAATGCCATTCGTTATGGAAGCAGTCTAAGGGTTAAAGATAGTGAAATGGCTGTCTTTGTATATAAACAAGAAGATGGTTCAAATCAAGACTTTATAGAAGGTCCGCACGATCAAACAATAAAAACGGCAAACTTTCCTGTCTTATCTAAAATTGTTGGACTTGGTTTTGGAGGCGCTTCGCCTTTTCAAGCTGAGATTTATTTCATTAATTTATCTGGAAACATTCAAATTAGATTTGGCATTCCGTATTTCGATGTTTTTGATCCACGATTCATGGATTTCGCTGTTCCGATGGCGGTTCGAGGAACTATAACATTCAATGTTACCGACCCACAAGGTTTTATTAAATTGAATCGTTTGATCAATTTTGAATTGGATGATTTCAAAAAGCAGATTAAGGATGCCGTTACAAAATATGTTAAACACGTTGTAACAAATATTCCATCTGATAATCAAATTCCAGTTTTGCAAATGGAACGAAAAATTCTAGATATCAATGATCTAGTTGCAAAATATTTAGGCACTCGCCTTGAAGGAGACTTTGGGGTTAACATGAAAGCATTAGACATCGCAGATATTGACGTTGACAAAGAAGCTCAAGGATACGCAGAATTGAGAAAAGTTACGGCAGAGCAAACAACAAAAACTGTTGAGGCTCAAACTGATGTAGGCATCAAGAATCTTGAGGACACACAGCGCATAAATGCTGAAAACACTCAAGACACAATGCGTATTCAACGAGAAGAGATGCAACGCGCGCAGAAATTGCAAACTGAAGGGCAAAATATGGGAGCTCACCAATTAAACCAACAAACGGATGTTGCAAAAACTGCAGCAGAAAGCATGGGGAAAATGGGCTCTGGAGGTTCTGGAGGCTCTGGAGGAGGAATGGATCCTGGTTCTATGATGGCTAGTATGGCTATGGGTGGAGCTGTTGGTGGTCAAATGGCTGGAGCTATTGGTGGAATGATGGGAGGCATGAATCAGCCAAATCAAACACCGCCCCCAACACCAACTGTAGAATATAGCATTTCTGTAGGCGGACAGCAAAGTGGACCGTTTGGTTTTCCGCAGATGCAACAAATGGTGCAAGGGGGTCAGTTAACAAAAGAGACTCACGTATGGAAGCAAGGAATGGCGGAATGGGCCATTGCGGGTACCGTTGAAGAACTCAGCTCATTATTTGCAGCTGTTCCACCGCCACCGCCAGCACCATCTGGACCACCACCCCCACCTGCGATATGATATACAGTGAATATTAATCATTAAACAAATGAGTACACTAATGAAACATAGTGTACTCTAATTTTTACCAGTATAACTTGTGAATTATGGACGATAACAGTTTTTTTTCAATGGACCGACTACTCGAATTTGGTTTGGGTATGAGCATTGCACAACAAATGATGAAATCAATGAATGAGAGCATGACAAGCATGCATGTACCCGGTGCTATGAATCCAATGGAGCATCCGAAACAAAGTTTGTTCTACGCTGTTATAGAAGGAAATAGAGTTGGCCCCCTATCTGAATCAGAGTTATCGAGACTTATAACAGAAAAAAAGGTAGCTAAAGAAACACATGTTTGGATGCCGGGTATGTCGAACTGGCAAATCGCTGAAAACGTTCCTGAAGTATTAAAATTAGTGGCTCTCTCACCTCCTCCATTCGAGGGTATTAAATAAACTTATGAAATTAAAATTTGTTCCCGCTTTAATAGCCTTAGCAATGGCCGCGCTAATAGCATTTGGTATGTATTCTTTTACAATCGGACTAAATAAAGAACTGATTGGGCTGGGAAGTTTTCTGTTTGTGGCAGTCACTTTAATTAGTGCTATAGGCGTTTCTTATGACTATAAAAGAACAGGTACTAATGTAAGAGCACTTGCAATGGTCTTTTTCTTTATTGCACTAATAAGTAATATTGGATTTGTTTACTTCCCTTTTTCCCAAGTTGCTTACATTATTACAAACGGCATTTTACTGCTCGTTTTTATCCTAATCAGCTATTATATAGTTGTAGCAAAGCAATAATAACAGTTGGTGATTAATTTTAAATCATCTTCCAAAAAGTTCGATAAGTCTCCCTCCGACTCCACTGAAAGGGAGAGCTCTAAATTTTTAAAGAGTTCTCCCTTTTTTATTTTCCCAGAATCCCCGTCAATACTAAGCATTAGACGTAGCACCTCATTGATTCGCGGGGTTCGACATTTTTCATTTACGATTTCGAAGTCAAAGGGAAAGATTGCTTTCAGAATCTGCTGCTTCCCCAGTACTGATGAGGCTTTGTAGGGGTTCGACATTTTTGAAAGAACACCCACTCCTTTTCGCAAATATTTGGTCAAATTGAGCTTATTTGAACTCAAATTATGCTGTTTATTTTGCAACACAATCAGCTCATCTTTGTAACGTTTATTCATAGATTGAAACGCATCCTGATCCACTACCCCATCCATTAGTAAATCCTGAAGATTATTAATTCTTGATTTCTGCTTATCAATAGATTTCTTCAATTTTATCAAGTCTCCGGTGTTGTCTTTGTCATTATGCTTGTAGATATACGTCACTAGTTCCTCATAGAGCTTGACTACGCCCTTTTTAAACTTAAACTGAGCCAATACTTCTTCCATTAATTTATTGGCCTTCTCTGCCCTATATCTTTCGTCACCGCATTCATTGCAATGGTAATAGAAATACTTTTTACCAAGTTTACCCCTTGACCCACTTCCTGTCATTTTTTTCTGACATTTAGAACAACGCACAGAACCACGCAAGGGCAAGTTGTCCTTGCGTGTCATCGCTTTCGGTTTATTTCTTTCGATTAAATTAATTTCAAGTAATTCCTGAACCTTATAGAAGAGCTTTTCACTTACAATTCCATTGTGTATTCCCTCTATCACTTCTCTGGGTTCGTCACCTTCTGCTGGAACAACGACTTTTCCCATGTAGATTTCGTTTCGTAGAATAACAGATGAACCATTACAGCTAATAGTAAACCCCTTTAATTTAAGTTCCTCCCTAATCTCAGCCTGGGTTCTACCCTTTGCTACCTCTTTGAATAAGTGCTTGATATACTTTGCATTTTCAGATGGAACAATGAGCGGCTTATTATTCTCGTCCCTAACATTCTTATAGCCTCTTGGAGCCATTCGAGATAAACGACCTGATTTGAGAGCTGCACGAACACCTCCGCGTATTTTTATTGATCTTCTGTCGTTATCAATTTCAGGCATCGCCAAATACATGGCGAGTATAGCCTTGTTTTCAGGAATGCTAATATCAATTGGTTGTTCTATAGCCCTAATTTCTACATCTAATTTCTTTAGATTTCTAATTTGAATAAGAGCATCAGTGATATTTCTAGAAAATCTATCCCATGAAGTAAATAATACGTAATCTACATTCTTTCTATTTGAACGCAGATACTTTAACAACTTCTGCCATTCAGGACGGTCAAAATTCTTTGCAGAATGATCCTCTTTAAAAGCCTGGACTATTTCAATGTTATTGACTTCACAATGCTTACGCAAAGAATCCTCTTGAATCCCAAGAGAATATCCCTTCGCTTGCTCATCACTCGATACCCGAGCCATTATTATCGCTTTTTTCATTGATGGGGCTTTTAAAATTATTGACCGTATTCTCTGCCAATTTCAATAGAAACCCTGTTATAAGTTGAGCTTCTTCATTACTGTATTTGTTACCGTCAGATTCTAAAATCTGTTTACACTTTTTATTTTTCAACACGACATTCGATGATGTCTTCCACCTCTGTAATTCAGATAGCTTCAGCTGTATTCAATTGGCCTGAGGACTTCAGTGCCTTAGTTTAATTTTCGTTTTTCTTTTCGTTCGCAATAGACAATCTTTCCATTCTCGGATTTAACTGTGATATCCTCATATTTATTTCTGAGCATTAATTCACTCATTCTTTTCGAGCCATCTATAGCCTCACTTTTTGTTAAAATGATTTTCTCTGCCTTTCTACTACCGTCTTGAGAAATATTAATCTCCACTGTTTTAACTCCATCTTCCTTTAATGCGCTTAGCACTTGCATCTCATCCTCACTTAAGATCTTAACATTGGAAGCTTCTACCTCCCCAAGCTCATGAACTAAACCCTCTAACAATTCGTTCACTGAAATAGACACATGCGAATTGGAGAATAATTTTCTCCATTCTTCCTGTTGCATTAAAAATTCAAGTTCATTAATCTTAAACGGCATCAATTCGCCCTCTGCATTAATCAAAAAGCTGTATTGATTTCTTAGAAGAATTACATCCATGACCACGACTTGAAGAAGATTTAGCTCTATCTTTTCCATCATAGTGGAAAATTCTTTTGATTGCACAAACAAACGTGCTGCAACCCGGTCATCTTCTGAACACAAATCCAATACAACTTTTTCTATCGCATCCTTATTTGATTCATTAATTTCAGGCCTACTGACAAGCAGGTTCTTTATGTTATTTATCGCGACCAATGATATATCAAATTGTCGCAGCTTTTGAATCATTTTCATCCATACGGAATCAACCAAATCAAATTTTTTCCTTTTTCTTGGATCATGTTCTTTTAAAAAAAGACCTTTTTTCTCCCAATAATTTAATACCCGAGAATTTAATCCAATGTCACCAATAGAATATCTTGGTTCATTAATTTCTTTAAAAATATCTGGATACGTAGCAGCAAGGTGCTTTCCACTTGCCAATAGCTTTTCTAAATCCTTGTCCTGTCCGTTTGTCATAAAACAAAACTACAAATATTCCTCATATAATTTTGATTACCTATATGAATATTATATTTTTGTTTATGCTAAAATGTAAACTAACAAGCTGTTATGAAGAAATAATCGGCAGAACTGATAAAGAATTTTGTTGTGACACCCATAGATCAGCATACAATAATGCGCAAAACAAAAAGCTATTCGGAGGAATGAGCAAACGCATCAACAACACTAAATCAACATACAAATGTCTTCAAGCCCTATACCCCCTATCTAAAGGCATCCATCCAATGGGTATAGACACTATGTATGAAAATAACTTTAAAAGAGATTGTTACTACACATATAACTTTGATCCTAAAAATCCAGAAAGCAAATGGATATGTATCGAAGATTATGGCTATAGACAAATAAGTAAAACAGAATTTTTAATCAACAAAACAGAAACCCATGATCGTACAAGAAGTAAGCAGAATCAGCCCAATAACCACGAATAATTACACCCCAGAATACAGTACGAATCAAACAACAAATAATTTGATCCCTGCAATAGTAGCTATCGGTTGTGTCCTACTTGTTGGGGTACTTGTATTACAATACAAGCAGCAACAAATTAACGAAAACCAAAACAAACTTAATAAACACATAAAATATTAATAAATAGATAATTAATAAGTTTCACCTAAATATATTAATTAAGTTTATTACATGCTTTAATAATGGATTATCACCTTTCCATCAAGTGGTCCAAAACCATTACGCTGCGTGTAGATTGGGACACGGATATCGATGCCTTGATTAAATCCATTGAAGTAAGAAGTCTTTGGGATACAAGAATTATCAAATAATGTCAATAAAGTGTATTAAATATTATCTGACAAATCACCCCCAGTATAATTTCCCTTCTATGTCATCGGCTATTTGGATTATGGTTTTCAATTTTGATATTAGATTCTGAAGTTCGAAGTATTGATATTATACAATCCTCTTGTAAGAAGAAGTTCACTCTCCTCTACTAAGAGTAAATTTTCTTTAGACAATAAATCCTGTATATCTTCTCTATCGGACTTTCGTCTAATCTCAGCTGATTTAGAAATAATAGAGTCAATTACAATAGACATTTCGCTAAATGCTTTCCCCTTGATGAATGTCACTTTAAAAGGGCCTCTCCTATTATTCACAATTACATTACCCGACAATCTTAAACCATCAACGCTTAACTTAGGATCTACAACAAAACCATCATAACTAGATTTAATGGAATTTTGCAGCGTCAACATAATATTTTTTAAGTCATTCCCTTGATACTCCTGTACCCTGCAATATTTCTAGCTGTTCCTTTGAATCATATTCAATCTCAAAGGTGTCATAATCATATTTTGAACTAAGTTGCCTTTTAATTTGAGGCGGTATATGGCTAACTATTTCATCGGAAGAAGTGGTTGATTCCTTTTCAATTTTGATTGTGACATCATAAAAAGTATCAATAAAAGCGTTCATCTTTTTAAAGACCTTAGCAACCTGATTTACCTCCAATGTGTCCGATAAATAAGGATAAAAAACATGCAGAGAATTATCAAACGTCACTTCTTTCGCTTCTTTTAACTTGAAATAACTCTTGGAGTTAATTCTATCTATCCTACCCGTTCTTTGTTCCATATCAGAAGGGTTCCAAGCAATCCCATAATGATATATATCGGAACAATAAGTATGTAAATCTTCACCTTCTTTCAATACATCCGTAGTAATAACTACATAAGGAAACCCCGGCATTCTAAACTGAGTGGCAATTCCACTAACATCTTTACTGTGCTCGCCACTTGCCGGAACAACAGGAGCCTGATTGTACATTGCGTATCTAATCTTTGATCTATCGGAGAAATTAACGGAGACGATTTTATCAAAATCAATCAAAATCGTTCTGATTTCTTCTATTACTTCAGGAAACGAATCTTTTAATACTTGAATTATGACTTCCTCGAATTCTCCGTCATGGGCATCAGCAATAAAACAGGGTAATAGACCAGAACCGTTTCTAAAAACTCCTCTTAAAATTTCCTGTAAAGTATTCAGCTCAACTATTAAATACTCAAGGTCATTAGATTTCCATTTTTCATCAATCCAATTCTCAAATTCTTTATGTAAAACCCCATCGAAAAGACAGTTGAAAAATGTTCTTTTCTTGTAACTCTCATCCACTTCGACCCCTATTCCACTTATTGCAAGCGATTCTATTATCCTATCGTTAATAAAGTCTATTCTATTCGCTTCCGTTTTTACTTTCTCATCATATGAAACAGGTAAATTAAATTCTTTGCCTTTGATTCCAAGACCTTCTATCTCTGTTAGGTAATAGTAGTTATATCTAAACCAATCTTTAGTAGTCAATCTCTTTTTAAAACGGTATCCTTCAATATACTGTTTGCTACTAAAATAATTTAGGAAAAAATACCTCGTTTGCTCTTCTTTCTCACCATCAGCCAATTCATCTGTGTTTTTCCAATTCGAAAACTCCTGAATCAAATCGAAAAGCAATTCACGGTACTTCGAACGAATTGTTGACCGGCTAAGGTGTCCTTTTAACTGAGCATCTAGTTTATCTCCTAATTCAGTACCCGAAACATGATCCAGTAAATCAATCAATCTTTGTTTTATCTCATCTAAGTTCAATAGGCCATTCTTTGTGAGGAATATGAACTTCTAATTGATTGAAATGATATTCTTTCAATCTCGATGAGGCCAAATCAAGTATATCACTTTCGGCAATCGCATCTTTTCTTGAGTGGAATGCTTTTAGCATTTTAGAAATAATCTGATTTCCTTGCCTCTTGTAAAGGTCAATTTTCTTCGCCTGATTTTCTTCAAACAAATGAATCATTCGCTTTTCTAGTTCATTAACCGATGCAATCCTCCTTACAAAAATCAACGATTTATTGCCTTTCAACATTTCGTTGTAAACCTCGGTAACCAGGTTGTCTTGTTTTGGATGCGGAAGGTATTGTTTGAATTCATCGATAATAAGAATTCGCAATACTCGATATTACATTGGCATCAACCGATTGATTTTGATCTCGCTTATTTGAATCTTCAAACTCTTTATCATTGGCTTCCGCTATCTTGAATGATTCAAAACCAGCCAGCATACCAATCTCAAAAGAATTGTTTTTGGAGCTATTTATCTGCTCGAGCGTTTTAAATTGCAGCATTGCAATCATTGCAGCATCAAATGGATCTGATATGGTTTGAACAGGTGCATCAATTTCCTTAAGTACGTTACCATTTCTATGTTCATGCCTATAGCGATTCCTACTCATAGACTCACCACTTAACTTGATGTTCATCACACCACGAATCATAAACGTTCCTAGATCTGCTTTTAATCGTTTGGATTTAAGCTCAGCTTCAAGATTACGATACGGGTGATTGGGTAAAAAACAATCGAGCTGGTTCGCAATTTCATAAACTCCGTTATCCAAAGGAGTAGCTGATAGTAAAATCACTTTACCTGAAAGCGGCTTTAGTTTCTCTTTTAGTTCGGGGAACTCATTAAAAATGGCTTCATCTTCTGCATAAATCACCCCCATCAATCGACTTACAACTTGGTTTCTATACGATACATCACCTTCTATTCCATGCTTGAAATTATGCGCTTCATCAACAATTAGCAGATCAAAATCAGGCATGGTTATATTAAGCAGGTACGCATATAGTCTGCGCAACATAACCTCTCCTTCATTATATCTAAAACGCTTTATAGCCGCCTTAAATATATAGGCAACTGACTCTGGTAATTGGTCAAGTAATTTGAGCTTCCAATCATCACTACTAGCAGAAATACTAAAGGATGAATTTCGGAATATTTCATAAGAAGGATTTTCCCGATCAACATATTCTAATCTCGGATGAATATTCTCATCTTCACATAAACCAACGGAAGTACCCAGTGGTGTTTTAACTATGTTGCATTCCAATAGGTAATTGTTAGAAATGAAATTTCTAAGCTCCTTTCTCCATTTTGATTGAAGGTTCTTTTTAGGAACAATGATGCAATCTTTGTAATGTTCTTTATTACTTGAGAAATGTCTTAATAGTGAAGCTATCCCCAGAGCTACATATGTCTTCCCTAAACCAACTTCATCGGCTATGTATAGAAAGTTATTCTTGCTTTGGTTTAAATGATTAAACCCTTTTACAATCACTTCAAATTGACGTTCAGCAATATCAACATCTATTAATACTTTCGGATTAAGATTGATTATTTTCCTTGCTTCCTGCTCACTTAAAATCATACAGCAAAGTTTTATTTAACCATTCCAGTTTTCGTCTTTCAACGCCCTGCTCCAACATCTCTTTATCCACCACCTTAATTTGCTTGGTAACTAATGAAGCTAATTTCTTCAATGTTTTAAGTTCAGCGGAAGCCAATCTTTTAGAAGCCTCTTTGTTTTTGTAGAAATACGTTTCAATTATTTTTAACAGTACCCAGTAAAAACCAATGTTAATACTACCGTTTTTTTTCATTTTACCAATCAATCTTTGGTAGCCAATTAATGTGTCAATGTTGTCGGATAATAAATAATATGAAATACGCCTTTTTTGAATCTCTTGATCGGTTTTCCTATGTAGCTCCATGAAGAGTTTTTCCTTCAATTTTAATAAGCCAGATAAATGAGAAGCCATAAAGTTTATGGAGCTTTTAGCTGCATCTAATTCATCCTCTTTCTCCTCCTCAAATTCATCAGTAATACGATCTACGAATCTATCTATCAATCTGCCCATCGATTCTTTATCATTTGCCTCGTCCAGCTCTTGCCATAATTCTAGCAATTCGACATCGTTCAAGTTGTATTTCGAGCTGAATGGCTTTAGCTCGATTCCTACTTGAGTAGGGTAATAATACAAGTACCCATCTATTCCACTTGGTTTAAATTTTATCAAACTATTGTCTGCGAATATTGCGACTAATTCAGGAGTAAGTATTATAGTTGTAATAGTTTTAGTATCGCTTAAATATTTATCAGAGACACCCTCTAAAACTATTCGACCTTTCTGTTTAGTTGGCTTATTATTCTTTACGGTTAGCATTAATTCATTCCAATTTATGGTAAACTCAAGATTAAAAGCATCTATGCGGTTATCTTCATAGCCCTCCTCTTCTTTGGCTTCTGTAAATGTAAACGAGCCGTCATCAACTTCCTCTAATTGATCTACCCACTTTGCAGCATCATCAACATAAGCAATAGCTGTTTCGTAATTGCCTCCATCAGCAACTCCTCTAAAGGCTGCATCTGTGCAGTTTACAGAACCCACTATACTAACCATCGTTTGGTTGCCGAGCAATCTGTAAACTTTACTATGATTAAATCGAAATGCTTTTCCGTTATCAAAACTGCATCTTCCCCATCCATAGCTTTCTTCTATATCCCTGTAGATACTTTCATCCAAGGCTACGTAATCTGTATTTTCGAAAGGAACTGAAAATTTAATTTGATCTGTTCCGAGGACCTCACTTAAGGAATTAAAATGGTTTAATCCTGTAGAATAATATGGAGAGATAACCTCTGCCTTTACAAAGGGTTCGCCACCATTGTACTTTTGTTTGATTCCATCTATAAAAACATCAAAAGAGCGAAGGCCATCTTTCTTTTCTTGATAGGTTCTAATTTCTTCACCACTGTTAAAGAATAGAGTTTCTGCCTCCTCCGTATATTTAATAGAACTAAAAAAGCTTTCTATTACTCTGCTCTGATTCAGTAATATGCTCTTTTGTTAAAACATCCCTGCGCACATTCCTGCACAAATGCTTAAATCTATCCTTTAGCGTTCTTGGGAAGTATCTTATATTTTCATTCGCATGATGGGGTAAAATGAAATACGTTAACACACTCAATATTGGAGCACCATGCTGATTGTGTAATATTGTTAGAACCTCCTATTACAATTAAACTCCAATCTTCGAGTAAAATATAAGATTGCTTTGGATGAAAACAAGGTTTTCTTCCAGACTTTTTACGGCCAAGCAATGGGCACAACATTGTAAGCTAAACTAGGACCTGTTGTTCCTTTAGCATGAAAATCACAAAAAACAGTTATTGGTGGCAGCTCATTCTGGTACTTTTTCCAAAGGATTGCATTTTGAATCTCATTGTTGGAAAACGATACATCCGAAAGAAACTGAGTAAGAATGTAATTCTCAAAAAAACGAGCATCGAAATTAAACGAGTAAAAAAGGCTGCTCTTCACCTTTTGGCCAGCCATGCGTTCCTTTAATTCTTCTATGAGTATTCCTGTTTTCATGTAACAGGATCTATTTGATTAAACAAACTGATGTAAGTAGGAATAAAGTAATTATTCTCATAGGCATTGTTAACATCCAATTTGGATATTTCTCGACCACCATCTGCGTAGTAACGCACTAGTTTTCCTTTTTCCTGTTTTATCCAAGCGAATTGTTTCTTCTTTTACTCACCGTTTCATTCCTATTTACGGCAGCCAATGCTATTTTTGACTTATCTTCTGCTAGTGATTCTAATTCTTCATTTAAAATTAAAACTGCAGATTTTCCGAAGACATAATCTTGCTTTTTAGGGAAGTAATTAAATATCTCCTGCTGCGTTTATCTCTCGCAATTGCCAAACCGGCCTGCTTTGCAAATGCCGAAACAGATTCGCGTAAGCGTAAAGTACGCTTTCCGTGTTTTTTATCTCTACCAAACATGCTTTTAACTCGAGTGCTTATATCATGTTTTAATACCGATTCAATAAACGGATATAATTGAAATGAATTTTCTCTTAATTCTGGATTTTTCTTAAACAAATGATAGAGTTCATTCTGACATTTATGTGTTGGCGTTTCCAGAATGAGTCGTTCATAAAATTGCTTTTCTTCATCAGATAATTCCGCTAACAAATCAGCAATTGGTTGCAACTCCTCTTTCGTAATAATTACGACATCCTCAGTAATTAACTTATCACTAACGCTAAGAGTTTTTTTGAATCTGTTTTCGTGTCAATGGCCGATTCCATAACTGATATAAAATCATCTTGGTACTTAATTCGCATTTCAGTAAACGGACGATTGTATTTACCAAAAACCCCATACGTTTTTTGATTACTTAATATGGTGTCAGCATTATTTGTAGACAATCTAAAGCTTAAGTCATTCCTTCGCTTACTTACGAATTCCTTTACCGTTGTAACCACTTTTCTCGAAATACAATTCTCTTGTATAAGCGCAGGCTTGCTCGAATTTATAGAAAGAAAGCCATAAAATTTTTATCAGGCCTATCTCCCCAGAAATACCATGCAAATGACATCAATTGAAAATCTCGAATATTACTAGATACAGTTGATAAATCCTTAATTACCTTACGACCCAATTTTTGCCATATAGGCTGGAAACCCAGAGGGTCTCTTGAGCCTTTAATACGGAAGTTTATGTCTGGTTCGGTAATAAAGAACATCTATTTATGATTCATTTTGCATTATATTTTTCAATTTAACCTTCCTATTAATTAATATGGTTAATATAGCGTGATTTATTATTAAATCAGAAATAAAATTATTTTTAGAAAAATAAATTGAATGAGAACTCTTTTCTTCTAGTACTTCTTTTATTCTGTTCATGATAATTTGAAATTCAAGTTTCTAAAATAGATATTATATATTGAAAAACAAGATGTAAAAAGTACGTATTTAAGCATTTAACTTATAATCCTTTACCGGTGCACTTGTCTATGAAAGGCTAACCATTTTGCGCTATTGGGTATTTATTTAGAAAAATAAGTTCAAATAAAATTGGGGCATTAAGCAAAACCACCTCACCCCTATTTATTAAATGGTTTTAGACTGTAATAACCGATTATAACCGGCTATATCTATACTTAATTGCTTATATCTTGAGTTAAGGTTCTGTCGCATTAACCAAATCTCAATCTAAAATTTACTGATTGAGATTGAATTAAGCAGCTAAAGAACAAAATGTTTTGAACGTCGTTTTTCTCGAATCAGCTATTTGACCCTTCCTAATTATATTGACAACTTCGATTCCAGCCAAAGTCCGCTTGGCTGATTCAAACTCCTTGAAGCCCGTGTCTATGGACATTCGCCTCTTGATGTTGCGGTGGTCTTGTTCCACTATATTGTTCACTCCTATCTTACCCCAAAACATCGGAGGTAAAGATTTCGCAGAAAACTCCGTGTTGATTTGAGCGCTTTTAGGTACTGCCTTGTAAACACTGTTTACAAAAACCATGAGAGTTACCGCGTCTTCATTGTCCGTATAAATTGGAGCTGTTTCCATTCCTTTTGCCTCTGCTTCAAGCGAAAAATCACTAGGATACAATAGCCTTAACTTCTCATCATCAGTTAGACCCTCCCACTTATCGGGCATGTGATCCATGATGTGATTCATTATTTTTGATTTGGTCTTAATGTTAAACTTTGATTCTTTCATTTTCCGCACAATTCTTTAAATTCACAATACGCGCACAATCCGCTATCAATCATCTCAAATTCATCCTTGCCCTTTGGAGTATTTTTATCCACATCAGCGCAATAGCTTTGCATTTCTGTGGTATCATCAACAAAAGTCTCGTAAAACTGCTTTACTTCTCCCTCCTGCAACTCTAGCTCTGCCTCATCAAAGATACCTTTAAGGTACACCACAAAGGCCCTGATGTCTTTTTCAGGATGACCAAAATTGTTATGGGCATACAAGCTGTAACCAATCAATTGCTTTCGGTGTTTGGCAACATCGTTCTTTCCCGTTTTCCAATCAAAAATAAATACACCCTCCTCCGTTGGGATCATACAGTCCACTTTGCAATACGCTTTTAGGTCATTTATCCGAGTCTCGCCAAAACCTGGAGGCTCTATTACCCACTTGTGGCGTTGTTCCATCGGTTGTTGATTGATCCATGCATATCGGTCGGATTCAATAAAAAGCTGCAGACACTTATAAATGGCTTCAACCATCGACTCCTTATCGAGCTCCTCCTGTTTCTGGTAATAGAGTTCGAAAAACTCGGATTTTTGAATGGTATCTTCCACCATTTTGATAATATGCTCCTTTAATCTGGATGTATCAATATCCGAATCGCTTTTCTGAAGGCGTTTTAACAAGGTTTCTATAACATCATGAGCAATACTACCCACGGTTAATGGCACAGTGGTGAGTTGTTTTAAACGGTTGATCTGATCCAGTGCAAAGTCCGTATCGTGTTTTGCGTAATACCTATAGTAATACTTGCGTTTGCATGAACTGAAAGTATCAAAACGGCTAGAGGACCAGCCAAGAATTGAGGTAAAGGGGAATTTTTTCATAGTTAATTAATAATACAAAAATTAATGAAATCGTCCATTAATAATTCTACATCCGAAATAACTTAAGCCCGATCAAAAAACAAGCAATAGATATTATTACAATTCCCGCTAGTAAAATATTGATCATTCTCTCATTTTTTGCCTGAGCGGCTGAGGTTTTTACTTTCAATATCTAATTTTAATTTCTCATTATTTAACTGCATGAGCTTTTGAGAAGATTCTAGTTCTTTAAGTGCGATATCTTCTTCGGATTTCTTAAGAACTTTGAGTTGCTGCTTTTTGTAGTATATCTTATAACTGTTGTGAATAGGAAAGTCAATTGCATTTATATTCTTGAGATATTCTTCAATACTATTTATGTAATTCTGAACATTTGAGATAAGCTCATTTATTCTCTCCTGTTCTTTTTTTATTTCCTTAATTATTATTTTATGCTCATCGAACAAACCCTTTGTTTCTGACTCGACGATTGCTTTAAATGATGATTTATATTCCTTTTGAACTTTTTCAATTTCCGAAAGTAACGCAATATGCTTTTTTGGAATTTCACTAACTAACTAAATTTCTGTAAGGTATTTCGGTATTTTGCATACAGGTATAGGAATCATTTTATGTTTATTGATGGTGTTTAATTTAAAAAACAAGTCAAAGACTATTTGTTCTCTATTTTTAAAATCATTTGTCCATGAGGCATAATAAAGTAAGTCAAAATTTTCTTTAATATTTAACAGTTCATTTCTGACCAATTTATTACGAACGTTATTTTTAATAAAATTAAGCGCTAAAAGGAAAGGTAATGTAAGAAACATTCTATTTTTTTCCATTCGATAAAACCATCCAAAAGTTCTCTGCCGCCTTCTTCAATTAAATTAGTAGATGTTTCAGAAAGAATAAGAAGAGTTGCACCCTTTATTATTTTTATGGCTGGAGTAGGTCTATCCCTCAAAATACGCATTGAAGCACCTCTCAGGTGTTTTGTATTGTCCTTGAATTGTGCGGTTTGGTCATCATTAAGAAAATTAAGATACTTCTCTATTAAAGTACTGTAATTATCTTCCTCTTTATCATCTAATAATGACGCGGGAACTTCCATTAATTCACCATCGATAGCGATTAATGCTATGTTGTCCTTTTTAGAATATTTCGCGTTGAAATAATAATAAATCTCCTCTTTAATTTGTCGATTTTGCTCAAATGGATCCTGAATCTCACATGCTCTACTACATAAGTCGAGCATGTCATCGATCGCCCTTTTTCGTTTATAAACTATTTTATCGTAAACGAAGTTGGTAAGGAATTCGAGACAAACACTTATCTCTGTTACAGGTTCTTTATTTTCCTTTTTTAAGTTTAAACTTATTTTTTTCTTTTTCAATTGTTCTTTCTGCTTGTGTTTCAGTTGTATATCGGGCAATTAAACTTTCCAATGCATCAAAATAATCGTCATCTGATTTTTTTGAAAATCGAATATTGTATAATTTATTTTGGTAATCGATTGTATAGGTATCAATGATACCAATTGAAATGAGCCTATAAAGACCTTTTGCAGTATCCTCCTCAGTTCTTGGTTTATAATATGCCCTTTCTAAGGTCTGAATTTTTTGCTCACCGCCCTCCTCTCCTGAACATGAGTTAAAATACTTCTCAATCTCTTTATCAACTGACTTAAGATTAAGAATAAACTGTTCTGAATCTTCATTGTTACTTAAAGAGTCTGCCAATATTCGCTGTACAGTGATCTCAGACATCAACCCTTTGTTAATAGCATCTCTTATTATTTGGTTACTGAGCACAAAATTTAAATGATCCTTATTTAGAATTTTTTATTCTACTATTGAGGGAAACATATTGGTTGGTAAACGGAATTTGCAACTGCTCGACATTACCAATAGTTTTCATTTCAGAAAGCATTTTTTCCACTCCAGAGTTTGAATGAGACTGAACCGTGTAGCTCTTCAGCCACTTAACGGCATCAGACCCTAAATTCCCTGAATCCTGAATCACTTTTATGAGAACTGAAAAAGCTTCGTGTGTATTAACCTTACCGCTGTATGTATAATAAACTGATTTTGATAGATTCGATAAATTTACTTTTCCTATGCCAGCATCTGTATTTATATCATTTAAAAAAACAGTACCATCAAACTTGCCTTTACCCAGATTTAGAGAAACAAAAACACCTCCAAGGGTCTTGTTGATGAGATTCTCGACTTGATTAATAATTTGAATATTTGGAAAACTTATTCTTGATCTTAATTCGTGGAGCGTTTGTCTTTCTTTTACCTTACCCTTAAAAGATAACTTGTGAAAATAATTGAGTATCTCATAATCACTCCAGTGTTTTTCGACTCCTTCATTTATTTTTTTATTCTTCGTTTCAACTTCTGGTGTGTCTTTGTTGATTAAAATCATAGAAAGCGAAAGCTTTCGATCACGGCCGGCACGTCCAGTTTCTTGGACAAAAGACTCAATTGATTCCGGGGCATTTAAATGAATCGTACTTCGTACATTTTCTTTATCAATGCCCATTCCAAAAGCAATTGGTTGCAACCATTATGGACAACTTATTCTCTTTAAAAGCTCTTTGATTTTTAAATGATTGCTCCTCTATTTCCTTACCTTTCTCATTATTATCACCGCTCCCCATAAAATAACCAACCGGCAATTTTGGGAGCAATTTAATGACTATAGATTTCATATCATTTACCCCATGGGAACCATTCTTGTGAGGACAAAAGATTACTGTGGCGGCCTCACCAGATGCCATACTTAAGTGCACCTCACCTAATGCTAAGTGATCAGACTTATCCTTTTGATATTTGTCTATGGTCGAATAAGATATTTGTTTTTCAACTTCCGGTAAAAAAGTAGAATAACTCTGGGATGTGATTTGATTAAATACTTTTTTATTATTCCATTCTTTTAGTTTATTATCTAAAGTCGCTAACCATTCAATTACAATCCTCTGCTTGGCCTCTCCTATCATGTTTCGCACATTTCGCGCCTCTAGCCTCTTCCCTTCAAAGTTTACTGGAGCTTCAACAATACAATAATTGATTTCGTCTCGCACCGTATTTTCATATCGGACCAAAGCGTTTCCATCATCATCAGGAATTTGCAGTTCTCTTTCAATATCAGCAAGTACATCATAGGATGCAGTTGCAGTCAATCCAAAAAGAGGAATGATATGCCCACTTTTTGTTTTCGTATACTCAATCGCATTTTTACCTAAATCAAGGTAGGGAGTCCTAAAATTGTGACCCCATTCACTAACACAATGAACCTCATCAATGACTACATAAGAAAAATAGTGACCTTGCTCGTTTGCTTGAGACAATATAGACCTGAACGCATCAATTACATATCGTTCGGGAGAAAGAAAAACAAATTGTTCTTGCCCTGATTCTAAAGAATTTTGAACATATCTCCGTTTTGGTTCTGCAGTTGCCAATCAATACCCGAATGCAACGCCTGTGCATTCACCCCAAGTTGCTGCATGCTTGAGACTTGGTCTTGCATTAACGCGATCAAAGGAGAAATAACAACCCCGACACCCTCTCTAAGTAGTGCTGGGATTTGGTAGCAGATAGACTTACCTCCACCTGTGGGCATTAACACTAGTGCGTCACCACCATCAATGACATGCTGAATTACGTCGAGTTGGTGGCCACGAAAATGTTCGTAGCCAAAGAGGCTGTGCAAGAGTTTTTCAGGAGTATCGTTCATCGCGCGCTATTATCCTTGAAGGTGGCCTCACTGTCACCCCTATAAAAGGCCTAGATGAGCAACACAGGCAAGAAAACAATGGGGGGTTAGGTCTGTAAAGTGAGCATTTCGGATTACAATTAAATTTTCATTTTGGTATTCATTATTGTACTTACCGCATCCCCAATTGTAATTAGAAGGAATATCAAAGACTACATCAAAATCATCAGGTTCTAGTTTATCAATAGATTGAAATGATATGGATTTGTCAGGGCAGTAATGTAGATCTTCCCGAAAAACATTAAACGAAATTATAGGTGGTTTTTTCTTTATTGATTTGAGAGCGTATAGATGCTCAAGGAGTTCTATTAAATCATTTATCGCAACCGCACCACAAGGAATATCTCTTTCGATAATTCCAATTGATAGACTATGGCCAATATCGTTACTTAAAAGATATTGTAATAAAGTCTTTTGAATTCGAGCAGCACCAATAGGACCTAGAACCAATCCATATGGAACCGATAAGTCTTTTGGTGACTTATTGAAATTCTCAGATATTACATTTAAGTATGGATTTTGATTTAACTTGCCAATTAGGTTAGCAACATCATTAAAAGTATCGTGCTCAGTTATGTGCGTCGCATTTGAGGCGAGTTGTGCAATTTCAAAATCCTTGAGATCGTGCCCGAGGGACATGAGACAACACCATCAACTTCAACAATATATCTCGACCTATTTTTAATATTTACATCCTTTCTATACTTATTCGTCTTTCTAGCCAACTTGAAATAAGGTATCTCAAGACTGAAATCTACCCTGCCCTGATTATTATAACCTGCACCTAATGTATTTCGAGCTCTTTGTTGGTCAAAAATGAAGGACAAATATTTATCTTCCTCAGATATATATTTTGTTAGAAAACTTAGTTCAAAATTACTTTCTAAATAATCTAAGTTTAAATGGGTTGCTCTATCATTATACAGAGGGTTTATTGGGTGTAGTGCGTTGAATATGTCACCTGTGGTAATTTCACAATTATCTTTAAAATCAAAGTTGATGGAATAACCTTTTTTATCCTTGCGTAATGTTTCTCTGTAGATTTCACAAAATCGTTCCTCAAGATATGGACTCGCAATTGTAGGTTGACCTCTAGTTACTATATTATGTGCCACTGCTAATAAAGAATTGATATCCTCAATCTTTGAATAATCCATATTGAGAGCAGTAAAGCAGTCAAATGAGCACAAACTCTCCAATAGCCCATCTATTTTCAAATGCCCATCCTCCAATTCTTCCGAGAAAACAAGTAATTTTTCTCGAACTGCCTCTAAAATGAATCCTGCTTTATATTGCATGGTTTAAATTAAACAAAAAATGATTGGTAAAAAAAATGTAGCTTTATTGTTGAATAAGACAACAATTTAAAAAACCAATTTCAATTAATGAACATTAATATTGGCCCGATAAATACCCATCATCATATTCCGGATATATCGCATGTATTTGAACGAGAGTTAAAAAATATACTGATTAAACTAAGATATCATAAAGGTGACCAATTTGATGGTTTACTAGACCCCCCATTTGCGAAAATTTATTATGCTCTAGGAATGTGTATTGAATATCAAGAAAAATCAGATGGAACAATCCCTTCGAACATTGTCGATACAATTTGGGATTATGTATCGAAAATAGATTTGGATATTGCAAATCCTAATGTTCAATTGAACGCTGACTCACAGCAAGAATTAAAAGAAGCCCAGGAAAGTTTTGATGCCGAATTGAAAAAGATTTTTTTTACCAAAATTCAAGAACCACATATTATTCGTGAAACGAAAGATTATTGGGAAATGTATAAACTTTGATTTGGAATTGAATATTTCATTTTGTTATGTATTCACTTACTTTTTGAGTTTCAGATTAGATTTATTTTTTGGGAGTTTATCTTTTCTAGCCAAAATTTGGCAACCAGTGTCTTGAGAGCGACGACCGTTGACGAATCCTTAAAATAATTACTCGCAGCTGCTTCTATACTATCGGCACCCAACAGATAAAAATTCTGATTTCTAAAGTCTTCCAAATCATCATCATCATAACATAGTTCCTTAGTTAGGGCATTTGCACAATCTTCCCCAAAGTTCTCCTTCATTAAATTCCAAAATTCATTTGAAAGTATCGGTTGCATTATACACCATTCACCTATGCCAAGATGCTCATATTCCTTTTGAATTATTTTATTTTCGATTCTACTGTAGACATATAATTTGTCATAGCTTCCATCCAATCCTTCATTCTCTGAAAAACAACTGTAAATTTCTAACAAGAATTCTTTAGAGAAATTTTTGTTATCCATGTTTAATGACTCTTTGTCGAACTTTTTAATTGGTCGAGGAAGTAAAATACAATCAAACATAATTATATCAAACAATTCAAATGTTTTGGAATCACAATAATTATCCTCTAAAAATTGCACTTCGTTTTCGTTTAAATGAGGGAATTTAGAACCTATATTAAATAATTGCTTAGCAAGTTCTTTACAAGAATCAGGCAACATGAAATAAAGGAAGCTTTTTTCATTTAACAATGACTTTAACTCTTCTCCTCGTTGGAGTCGACCATAGTAGTAGCATAGTTCTGGGAGGTTTGTTACATTACTTGCAGCTGAACCACTATTAAAGTTATATTTTGCAATTGTCAAGAGATTTTCAATGTCATTATTCTCAGCACATTTTCGCCTGAGTTGGAATTTCTCTATGACATCCAATTTCTCCAATTGTGCTTCTGTAATTATACTCATAATTAATTATTTTATTGATGCTTAACGTTTTATGTATGGCATATGCTTTGCTCATTATCAGTCCTCAAAGATGCCAGTCATACGTTTCTCATGTTATTAAAAAAAAATGGTGCTTCTAAGTGAACTCGATAGTACCAGTCAGGATAGGTTATCAAGATGTCTGCCATGTGTCCGTGTCTGTTTTTCTGAATTGTTAGCGATACGGGTTGTCCGTCTGCTGCGTGACTGGTAACGTATTCAATGTCGTCATCCCCGTTAAAGTCAAAGTCTCCCATAAATATGGTTTTATGATAGTCAATAACTCCAAGTCGTTCTAATCTTTCAATCTTGTTGAAGTTGAACCAAGTAGCAAATCCTGCTTGAACTAGCCAATATACTTCAGAGAAATCTTCATCCCCGTCCTCATGGATGTATTCGTCAATCAATTGTTCTTCTTGTCCAAATACTCTCTTGTACACTTGAGTTTTCTTAAAACGGATATGGTAAGGTACTCCTTCTCCGATTTGTTTTATTGTTATTTCCATTGAGTTATATTTAATGTGGGCTAACGTTGCGTATAAACTAAGTTAAGAAAGGAAACGGGAATCACTTATTTTGATTTGGCCATTTCTCATCAATTTCACTTATAGCTTCTGGGGGGGGGTGAAACCCTCTAACGCATAGCGGAAATCATCATCATTAATTTTAAATCATCTTCCAAAAAGTTCGATAAGTCTCCCTCCGACTCAACCTACTAATGCTCAATATATAAGACAAAAAGCTGCAAGTACGGAGCCTGTACAAATTGAAACCGGTACGTCATCTGAACAATAGGATTCCTATAAATATTTTTGACAATTAGATGTTAGAATTTAGATGGACAGACCGTCTAAATTCTAACATCTAAAAGCCAAGGTCGGTCTAACAATTCAAAAGCGATCCAACAAAAAGATACTCATTATCACTAGATAAGATTACTTTTAATACAAAGCTCGATTAGTGCAAACCGAATCCCCTTCTAACGAATTAAAACGTCCCTATTTCCATAATATCAATGGACTTAGGTTTATAGGAGCGATTTCAATATTGACATTTCATTCGTTCTCTCTTTCCGAAAACATTTGGGGTGATTTCTTTGACGAATATTGGTTTTCAAAACTTCGGTTTCTTGTTGGACGTGGTCATTTGGGCATTATGCTCTTCTTTGTTTTAAGTGGATTTCTGATCACCAACATTCTACTTTGGGAATACAAAACAAAAGGCAAAATTCAATTACTTATCTTTCTGATTAGAAGATTACTGCGTGTTTGGCCGCTTTACTTTTTTCAAATCGTATTTTTTTTTACAAAAATACCTCTAATAATGAGGAATAATTGCTGATTTCGATTTTACAACTGCCAATTTCATATTCTTGGCAGTATCACTCTAAGTGAATGCGTGTTTATTTTTTAAGTGTTGGAAGTAAGATGCTCAATTTTTCATTATCGCTAACGTTCTGGCTAAGCTACGTTTTAATGCAGTTTAGGTTTTGTTGTGGGCTTTTGTTTATTTTTCCTTTATTATTTTTTCAATTACTTTTTGACCTGAGCTTAAGTCTTCTATTTCAATTAGGTAGACCCCTTGAGGCAAGGTCTGAATATCAATTACAGACTGATTTGTTGTGCTGATAATTACACTTCCTTGTAGGTCGTAAAGAGTAGCATTGAATTTTAGATTGTCCGAAACATCAATATTTATGATATCAATAGCAGGATTTGGATAAACTATTGCTTTAAATGAAGACATCCCTTCAACTTCACTCGTTGAAGTAGTTGTATTGAGGTTCTCATACCATGCTATTTTAAAGTCATCAAAAGAACCAGAGAGCACATCCAAATCGTTATCTCCATCAAGATCAAAAGCATAAACGGAATGCACAGCTGTTGCGTTGGTCGATAAGATTTGCTCTGTACCAAAACTTCCATTTCCTAAGTTCTTGTACCATGCCACTTTATGATCACCCCATGACCCTGATAATACATCTGGATATCCATCATTATCAAAGTCACCTGAGTAAACGCTCATCGCACCAAGCGAATTACTAGATATTATCTTTTCGCTACTAAAATTTCCATTTCCTAAGTTCTCATACCATGCCACTTTATTATCTGATTGAGAAGCAGAGAAGACATCCATATCTCCATCTAAATCTACATCAGAGGTATAAATTCCTGTAGCACCCAGAGAATTATTAGAAATCACTAATTGGGGCCCAAAATTCCCGCCTCCTAGGTTTTCATACCAAGCTATTTTACCATCATTAAATGACGCAGATAACACATCCAGATCATTATCTCCATCGAGATCGCTTGTGTATACATTCATGGCTCCAGATGCATTATTAGTTATTTCCTGCTGAGGACCAAAATTACCGCTTCCAAGGTTTTCATACCAAGTTACCAAATTTGTGTAGCGAGATGTGGAAAGAACATCTTGATCTCCGTCGCCATCAAGATCCGAAGTATAAACAGATCCTGCAAAATCAAGAGTTGATAGAATGATTTGTTTTGTTGAAAAACTTCCATTTCCAAGATTTTCATACCACGACAATTCGTTTGAATTAATTGTTGAATTAAGCACATCAGCATCGCCATCACCATCAATATCAGCAGCAAAAACGCATGCTGAACCAGCATTTGTACCTATAATTTGCTGTGGTCCAAAACCTCCATTTCCTAAGTTATCATACCATGATATTTTATTATCATTTACCGATGCTGAAAGTACATCAGGTTTGTTATCTCCATTCAAGTCAACTGCAAAGACCGAGCGTGCACCATTTGCACTGCTCGATATAACTTGTTTTGCACCAAATGTTTGGGCAGAAGCGTGATTAAAAGTTAGGAAAATAAATCCCGAAATTAAATACTTATTTAGCATGTTATGAGTTTTTATTTATTTTCCCTTTATTATTTTCTTAATTACTTTTTGGCCAGTATCTAGGTCTATGATTTCAATTAGGTAGACCCCTTGAGGCAAGGGCTGAATATCAATTACAGACTGATTTGTTGTGCTGATAATTACACTTCCTTGTAAGTCAAAAATAGTTGCCTCGTATTTCAGATTGCCCGAAACATCAATATTGATGATATCAATAGCAGGGTTTGGATAAATATTAATTATTGAGTTTGAAAACCCATCTTCATCTAATTCTATCGTCGCTGAATTACAATCAAAACCATTATCTAACAAACTTTGTCTAACCTCTTGAAATCTTTGATTTATATATTCTCTTATTCCTTGATTAGAAACACCGTCCAAAAGCCAATTTCCTGTGCCACTAATAACGAGAGTATCATTTAAGTAGGTATTATAACTCGATATATTATGGAAGAATGGATCATTTTCTACTTCCGTACCTATTAGGTCTCTGATCTCGTCTATTCGATTATTTATCCAAAGGCTATCCATTCCATAATTTATAACTTCACACAAGGCTTCATGATAACGATTTTTCAGACTAGGAGAATCAAACATGCGTCTATTTAGTAAGCACCGATCTTGATCAAATAAATCACTTGTTTGATTATATAAATTAGGATCTGCAGGATTTTCAATATGAGTCCATGGAATTTGTGTTCCAAAAGATAAATCATAGTCCCATGGTATCATATGCCATTTGTTATCCTCTGGGTTAAGATACATATAGAAATTCCAATTAGCTGCGCAGTAATGATCTCGATCACTTAATATCATATTAATGGCTTGTTGTTCTATGAAAGTCTCTAAATCGAACATGCCATTGACATCATTTTCAAACTCAAGATCTGTTACATTATTACAGGCGTCAATAAACTCTCTTAATGGTTGGTAATTATTAGTAGATTGTTTGGTTTTTAGAGGAGACCACGCTGAAAGAGACAACTGAGATGTGTCTTGACCACCCCATGTAGGGGTTCCATAACCAATTGAAAGTCCCCAAGCCTTGTGCAAGTAACCGGTAGAATCAGCTGCATAGTTATTTCTTACAAATGTTTTGTCTATTTGCTCCACTAAAGAGTAGATGCCCCGGTAACTCCCATTTACATAGACCTTGGCATGAGCCACTCTTGGAGCTGCTATACCCATTCGGTGCATGATTTCCGAAGCAAGTTTGGCACGCATACAGCTAACATCTTGTATATTATTATTTAAGTTTATCTTTTTTAAACCATCGTAACTTTGACCTGAAACGAATTCATTTAGGTCAATTTTTAAAGCATATTTTTCAATGCCAGGTGCAGCTTCAAAGGAAGATATTCCTTTATATCTTACGCCTACGGAATCAACAATATTTCCATCAATTGTAACAACAGCCGGGAAATAAGGCTTTTCCCCCGAGTAATCCCAATATACAGCTTGGTGACTATTGTAAAGTTCTGTGTGGAAATCATTATACGACAGAGGCTCAATAGAGTTGATTTCTACAATATGAATATAAGTGTCATCATATATATTATCTCCATCTTGAGCAGTACAATTAGCGCTTACAATTGCGCAAAATAAACTTAATGTTAAAAATTTTCTCATAATATTCTTGTTTGTCCAATATAGGTCAATTGTATCATTACTGACAGTGTTAGAATTATAAGGTTATTAATTTTCACACTGAAGATTTTAAATTAGTTGTAGGTACTTATTCTATAAGTAAGACGCCCTTCTTGTTTTGTGAGTTGCCGAAAATTAGTACGCTATGTAGCGTATTTTATAAAAAAAAAGCGTTTTAAAATGAGTTAGATTGTCACTCTTTGAGTGATTTTTTTCTTGCCCATAACGTCTCGTATAAGAAAAGTAGGGCAGTTGTAAGCGATACTTTTTCGGATTAAGCTAAAGCCAAATTTTTAAATTTGGCAACTTGACAAACACGCACAGACCTTTTGATTAAAAACTATTCGCCCTATTTTTTTTATACATTGTTAGCAAAAGTTATTATAATAATCTGTTTAATTTTATTTTTATTTTTTTTGTTTCTCCTTTTGAATTAATCGTTGTTAGAGAAATAATATCACCTTCTTTTTTTAAAAGTTTTCTAAAGGTTTTAATGTTTCCTGAAGAATCTTTATTTATATAAATCAGTTCATCTCCTTTTCTAATACCTTGTTTATATGCAGAACTTGTTTCCTCAACTCTATCTACTATAACATTGTCATCAACTTTTTTGAGTCTAATTCCGCTAAGTGGAAATTCAAACGATTTACTAAATGAATTATTAGGTTTTAAGTATAGTGTAGAGGATGAATAATCTAAAACTATATTAAATCTACTGATAACTTCTGCTCCTAATATACCTAAGTAGTTTTCATAACTACTGGCTCCATTTTTATCGTGTGCTATTGAAACAACCAAATCATTCAGTTCATAACCGCTAAGATTCATTGATTGAATTGCGATATCTTCAGAAATAGACTCTCCGTGTAAGTTTTCAGATTTTGAAATTAGACTTTTCCCAGCTTTTTCACTTAATTTATGTATTTCGCTAAAAGGTGTGTTTATAAGCAATGTTAAGCCTGCCCCACTGTCAAATAAAATTTTATCTGTATATGTCTCTCCGTTTCTCATAGTGATAGAAATGTCGAATTGTGGTATTGGAATTCCGTTTTCAAATTCAAAATTAATGGTTTTGTACCCTTCAGTATCTACATTTTCAATCTTATTGTACAAAAATATCTTCTGATTTTCATAATCAATTTTTGTAATATATTTCTTGAGCAGACTATAGCCAATAATTCCATCAAAATTCCTCTCGAGCCGTTCTTTTAACTTAGTTAAATCAGTAAGCACTAAATGAGTGTTATTTATTTCAATTTTATTTTGAAGCTTGTATTTTTGATTTAGGATAATGTCATATGATTTTGTTCCGCCAGCACCTGAAACATCTTGTTTGTAATTTGCCTCTAATCCTAGCTTATTTGCAGTGGTAGAGTCTAGTAAATCTGATGTGGCTCCAGTGTCAAATACAAAAGTATTAGCTTCAGTATTGTCATTAATATTAATATCAAGTAGGATTAAACCATTTTTTAACTCAAAAGGGATTTCGGCTATTTGTGCATTTGAATTAATAGAAATAATGAGTGCAAAAAGTAAAATTATTTTTTTCATTTTATTTGTTGTTTTTGCAAATTTACTTTTCGTTTATAAAATATATAGTTAATTAATATTAACAAGTGTTAAGAGCTGTTTTTAGAATGTTTGCTAACGATGATGTATATGGCAAGTAGGGCAGTAGAAAGCAATAACTTTTCAAGATTGCACTGAGCCAAAACGTTGTATTTTGGTTTTAATTTATTCATTCTTAAAAGCCAAATACAACGATTTGGCGGTGTAGGTAAATAGTTCTGAACTTCCATAAAACATCGAACGCCCTATTTGCTATATACCGTGTTAGCAGTATTTTATTTTTAAATCAGTTTCATTTCTTTTAATGAAAAGGTAAATTCTTTATTATTTCTTAGAATGGTAATGCTAATTTCTTCTTTATCTTTTAAAAGTCCATTTTCAACTATTTCACACCATTGTTCAGGGATTAATTCTTTATAATTGGTTCCATCCATACTTAAAATTTGGTCACCAACTTTTAAGTCTTCCATATTTTCATAAATCTCACTTACTGTTAATTTACTCTCTTGATTCGAAAAAGAAAAACCGAAAGAAGATAAAGTTGAATTATTATATTTTGTTTGATTGATCAAAATAATTTCTTTGGTAAACCAATTTATTATTAGGTCATAATTTTTAAATAACTCAGTACCAATAGTTGAAGCTGATTCAGAGGTAAATTGGACAATGGTGCTATCAAGTGAGATGTCTCCAAATGAAATAGAGGGAACTTTGAGATAGAAGGTACTATCTGCTTTACCGAGTCCGTAAAGCCCTGAAGTTGAATTACCAAAACTATATGTTTGTGGAATCGAGGGATTATTTTTCATTAATCTATCAAAAGTTTTTCGCGATAATGAAATATCCCCATTTGAACCTAAGTCAACGGTAACGTTCTTTTCTGTTATATTATTTAATAGGATATCTATAATTGGCGTTCCTGTAAGTTCTGTAAAAAAAGGTATTTTATTAGTTGATTTTGGAATATTTAAGGATTCGATTGAATTGGTTATTGTGATTATTTGATTTTGGTAATCGAATTTCCAAATTGCTTTCCTCATTAGGTTTGATCCAATAAAACCGTCTATTTTTAAACAGCGAACCTCCTGTGATTGATTTAAATCGGCTATAACGGCTCCAGTATTCAAAAAGTTAATATCACTGATACTTAACTTTTCAATTGTAGTGAAGCCCAAGTTGGAATCTTCACCTTGACTATCTCCTACTTTTTGTTCAGTAATATTGCTTAAATCTAACTTTTTGGCTAATTCTTTAGAAATAACACTAGGAGCTCCGGTATCAAGAACAAAATCATATTCTTTTCCAGCAATATCTACTTTCAAAATAATCAGACCTAAACGATATTCAAAAGGGATTTTAACATTAAATTCTTCTTGTTCAACTTCTCCACTTTTCATTAATTTAATTGTCTTTATTGTACTGCAACCTGTTAGCAGAAGAAGTGTTGTTAAAGTGGATAATAATATTTTTTTCATTGTTCTTAATTTTATTATTAACTGTATGACGATTGTTTCATACTATTTGTTATAGCATTCTTGAATTATTGCTAACAAGTGGATAAAGTGCACTATGGGTTCAACTCAAATTTAAAGAATCTATTGGACTTTTTACTTCTACTACCTTTTTTAGCTGCCGCTTTGACTAATTCCAAACTATTACAACTATTGAAGTTGTTTTGATTCGACAACCCAGATAATCATAAATGGATAGAATAAAAAAAGCACCAAACCTAGTTGGAATAGTGCTTTGTGACCTCGTTAATCTTCAAACCTAAGAATATAACTACCCAATTACAATCAGGAATCTCCGAATAGAATGACAATAAGTCTTTGTCTAAATAATCGATTTTCATTCCTTAATTTTCAAAACCACATCCCTAATTCCACCGTTTGAAACCCTCTAACGCATAGCGGAAAACATAATCATCAACAGCTCAATATCTCCCTCCAAAAAGTTCGAGAAGCCTCCCTCCGACTCCACCAAAAAGAAACCCACTCAAATGAGTGGGTTTTTTGTATCATTGCGCTTATGAATATGAAAAATAATATAACGTTTAGCCTAACATTATTGTGGCTATTAGCGACAAGAGTTTATGATGCATATTGTACTTTTCAATACACAGCTGATTTAACGCATGAAGCAAATCCACTTGTATCTTTATTTAGTTTAAGCTGGACTCCTTTATTAATTATTATAAGTATTCTATTCATGTATACTTTATATGCATATTATCTTTCTTTCTTTAAACACTTTAATTTTTTTCCAATTGAAAAAAATTCGAAATCATCTCCCGATGTATTACTGTGTAACAGGATAATAGTGCCGTCATCAATTACCTCAAGATGCTCACCAGGGTCAACAGAATAATAAGTCTTTGAGGCCCAATATCTCTTTTTATCAATTTCAACTTCGTAGATCTCAAAAAAGCTACTACTTACAGATACTCGATCCTTAGTTACTTCTTCAATTATGATTTGAGCATTGGTTGAAATGATAGAATCATTTTTCACTAAGGTGCCAACATAGGTGTCTGCTATTTTTACGGCATGTTTCGAGCAGGAACTTAATACCGCTGATGTGGATAACAAAGCAATAAACAATATAGTAGAACAAGATAACCGTTTTATCAAATGGCGAATTCAGCAAGGTTTGGGATTTAAAGAATTTGAATCTGCTAGAAGAACCTTATCAGGAATTGAAATTGTCAGAATGATTAAGAAAAATCAGTTGATTGGTCAAGATAAAACTATGTTTAAATCGTTCATGTCATTGGCCGCTTAGAATTAAAAAATAATTGTACTTTTAAATTCTTGTCTAACAGATGCGACAGAACCCAGAATTTACACTAAACTAAATCATAAACAACACAATTACTACCTTATGTACAACGAACAATTAGAAAATCTTATTGAAATGGCTCTTATGGATGGAGAGCTAACCGAAAAAGAAAAACAAGTTCTATTTAAAAAAGCTGAAGGGTTAGGCGTCGATTTAGACGAATTTGAAATGGTTCTTGAGGCAAGATTATTTGCGAAGAATAAAGCTGACGCAGCTATTGCGACGCCTCCAGCGCAACCAGCAGCTCCTGCCGCTCCTAAATCTGATAAATTTGGAGATGTTAAGAAATGTCCGGCTTGCGGTGCTATGGCGGAGTCATTTAAAACGAAATGTCCTGATTGTGGTCATGAATTCAGTAATGTTGGAGCAAATGTTTCTATTGAGAAATTATTTAAATTGCTGAACGATTGTGAAAGTGAGCGTAAAGAGCAATCTTCATCTATCACTGGAGCTATTGGTAGTCTAATGGCTCAGGCTCATGGAGGTGGAGATAAAGTAACACTAAAGAAGAAGTCTATCATTTCAGGATTCCCTATACCTAACACAAAAGATGATATTCTCGAGTTTTTATCGACGGCTCTTCCGAATGCAAAACAAAAAGGAAATTTATTTACAAAGCAACAACCTGAAAACAAATCTCACAATGACCTTGCTCCTACATGGAAATCAAAATGTGAACAAATTATTATGAAAGCTAAATTCTCCATGAAAGAAGACAAGAAAACATTGGAAGAAATCATGGCATATGGTAAAGAAATAGGAATTAAATAAAAATTATGGGATTATTTGGAAAAAAAGAAGAAGGCGGAATGATGGATGTCATTCGCTGCGATGAACAAGAGTATTTAGTATGGAAATGGCGTCCTTCTGGTGAAGCAAATTCAACGAAAAAAGAGAATGCCATTCGTTATGGAAGCAGTCTAAGGGTTAAAGATGGTGAAATGGCTGTCTTTGTATATAAACAAGAAGATGGTTCAAATCAAGACTTTATAGAAGGTCCGCACGATCAAACAATAAAAACGGCAAACTTTCCTGTCTTATCTAAAATTGTTGGACTTGGTTTTGGAGGCGCTTCGCCTTTTCAAGCTGAGATTTATTTCATTAATTTATCTGGAAACATTCAAATTAGATTTGGCATTCCGTATTTCGATGTTTTTGATCCACGATTCATGGATTTCGCTGTTCCGATGGCGGTTCGAGGAACTATAACATTCAATGTTACCGACCCACAAGGTTTTATTAAATTGAATCGTTTGATCAATTTTGAATTGGATGATTTCAAAAAGCAGATTAAGGATGCCGTTACAAAATATGTTAAACACGTTGTAACAAATATTCCATCTGATAATCAAATTCCAGTTTTGCAAATGGAACGAAAAATTCTAGATATCAATGATCTAGTTGCAAAATATTTAGGCACTCGCCTTGAAGGAGACTTTGGGGTTAACATGAAAGCATTAGACATCGCAGATATTGACGTTGACAAAGAAGCTCAAGGATACGCAGAATTGAGAAAAGTTACGGCAGAGCAAACAACAAAAACTGTTGAGGCTCAAACTGATGTAGGCATCAAGAATCTTGAGGACACACAGCGCATAAATGCTGAAAACACTCAAGACACAATGCGTATTCAACGAGAAGAGATGCAACGCGCGCAGAAATTGCAAACTGAAGGGCAAAATATGGGAGCTCACCAATTAAACCAACAAACGGATGTTGCAAAAACTGCAGCAGAAAGCATGGGGAAAATGGGCTCTGGAGGTTCTGGAGGCTCTGGAGGAGGAATGGATCCTGGTTCTATGATGGCTAGTATGGCTATGGGTGGAGCTGTTGGTGGTCAAATGGCTGGAGCTATTGGTGGAATGATGGGAGGCATGAATCAGCCAAATCAAACACCGCCCCCAACACCAACTGTAGAATATAGCATTTCTGTAGGCGGACAGCAAAGTGGACCGTTTGGTTTTCCGCAGATGCAACAAATGGTGCAAGGGGGTCAGTTAACAAAAGAGACTCACGTATGGAAGCAAGGAATGGCGGAATGGGCCATTGCGGGTACCGTTGAAGAACTCAGCTCATTATTTGCAGCTGTTCCACCGCCACCGCCAGCACCATCTGGACCACCACCCCCACCTGCGATATGATATACAGTGAATATTAATCATTAAACAAATGAGTACACTAATGAAACATAGTGTACTCTAATTTTTACCAGTATAACTTGTGAATTATGGACGATAACAGTTTTTTTTCAATGGACCGACTACTCGAATTTGGTTTGGGTATGAGCATTGCACAACAAATGATGAAATCAATGAATGAGAGCATGACAAGCATGCATGTACCCGGTGCTATGAATCCAATGGAGCATCCGAAACAAAGTTTGTTCTACGCTGTTATAGAAGGAAATAGAGTTGGCCCCCTATCTGAATCAGAGTTATCGAGACTTATAACAGAAAAAAAGGTAGCTAAAGAAACACATGTTTGGATGCCGGGTATGTCGAACTGGCAAATCGCTGAAAACGTTCCTGAAGTATTAAAATTAGTGGCTCTCTCACCTCCTCCATTCGAGGGTATTAAATAAACTTATGAAATTAAAATTTGTTCCCGCTTTAATAGCCTTAGCAATGGCCGCGCTAATAGCATTTGGTATGTATTCTTTTACAATCGGACTAAATAAAGAACTGATTGGGCTGGGAAGTTTTCTGTTTGTGGCAGTCACTTTAATTAGTGCTATAGGCGTTTCTTATGACTATAAAAGAACAGGTACTAATGTAAGAGCACTTGCAATGGTCTTTTTCTTTATTGCACTAATAAGTAATATTGGATTTGTTTACTTCCCTTTTTCCCAAGTTGCTTACATTATTACAAACGGCATTTTACTGCTCGTTTTTATCCTAATCAGCTATTATATAGTTGTAGCAAAGCAATAATAACAGTTGGTGATTAATTTTAAATCATCTTCCAAAAAGTTCGATAAGTCTCCCTCCGACTCCACGAAATCACAAAAGTGATTCAGCACGCCACAGGCGTGTCAGCGACGAAACCAGTCTCAACTGAAGCTCGCTTCAGGTTGAGGATGGTGAAGTTGTTGTGTCTTGCAAAGCAAGCTGATGCATATGCTGTGATGAGTTGCCGGAGAGGAAATTTTATTGGAATAAATTCCTCTGGACTTAGGAAAGATCTAGCGGATATTGTAGGGTATATAAGAGTACGCTTTATAGCGTATTGTACTATCTAATGTGTTTGTCTAATTTTAAAAAAGAATTTTATGACACTAAATAAATGGTTGTTGTTGATGATTGATCATTTAAGAATTTCAAATAACAAAATGTAAACTAAAAAACAATGAGGTATTTATACGCAACATTATTTCTTTTGGTTACTATAAACGTATCAGCACAAACAACAGATTGGGTAAAATCATTTGGTGGTGATTTAGCAGATAAAGGAATAAGTATTGGGACAGATTCTCTTGGATATATTTATATAAGTGGATATTTTAATACTGCCGCTGACTTTGGAGAAATTAGTCTGAGTAACCCCTTTCCAGAGGGGTCAAATAAAGAAGCCTTTTTATGCAAGGTAGATCCTTTGGGTAATGTTTTATGGGCTTTAGCTGGTGGTGATGCAGGAGGGTGGTGTTGTGATGATAGGGCACTTGGCATGCATGTCACACCCGGTGGAGATGTATACATTACCGGAACCTTTTGGGGGGCCTTTGTTATGGGCAGTTGCCCAAATCCAGGAGCAGATGCTAATGACACCTCTGTACTCGCTAAAATTGATTCAGATGGCAATTGTGTTTGGACTATTGCTTTTGGCGCTACAGAAGGGGCTGGAGACTTGCCTGAATGTCCTTCTCCAATATATGATGCTGATGACCAATCTTATGATGTAAAAGTAGATTCAGACGGGTTCATTTATGTGACTGGATTCTTTTCTGGTCTTAGCGCAGATTTTGATGACTTTTCTATTCAAAATACTGATTGGAGCACCAACTGCACGCCAATGGGATATGTAGGTAAGTTAGACCAGAATGGCAATTGGTTGTGGGTAGATAAATTTGATGGCATAGAGGACAATAAAGGTTCTAGAGACAATAGAATAGCTATTGACTCCTATTCTAATATATATGTTTGTGGTGGCTTTGAAAATACAGCGAATTACGGTCCTCTTAGTGTTACTTCTGAAGGAGAATTTGATGCCTTTGTTTTTAAAATGGATACAGATGGCAATTGGATATGGGTGAAAAATGTAGGTAGTAATAAAAGTGATAGAGCTAACGGGATTGCTATAGATCGATGCAATAATATTTATATTAATGGTGAATATAGAAACCCGATGGTCTTTGAAGGAGGAAACGCTTCAAATGGCACATCCACCTTAAGTCACAAGCAAAAAAGAGATGTTTTTGTAGCAAAATGTACAATGGATGGTGAATGGATTTGGGCAAAGAGAGCTAGAAGCTCAGGTGTTGACAAAGCTTATCAAATGTTTGTAGATTATAACTCGCAAGTTTATATTTGTGGGACAACTTCCGATACTACTATTTTTAGTCAAGATGTAGTGGTTATTCCTCCAAATGAAAGTGACACTACTAGTTCGGCTTTTGTTGCACAGTTAGATGGAAATGGTGATGGAGAATGGCTGTGGGCAAAAGTAGCAGGAACTACTAGTTCAGATGAGGATAGGACAAACGATATATGTGCTGATGGGTTTGGTAATGTGTATGCAGTGGGCTTCTATGAAAATGAGGCAACTTTTGATGATACAACACTTACAGCTGTGGGGAGTAAAGATATTTTCCTTTGGAAACTACAGACTCAAGAAATGCCGGGCAATTGCGAGCACGATATTGTAGCGGTAAATGAATTAGACATACCTGTGGTAAATATTTACCCAAATCCAGTTCGTCATCACATGACGATTGCAGGAGCAGGAGGATTTGAAGTACGTATTACTGATACTTTCGGACGACTTATTTCCACTAAAACAATCATCGGAGATAGAGAATTATTGGAGGTTTCTGGTTTTTCCGCAGGTATTTATTTTTTAACTTTTTACAAAGAGGGAGTTACAGTCTTAACCAAAATGGTTGTGGTTGAGGATTGATCATTTAAGAATGAAAAGTATTTTAAATAACAAAATGTAAACTAAAAAATAATGAGGTATTTATACGCAACATTAGTCCTGTTGGTTACTATAAACGTATCAGCACAAACAACAGATTAGGTAAAATCATTTGGTGGTGATTTAGCAGATAAAGGAATAAGTATTGGGACAGATTCTCTTGGATATATTTATATAAGTGGATATTTTAATACTGCCGCTGACTTTGGAGAAATTAGTCTAAATTTGAACTAACGAATCAACATTTCAGTAGGTCAACACTACATAAAACATGATTAGATTAAACAAAAACTTTATTTCAAAAACTTTTCACCTCAGTATTGCACTTGTATTTTTTGCACTTTCTTCTCAAGCACAAGTCAATTTCTTTCGCACGTTTTCTAATCAAGGCAGTGGAGAAGAACCTGGACGATGCGTAAAGCAACTTTCTAATGGTGATTATCTACTTTTAGGAATTACCGATGGTAATTTATGTTTGACCAAACTAAATAGTACAGGTCAACAATTATTTTCTAAAACTTATGAAAGCCCAAATGGTCACAGTATCCATGCCGAGCGATTTATGGTTGCTACTAACGGAGATATAATAATTGCTGGCAGTAAATACAATGGCAGTTTGACGACTACGGTTGTAATGAGAATTAGCAATGCAGGACAGATAATTTGGACAAAAGAATACGACTCCGACGCGGGTATTGCAGCTGCAATTACCGAAACAAGTATGGGCAATTTTGCCATAGCGGGTAATAAAATGCAATTATTTGTAATAGATGGTATTGGAAATATTGTAAGTACTTATGGTACCAGAAAATTTTCGGGCTTTTATAATGGCATAGTAGATATTCATACTACTACAGACGGTGGTCTTATAATGATTGGAAACCCAACTGGTTCTATTGGTTCTTATGACTATGTACTTATAAAAACAGATGCAATTGGTAATTTACAGTGGAGTAAAAACTATGGTGGGTCTGATCATGATTTTGGACATAGCGTACTACAAACACCAGATGGTGGATATATAATGTCAGGATTCACAAAGAGTTTTGGCAATAACCTAGGTACTAAGTCTGATATTCTTTTAATAAAAACAGATGCTAATGGAAACCAACAATGGACTAAAACTTACGGTCGTCAAGGCAAAAATGATTTTGCAAGAGGAATGGTTATTGCACCCGATGGCGGTTACCTAATGGTGGGTTGGACCGAAGGTCAATCTGATTTTTTTGATATACTTTCAGTAAAAACAGATGCTCAAGGCAATTTGCAATGGTCAAAAACCTATAATCATGCTGATATGGATGGTGCTAGTTCTATTGACCTTACGCAAGATGGAGGTTTTGTTTTTACAGGCGGAGAGATTAATTCGTTTCCTTTTTCAAATGATATGTATATAGTAAAAACAGATGGCCTTGGTAATATTGGCACAACCTGTAATGGTTCACCTCAAATAATAGAGAATGTAATAACGCAACTTCAGATAGATAGCAATTCAACTTTCAATGACAATCCAATAAGTGGAACCACAGTAAGTTACATTAGTACTGATATAAATCCAATTGTTTTAACCGTGTGCAACGAAATCTCAACATCGGTTGCAGAAGTTGCCCAACAAGTCATTTCTTTTTATCCAAATCCTGTTGAAAATGTATTAGTAATCAAAGGCGAACATCTGCAAAACGTTGACTTAAAACTATACAGCACATTAGGAGTTCTGGTAAAAGAAATAGAATGTAGTGGAGTTGGTAGTTGCAATTTCAATATGTCAAATATCTCAAGTGGGACTTATTTGATAGAATTGAACAACCGTAAAATTTCTGAAAAGATGTATTACAAGATTATTAAACAATAAAAGTATTAACATTACATTCTTCAAAGAAAGGGAAGCTAAAAAGCTTTCTATACTGTTTTGCATAGTCACTGTTTTGACTTTGCAAACCACTGCTCAGGTTGTCCCTGTCGTTCGAACAAATCTGACTGATATCTTGGTTGGTAGATATTCCCTTGGCACTGAATTATTCCTCCAAGATCAATTCTCCTTGGGCTTGGACATCGTTCAAGAAATGCATTCTTGGAACAGTAATCATGTTCTGGGTAGGGCGATGCTATATGAGCTCACTCGACATAGTGATCACCATCATCGATCACATAAAAAATATCAACTCTTGTCTTGTCATGAAAAAAGTCCTCAGATGCCATATGGTTACCCCACCTCTATGTTGATTTGTTTAATTCCTCCCTTATGGTTTAAGCTAATGAATCATAGGATTCCTTCAGAAATGAAGCCCTAATAATCCTGGGTAATAAATGACAATTATCATATTTGAACTGCTAAAATGGAAGATCTACAGATTCTACTTCAGATTCATCATAGCTTATAGCACCACAAGTACAGTCGTCAGACATTTTAGCCAAAAAATGAGTTTTCTTTCCATTTTTTTCATTCTCCATAGCATTGTTATAATCTTCAGGATTTTCAAAAGTGACCATAACTTCTCTAACGTAGCAAGGACAGTTGAATGAATTTCCTTGATCAGCCATACCTTCACATGAACTCATAACTTGCGCTTGTTTCTCTAATGTCCAGCCATCATTCATTTTTGATACAAAAGAAATCACTAGTCCACTAGCGAAAATAGCAGCAAAAACCCAAGTTAATCCTGTTATCTGAGCAAGTTTATCACCTTCTTTTCGCGCGTCCCGAAGCAAGCGAAGACCTAAAAAAACAAAAGATAAACCAACCAAACTACTAGTAATTAATTGAAAACTCATTTTATTTTCAATTGTCCATGAGTCCCCCTTTAAAAATAAATACGAAAAGATAGAAACGATTCCTACTAAAGCGATAAGAAATGTCAATCCTCCGTATGTAGAGAAGTGTTTACTCTCTATACCTTTACTTGACTTTCTCAATTTGTACCCAAGGAGCATTAGGGCTATAGAGATTGAAAAAACAGCTAAATATATCATACTTTTATAGTTTTTAAGATAAATATAACAAATCAATGAAGGAATTTACAGTCTGAATATTTATTTTAGCATGATAATTGCAAATCTATATTTAAAACCTTTATTTGGTTTCTAAACTTAAATAAATTCAAACTTATGAAATTCATTTTATCTACGGCACTTCTTTTTTTTATGATGCAGGCTACTACTGCTCAAAACAGAACAATTTCAGGAGTCACCTTCCCCCCTAAACTAAACGTAAAAGGAAATGCTTTGTTTTTTAATGGATGTGGACTAAGGGAAAAGTACACCCTCGATTTATATGTCGCAGGTTTATACCTAGAAAAAACAACTATGGATGCTAGTCTAGTTATAGATGCTAATGCAAGTTCTGCAATTAAAATAGTGATTACTTCCAGCAAAGTAACACGAGACAAGTTCAACGAATCTGTAAAAGAAGGTTTTGCAAATACTGCCAAAGGAAAAGCTTCTGCTAAAGATATCTCTAAGTTCAAAAGTTTCTTTTCTGATGCTTTCAATATTAACGATGAGATTCTTATGATTTATGTTCCTGGAAAAGGCCTTGCTGTAACTATTAATAGAAAATTCAAAGGACTCGTTGAAGGAATTGAATTCAAAAAAGCATTATATGCTATTTGGCTTGGTGACAAACCAGCAAGTTCCAAACTAAAAAAAGGAATGTTGGGAAAATTATAAAACAAAGAATATAAAAAATGCTTTCTAAGAAGTGTTTTTCATACTCTTCAATTGAGCTCGTGAATTACCTAATAAATATTTACATTTTTACAGGGCGATAAATCATTAACAGTAAATCATCTATCTCCTTTAATATTTCCCAACCAATTTCAAGGTGAACTTTATACTTTGGATTCCCTTTCAAAACAGACGCGAAATAGATATCATATTTCTTATATGTAGAGTCCAATAATGAGTAAAACCTCGTTTTGATGTTTTTTATTGAGAAAAAACTTATTACACTTGATATGCATGCATAATATATTAACTTAGCACATAAGTACTTTAAAATGAGTAATTTGAAAGGGAGAGCAAAGACAAAAAAAACTCTAATAATACAGGGCGGTGGCTTTAGAACTGGGTTTAGTGCTGGTGTTCTAGATGCTTTTCAGACATATGATTATAATGAATTTGATTTTTACATCGGAGTTTCCGGTGGTGCTATTGCGTTATCATACTATCTAAGTGAACAGTATAAGTGCTGTTTTGATGCAATATGCCTTTTAGCTACTGATAAAGAATTCATGAATTACAATCGGATGATGTCCCCCACAGGATTGATGAATATCGATTATTTTCACGTTGTAGCCGAGACAAAGGTTCCGCTAAATATAAAAAAGGCAATAGCTAATTCAAAAGGAAAAGAAATTGCAATTGTACTAACAAATCGTACAACGGGAAAGCCTCATTACTATCACCCGAACAGTAAAACATGGAGTGATGCTGTAATTGCTTCCTGTACCTTACCATTTGTTACAAAAGGTAAACATGTATTAGATGGTGTAGAATATATGGATGGCGGTTGGAGCGATGCTTTACCCGTAGAATGGGCTTATAAAAATGGAGCTAAAGAGATTGTCATAATACGAACGACTCCTTTGAACCTAAAAACAAGTCAAACTTGGCCTGACTATTTTGGATCATTCGCTTTTAGCTCTAACAAGAAGCTTCAACAGCGTTTTGAAAATACACATTTAGAATACAATAAATCGATTGACTTTATCAATGATTGCCCCGAAGACTTAGTGATCAAACAAATTGCACCAGATTCGCCATTAATGGCTGGTACATATATCAATTCAATTAACTCGATAACATCTGACTATCGATACGGAGTTCAGGCTGGTGTAGATTTCTTAAAATGCTTAACAAACTGAAGACCTACAAAATTCTTACGTCGAAAATAAAACGTTTTAATATTATTATAAGATCCTTTTTTATTATTTAATCACTTGTATTGCAATCTACGTAAAATTATTTGGCCTCTATTATATTTGCACCACCTGTAATTGAGGCATAATTACCACCATTCAACATATCCTATATTAAATTCTCTTGAACACCATTTGCACTAATTAAGTATTCCATATTAGCAGTAGGTACTTGAGATAATGTGAACGTGTATATCCAATCTCCGTTGTCATCCACTTAGTTACCATCCCAAAAAAGGGCGCGTCATAGTTACATTTGAACCATCTGTATTATTACAGCTTTCTATTGTTGTTTTTCAATAGAGCTATTGACTCCAACGCGGAATTCAAAGCTAGTTTCTGATGAGCCTCTGACCCGAAGTTTGGATATTACTTTAGCTGGTTCATTTCTTTTTTATATATGCTAATAATTAGTTATCCTCGGTTATACTATTTCAACATGAAGAGTCTAATTATGACCTAAGAATTGTGTCCCTAATCCTAATGAATCGAATGTAAATACTTGATCGTTTTCAGATTTATCCAATTTATTACTAATTGTAAGACACCATAAAACGAGCTCCATATAGAACAGCTTATCTTGTTCACTGATTTCTGGATAATATTCCTCAATCAATTCAACCAAGGGGGTTACCATTAATAGATTTATCTTGAATTCATTATCTTCGTCTGTATAATTCAATTGCAATAAGTTATCATTGAACCATTCAATCGTCTCTGTAAATGGTGTGCTGACTCCTTCTTTTTCTAGTTTAGGTATCCTTGGAAAAACCTTTTCAAACTGAGCCATTATAGCATTATCTATTAACATCCTCGCTATTTCATCAGCTCCCTCCTGTTCACCCTCATAGACCAATTCAATTTTCCCTGTTATTGAAGGGATGATTGATGTAAAATCTACAAGTCGAACAGAAGTTTGTTCTGAATCTGTTTCTATTAAACGTAATTTTGCTGCTGCTACAAGATTTTCCATGGCACTAATTGTCATCCGTGCACTAACACCACTTTTCGCATCTACATACTCACTACTCCTAGCTTCAAATGCAACTTGTTCCAATATATCTTTCGCAAGGTTCGGAACTAGGACCAGAGCTTTATCGCTTGGTGTGATTCGAGCCTCTTGCTCAGTAATTGCTTTTGCAAGTTCAATTGTTTTAGGATAGTGTGTGAAAATTTGAGAACCAATTCTATCTTTTAGTGGCGTAACAATACTGCCTCTATTAGTATAATCTTCAGGGTTTGCTGTAAACACGAACTGAATATCTAGTGGTATTCTTAATTGAAAGCCTCTAATTTGAACATCTCCTTCTTGCAAAATATTGAATAATGAAACTTGAATTCTAGCCTGTAAATCCGGAAGTTCATTCAACACAAAAATCGACCTATTAGCTCTTGGTATCATTCCATAGTGCAAAACGCGCTCATCTGAATAAGGCAACTTCAAAGTTGCTGCTTTAATTGGGTCAATGTCACCTATTAAATCAGAAACATTAACATCTGGTGTCGCTAATTTTTCAAAAAAACGATTAGATCGATGCACCCAAACTATAGGTGTTTCATCACCTTTTTCTTCAATAAAATCTCTTGCGAATTTAGAGATTGGATTGAATGGACTATCGTTAATTTCTGATCCTTTAACTATCGGCATGTATTCATCTAACAAATCCACCATACTTCTCGCTATTTTTGTCTTTGCTTGACCTCTCAATCCTAGTAAATTAATATGATGTCCAGCGAGAATTGCTTTTTTCAATTGAGGAACAACAGTATCTTCATAGCCCCATAACCCTTCAAAAATAGTTTTTTTTAATTGGATTCTTAAAATCAGATTCGCTTGAATCTCCTCATTTATCGATTTATCTAGATATCCTGAATCTCTTAATTCCTTAAATGTGATTTCTTTTTTCATATTAACTAAATTCTTTTAATTCTATTTTTTTCGTAATCTTCAAAAATCATCTGTCCTAAGCCTGATAAACCCGTCAAAAAGGCTTTCCCTTTATTTTGTGCTGTAAAAATTTCAACAAAATGTCTCAAATATGGATCTTGAGCAATCATGAATGTTGTAATTGGGATTTTTAATTTCCTAGCTTGGGTAGCTTTGTTAAGGCATTTTCCAACAATCATATCATCTAGTCCATTGCTGTTCTTATAGAACTCACCATTAGGAAGCTGAACGCAGCTTGGCTTTCCGTCTGTAATCATGAAAATTTGCTTATTGGTATTCCTCTTTCTTCTGAGAATATCCATTGCTAAATCTAGGCCAGCAACAGTATTAGTGTGGTAAGGCCCTACTTTCAAATAAGGTAAATCCTTAATTTTAATTGGCCAGGCTTCATTTCCAAAAACAATAATGTCAATTGTGTCTTTCGGGTATTTCTGATTAATTAGCTCGACCAACGCCATTGCGACCTTCTTCGCTGGTGTTATTCGATCTTCGCCATAAAGAATCATTGAATGACTGATATCAATCATTAATACTGTGCTCATCTGTGATTTATGCTTCGTCTCTTCAACGATCAAATCATTTTCAGTAAGTCTCAAATCAGAAATACCATTATTTATTTGAGCATTCTTAAGGCTTTCCGTCATATTAATAAGTGCCAAATCATCACCGTACTGGTACGAACGTTGTTCCCCGTCGCGTTCATCTCCTAATCCAATTTTTGTAGTTCTGTGATTTCCAATACCACTCTTTTTAAGCTTTCCAAATATTTGATCTAAGGCATACGTGCGAAGTGCTGACTCTAATTTTCCTGTGAGTAGTTTTTTTTTAGATATTTTTCCAGAATCACCTTCTTCATTATCAATTTCCTCTTTAATATAGCCACGCTTCTTTAAATGATCTTCAAAATCTTGCAAGGTATACTCTTCGTTGAATATATCATATTCATTATCTAAGGTTTCTAGCCATTCAAATGCTTCCTCAATATCACCCGAAGTATGAGTAAGTAAATCCTTGAATACATCGAAAACACGATCAAAGTGAGCTATATCTTTAGGGACATACTTACTAAATGTAAAACCCTTTCCAAATTCAAAATCTATTCCTTTCATTCACTGTATTTGCATTAATAAGAATAATACAGACTAAGCTAACTAATTATTGAATATACTTTGCTACGATGAATCTCTATAGACAATAGATTTGATAAAACTTAACAAATATTGGAGACATAGCTATTTCCCGTGGAATTACCAATTAGTATTCTCTCCCATATAAGCTCGAAGTGAAATTTACTTAATATAATCTAAAACCAACGATAATTGCACTATTTTTAATTTCTCATTTTTATTCAAAGCAATCATTTTATTAGTGGAATTTAGATTACAGGCTACTGTTGTGCCTTACGGTAAATTCACGGCATTAAATCACTAAGAGATTAATTCCCATGCACTTCTATACCCATTAACACCTTCCATGTACTCAAGAAATTGAGCATAGAAATTATCGTTTCCGATTGTTGAACTATCGCCAATTATGATCAGTTTTTCTTTAGCGCGTGTGAGTGCCACATTCATTCGTCGATAATCGTTTAAGAACCCTATAATTGCATCAGAATTAGAACGTACCAAGGATAGAATAATGGTTAGGCTTTCTTGCCCTTGGAAACTATCAATCGTACTGACACGAATTTGTTTGTCCAATTTTTCTTTTGCCAATTGTACTTGTCCCGAATAAGGAGAGATGATTGCAAGTTCTTTTAAATTAAACGCTTCTGATTCTATTATTTTCTCAATTAAATCAAGCTCTCCTAAATTAATAAAACCCAATCCATCACTCCCTCTCATCTCTTCAAAACCAGTTCCCGCCGTATCATAAAATATAATATGATTTGAAATGTCAGCTTGTGCTTCCGGAGTTTTTAATTTTCCTTCGTAAAAGTATTTACTAGAAAAATCAGAAATTGATTGACGCATTCTGTATTGAGTATCCAAGAAAAAGACGTTCTCACAATTATTAAAAGAATGCTCTAAAATGGACTTATTAAAATCCATTTTTTTTGCTTTATCAGAAAGTACCATTGGAGGCAATTGAAAAGGGTCTCCAGCCAACACCCAAGATTTCGCATATAAAAAAAGCATCCAAGCCAAAGGTTCGATTGCTTGCCCTGCTTCATCAATAATAAGTGCATCAAAAATGGTCCCATCAGATAGAAAATTGTTTAATCCAATGGGCGTTCCCAAGACAACGTCTGATGTATTGAATAGTTTCTCATCAAAGTAATTTCGTATATCTCGAATTTCCTTTCGAATACGCTTTACTTCATTCATTAATAATCTTCGCTGGTCGCGTTCAGCTTTTCCAAACTTACGTTTATACTGATACGACATCTTCCGTAACTCTTCTGACCGAATTTTAAGTTTCTTAATGTCTTTTGAATCTTTTGATGCCAATATCTTTCCTTCAGGTGTGAATGGAAAGATATCATCGTCTACTTTTACTGTATTCCCTACGCGCAAAATAGTGATCTCATTATTCAATAATCCTTTTGCAACATTATCAACAGCGGTATTGCTAGGTGCCGAAACTAAAACACGCTTACCTAATTTAACCAATTGAACAATTGATTCTATAATTGTTGTTGTTTTACCAGTTCCTGGAGGACCATGAACAATAACTAAATCGTCATTCTCTACGACTGCTTGAACAGCTTTTAACTGACTTTCATTAAGTTGATTGTTTTTAGCATAAATAGATGTATTAAACTTAAACCTCTGCCCAAAAGATTTTGTACCATGTATGTTTTCAAACAACTGCCTAACCGCAGGGAATTGAGAAATTCGCTTCACACCATCTTCCATTGTTTTACTCGTGAAATGATTGGGAGCTAATTTAACACCAACACCTTTATCCTCAATCCAGTCTGGAAAATCAGGTGAAAAAAGTCGCATTTTTCCTTGCCTTCCATTAATACGAAGTAAAACTCCTTTAACTAGTTCTTCTCCTTCGGTAAAACATTCTATCGCACAATTGTCTTTAAAGCTTGAAGTATCACACTCAAATGGCAAATGAAATGAAATCTCTGGGTAATCGGCGTAGCCAAATGTCTTACGAATCACATTTATAGGGTGCAACAAGAGTCCCGAAGCACGCATTTGCTTCAACCCTGAATCTTCAGAAATATTATAGCGCTCTTCCTCTTCTGTCATTTCAACAGATATGCACTTTAATAGTTGAAGTTGATGAAAATGTAATTCAGGCATAAAAAAGTGCATTTCTTCAAAAATAATCAAATCATTTAGTTAAAAAATCATTGATTATAAAACTGACTTTACATTTGAACCTAAATAATTGTATCTTAATCAGAATACATAATTTTTATTTCAGCGCACTAAATATAAAACATGAAACTTTTACTTCTGATGCTATTCCCTGGGCTTCTATCTGCACAGAAAAATAATTCATTTGATATTCTTAATTATGACATCTCTATTCAGGTAAATGACTCAACTGACCTGATATTCGGATCAAATACATTATCAATAAAGTTTTTAACCCTTTCCGTTGATCCTATTTCGCTAGATTTTATTAAAAAAGATAGTACTGAAAAAGGAATGGTTGTATCTCAAGTCATTCAAGACGGTAAACAAGTTAATTTCCAGCAAGACACCTATCATTTAATTATTGATATTGAGAGACCACTATACGGAGCAATAAGTGCTATAAAGATAGATTACGCTGGAGTTCCTCAAGATGGCCTTATCATTAGCAATAACAAATTTGGAGACAGGACATTTTTTGGAGACAATTGGCCTAATAGAGCAAGTCATTGGTTTCCTTGTATTGATCACCCTTCAGAAAAAGCTACAGTAAGTTTTACCATAGCACATCCAAATCATTACACTTGCGTATCTAACGGAGAAAAGAAATCCGAAACTAGATTAAACAGCAAAGAAGTAGTAACCGCATATTCATCTAAATTCGAACTACCGACGAAAGTAATGGTTTTTGGTTTAGCCGCTTTTTCAACAGACACACTGTCACACCCAGAAAATATGGAACATATCAATTTTGTGTTTTCTCAAAATGATATTTCTGGATTCAAAGATATGTCCGCAGCAGCTGACCCGCTTCAATTTTTCGAAACATACATTGCACCTTACCCATTTGAAAAATTATACAATGTTCAATCAACGACACGCTATGGAGGCATGGAAAATGCTGGTTGTATTTTTTACGATGAAAATGCTGTTACTGGGGAAGGATCAATGGAGAATTTAATCGCACATGAAATTGCCCATCAATGGTTTGGGAATTCGGCTTCAGAAGCTGACTGGCCTCATTTATGGCTAAGTGAAGGATTCGCTACCTACTTCACAAACTTACATATAGAACACAAATATGGACGAGGTAAAATGAACGAACAATTGATCAAGGATCGAAATCGCGTTATTCGCTTCCATAAAATGGTACAATTACCATTAAAAGATACCGTTTCTACAAACCCATTAAATATGTTAAATCCAAATGCCTATCAACGAGGTGCATGGACTTTACATATGCTACGCAATAAAATTGGAGAGGATACTTTTTGGAAAGGGGTCAGAGCATATTATCAAGCATTCAAATATAAGAACGCTACAACTAGTGATTTAATGCGAATAATGCAAGACCAAACAGATCTAGATTTAAGTCAATTCTTCCATCAATGGATAGAAAAAACTGGGCATCCACTGCTGAGCTCAAAGCTATATCAAGGTGCAGAAAAACAATTCTTAGCCATAGAACAAAAACAAGATCAATTATTTAACTTCCCTCTAGAAGTTGAGCTAAAGGGCAAGCATGGAAAATCAAAGAACATGTTAGCTAACATCTCAAAAAAACAACATGTGATTGAGATTACAGCTGATTTCCATATAGAATCATTCCTATTAGACCCAAAAACTAAACTTCTATTTGAAAAAACAAATTAGAAAACCCAAGAATTTGATTAATTTTGTTTTATAGAAAAAAAAAGAACGAAACTATGAACCAAAATCCTCTCTACCTTATCCCTTTTGACTTTACGCCTGTGACTGAAAGTGCCGTACGTATTGGGTTAGACTTAGCTATTGCAAACAAAGGAAGTGTGCTTTTACTTCATGTGGTAAAAAACCAACATGAGCGATTAGAAGCGAAATTCAAACTTAAAGAGTATTTAGCAACTTTATCTGATTCAGATAGAGAACTAACTGTTGGAAAAGCAATTATTGGAGATGTTTACGAAGACATTTCTAAAGCTGGAGATTTGTTAGATGCTTCATTAATCGTAATGGGAACTCATGGAGCGAAAGGATTTCAAAAGGTTTTTGGTTCTCACGCTGTTAAAATGATCTCTTATTCAGATCAGCCATTTTTAATTACGCAAGGAAAGAAATCGGTAGATAAAATGAAGGTAATTGTAATGCCTTTCTCTTTTGAAAAGAAAAGTATTCAAATTGCCAATTTTGCTTCAATCATAGCAAAGAAATTCAAAGCAACTATTCACTTAGTTGGATATCATGATAGTGATGAGTTTTTAGAGAACGGAACGAAAAAAAATCAGAAAATTGTTCAGAAATTCTTAGATGATAAAGACGTAAGTTACAATATTGTAACTTTCGATAAAGGAGTGAAATTCGAAAAAAAATTAATGGAATACGCTGCTAAAATTGATGCTGACTTAATGGCTGCTGGTTACTATAAAGAAGGTCTCATTACAAATCCCAACTCATTCATTCAAGCAATGATTGAGAACAAGCTAAACATTCCATTATTAACTATCAATGCTGAAGGCTTAACAAACCCTAGTGGTGCAAGTGCGGCATCAGGTTATTGAGAATAAGAATAAATACTAAAAATTTAATTCGGTTCGAAAAAAGCCCTCCAGCCCAAACATTTGCTTCATGTAGCTTATAACAACTGAAAATCCGTAACTTACCATTCTAACAAAAAAACTATGACTCGCATATTTTATTCTGCTCTATTTTTAATTATTTTTTCTACGGTTTTTGGGCAGTCTGAGAGTGTTTTTCCCGACCTTCAACTAGAAACGACAAAAGATCGCGTCATAAGCTCAAGCTATTTTAAACAAACAAGCCACCCCAAGGTTGTCGTTCTTTGGTCAACTGCTAGCAGACAGGCTATACAAGAACTAAATGCACTAGAGTTAAAAAAATCTATTTGGAACAAGAGCTATGAAGCACAGATCATTTCTATTGCGTTAGATAATTCTAAAAAAAAGACAAAAGTTATCTCTTTTGTAAATTCTAACAGCTGGACGTTTGACTGTTATCTTGATACAAGTGCAAAATCAATGATAGCATTGAAAGGGAAAAATGTTCCACTAACACTAATACTTAACGAAACAGGTGAAATTGTTTCGCGTTTAGAGGGCTTTGACTCAGGCACAATAGATAAAATACAAAATCAATTGACTAAAATGTCTGAACAATAATGTAGCGCATTATTATTATTTAAAACAAAAAGGAGTTACAAATATGTAACTCCTTCCAAAGGGCTTAACAATAAAAAAAGGGAAATCTATTTTTACTTACATTTAGTATCTGTATACCTAATTTATTTCACAAGCAGAGATACGGGATTCTCCATATACTTTTTGAACGTATTTAAGAATTGAGACCCTGAAACACCATCAACTACACGATGATCGCAAGCAAGGGTTACTTTCATAATATTTCCTGGTACAATCTCTCCATTTTTCACAACAGGAACTTGTTTTATACCCCCAACAGCCATAATACAGCTGTCAGGTGGATTTACGATTGCAGTAAATGATTCAATTCCAAACATTCCAAGGTTTGATATAGTAAAGGTATTACCCTCCCAATCGCTTGTCTGTAGTTTTTTATCTTTTGCTTTTTTTGCATAAGACCTTACTTCTCCACCTATTTCAGTTAACTCTTTTCCGTCAGCAAAACGAACTACAGGAACTAATAATCCCTCATCAACAGCAACAGCAACACCAATATGGACATGTTCATTTCTACGGATTACATCACCTAACCATGCGCTATTAACAGTTGGATGTTCTCTTAACGCAAGTCCGCATGCCTTAATAACCATATCGTTAAACGAAACTTTTCCGGTTTCAAGAATATTTATTTGTTCACGTATTCCTATTGCGTTATCCATATCAATATCTAAGGTAAGATAGAAATGTGGCGCAGTAAATTTACTTTCGGATAAACGTTTAGCAATTGTTTTACGCATCTGTGAAATAGGCTCATCTTGAAAAGACTCTACACCTATAAAACCAGATTTCGCCACACCACCTCCAACATAAGGAGTGTAATGGTCGATATCTCTTTTGATAATTCGCCCAGCATCACCTGTACCGATGACATTTGTTAAATCAATTCCTTTTTCATTTGCCATACTTTTAGCAAGTGGAGAAGCTAAAACTCTTCCGTTAGAGTCTGAAACAGATACTACAGGGGCCGGCTTGACAACTGCAGTATTAGCAGTACTTGGTTTTGGAACGTCAATTTTAGGTACTAGTACAACTTCTTCTGTTTTATCAGAAGGTGTATTCTTTTCAGCCTCTGCTAATATTTTAGCTACATCTTCTCCTTTATTACCAATAATAGCTAATATAGAATTGATTGGGGCAGTAGCACCTTTTTCAACACCAATATGCAATAATATACCATCATAATACGATTCGAATTCCATAGTAGCCTTATCTGTTTCAATTTCAGCTAGCAATTCACCTTCAAAGACTTCGTCTCCAACATTCTTTATCCATTCAGCAACGACCCCTTCAGTCATGGTGTCGCTCAATTTAGGCATGCGTATAATTTCCGCCATCTTCTATTGTAATTTGGGTTATTCTTAATATTCAACGATAAATGGATATTCTTTATCCATGTATACATCCTCGTATAGTTCTTTTCCATCTGGGTAAGGAGAGCTTTCTGCAAACTCTATAGATTCTTTCACTTCGTTCTTGACCCAATCAGATATATCTTCTAATTCTTTGTTAGACAACCATTTATTTTCCTTTATAACCTCATAACAATGTGCAATTGGATCTTGTTCCATCCACTCAGCAACCTCAGTTTTTGTTCTGTATTTCTGAGGGTCTGACATTGAATGTCCTTTATAGCGATATGTTCTAATATCTAATAAGGTAGGTCCATCCCCTCGCCGTGCCCTATCAGCCGCCTCTTCAATCGCTTCATGAACTGCCTCAGGAGACATTCCATTTACAGATTTTGAGGGCATTTCATAAGAATGACCGATTTTAGATAAGTCTGTTACATTCGTTGTTCTCTCAACTGAAGTACCCATTGCATAATTATTATTCTCGATAATAAAAATCACAGGAAGCTTCCACACCATTGCCATATTGAACGTTTCATGTAATGCTCCTTGGCGCACTGCACCATCTCCCATTGAGACACAAACTAAATTACCAGTTTCATTGTATTTTTCAGCAAAACCTACACCTGCACCCATTGCAATTTGAGCACCAACAATCCCATGACCTCCCATGAAACCAACCTCTTTGTCGAAGAAGTGCATTGACCCCCCCTTACCCTTAGAACAACCTGTTGAACGTCCGTAAAGCTCAGCCATTAAAATACGTGGATCAGTTCCTAAGGCAATTGGATGTCCATGATCTCTATATGCAGTCATATGCTTGTCTCCCTTTATGCACGCACTAGCCGTTCCCGCAACAATTGCTTCTTGACCAATATAAAGATGACAAAACCCACCAAATTTTTGTTGAATATATAGCTGACCTGTTTTCTCTTCGAACTTTCGAATCAATAACATATCTTTATACCACTTTACATAAGTTTCTTTAGAAAACTTCGATGATTTAGTCGAAGCTGACTTACGAGTAGTTTTTGCTGGTTTTTTTTCTGCGTTAACAGCCATACCTTTATTCTTTATTAATGTGTGGTAAATATATAAAAATCTTAGTTCAATTAATCCCGTATCAAAGAAATAGAAATTCATTTATTATGTATAATAGCACATTTGCTTTAAGACAAGCTAAATTTTATCAACTAGAATTGTAGATAGAGAATAAAAACATCAATAAAATGTAATTATAAACCAAATGCTAGTGGAAGAAAATCAGATGCAGAGCTAAAGATGATAGTTACATCATTCTGACAAACCAAAATTACACGATAAGGTTCATCTTGTCTTATTTCAGTCTCTAACATCACTTGTCGACAAGCGCCACAAGGAGACAAAGTTGTTTCAACGGAGACTAAATTGCCTTTAGCAACAATACATAATGTTTTCACCTTTTCGTTTGGATAATTCGCGCCAGCATAAAATAAAGCTACACGCTCAGCACACAATCCTGAAGGATAAGCAATATTCTCTTGATTACTCCCAGTAACGACAGTATTATTAGAAAGTAATACAGCTGCACCAACCTTAAACTTACTATAAGGAGTATAGGCATTCGACATAACACCTTTTGCTTTTTGCACCAAAACCTGATCCGCATCAGAAAGTTCTTCCCAATGATTTAATTGATTGTAATTTAGCTTTAGCTCTTTCTTCATTATTATTATTTTTAAATCCGATGACAAAAGCAACGTATTTATCTTTAATAACTATTTATTATAAAACCGAATAATCTAAATCTCACAATACCTGAGTCCATCTTGAACAAATATATTACAGTATCTTTCGCCTATCTTAAACCTAACAGCTATCAAAGAAAAGAAATTCATTGGTAATGAACAACTAATACAGATCCTATTCAAGGTTATAAGCACAATCAAACTGCATAATTATCAGTTTTTATTTTACTTTTGCTAGACAATGAATCAATATAAGAAAGTAGCATTTTACACATTAGGATGTAAGTTAAATTTTTCTGAAACTTCTACAATCGGCAGAAGTTTTCAAGAGGCTGGGTACGCGAAAGTTGATTACGATGCAAATCCTGATATTTTTGTAATTAACACCTGCTCTGTAACTGAAAATGCAGATAAGAAGTGTAAGCAACTTGTAAAACGCGCGATGAAGATAAATCCAAATGGATTTGTGGCAATCATTGGCTGTTTTGCTCAGCTAAAGCCCGAATCAATTGCGGCTATTAATGGCGTTGACATTGTTTTGGGAGCGAATGAGAAATTCAATATTATTGAGCATATTGAATCATTAGAAAAGAACGAAAAGACTATCATATCAAACGAAAGTATCAAAGAAACAAAAGATTTTATTCCGGCTTTTTCTATAGGTGACAGAACACGCTCTTTCTTGAAAATTCAAGATGGATGTGATTACTTCTGTACTTTTTGTACTATTCCATTAGCAAGAGGGAAAAGTAGAAATGCGAGTATTTCAGAAACGATTAAACAAGCTGAAGAAATAGCACAAACAGAGATTAAAGAAGTTGTATTGACAGGCGTTAATATTGGTGATTTTGGACAAGGAGATGATGAGAATTTCTTTGAATTAGTGAAAGCATTAGACAACGTTAAAGGTATTAGTCGCTTTAGGATTTCTTCGATTGAGCCGAACTTATTGTCGGATGAAATCATCGATTTTACTTTAACAAAATCAAAACTATTTGTACCACATTTCCATATTCCTTTGCAATCCGGGAGTAACAAGCTCCTTAAAGTAATGCGCCGTAAATATGAAAGAGAGCTTTTTACGGAGCGCATTAAAATGATAAAGAAACATAGACCTGATGCATGTATCGGTGTTGACGTTATTGTTGGTTTCCCAGGAGAGACTGATGAAGATTTCTTGAAAACTGTAGATTTCTTAAAAGACCTTGAAGTTTCCTACTTACATGTATTCACCTATTCTGAACGAGCAAATACGACAGCAGCAAAGCTTGGTGATTCTGTACCGATGAATGTTCGAAAAGAAAGAAGCAAACAGCTACATGTCTTATCCTACAAAAAGAAACGTGCATTCTATGAAACAAACCTAGGTAAAACTGAAACTGTTCTTTTTGAAAACGAAGACAATGAAGGATTCATGCATGGCTTTACTTCTAATTATATAAAAACAAAAACTGCTTTCAATTCTGAATTAGCGAATGCTTTTCGTGAAATCACAATGGATGAAATTGACCGTGATGGTATCATGAAATGTACAATTTTGGATACAGCTACTGTCTAATCGCTAAAGTCATTTCTCGTTTACCTAGAGGTCCAGGCAATACTTCCACCTCAAAACCAACTTCTTTCAAGTTACGCTTAAATTGCCCTTGCGCGCAGTATGTCACAAGAAAACCGCCTTTCTTAAGCGATTCAAATATCTTTTCTAAAACTTCCACCGACCATAATTCAGATTGAACTCGTGGTCCAAATGCATCGTAATAAACGATATCGAAGGATTCTTTTTTAAAAAGATAATTTTGAATTTTTATCTCATTTTTAGTTAAAATGAAGTGGTCATTAATATTAAATGGCGATCCCCAAGGAATATCATGTATTTTATTAAACATGGAACTATGTTCCTCTCCTATTAATAAAGTGTAATTCAATACACTAAAAATTTCGCTTTCAACCGGAAAAGCTTCAATACCAACATAATCAATTTTCACATTCAACCTCTCTGATTCAATTGCCGATAATAAAACGTTCAAACCTGTGCCAAGTCCCATTTCAAGAATCTTAATATCTGTTTTACCCAACCGCTTTAATCCTTGTTCGATAAATACATGTTTTGCCTCTTGAATAGCACCATGTGTTGAATGATACGTTTCATCCATTTCTGGTATGTAAATACTATTCGACCCATCATCTGTTATAATTAACTCTCGCTTCATAATTCAAATTTAGAATAAGTATTAACAATTGTTGAAAACTGTTCTTCATATCTTTTTATGGAAAGTTATACTAAAAGATATAATTCGCTGATACTATTACGTATCTTTGGTAGATGGAAAATAAATCCGAAAACTCGCGAAAAACGGTTTCTCGCATTAGTAAAACAACTCCTACACTAGGTGATAGTGGAAGAGTACCACCTCAAGCTGTAGATTTAGAAAGGGCAGTACTTGGAGCTATGATGCTTGAGAAAAATGCCGTTACGGATGCGGTTGATATACTAAAGGAAGATAGTTTTTATGATCCTAAGCATCGATATATTTTTAGCGCTATTCAAGAATTATTCGGCTCATCAAAACCGATAGATATACTAACCGTCACGAATCATTTAGTGAAAAGTGGTGAATTAGAAGCCGCTGGAGGCGCGGTATACGTATCACAACTAACTAGTCGTGTTGGATCTACAGCCCATGTAGAATACCATGCGCGTATTGTGTCTGAAAAACACATTAAGCGTGAGTTAATTCGCATGAGTAATGATGTAATGAGAGAAGCCTATAACGATACCAACGATGTCTTTGATGTATTAAATAAAGCAGAGGGGGATTTGTTCAAGATTGCAGAGAATAATATGGGGAAATCCGTAGCTATTATGCAAAATGTTGTTCGTGAAGCTATTGAGGAAATTGAAAAAGCTGCAGAAAATTCTGATGGGATATCAGGTGTTCCAACAGGATTCTTTGAATTAGATAAAGTGACAGCTGGGTGGCAAAAATCTGACATGATTGTAATTGCCGCAAGACCTGCAATGGGTAAAACAGCTTTCGTTCTCTCAATGGCAAGAAATACTGCGGTAGACTTCAATCAAGGTGTTGCTATATTCTCTTTAGAGATGTCCTCTGTACAATTAGTTAAGCGGCTTATCGCGGCTGAGACAAGAATTCCGGCTGAGAAATTAAGAAAAGGTGACTTAAGAGATGATGAATTTCAACAACTGCACAGTAGAATTACAAAACTAGCAACAGCTCCTATATATATTGATGACAGCCCTGGTATTAGTATTTTCGATTTACGTGCAAAATGCCGTAGATTAAAAATGCAATACGATATACAGGTCGTAATTATTGATTATTTGCAACTTATGACTGCGGGTACATCTAAAAGTGGAGGGAATCGTGAACAAGAAATTTCATCTATCTCACGCTCTATCAAAGAAATAGCAAAAGAACTTAACGTGCCGATGGTTGCACTTTCTCAGCTGAGTCGTTCGGTAGAGCAGCGTGGAGGAGACAAAAGACCCATATTATCTGACTTAAGGGAGTCCGGAGCGATTGAGCAAGATGCCGATATCGTATCATTTATTTATCGACCTGAATATTATGGCTTCATGCAGGATGAAGCAGGTAATTCAAATGCTGGGATTGGCGAAATTATTATTGCAAAACACAGAAATGGTTCTCTAGAAAATGTTAGGCTTAGGTTCGTTAAAGAGTTTGCTAAATTTGATAATGTTGAAGGATTCTCCCCCGACCCAAATGCCGCAATTCACTCTAAAATAGGTGCTAACGATGATTTTGACAAACAAGGTTCGTATACGATTCCAAGTAAAATGAATCCATTAGAAAGCGATAATGATAATCTAGACTTTGATGCAAGTGGTGATGCACCACCATTCTAACTAAAGATGTAAAATTATTGTAAGTAACATTTACTATGAAAAAAATTATAACCATCCTTGCGCTCTTGTGCTTTTCAAACTTAAGTTTTGGGTCACAAATTCTTATTCCTATGGATGATTCACAATCGAATCATTTAAAGGCTTATGGGCTTTCGTTTTATCTATTAGAAAACGGTGTAATTATAGAATGGCTTCTTAATTATAGAGGAGGATCTTTTATAACCCCTCATTTAATTACTATTGAAGAAGAATTAATTATTCGCGGAATAAGCTATGAGATATTAGCTGATGGGCAAGTAAATAATATTAAACTAGAAATTGGTTCTCCAGAAGTAAATATGGAAATTGTTCAACTGGAAAAAGCTCCAAAAATTGCTGTTTACACTCCTGGTGGAAAACAGCCTTGGGATGATGCAGTAACAATGGTTCTTGAATATGCAGAAATCCCTTATGAGAAACTTTATGATTCAACAATTGTAAAAGGGGGGCTTCCTGAATATGATTGGCTTCATTTACATCACGAAGATTTTACAGGACAGTATGGTAAATTCTATTCTAACTTCAGAGCGTACCCTTGGTACAAGAAACAAGTAGCAGATTTAGAGGCTTCATCTTCTTCGTTGGGCTTCAATAAGGTTTCAGAAATGAAATTAGCCGTCGCAACAAATATCAAAAACTTTGTTATTGGAGGAGGCTTCCTTTTTACTATGTGTAGTGGCACAGATAGTTTTGACATTGGTCTAGCTGCCCATGAAACTGACATTTGCGAGTCAATGTTTGATGGAGATCCCTCCGACCGAAATTGCCAAGATAAATTAGATTACAAAAACACGTTAGCTTTTGAAGATTTTACTTTAGTAAAAAATCCTTTAAAATATGAGTATTCAGATATTGACGGAACGTCACTTCATAAAAGAAATGAACGCCTAGATAAATTTACCTTATTTGAATTCTCTGCAAAATGGGATGTCGTCCCTACAATGTTAACCCAATGTCACACCGATGTTGTAAATGGATTCATGGGACAGACAACTGATTTCAAAAGAGATTTAATAAAGTCTAACGTTTTAATACTTGGGGAAACAAAATCCATAGGAACGGCACGTTATATTCATGGTGAATTAGGACAAGGCACTTGGACATTTTATGGAGGTCATGACCCTGAAGATTATGAACATCGTGTGGGTGACCCACCAACAGACCTGAATCTCCACCCGAACTCTCCTGGATACAGACTTATATTAAACAACATCCTTTTTCCAGCTGCTAAAAAGAAGAAAAGAAAGACCTAACCTTCTAATTATTAAAACATAGGCCATTTTTTTAAACCCGAATTAGAGAGAAGTAAAAAGGGAGCCTCATCTAAAGCTCCCTTTTTATTTCTTTCGTACTATTTTTAAGCGTCAATCTTAGCATATTTTGCATTACGTTCAATAAATGCCCTACGAGGCGGAACCTCATCTCCCATTAACATAGAAAATACCTGATCACACTCGGCTGCATTATCAATAGTAACTTGACGAAGTGTTCTAAACTCAGGATTCATTGTAGTATCCCATAATTGCCCAGCATTCATCTCACCAAGACCTTTATAGCGCTGGATACCTACAGATGAATCAGCTCCTGAACCTTTCATTTTTTGTATCAGCTGATCTCTTTGATTATCATCCCATGCATAATCAGACTTTGCGCCTTTCTTAACTTGATACAAGGGAGGAGTTGCTATGTAAATATATCCTAACTCGATAAGCTCTTTCATAAACCTAAAGAAGAAAGTAAGGATTAATGTCTCAATATGAGAACCATCGACATCGGCATCACACATGATGATTACCTTATGATATCTTAACTTCTCTATATTTAATGCTTTCGAATCTTCTTCGGTTCCAATTCTTACACCTAGCGCAGTATAAATATTCTTAATCTCTTCGTTTTCGAAAATCTTGTGATGCTGTGCTTTTTCAACATTTAAAATCTTACCACGAAGAGGCATTATTGCTTGGAACATTCTATCTCTACCTTGTTTTGCTGTACCGCCGGCAGAATCTCCCTCAACTAAGTAAATCTCACATTCAGCAGGATCTTTAGAAGAACAATCCGCCAATTTACCTGGTAAACCACTTCCTGACATGACAGACTTCCGCTGAACCATTTCTCTAGCTTTACGTGCAGCCTGTCTAGCCTTAGCAGCTAAGATTACTTTTTGAACAATTATCTTAGCTTCGTTTGGATGCTCTTCAAGATAATTAGCTAGCATTTCAGAAACACCCTGACTTACAGGAGCTGTAACTTCTCTATTTCCTAATTTAGTTTTTGTTTGACCTTCAAATTGGGGCTCTTGAACTTTAACAGAAACAACAGCCGTTAAACCTTCACGGAAATCATCCCCTTCAATTTCAACTTTTTCCCTTGCAAGCATGCCTGAATCGGTAGCATACTTTTTAAGCGTATTCGTTAAACCTCTTCTAAAACCTGAAAGATGTGTACCACCCTCGTAAGTATTAATATTATTAACATACGCTTGAATATTCTCAGAATAAGATGTGTTATATGTTAACGCTACCTCAACTGGAATACCATCTTTCTCTCCTTCGAAATAAACTACTTCAGAGATTAGGGATTCTCTGTTTCTATCTAAATAAGCTGCGAATTCACGTAAACCACCTTCAGAATGAAAAATTTCACTGAAATGCTTACCATCATCATCTGTCTCTCTAAGGTCAGTCAACGTAACTGTAATCCCTTTATTTAAGAACGCTAGCTCACGCATTCTTGCAGCAAGAGTGTCATAGTTATACTCATGAACCTCAAAAATAGTATTGTCTGGCAAAAAAGTAACCTCGGTACCGTTTCGATCTGTAGTTCCTATTTCACGTACATCATATTGAGGTTTACCTATTTTGTATTCTTGTTCATGAATTTTACCATCTCTATAGACAGTAACCTTAAGGTCTTTGGACAAAGCATTTACACATGAGACACCAACACCATGAAGTCCACCTGAAACTTTGTATGTATCCTTGTCGAATTTACCGCCAGCATGCAGGACTGTCATTACGACCTCTAATGCAGATCGCTTTTCTTTGGTATGCATAGCAGTTGGAATACCACGACCATTATCATTTACAGTAATTGAATTGTCTTCATTAATAAAAACATCTATCTTATCACAATGACCAGCCAAAGCCTCATCAATTGAATTATCAACTACCTCATACACTAAATGATGAAGACCTTTTGGGCCAACATCTCCTATGTACATCGCAGGACGTTTTCTAACAGCCTCTAATCCTTCTAATACCTGAATATTATCCGCTGCATAATCTTGATTTTTATTTTCTTTACTCATAATTTATCTCAATTAAGGCTCTCACCTAAAAAATCAGTACAACACAAAAATAACGAACGAAAGTTGTATTAGACAGTACAAAAGATAAAAGTAAATGGAACTTATCAACATATTTATTTGTGAATTGTTAATACCTCCATTTTCAGGAGCTTTTTATCTTCGTTTTAATAAAAACTGGTGAAATATGGAACATTATTTGCTTATTTACGAATAAACAAATAATGAAATTTTACTATTTAATATTTACAATATTTTTCTTTCCTTTTATTGGAGTAGTACAAACCAACTTCAATGGTAATTGGGAAGGGATAATTATACGCGCTGGATATCCGATTGAAAAAGGAACATTACTCTATTTAGAACTAGAGGCTGTCAATGGATTCTTTTCTGGTTACTCTAGAGAAGAAATTGTCAATACCGATAAGTATGCCTTAAAACGAATTTCGGGGTCAGCTAAAGGGGATATAATTACTTTTAAACAAGTTTCTATTCAAAAGAGTTCAATATCGTCTCGAATTAAATGGTGTAGATTCCAAGCTGAATTAACCTTCAATAAAAACACCGGATATCTTGAGGGTAATTATGAGAGCATTGATTGTAAGCGAGTGATTGGGAAAATAATATTGTATAGGACTGATGTCAAGCTCGTAAAAGAAAATGTCTCTGAAAAAGGTCAGTACTGGTTCAATGAATTCCTATATGGAATTAATGAAGAGCTAAATGCTCCAGAAATAAGAATCACAGAGCGTGAAGAATTTGTATTCCAGCCTGTATTCTTTGAATTTGATGAATCTGATATTCGGCCTGAACACTTAGTTTTTATTGATGAAATGATAAAAGTAATCAAAGGTCATAGTGATCTTCGAGTTAAAGTTATTGGTCATACAGATTCTGACGGGACAGATGATTACAATATCAATCTATCAAAGGAAAGAGCTGAATCTATCATTCAATACTTTGTCCATCATGGCCTCCAAGCAGACCGATTAAAATTTGACTTTAAGGGGGAAAAGGCACCTATAGATACAAATTCAACTTCTCAAGGAAAACAGAGAAATAGACGTGTCGACTTCTCTTTTATCTAATCTCATCCTATTCTAACTTACAGCAAGTTTATGAAATTCTTTACAATTCTCATTCCATCTGTTGTCATAATAGATTCTGGATGAAACTGAACTCCATAAAATTTCGAATCGATATCCTCAATAGCCATAATAACATTACTTTTTGATCGTGCTACAATTTTATATTTCCCATTTTCATTAACAGCCCAACTATGATATAGCCCTACTTTAATTTCAGAATCAAGACCTTTAAATAAAACTCCTGAATCAATCTCAATTACTTCTTGAACTCCATGTTTCACTACAGGTTGATTATACAACGTTCCTCCTAGAAATTCACACATACCTTGCATACCTAAGCAAACACCGAGAACAGGTGTTCGCCCTCTGGAAATAGATAAAACATCCATTAAACACCCTGCTTCTTTTGGTAGACCTGGACCAGGAGAAATAACAACGCCATCATAATTTAATAAACTCTCAATTTTAACATCATTGCGAATGACATCTACTTTAACATCAAGACTTACTAAGTAATGTTGTAAATTGAATGTGAACGAATCATAATTATCTAGAAGAAGAATCTGCTTCAAAAGCTCTATTTTTTTGTGTAAACTTGTACAAAAGTAACAAGATGAAAAAGGTAATACAAATTCCTGGGGCCCCTAATCCAATCGGACCATACAGCCAAGCAATTTTAGTCAAAGATACACTTTATGTTTCTGGGCAAATACCACTAAACCCAAAGACAGGAAGTTTAGTTGACAATTCAATAGAAGATTCAACTCATCAGGTTATGAAAAACATATTAGCACTAGTAACTGAAGCGGGGATGACTATAGACAATATCGTAAAATGCAATATTTTCTTAAAAGATCTTAACAATTTGAAGAAGGTAAATCAAATATATGCTGAATACTTCCGTTTGGTTCCACCAGCAAGAGAAACCGTTGAAGTGTCAAATCTTCCCATGAATGTTGATATTGAAATATCCTGCATCGCAGTAAATAACGAGAACTAATATTGAATTATAATTATAAATATAAAATCAGTATCATCATTGTAAATTACAATGTAAAATACTTCTTGGATCAATGTCTAGATTCTGTCAGAAAAGGAATCAAAGATCTCTCAGCTGAAGTTTTCATTGTTGATAATTGCTCTGTAGACGGTTCTATCGAAATGGTGAAAGCCAAATATCCCGAGTTCCATTTAATTGAAAATAAAGATAATGTTGGGTTCTCAAAAGCAAACAACCAAGCCATAGATATTTCTAATGGTCAATATGTTTTATTACTAAATCCTGATACAGTTGTTGAAGAAGACACATTCAGCAAGACTTTGGGGTTTATGGATGAGCAAATAGATTCAGGAGGACTGGGCGTAAGAATGATAGATGGTAAAGGACTATTTCTTCCTGAATCCAAAAGAGGATTACCTACTCCACTTGTTGCATTTTATAAAATATTTGGTTTATCTAGCGTATTTCCTAAATCAAAACGGTTTGGACAATATCATCTAGGTCATTTATCTGAATTTGAGAATCATCAAATTGACATTTTAAGTGGTGCTTTTATGCTAATGCGAAAAACAACACTGGATAAAGTTGGCTTTTTAGATGAATCATTCTTTATGTATGGTGAAGACATTGACTTATCATATCGGATTACATTAGGAGGATATAAAAACTACTATTATTCAAACACTAAAATTATTCATTACAAAGGCGAAAGCACTAAGAAAAGTTCTGTCAATTACGTCTTTGTATTCTACCGATCGATGATAATTTTTGCTCAAAAACATTTCTCAGGGAAAAATGCAAAATTATTTTCATTCTTAATTAATCTCGCAATCTACCTTCGAGCATTTATAGCCATTTCACTGAGAATTGCCAAGCGCTTATTTTTACCGATAATTGACTTTGTATATATCGCCTTTGGCCTTTATGCACTTACCAATTATTGGAAGATGTCAGATATAGATTTCCCTGTGGAATTAATCAAATACTCTATTCCAATATACTCACTAATCTGGATATACACTAGCTACTTTAATGGTGGATATGACAATCCCATAAAACTATTCAAAACAATAAAAGGAGTGTTTATTGGAACACTCATTATTCTTTTAGCTTATGCTATTCTTCCGAAATCATGGCAATTTTCAAGGCTATTTATTTTCGTAGGAGCTGGTTGGATAACCACATACTACATACTATCAAGAAACTTCTTACATTTTACAATTGGAAAAAAATACAAACTACATGTTAAAGCGTCAAAAGCTTTTGGTATAATTAATAACGATGACTCCGAAGTGAGTCGTATTGAAACTCTTATTAGACAAACTAATTATAATATTTCGGCCATTAACAAAATAAATATCAATTCAATTGACAATATTGAAGACGGATCATATGATGAGATCATATTTAGTTCAAAGAACCATAGTTATAAAGAAATCATTGATTGGATGTCACGACTTGGATTCGACCAAACAGACTATAAAATTGCTCCAGATTCTGAAGACTATTTGATTGGAAGTAATTCAATTGACACCCCTGGAGAACTTTATATCTTAAAACTTAACACATTAGTGTCAAAAGAAAATAAACGTAAAAAACGATTATTTGATATACTCTTTTCGCTAAATGGAATTCTCCTTGCACCTTTCATATTATGGAAATATGAAAAAAAGGGGGGGTTTATGACAAATATGATTCAAGTTTTTATTGGAAACATTTCTTTTATTGGTTTTTCAGAGGATGTATCCAAGAAAGATGTGCGTTTACCTCAAATAAAACCTGGCATACTTGTACCCAAAGACATTATGGACTCAGATGACCCACATATCAATGAAAAACTAAACCTCCTATACGCTAGAGATTACTCAATGCGAAAGGATTTCTCCATCTTATTAAAGGCGTGGAAAAAGCTTGACGAATAAAACCTTCCACTCTTTCTATTGTCAAAGAAGAAATTTCGGTTATTTTTGTACTCAGAAAACGTACTCTTTATATTACATATGTCACAGATAGAAATCAGACTTCCTAAAATGGGAGAAAGCGTAACAGAAGCAACAATTACTAATTGGCTTAAAAACGTTGGCGACACTATCCAAATGGATGAGCCTTTAGTAGAAGTGGCAACTGATAAAGTTGATAACGAGCTACCTTCTGAAGCTGAGGGGGTTTTAGTTAAAATTCTTTTTGAAGAAAACGATGTTGCACAAGTTGGTGATGTTATCGCAATAATTTCTACAGACGGTTCTTCTCCTATTGATTCTCCTTCAAAATTAGAAACTCCGGTTACTGCGATTGAAGAGCGAGTTGATGAAGCTGTTAATGCAACTTCGAATTATAATTCAACTCCCCTAGACAAAGCTAGTACTTCTGGAAAATTCTATTCTCCTTTAGTAAGAAGTATTGCTAAAAAAGAAGGAGTTTCAATTTCTGAATTAGAATCCGTTTCTGGCTCTGGTCAAGGTGGAAGAGTAACTAAAAAAGATATTCTAGGATATATTGATGATGGGAAAGTAAATAATATTTCTCCTACTAGAACTGTAACAGCAGTAAAACAAAAAACTCCTACATCAACTAACAATGAAGGAGGATTCTTAGCAAATATTAAAGAGCCAATAGTGATTGCAGGTCCTGATGATGAAATCATAGAGATGGATCGCATGCGTAGACTGATTGCTGATCACATGATCATGTCAACACACGTTTCTCCTCACGTAACTAGTTACGTTGAAGCCGATGTAACAAACATCGTTAGCTGGAGAGCTAAAGTTAAAAAGGGATTCGCAGAACGAGAAGGTGAAAACATCACATTTACTCCAATAATTATGGAGGCTATTATTAAAGCAATTAAAGACTTTCCAATGGTAAATGTTTCTGTTTCAGGAAACCAAATAATTAAGAGAAATAATATAAATATAGGAATGGCTACCGCTCTTCCTTCAGGAAACTTAATTGTTCCTGTAATAAAAAATGCTGATCGACTAAACCTAACCGGCTTGACTAAGTCTGTAAATAAATTAGCAAACAGTGCACGTAATAATGCTTTAAAGCCTGAAGATATTCAAGGAGGAACTTACACCGTCACAAATGTTGGGACATTTGGAAATGTTATGGGGACTCCAATTATCAATCAGCCACAAGTAGCAATATTAGCTTTAGGAGCAATACGAAAGATCCCTGCTGTTATTGAAACTCCAGACGGTGATTTTATTGGAATTAGACAGAAAATGTTCTTATCACATTCATATGACCACAGAGTTGTTGATGGTGCACTTGGAGGGAGATTTGTAAAACGAGTTGCTGAATACCTTGAAGCATTCGATGTTAATCGTGAATTCTAAACATTAGAATACGCCATGAATAATTTATCGAGCAGTAACTTCTGTTCGATAACTATTAAACGACACAACAAAAAAGCTTGTTTCAGATAGAAAATTATTTTAGCTACACCAAAAAGACTCACAGCTCAAATAGTTACAAAAAATTATCTTTGGAAGATCTATAAATTACGTATTATAGATGTGAATGAGACGTGTTTTATGGTTTCTTTAAGAAGAAAGTAAACCGAGTAGACATACTAAATTTAGTATTTTAAAGAATTCCTGTTTTAGCATATAATTCTTTTTTTAAAAATTACATGATGTAGTCTAATAGACTTTTACCTAAAAAGGCTAAATTAATGGTCATTCTATAAAAATAAATTAACAACTAAAAAGGTGATTTGAAGAAATCCGCTAAGGATATCAAGTCTCAATTAGCAGAAGGCAGAGAAAGTCTTACAATTAACATTTACTCTTCTGCATCCCTTGTGCCAACTAGTACATACAAGACTAATGAGATAACTACTGAAGTTAGAGCTGAAAAGATGAAGTATGATCTTATTTCGAGAAAAATAAAGAAAGCAAAAGAAAAGTTATTGCTGTTATTGTTACACATACAGTTCAAGGCACTTTTTATCAAAAGGATTATAAGAATAGGGACAGATATTATCCATATCAATACGTAGGAATAAAAATTTATCTAAAAAAATAGTGATTCAACCATACTCTTTTTTTTTTGCGCTCTACTTCCCTATCACTATATTTACACTATGAATATAGAACTTAAGAAACACCTAGCTATTTTTGACCTTGAAGCAACAGGGTTAAGCATTACAAATGACAGGATTGTTGAAATAGCAATTATCAAAATTGCCCCAGATGGCAAGCGTTCTGAATTTCACAGGCGATTAAACCCAGAGCAATCAATTCCAAAAGAAGTAAGTGAGATTCACGGTATCTACGATGAAGACATAAAGGATGCTCCTACTTTCAAAGAAATCATTCCTGAACTAGAAGTTTTTATTGAAAATACAGATTTTGCTGGTTATAATTCGAATAAATTTGATTTACCAATGCTAGCAGAAGAGTTACTCCGTGCGGGAAGTGAAATTGATCTATCAATCAAGAATCACATTGATGTACAAAATATCTTTCATAAAATGGAACAGCGTACTTTGATTGCCGCTTACGCCTTCTACTGCAATAAAGACCTTAAAAATGCCCATTCTGCAATGGCTGATGCTGATGCAACCTGGGAGGTTTTGGATGCTCAAATTTATAGATATGATGCAATCCAAAATGACGTTCCTTTTTTAGCTAATTTTTCGAGTTATGGTAATGTCTCTCGGTTGGACTTTGCTGGTCGACTAGCTTTAAATAAAGACGGTGTTGAGATTTACAATTTCGGAAAACATAAAGGAAAGACAATTAAAGATATATCAATATCTGAACCTGGATATTACGGATGGATCATGGACGCGGATTTCCCTCGCTATACAAAGCAATGTCTAAAGAAAGCAATGGAAAAAGTAAAGGCAGAGAAAAAAAATAAGGAAGATTACTCAGGAGATATTGATGACAAACTCAATGCGCTAAAGAATAAATTTAAATAGATGAAAATAATTTGTATAGGAAGAAACTACACAAAGCATGCGAAAGAAATGGATGCAGACATTCCTACAGCACCAATGTTCTTCATGAAACCAGATATAGCACTATTACGCCCTGGGAGACCTTTCTTCTACCCTGAATTTTCAAGAGATATTCATTTTGAGTGCGAATTAGTAGTAAAAATTGATCGTGTTGGAAAAAACATAGCTGAAAAATTTGCACATAAATACTATTCTGAAATTGGGTTAGGTATAGATTTCACTGCCAGAGACTTACAAAGAAAATGTAAAGAGAAAGGGCACCCCTGGGAAATAGCAAAGTCATTTGAAGGCAGTGCTCCGATTTCTAAAGAATTTATTCCGAAAAAAGAATTGAATTTAGATGATCTTCCATTTACGTTAAAAAAAAATGGGGAGCTTGTTCAAGGAGGAAATGCAAATGATATGATCTTTAAAATTGACGTATTAATAGAATATATTTCACAATTCATGACATTAAAAAAAGGAGACTTAATTTTCACCGGAACACCAGAAGGTGTGGGCCCAATAGCTATTGGCGATGAGCTAATTGGATCAATTGGTGGTAGGGAAATGTTTAAGGTGAAGGTGAAATAATTACTTCCCCACCCCCTTAAATATTATAATGACCGTATATAGCATTATTTTAAAATCCAATGATATACTTCGGTTTTTAAGATAAAGTAAATCGTATTTCATTCGATCTAGCATCTGATCAACATTTTCGGCGTAACCATATTTTACTTGCCCCCAAGATGTAATTCCCGGACGAACCTTAGTTAATTCTAAAAACTGCGGTTCACGCTCAATAATCTGATTAATAAAAAACTGCCGCTCTGGTCTTGGTCCAACAATTGACATATCTCCAATTAGCACATTATAAAATTGTAGAAATTCATCTAACCTCGATTTACGCATAAAACGGCCAATATTGGTTATTCTCGGGTCATTAGAAGAAGATAGCTGAGGCCCATTCTTTTCAGAATTAATAAGCATAGTTCTGAATTTAATAATCTTAAATAACCGTCCCTTTTTCCCAATACGATTCTGCTTAAATAAGATTGGTCCGGGAGAGGACAGTTTAACTAATACGCCAAGCAAAATAAACAAAGGCGTTAGCAATACTAGAGCAATTATAGAAGCTACAATATCGAAAATACGTTTGAATGTACGTTGCCATACTGGCATTACTTCAGAATTCACATCAATTAGAAGTGCTCCGAAAATATTCTTCATTTCAACTGTTCCTGAAAGAATATCATACATATCTGGGAGTATTTTTATTCTAAGGTCTCCACCCTCTAATCGAGAAATAATTTTTTTAAGGCGATCATGTTCAATACTTTCTAAAGCGATAATCACTTCTTCAATTTCATTTTCACGTAGAACCGTTTCTACATCATCTATATGACCTAAGTAAGGCATGTGATCTTTAAGTAGTTTGTCAATTCCATTAATATTAATGAATCCAACAAACTGATGCCCACTTCCTTTTGGTAATTCATTTACCTCCTTAAAGAGGTCAACGGCCTTGTCACTTCCCCCAACAATTAATGTTTTAAACCCAGCTTTACGATTATGAATTTGCTTTACAACATAGCTTACGAGGAGTAACCGAGGTATAAAAGTGATCATAAAATGAACTCCGAATAGCAAGAATACAGAGGAATAATATTGACGGTAACCATTTATATCATCATCCAAAAGAAATAGAAAAAAGATTGCTATAGAGCCAAATAGTGTCGCTGAAAATGTAATCATCAATATTTTTAATCGATACAAACGTCGGACATCTTGATACGTTCCTTGCAATAAATAAAGTAGTAACCATCCGATAGGAACCACTAAGATCCCAATATAAAATGTGCTGTTTACAGTGAAATCAACATTTTCAATATTTGTTTTACGCAAATAATAGAATAAAGACCATGCAACTAAAGCCGATAACCAATCTAAAACTAAAATAATAAAGGTTAGGAATCTTGAATTCATCTAAAAGTGCACAGTTTTAAAGTTATCAATATTTATTTCTGCAGAATTAACTCCGTTAGGAAGTAATGCATCTAAGGTAAATTCAAAATAGTCAGCTGATGTCGAGCCAGAAACAACCTCCCTTAAGTCAATATATATCTTCTTCCACTCTACCTCACTTTCAAACTGTTTATTTATTCTAACCAATGGGTTTATTAGAACATCCGTTGCACTAATTGCTAATATTCCTGTCGTAATATCTGCAGTATTGTGATAATCAATTTCTAAATAACAATCAACTCCTTTTGGAAGATCAATAGGAATACCTGAAAGACCATAAACATCGGTTGACCCAACATATAAATTATCTGTACTATTTAGAGATATACGACCAAACTGACTTTCATTAATTGTTGAGTCTAATATAGCTGGATCACTAGATGAAACAAGGGAAGAAAGTGTAGTGTTTCCATCAACAAATTCATTCGAAGAAGACTCGAAGTTCTCAATCCAAAATTCAGTGGATGTTGCATACATCGTTACTGGATGAATCTGATATGTTTCATTTTCATTCAAATCAAGTGTTATCACATAGGGCACCAAAAATGGATACTTCACTTTTGTTGCAGAAATCCCGTTGTTGTGAATCCCTGCAATCATTCTAATTTCTTTTGAACCGTATGCTAATACAGGTACTTTAAAAGGTACTTCAAAAACACCAACAAGTGAATTATCTACATACAACCAAACATCTTTGATAGCATGAGTTAAAACTCCCGGTTTATAATTATCTAGTGGGTTTTCATCAGGATTATTGATTAAATCCCACTCTGTAACTTCTATCCAAATTGGACTAGAATTATTTTTGATACATGCTCCAAATAGAACAAGAATCATTACAAGTGATACTAATGTTTTCATAAATCTTGGCGTAGCATGAAACAAAACGATAAAAATGTTTACTTATTGCTTAAGTTTTGCGAGGAAGCTGATTTTAATTTATCTACTATTTTTTGTGCTACAGATAAGGCTAAGTAACCATCTTCAATCGATACAATTGGCGTTGTATCATTTACAATCGATTGATAAAATGTAAATAACTCATCTTTAATTGCGTTAGTTGGTGTAATATCTGGTTTGTCAAATAAAATTTTCTTTACTGGTTTACCTTCCCCCATATTGAAAACCATATCAAATGGACCTGATTCACCTTCAACATCTTGCATACTGACAACCTCTATCTCATTTTCAAGAAAATCAACACTGATATAAGCATCTTGTTGAAAGAAACGAGATTTACGCATGTTCTTCATTGATATTCGGCTTGCAGTAAGATTTGCAACACAACCATTATCAAATTCAATACGTGCATTTGCAATATCTGGAGTATCACTAATCACAGCGACACCTGAAGCAGAGATTCTTTTAACACCTGATTTCACAACACTCAAAATAACATCTAGATCGTGAATCATTAAATCCAATACAACAGGTACATCTGTTCCTCGAGGATTAAACTGCGCTAATCGATGTGTTTCAATAAACATTGGACTATCAAAATAAGGCAATGCAGCTTGAAAAGCAGGATTAAATCGCTCAACATGACCAACCTGTACCTTCACACCAGCTTCATGAGATAATTCAATCAATATTTTTGCTTCGTCAACAGTCTCAGTTACTGGTTTTTCAATAAAAACGTGTTTGCTTTTTCTAAGCGCCTTTGAAGCACAATCAAAATGCGTTAAAGTGGGAGTGACAATATCAACACAATCTACTTCTTCAAGTAAAGATTCAATGGTGTCAAATCGTTTGATACTGAATTCATCAACCACCTCATTCGAGTTTTCTTCGTTAGGGTCAAAAAAACCAACGAATTCAAAATATTCATTTAATTCTAATATGATTCTAATATGAATCTTACCTAAATGTCCTGCTCCAAGCACACCAATCTTTAGCATAAATCTTTTTTTAAAAGTAAAAGTACTAGAGTCTAGGGATTCTTTTTCTAATTCTAGTAAACTTTATCAACATACTTGACGTTAATTATTGATCTTTTGGTTTAAATGTTTGTTTTCATTTAAGTTTAGCACTAACTAGGATTCTTTCTACTGACCATTGAAAATGGTATATAGTATACTCTACTGAATATGTAATACTAAATTTTATACCTTTATGGTATGAGAGAAATAATCTATACTAGCTTGATGATTGTTTTACCGCTATTGGCCTTTGCTCAACAAGGAGTTATTTGGGAGCCTGAAGTAACTGTTGCTGATGGCGATACTTTTGGATATATACGTCCGAGATTAAGTTTGGTGAATGATTTGCCAATTATAATGCTTGGCAAAGGAGGAGATGGAGAAATTTTTATCGCGAAGGGAAATGGAACTAGTTTCAATGTACCTATCAGTGTTTTACCAAATGGGATGCAAACCTACATGGCGAGTTGGACAGGTCCAGACATCGCAAGCAAAGGAAATAATGTGGTGGTGGTTTTCAAAGCTCAACCAATTGGCACCGGAAACATTTATGCTGTAAGATCAATTAATGGCGGCGATACCTTTAGTGATACCATCAGAGTGGATAATTTTAATCAAGGGGAGACATGGATGCCAGCATTAGACATGGACGACAATGGGAACCCACATGTCACCTATATGGTATTAGATGCTGGTGGAGGAAATGAAGGTATTGCAATCGCGTCCTCTACTGACGGAGGAGCAACATATCAAGCTCAACAAGTTGTAACCGACACATCTCCTGGTGTGGCTTGCGATTGTTGTCCTCCTGAAATAATAGTGAAAGGAGAATATCAGCTGGCTTTATTTAGGAACAATGAAGTAAACATTAGGGATACATGGGGATCACTTTCAACTGATAACGGTGCTTCTTTTAACTCAAATCAAAATCTAGACGAACTTGGATGGATGATATCCTCCTGTCCTTCAACAGGACCGCATGGATTGATTATAAGTGATTCTGCATATGTTGTCTCAGCTTCTAAAGCAGAAGGGAAGTATCGCGTTTATTTAAGCACAACAGGATTGTCAGAAGGATTGAATCTCAGCAGTGTCCAGATAATGAACGAGCCAACGTCATCAATTGGAGATTCACAAAATTTTCCACGAATTTCTGGAAGTGGCGATACACTTATTGTTGTTTGGGAGGAAAGAGAACTCGGCAATACAAATATTTTATGTGCAGTTACTACGGATGGGAATGCACAGACATTAGGCTCATTTAAATCTAAAGTAAATAGTGGCCAAACAGGATTTCAAGGAAAACCTGATGTGATTTTTAAAAATGGATTTATTCATGTAGTTTACCAAGATTTAGCAGATGGAAATGTGATTTACCGAAAAGGGACTATTTCAGATGTAACGGACATTAATGAAATAAATGGAACTGTAGTATCTATTTATCCAAATCCAACAAGTCAATTAGTGACAATAAATGGAATAAAAAAGAAGTTAGTTTCAAGTATTATTGCGATCGAGGCAACCGGAACTGAGGTAGAAATCGATTTTGATTGGATGTCATCAGAAACAATTCTAATTGATTTTGGAAATAAAGTAAATTCGGGAAACTATTTTATTCAATTTGGTTTTACGAATGGAAGCTCATTCTCGAAAATGGTTAGTGTAGAATGAAAATCTGAAAAAATGAGATCTCAATTAGGTTTGTAGCAATGAAAAAACATTACCTCCTTCTATAAATAGGGCTAATCAAAGAACCAAATTATCAAAACTTTTCTATTACCTTACTTTTCACATAGGACTCTAAGCATTTGTCTATTCTGCTACATGATTCTTCGATAACTCTTAAGAGTAAACGAATGGATCAAGTCATTTATAAATCGATAAAGTATTCATTTCTAATTAATTGTTTTTTAATTTTAAAAAAAAAACATAAACTCTAGTTGTATATTTGAAGAATTACATATCTTTGCCCGCACAAATGGTGGTTGTAGCTCAGCTGGTTAGAGCATCGGTTTGTGGTACCGAGGGTCGTGGGTTCGAGCCCCATCTTCCACCCCATTTTGAGAGTCAATTCGTAAGGGTTGACTCTTTTTACCTTTACATTTAGATGTCTATCCAATTTTATTTAAACGTTCCTATTGTTTATAACCACGTTGATTTCTATCTGAGACATTCGTTAATTCTCATTTCATTTTTTGGTAAATTTGATATGTAGATAAAAGATCAAAACATGATGGATGAATTTGAAGATATTAGACCTTACCGCGATGACGAAGTCGAAGCTGTGGTTAAAAACCTATATCAACAGGATGAGTTAATCTTAGGGATGGCGAAATTCCGTTTTCCTAAATTGTTTGAATCTAGTCCAATTATTGCCAAGAGTCTTGTTAGAGCATTCGTTAAAAAGAAAGCGAAATCAATAAAAACGATCTTAGACATTCAGCATATTGTTGGGGAGGAGTTGACTAAAATATTAGCCAAAACTGCTGGTAAAATAACGACCTCTGGCTTGGGTCAGCTAAGCAAAGAGAAATCATACCTTTTCATCGGAAATCATCGAGACATATCAATGGACCCTGCATTAGTAAGTTACTTACTACACAACGCTAATCACAATACGGTAGAAATTGCAATTGGTGACAACTTACTGAAAAAACAATACATATCAGATTTAATGAAGTTAAACAAAAGTTTCATTGTGAAAAGATCATTGATTGGAAGAGAAAAATTATTCGCTTTAAAGCATTTGTCCCGTTACATTCACCATAGAATTAAATCTGGTAATAGTATTTGGATTGCTCAAAAAGAAGGTCGTGCAAAAGATGGTATTGATTTTACTGAGCCTGCAATTATTAAAATGCTTCATTTAGGTAGCCATACAGACAACAAAAAGATGAAGTTGAGTGATGCAATTAATTCACTTAATATAATTCCCATTTCAATTTCGTATGAGCTTGACCCTTGCGATTCAATGAAAGCTGAAGAACTTTATATGATTCGCAATAATGAAACGTATATTAAAGATGAAGATACAGATCAAAAAAGCATTGTAACTGGGCTTTTAAATCCAAAAGGGAATATTCATATTTCATTTGGTGAAAAAGTTGTTACAATGAAAGAAGATGCTAGTGAAATTGCCAATGAAATTGATAATCAAATAATCGAAAGATACCTGCTTCAGGCACCAAATTATATTGCATACGAAAAACTATATGCTTCAGACTCATCTATTGGGCCGAAATTAGAAGATTTAACAATCGAAGTAGAAATTAGAAAAAAAGATCGTGATAATTTTGAGAATAGACTATCATTGATTAACGAAAAGCATCAGCCCATTTTATTAGCAATGTATGCAAATCCTATAATTAGTAAATTGAAACTCCATACTCAAAAATGAACAATTTCAATTATTAGCTAGATTAGTTATCTAATAAAACATCAAAAATATTTATTATGCAAAAAGAACTTTCAACTAGAAGTAACGGGAGCTGTGAATTGTGCAGTGTTACCGAAGAATTAAATGTTTTTGTTGTTTCTCCTAAAGCTGGTAAAAATATAGATGAGTGCATTCATATTTGCAATGTATGCAACAATCAACTTACAGAAGCGACTGAAATGGAACCTAATCACTGGCGTTGCATTAACGACTCAATGTGGAGCGACGTTGAGGCTGTAAAAGTAGTTGCTTACCGTGTATTAAATATTTTGAAGTCTGAAGGCTGGCCTAATGATTTAATTGAAAGCTTTCACATGGAAGAGGAAACTCAAAAATGGACAAAATATGGAATTACTTCTGAAGATACTTTAATCCATATTGACAGCAATGGTGTGCAATTATTGTCTGGAGATTCTGTAATACTAACAAAAGATCTAAAAGTTAAAGGAGGAGGTAATTTCACTGCAAAACGAGGCACAACAGTTCGTAATATCTCATTAGTTTTTGACAATATAGAGCATATTGAAGGCCGTGTTGAGGGTGTGAAGATTATAATTCTAACGAAGTATGTAAAGAAATAAATTGAATCTACTTTTCTCATAAGCGCTTAAATATTGAATTTTAGCGCTTTTTTTTGACAATTTAGCTTGTACCATTTTCTTTATTACGTAACTTTACACTCGAAAATAATTCAAGACGATGAGCAATACTGTAGAAGTCGAGAAAAGAAGAACCTTTGGTATTATCTCTCACCCTGATGCTGGTAAAACTACATTGACTGAAAAGTTATTACTTTTTGGTGGAGCCATTCAGTCTGCAGGTGCAGTAAAGAATAGTAAGATAAAGAAAACAGCAACTTCTGATTTTATGGAAATTGAGAAGCAAAGAGGAATTTCTGTGGCAACTTCTGTTATGGTCTTTAATTATAATGACAAACAAATCAATATTCTAGATACTCCTGGTCACAAGGATTTTGCTGAAGATACATTCAGGACACTAACAGCAGTAGACAGTGTAATTCTTGTTATTGACGTTGCAAGTGGTGTTGAGGCTCAAACTGAGCGACTGATGGAGGTTTGTCGTATGAGAAAAACTCCTGTAATTATCTTCATAAACAAATTAGATCGAGACGGGAAAGAATCATTCGATTTATTGGATGAACTGGAAGATAAGCTTGATATTAAAGTAACTCCACTTTCTTGGCCAATTGGAATGGGAGATCGTTTCAAAGGTGTTTATAACATCTACGAAAAAAGCTTAAACTTATTTTCCCCAAACAAAACTGGTATTTCTGATGATATTTCTTCAATTAGTGATTTAAATGACCCTAGTTTAAATAAAATTATTGGAGAAGCCGAAGCGGATGAATTAAGAGAAGAAATTGAAATGATTGATGGTGTCTATGACCATTTTGACCGTGAAGATTATCTGGCTGGGGACGTTGCCCCTGTATTCTTTGGTTCTGCCGTAAATAACTTTGGTGTACAGGAATTATTAAATGTCTTTTGTGAAATCTCTCCATCGCCTAGAGGAAGAGATACTGATTTAAGAAAAATTGAACCTGCTGATGAAAAATTCTCAGGATTCATCTTTAAAATACATGCTAATCTTGACCCAAAACATCGAGATAGAATTGCCTTTCTACGAATAGTTTCTGGAAAATTTGAGCGTAATACCTTTTACAATCATGTTAGATTAAAGAAGAAAATAAAATTTGCTAATCCAACATCTTTCCTTGCACAAGACAAGAGTGTCATTGATGAGGCTTATCCTGGTGATGTTATTGGCCTATATGACTCTGGAAATTTCAAAATTGGAGACACATTAAACGAAGGTGAAAATTTTATGTTTAAAGGAATTCCAAGTTTCTCTCCGGAGATATTTATGGAGCTTGAGAACTTGGATCCAATGAAATCTAAACAATTGGATAAAGGAATTCGCCAATTAATGGATGAAGGTGTCGCACAACTGTTTATTCAGCAACCTGGTAATCGTAAAATTATTGGTACTGTTGGCCAACTTCAGTTTGAAGTAATCAGCTATCGATTGGAACATGAATATGGTGCAAAATGCAGATTCGCTGCTAAGAACTACTTTAAATCGTGTTGGCTCACCTCAGATAATAACGAACAACTAGTTGCATTTAAACGATCTAAAGCAAGGTACATTGCCTTAGATAAAGATGGGAATTTAGTATTCCTGGCGGAAACTCCATTCTTATTAACAATGGCTGAACAAGACTATCCAGACATTAAATTTCACAAGACTTCCGAATTCAAATTAGAAGTCTAATCGATAATGCCTAAAGGAATTTCTTTAAGGTAATGAAGACTTCCCTTTTTACGATCTATTTCGGAATAGATATGATCTATTCCGTTGGTTAAACACAAAAAATCTACATCCAAGTGGAAGTTATATTGTGCTATCTGAAACAATGTGTTTTCGTCTAAGTTAATTTTTGGTGATTTGCATTCTACGATTAAAATAGGTTCCTGCTTCGTGTTAAAAACAACAATATCAGCGCGTTTTAATCGACCATTATAATCTAAGGGGTACTCCGATGCTATCAAACCAATTGGAATATTTCTGTCGTTGATTAAATAATGAATGAAGTGTTGACGTACCCACTCTTCAGGAGTACAAACGAGGTTTTTCTTTCGAATAATACACCAAACATGCACTACTCCTTTTATCTTTTTTAAGCGAAGATCAGTTTTTGGAAGATTTAGCGGTTCAATCACTTACTTCATCCCCATTAGAAGAAGCTCAATATCTTTATACCTCAAATTGAACACCTTACCAAGAACCTCACTTGTCAAAACTCCTTTATAGATATAAACACCATTCCTAAATCCTGTATCACGAGAAATAAGCTCCTTACAACCTCCTTTATCACCCATATCTACAAGGATTGGTGAAAATATATTTGACAATGCAAAAGATGCTGTTCTAGAAACGCGAGACGCAATATTTGGAACACAATAATGAATTACTTCGTGTGCTTCAAATGTGGGATTATCATGAGAAGTAACGCGCGATGTTTCGAAGCAGCCTCCTTGATCAATACTTACATCAACTACAACAGAGCCTGACTTCATGTTATGAATCATATCTTCAGTAACAACACAAGGAGTTCGCCCCAACGGAGCCCTTAAGGCACCAATAACTAAATCTGCTCTCATGAGCGATTTAGCCAATACTTTTGGTTGAATTACAGAAGTAAAAACTCGAGCCCCTAAGTCATTTTGAAGCCGTCTCAATTTAGAGAGTGAATTATCAAATACTTTAACTGATGCACCCAAGCCTAAAGCTGCTTTTGTAGCGTACTCCCCAACTGTTCCTGCACCAATAATAACAACCTCCGTCGGTTGAACGCCAGCTATACCACCGAGCATAATTCCCTTCCCTTTACTGAACGATGAAAGCAATTCTCCTGCAACTAAAACAGATGTAGTTCCTGCAATCTCACCCATTGTACGAACAACAGGAAAAGCACCACTGTCATCGCGAATATAATCCCAGGCAACAGCAGTAATCTTCTTCTCCATTAATTTTTGAAGAATAACTTTGGGCTGAATAGAAATTTGCAATGCTGAAATCAATGTTTGATTACCAGGCATCATTTCTACTTCTAACTCTGATGGTGGAGCAACTTTAAAAATTAAATCACATGAAAATATTTCCTTTATGTCGTAACAAATCTCAGCTCCGGCTTCACTATAATCTGTATCAGAGAAGTTTGACGCTGCCCCACTTTTAGTTTCAATTTTAACTCGATGACCGTTAGCAACTAAGACCGAAACAGTCTCGGGGACTAATGCCACTCTACGTTCTTGAAATGAAGTCTCTTTAGGAATTCCAATAAATAAATTTCCTTTTTTGAGGGCGACCTCTAGCATTTCCTCTTTCGGAAGTAAGCTTCCTTGCTGCATTAGGTGTTTCAATATTTCTGGATCCGTAATCATATATCAACTGTTAACGTTCGTGAATGATCTTCATTTACACGAATATACGACCAAATGACGTTATCTGGTAAAAGATTCTTGATTTTTTCTGGCCATTCAATAAAACACATATCCTCTGAATAAAGTATTTCCTCTATTCCAATATCAAGAGCTTCAGATTCATTTTTAATTCGATATAAGTCAAAGTGATTCAATCTGCCAAACATCTGACTATCATAAATATTAACTAGTGAATACGTAGGTGACCCATCAACATCTTCAATTCCCATTGCATGCAAGATCGCAGTGATAAATGTTGTCTTTCCAGCCCCCATGTCTGCGTGAAATGCAAATATTTTACGGTGTCCTACCGCTTCAATAAACTCGATTGCCGCTCTTGGCAAGTCTTGTATTGAGTCAATATTAATATCCATTTATTTTGGCTCTAATTCGACGTATGGAATTAGCATCTCCTCAAGCGAGATACCTCCATGTTGAAAAGTATTATTAAAATAATTCACAAAATGATTGTAATTGTTTGGATACACAAAATAGTCTTGTTCTCGCGTAAAAACAAACTCTGAAGAAATTCCGATTTTAGGTAAAAAAGCATCTTCAGGATTTTTCACTTTAAATACTCGTTTCTCTTTATATGAAAGATTCCTTCCAGTCTTGTATCTTAAATTTGAATTTGTACTCCGTTCTCCTACAATTTTCACAGGGTTAGTTACACGTACTGTCCCATGATCTGTTGTGATAATGAGTTTTCGTCCTGATTCAGCACATTTCTTGACGATATCATGCAATGGAGAATGCTCAAACCAAGAAAGTGTTAATGATCTATACGCTTGTTCATCATCTGCTAACTCACGAATAACTTCCATTTCTGTTCGTGCATGAGAAAGCATGTCTACAAAATTGTATACAATTGCATTTAATTCATTTTCCAACAACTGATTGAAGTTATCCACTAATTTTTTACCGGCATTTAAATTCGTAATCTTATTGTAAGACCATTTTATATTTCGACCCAATCGCTTCAAATTAGCCTCAAGTAATTCAGCTTCATGCATATTCTTACCACCCTCATCGTCCTCTCCTTTCCAAAGATTAGGATGCTTTTTAGCGATTTCGGTTGGCATTAACCCTGCAAAAAATGAGTTTCTTGCATATTGAGTTGCTGTCGGAAGTATAGAGTAAACAACTTCTTCCTCCTTAATGTTGTAGTATTTTTTAAAAATTGGACTCAATACCTTCCATTGATCAAAGCGAAGATTATCAATAACTAGAACAAAAACACTTCCTTCATCCAACTTAGGATTAATCTTATTTTTAAATAGGGTATGAACCATTTGAGGCCCTTCTTCCACTCCATTCAACCAATCAAGATAATTATCCTCAATAAATTTACAGAACTGAGTATTCGCCTCTTTTTTCTGCATATCTAATATCTCTTGCATTCCATTGTCCTCAATTTCTGAAAGCTTTAACTCCCAGTAAACAAGACTCCTATACACTTCAGACCACTCATCCAAATCCAACCGACTATTCAACTGTCTCCCCAATTCTCGGAACTCTTTTTGATAGCTTGAATTTGTTTTCTGAGAAACCAATTTACTTGAATCTAAATTTTTCTTTATTGAAAGTAATATTTGATTCGGATTCACAGGTTTAATCAAGTAATCAGCAATATCACTTCCAATAGCTTCTTCCATAATATATTCCTCCTCACTCTTCGTAATCATTACGACCGGAACATGCTGTTTCGTTTTTTTGATTCGAGTTAGGGCCTCAAGTCCAGATATTCCTGGCATATTTTCATCCAGAAAAATAATATCAAACTCTTGTTCATCACTTAGCTCAACGGCTGAAGCGCCATTATTTACCGGTACAACTTCGTATCCCTTCGACTCTAAAAATAAGATATGTGGCTTTAATAGCTCAATTTCGTCATCTGCCCAAAGGATTCTTATCTGCATGTGCTGAATATTTTTTAATTTTACCAATACGTTTTAAAAGTATGCAATTGAAATTGAAAGACAACACAATTAACAACAAAAAGAAAACCTTTAACGACCCAGTCTACGGTTTTATTTCAATTCCGATGGAAATTATATTTGATGTCATTGAACATCCCTATTTTCAAAGACTACGTAGAATCAAACAATTAGGCTTAACGCACATGGTTTACCCAGGAGCGCTACATACCCGTTTCCACCATGTTCTTGGTGCTATGCACCTTATGACCAAAGCAGTAGAAACAATACGTAGAAAAGGTCACGAAATAACAATTGAAGAGGAACAAGCGGTTTTACTTGCAATTATACTCCATGATATTGGCCACGGTCCTTTTAGTCACGCTTTAGAGCATGATATTGTATCTGGTGTAAGTCATGAATCTATTTCAGAATACTTCATCGAACGCTTAAATAGTGAGTTTAATGGAGAGTTAGATTTAGCATTGAGTGTATTCCGCAATAAATACCCAAAAAAATTCTTGTACCAGCTAGTTTCAAGTCAACTAGACATGGATCGGATGGACTACTTGAATAGAGATAGCTTTTATACAGGGGTGAGTGAAGGGAAAATCGGAAGTGATCGAATTATAGACATGATTGATATTGTGGATGGTAACTTAGTACTTGAAGAAAAAGGAATTTACTCTATAGAAAAGTTCATTGTAGCTAGAAGAGTTATGTACTGGCAGGTATACATGCATAAAACAGTAGTTGCATGTGAATTTATGCTGATTCACATTTTAAGACGTGCTAAGGAGTTAGTCCAATCTGGTAATGACTTATTCGGAAGTCCAGCATTACAATTTTTTATAAAAAATAATATTAATACAGCAAACTTCAAAAATGATCCAAATGTATTGGAACAATTTTCAATGTTGGATGATTTTGACATTCTAGGAGCAATTAAAGTTTGGCAATACCATAATGACAAAGTTCTTTCTGAACTATCCAGACGTTTAATTAACCGTGATTTATTAAAGATTAAAGTTTCAAAAGAACAATTTGATCAGAAAACAATTGATTCAGTTCGTGCAAATGTAAAGGCTTACTTAAGTCTAACGGAAAAGGAGGTAGATCACTTTGTGTATACGGATTCGTTGAGAAATGACGCGTATAATGAAGACAAACAAAGCATAAATCTATTGATGAATTCAGGTGAGATAATAGATTTATCAAAAGCCTCTGACAATTTAAATATCTCTGCACTTTCAACCCCAGTTGAAAAGTATTTCTTGAGCTACCCTAGCTTTAAATAACTTACTTTCGTTATTCGCGACTTAACTTCCCTTCTTTCCAATCCTTAATCAGCTTAGACCAGGCGTAAGGGCTTAATAAATTATTACCAGGTAATTGACCGTTCGTGTATAATTTTGTATTGTATCCATCCCTAGAAGCTCTGTAACTTAAAGAGGCATCACCCTCCAGTCGAGCAGCTGCAAAAGCTAAACTTTCACCAGACAGTTGTTGCTGAGCTCTTCTTAACGCATCGTCATATGGTACCATATCAATAAATGCTCGTGCAAAATCATCTCTCGAAGGCCAGGGATACACATCAACCTGAGGTAAATTCAAGGTATCTCTTTGAACCATATGAATCATTGAGTATCGGCTGTCACTCAATGAGTCAGGTACGATATAAGAAGATGTTTTATGACCGTAAAAAGAAAAAAACAACGTATCTCCAGGCACAGCCACCATAGAGAAAAAACCATAATAATCTGCAATCACGCCCCTCCTCTGTGTTTTGTCATATACTGTAGTATATGGAAGTGCTTCCAACGTTTCTTCAGAAATCACTACACCTGATAATTGGATGAAAGTTGAATCAAGAACTTGCATAATTTTATCCTGGCCAAAAGACATTAAAAACGAAGAACAAAACAGTAGGCTTAAAACTACTTTCATAAAAACTTTTTTTTATATTAAACAAGTCTAATGAATTTTATTAATTCTTTATAAAAGATTTGCAATTCTTTAACAAATTTATAATCGTACACCCATTTATTATTTGATAAATAATATGTACTTTTGCAAGAATTTATTTATTAAAAAATAAGTTCAACTTATGTCTCTTTCAAATCTAAATAAAATTAAAGAAGGCCTTACATACGATGATGTTCTTTTGACTCCTGCTTTTTCTGAAGTACTTCCACATGAAGTAAAACTAAAAAGTAAATTGACACGTAACATTTCAGTAAATACGCCTATTGTTTCTGCAGCGATGGACACTGTCACGGAATCAAGCTTAGCTATTGCTATTGCGCAACAAGGAGGAATCGGTGTTGTTCATAAAAACATGTCAATTGCAGCTCAAGCAATGCAAGTTCGTAAAGTAAAGCGTTCAGAAAGTGGAATGATTTTGGACCCTGTTACAATTAGTCAAACATCGACAGTACTCGATGCATTAAAGTTAATGCAAGAGAACAAGATTGGAGGTATTCCTGTAATTAATGAGAGTAACATTTTAATAGGTATTGTGACAAATAGAGATTTACGCTTTGAGAAAAATCATTCTCGTCCAATCTTGGAAGTAATGACAACAAAGAATTTAGTTACGACTTCAGAAAATACTGATTTAGCAACAGCAGAGCAAATCCTTCAAGCAAATAAAATTGAAAAACTACCTGTCGTAGACAGTGAAAACAAGCTTATTGGTCTAATTACATTTAGAGATATTATAAAAGTAAAAGAACATCCTAACTCATGCAAAGACAGTTTCGGTCGTCTTCGCGTAGCCGCAGCTGTAGGTGTAACAGATGACACAATCGAACGTGTAGCTGCTCTTTTTGATGCAGGAGTTGACGCTATTGTTATCGATACTGCACATGGTCATACAAAATCATTTGGAGAAAAGTTAAGAGAAGTTAAAGCAGTATTTCCTGATTTAGATGTTATAGCTGGAAACATAGCTACTCCAGAGGCTGCTAAATTCTTAGTTGCAGCTGGTGCTGACGCTGTTAAAGTTGGTATTGGCCCTGGTTCGATTTGTACAACTCGGGTTATTGCAGGTGTAGGTGTTCCACAATTAACAGCGGTAAATGATGTTGCCCTTGCTTTAGAAGGCACAGGTGTTCCTGTCATTGCTGACGGTGGTATTCGTTATACAGGTGATATTGTTAAGGCAATTGCAGTTGGTGCTGATACTGTAATGGTTGGCTCAATGTTCGCAGGAGTTGAAGAATCACCTGGTGAAACTATTATCTACCAAGGAAGGAAATTCAAAACATACCGTGGAATGGGATCTATTGAAGCTATGCAAAAAGGGTCTAAAGACAGATATTTCCAAGCGGCAGAAAACGATGTAAAAAAATTAGTCCCTGAAGGAATATCAGGTCGTGTACCATTTAAAGGAAAACTAAATGAAGTTATGTATCAGATTATCGGAGGCCTAAGGTCTGGGATGGGTTACTGCGGAGCCGCTAGCATTGAAACTTTAAAAGGCTCTAGCTTTATTAGAATTACAAGTGCAGGCTTCTTAGAGAGCCATCCACACGATGTAACAATTACACGTGAAGCACCAAACTATAGTATAAAATAGAACGTTAAATAGATTAATTATATTTGAGAACTCTTAAAAAAACAAAACATGAATAAATTATTTTTAATTGCATTTAGCCTAGTATTAGGTTTTAACTCTTTCAGTCAGGATCAAGTAATTATGACTATTAACAATAAAGACATAACTAATTCAGAATTTCTTCAGATATACCTGAAGAATAATAACGACCCTAAGTATGACAAGACCTCACTTGAAGAATACATGGAGTTATTCATAAAGTTCAAATTAAAAGTTGCTGAAGCAGAAGCATTAGGCTATGACACTATTCCAAAACTAGTTAAAGAACTTGATGGATATAAAAAGCAATTAGCTTTGCCATACCTAGTTGACTCTGCAAAAAATGAATCACTTATTAAAGAAGCATACCTAAGAACAAAAGAAGAAGTTAGAGCTTCCCATATATTAATTAAAGTTTCTGAAAATGCATCTCCGGCAGATACTATTGCTGCCTATAATAGAATTCTAGGGTTAAAAAACCGGATTCTGGATCGGAGCTCTTTTAAAGATGTCGCTCAAGGTAAAGGTGGGTCTGAAGACCCTTCTGCAGCGATTAATGGTGGTGACCTAGGGTTCTTTACTGCTTTTCAAATGGTTTATCCGTTTGAAGAAAAAGCATATACAACCAAGTTAGGTGAAGTTTCTGATCCTTTTAGAACACGTTTTGGTTACCACATTATTCAAGTCACTGAAAAACGAGCAACACGTGGAACAATTGAAACTTCTCACATCATGGTTGCTGTAAATATAAGCGCCCAAGAAAATGAAGTTGAAGCTGCAAAGGCTAAAATTGATGAAATCTATCAATTGCTTGAAGAAAAAGGGGATTTCGAATCTCTTGTAGCTAAGTATTCAGATGATCCTTCTTCAAACAAAAAGAAAGGTGTTCTACCTGCTTTTGGAACAGGAACAACAACTAGAATGGTAACGGAATTCGAAGATGCTGCGTTCACGTTAAAACAGGATGGTGAATACAGTAAACCTATACGAACTAATTATGGCTTCCATATCGTAAAACGATTGAAATTAACTGATGTAGCTTCATACGAAACAATGAAAAAAACATTAGAAAGTAAAGTTGCTAAAGACGAACGTTCTAAAACAACTCAAGATTCTTTTGTCGCTAAATTGAAGAAAGAATATACATTCAAGAGTAATAGTAAAAAAGGACTTAAATGGTTCTATAAAAACTTAGACTCTACGTATTTAAAAGGTCAGTTTAACCCTTCTACCCTACCTAGTAACAAGCCATTATTTAAAATGGATAAGAAAAAATTCACCCAACAAGATTTTGCACAATACTTAAAATCGAATTATAGAGGAGCAAGACAGGAGAATACAAACACAGTTGTTGATGTTCAATATTCTAAATGGGAAAAAGAGACTATTTTAAATTATGAAGAATCAAAACTAGCAAGTAAATACCCTGCATTTAAGGCTCTTATTACTGAGTATCATGATGGAATTCTTTTATATGAAATCATGTCTGACAAGGTATGGAATAAGGCAATGAAGGACACAGTAGGCCTTAAAGCCTATTACGAGAACAATAAATCAGATTATACATGGGGAAAACGTATTAATGGAGATATTTATGAATGTTATACTCCCGAATCTGCTAATACAGCATACAAGTTGTTAAAAACAGATACACTTTCTCAGTTACAAGTTGTACAACTAATCAATGGTGAATCTGAATTAAATATCCGTCATAGAAATGGGAAATTTGATTTGAATAGAATTGAGCAAGCTTATTTAACAGACAAAAACCTAAGCGAAGGACTTAATAATATATTTGAAGCTGATGGCAAATATTACGTTGTAATGGTTCAAGATATTTTAGAACCATCTCAAAAAGAATTTGGAGAAGCAAAAGGAGCCATCGCTTCTGATTATCAAAATTTATTAGAGAAAAATTGGTTGAAAGAACTTAGCAAGAAGCACACTATTATAGTAAACAACCAAGAACTTTATTCAATTGGTAAATAACCGCTTTATAGCATTCAGGCAGGCTGGCGTTATTGCTGGCCTGTTTTGTTTTACATTATTATATAGTTGTAATAATAACAACAGGGTAATTGCTTCTGTAGACAACATAGAACTAACTGAAAATGATGCATATAGAATCATGTCACATCTAGGTATGAATCCAAATGACTCCATTGAACTTAGAAATTTTGCAGATAGCTGGTGTATAAAAGAAACATTCAAAGCAGAACTAAAACAAGACTATTCAGATACATGGCAACTCATTAAGTTAAGAGCAGAATCTTTTTCTGGTGATTTGGCTGAGTATTTTTTTGAGGAAATAGAGCTAAAAAAAGAACTAGACACAATTATTAAAAAAAAAGAAATTCAAGACTACTACGACTCACACAAAGAAGAATTTATTCTTCACGATTACATTGTAAAAGCTCTATACTTGAAAATACCTAAAGGTCTTGACTTCAAATCGGAAGATGTTCACGTAAACTACTTGTTGAAAAATGATAAAGACCTTACAGAACTGAATTCTTATGCTAAACTTTACGCAGAGAACTATTACTTCAATGATTCAACTTGGATTTACTTCGAAGAAGTAACAAAAGACATACCTATTGGTAATTTTAACATTGACAATATCGTTCTCAATAGAACAAAGACATACTTTTCAGATGATAACTTCACATATTTCCTGAACATTATTGATTACAAACTTAAAGATGAAGCACCGCCAGTAAATTTCCTTTTGAATGAAATTAAAAGTCGAATTGTTGCCAATAGGCTACAAGAGCTTAAAGAAAAAAATGAATCTAAGTTGATTCAACGTATAAAAAAGAAACATGAAATTATTATTAGTATTTAGCATCACTTTATTCATGACCAATCTATCTTTTGGTCAAGCAACAATGATAGATAAGGTTGTTGCTCAAGTAGGGGATAATGTGATTTTACTTTCAGAAATACAAGCCCAAAAACTACAAGCAATACAAGCTGGAATGGATCTTAACCCTAACACTGATTGTCAAATCCTTGAGGAGATTATGTTTCAATACCTTTTATTGAATCAAGCAAAGTTAGATAGCATTGAAGTTAGCGACTCCCAAGTAGATGCTGAAATGGAAAATAGATTACGTGTTATTGAAAATCAAATTGGAGGCCGCCAAGAAATGGAAACCTTTTACGGGAAATCTGTAACTCAAATTAAGAAAGAATTTCGTCCAATTATTAAAGACCAACTACTTGCTCAAGAAATGGAGCGCCAAATTGTATCAGAAATTACTGTAACACCTAGAGAAGTTGATAAATTTTACAAATCAATCCCTTTAGATAGCATCCCATTGATTAATACTCAATTGAGCTTCCAACAAATTGTAAACTATCCTGAAATTACGCCAAATGATAAAAAGAGAGCATTTGATGAATTGAATGAAATTAGAAATAACATTATAGATGGTGGGAAATCCTTCTCGACACAAGCTCGAATACATTCAATGGATCCTGGTAGTGCAAAAGAAGGAGGGGAAATTGAGGCAACACGTGGCATGATGGTACCTCAATTTGAAGCAGCAATATTCAACCTCTCTCCTGGAAGTATTTCTGATGTGTTTGAATCTGACTATGGGTATCATATTGTGAAACTAATTGAGCGCAAAGGAGATGATTATACATGTCAACATATATTAATTATTGCAGAATTTGCTAATGACGCACTAGAGGCCTCTGCCTTCAAACTAGATTCTTGCTATAAAAAAGTTAAAGCAGGTGAAATAAGATGGGATGAGGCAGTTCAAATGTATTCGAATGATGAGGCGACAATGCAAAACAAAGGAATTATCACAAACCCTATCACAGGTGAACAAACTTGGGATATGGAAGATTTGAATCAAGTAGATCAACAAATATATCTGCTAACGGATCAAATGGAAAAAGGTGATGTTTCTCAACCAAATTTATATTCTAACTTATTTGACAGAAAGCAAGGTATCCGTATTGTAAGATTAATGGAGAGAACAACCCCACATAGAGCAAACTTAAAGGATGACTATTCTTTAGTTAAAAAAGCAGCAGAAAGTGATAAAAAGCAAAAAATAATGAACGAGTGGATTTCATCAAAGATATCGAATGCTTACGTTCGAATTGATGGTGAGTATGAGAAATGTGAATTCAAGAACCAATGGTTAAACCAATAATATTATATTTAGCGTAAATAAATTAACCCACATGTCTGACAAAGCAGAATTAGATCAATTAGTACAAGACTATAATAGACTAAAAACGGAGATTCATAAAGTAATCGTTGGACAAGAGGATGTAGTAGATCAAGTTTTAATCTCTATTTTCTCACGTGGGCATTGCTTATTAGTTGGAGTTCCAGGCCTAGCAAAAACACTACTGGTAAATACCATTTCTGATTGCTTAGGTCTTAGTTTTAATCGTGTTCAGTTTACACCTGACCTGATGCCTTCAGATATTATTGGCTCTGAAATTCTGGACGAAAACCGAACATTTAAATTTTTAAAAGGACCATTATTCTCAAATATTATTTTGGCGGATGAAATTAATCGTACTCCTCCTAAAACGCAAGCAGCACTCCTTGAGGCAATGCAAGAAAGGTCTGTTACTGCAGCAGGAACAACTTATCTATTGCCAAAACCATTCTTCGTATTAGCAACACAAAACCCAATTGAGCAAGAAGGTACTTATCCCCTTCCGGAAGCACAGCTTGATCGTTTTATGTTTAACATATGGGTAGACTACCCTAAATATGAAGAAGAATTGGCCATTGTAAAAGCAACAACTAGCGATACAAATATCGCTTTGAATCAAATGCTTGATTCTGAATCAATCATGAAGTATCAAGATTTAATTCGACGCATTCCAGTAGCAGACAACGTATTAGAATACGCAGTTAAATTAGTAGCTAGAACACGCAATAGTGATAACTCTGCTCCGAAATTAACAAAAGACTTTATAACTTGGGGAGCTGGTCCTAGAGCATCACAATATTTAATTGTTGGTGCAAAATGTCACGCAGCAATCAATGGGAAATACTCTCCAGACATAGAAGATGTTAAAGCTATTGCTAAGCCTATATTAAGACATAGGTTAGTTAAAAACTACCGAGCTGAAGCTGAAGGCTATTCAATGGATCAAATAATTGAAGAATTACTATAAATTCAATTAAGAAAACTTTAGCACTGAATAAAAAATACTCGAGGTCCTTAAAAAAACCCATGCGGTGAGTTAACTGAAGCTTCAGATAACACGATTAGGATTGCTGAAGTGATTTGTGTTCCATTGAGAAGTATTCTTCTATCTATATACGTTATGGCCTGACATCCTACCTCTGAGTCTCTCCTGATTACAAAATTTTAAGCCTCATTGTATCCGCATGGGGCCTTCTTTCGAAGTAAATGCAGTGTCCAAACTATGTTGGCAGCATTCTCATACAAAAGTAAACTATAATTACGTTACAGAAAAGGAATTGATTGAAGAAATCTTAATCTTAGTTGTTTTTTTCTTTTGGCTTAATATTAGCCATATGCTCTACCCCTTTGATATGAACGTCTCTTTGAGGGAAAGGTATTTCTAACTTGTTTTCTGCCAGCTTCTTATAAACTGACCTTCTCAATTCAGACTTAACATTTTCAATAAAGAACATTTCCTTAGACCAAAAAACCATTTCAAATTTCAATGAGGATTCTCCGAAATCAAGGAATTTAACAAATGGCTTCGGCTTATTTCGAATTGATTTATTTTCTTGCATTGCTTCCTCTAAAGAGGAGTATACTAATTCAACATCTGATCCATAAGCAACACCTACAAAAACACTGAAACGAATATATTCTTCATTGTGTGTCCAATTAATGACTTTCTCAGAAATAAATTTCGAATTAGGAATAATAAAAATAACATCTTCTCGAGTTAATATTTGTGAACTTCTGAGATTAATCTCCATAACCTTTCCAACAACACCATCAACCTCAATAATATCGCCTAATTTAATCGTCCCTTCAAAAAGAAGAAAAAGTCCTGAAATTAAATCTTTAAAAATATTCTGAAGTCCGAGACCTAGACCTACTAGTAATGCGGTTGACCCGAAAACAAAAACGGTAATATCGACTCCAATAACCTCAAGTATAATCGCAAAACTGATGACCCAAATGAAGTATTTCATGATTAGAAATATCGACATACGCCGCTTACTCTCAATCTTATCAATAATAAAGCGAGGTTTCATAATGGCTCTTCTAAGCATTACAACAAAAAGCCATGTTCCAATTATAATAAATACACCCGCAAGTAAATTCCCCATGAGCAGTTTAAACTTACCCAATTCGAATATCTCATAATTAAGAAAAAAATCCCATGTCATATGACAAAGATGTCATTATTAACGCCCAATTGAAAGGAAATAGATAAAAAATATTCCTTATATTCGACGACTATAATATAAAATATGGCAAATACATCAGATATAAAAAACGGACTTTGCATTAACCACAATGATAAATTAGCTCAGATCATAGAGTTTCAACATGTAAAACCTGGAAAAGGACCTGCATTTGTAAGAACAAAAATGCGTCAGATTGAGAGTGGTAAAATTCTTGACTTTACATTTTCAGCAGGACATAAAATTGAAATTGTTCGTATTGAAAACAGAGAGTATCAGTACCTATATAAAGAAGGTGATACATATGTATTTATGAATACTCAGAACTATGAGCAAGTAAACATAGAAGCAACAATGGTTGAAAAACCTGAATTCCTTCAAGAAGAAATGATTTGTAATATTCTTTTTCATGCTGAAAAGGAATTGCCTTTGATACTTGAGCTTCCAATGCATATTATTTCTGAGGTTACTTACACTGAGCCTGGAATTAAAGGTGATACCGCAACGAACACGATGAAACCAGCAACGATTGCATCTGGAGCAGAAATAAGAGTTCCTTTGTTTATAGATACAGGTGAAATCATTAAAATTGATACAAGAACAGGCGTTTACATTGAACGCGTTAAGAACTAAGATTTATATATTACTTAAAGGGAAGTTTAAACTTCCCTTTTTTTTTGTGCGTAATCATTTCTAATCTATTGCTTAAAAAGATGAGAAGTATTATATTTATAGTATGGTTGAAGAATTCATAAACCCGATAGACCCTGACAAAATAACTGAAACTCCAAGTACTTTGGAATACGGTCATCACTTAGGTTCGGCTGTTGTCAAACCAGAAGATCAAGGAAAGTTAAAAGGTCGTGCATTATCTGCAATGGATCATCAAACAGACATGCAACTAGATCAGATTTATCAGCAAATGCAACTACTTGCTAATCAAGCTAAAAAACTCAATGATCGTAAAGGAATTTCAGAAATAATCTATATGGCTGAAATTAGATTTGAACCGTTGATTAATCATATCTATCACCTTTATGAAAATATGGATAGCTCTTTTCTTCTTTCTATGATTGCTCCAAATCAATGGGGTCGCTCTAAGAAATCGTTCAATTTTATTGCCACTGTACGTTTATTAGCAGATCACACATGGGATGTTTTAGAAAAAAATGAAGGCTTTGAATTCGATGTGAAATAAGAATCATTTGATTTTTAAATGAACTTATCGAGTAAATACCCAATCATCCTCACTCGACATATTAGTGTTAAATGAATAGCCGTCTGTATCAAACAACTTAATATCTTCAGGATTTGAGATGTTTTTGTCGACAATATATCTAGCCATTGAACCTCTTGCTCGTTTAGCAAAAACCATAATCACTTTATAATCACCATTTTTAAACTCTTTAAACGATGGTGTAATTACTCTACCCTTCAATATTTTTTTATCTACCGCTTTGAAATACTCTGCAGACGCTAGATTAATTGTAATAGCAGTTTCATTTTCTTTATTTAAAAATTGAGCAATTTTATTTCCCCAGAATTTATATAAATTACTATTTGAAGGAGTAACCTCCCACTTAGTACCCATTTCTAAGCGGTATGGATAAATAATATCTAAAGGTTTAAGCACTCCATAGACTCCTGATAAGATCCTCACTTTATCTTGTGCAACTACTAATTGTTCAGGGGTCATAGATGGCGCATCTAACCCTCTATATACTTCTCCATTAAAAGCAGCCACAACTGGTGAATTATGCGTATTCTTATTAGAATCCGTATTCCAATCTTGATATCGTTGATGATTTAAAGCAGCCAAATCTTTCGATAAACACATCATTTCTCCTATTCTCTTTGGAGAAAAATTACTCATCTTTTTAATTAATAAAGATGCCTCTTCCATAAAGACAGGAGAAGAAAAGGAATTCGTTTGCAAGGTTTTTGTTATATCGATAGCTTTTGCAGGTGAGAGTAATACTTTCATACTTCAAATTTAAATAAAGAATATTGAAAAAAGAACAACGATGATTACTCCAATTAAATTTAATACAAATCCCGTTTTCGCCATTTGACTAATCTTTAATTGTCCCGATGAGAATACGATTGCATTCGGCGGTGTTCCTACTGGCAACATAAATGCACAGCTTGCAGCGAGTGTAATAGGCATGCATAATTGTATTATCGAATAATCCGTATTTAAAGAAAACTCCGCAACTAGAGGTACAAAGACCGATACTAGAGCCATATTAGACATGATCTCTGTTCCAAAAATGGCAATAACTACAAGTACCGATAACAAAACTACTAAAGGTGCATTTGCATAACTTGAAAATACAAGTGTTAATTTCTCAATAACACCATTTATTTCAAGCATTTTAGCCAACGCCATTCCTCCACCAAATAAAATTAAAATTCCCCATGGTAGCTTTTGTGTATCCTTCCATGTCAATAATTTTTCGCCCTTTTTACTTCCAGGCAAAAAGAAGAGCGCAATAGCACCTAACACCGCTACACCCTCATCTGTATAAAGAACACCTGTTAAAGCTGTTAAAGGAGATCTAAACGACCATAAAAGAATAATGACAGAGAATAAAAAAACGACACGAACCTGATTTTTTGTCCATTTTATTTTCTCTGAATGGGCCTCATGTACTTTTTCCTTTCTTTCTTTACCAAGTAAGAGATAGAAAAAGATAAATACTATTGTTAATAGTATTAGTGATAATGGTAAACCTACTTTCATCCAATCAATAAAATTGACAGTAATTCCAAAACGATCTTCCAAAAGTCCAGCCATTAAAATATTAGGCGGGGAACCAACTAACGTTGCCATACCACCAATACTCGCTCCGTAAGCTACAGATAGTAATAGAAAAGTAGAAAACTTAGATTTATTTTCATGCTCAATATTCGCTAGAACCGCCAATGCCATTGGCAGCATCATTAGCGCCGTAGCTGTATTTGAAATCCACATACTTAATAATCCCGTACTTAATAAAAAGCCAAGTAAAATTCGTGCTTTAGACGTACCCACAACTCGTATTATAGCCTCTGCTATTTGCTTATGCGCTCCCCACTTCTCAAGAGCTAATGAAAGAATGAAACCTCCCATGAATAGATATATATACTTGTGACCATAGCAAGATGTCAAATCTGAAGCATCCAATAAACCTAGAGGAATCCCAAGTACAAATGGAAATAATGCCGTAACGTAGATTGAAACTACTTCAAACAACCAAAAGAGTACCATTAACAATGCTAAGGCAATAGCATACCAAAAAGTTTCTTCCTCTGCTTTCCCTTTAGGAGCTAAAAACAATACTGCAATAAATAAAAAAATGCCTAAAGCTGTAATTATTTGTTTAAAGGTCATATTAGCCATAATTAAAACGTTTATTCAAAAAAAAAGCGCCTACCAAAGATAGACGCTCTAAATTAAGATTTTTAATTAACCAAGTTTATTCATCTCAGTAACAAATCCAATTGCTTTCTCTTCTATTTCAGCGCGAACGCTTTTGAAATCTGCATTATTTTTAGCTAAATTAATTTTAGGAACCATTGTCTCATAAAATGTAACCGCATCATCCATTAGCTTAGAAGCTTTATCTGCTCCTTTACCTCCAGAAACTACAACATAGTCACAATCATCCATGATGTCATAAACCATTTGCTTTACGTCTTTCTTAATGTTTTTTTTACTTGCCATGATGTAAGTTTTTCAATTTTGATGCAAAGGTAGGAATAATAAAGTATTGTTGCCTATTGAATTAATTAGTTCATTATTAATATCCTTGGAGCACTTATTGAAATAAACAGAAAATAAAGGAAGTGGTAATTAACTCATCGTAAATAAAATAAAAAGGGCTGATCAATTAATGAACAGCCGTTTAATATAATTATTACCCTACACTTATTCAGTAGTTTTTTCAGCTTCTGGCTTTGGAAGAAGAACCTTTCTAGAAAGCTTAAACTTTTTCGATTTTGGATCTCTACCAACAACTTTAAATTTAACTACATCACCCTCTTTACAAACCTCTTCCATTTTGGTAACACGTTCGTGAGAGAATTCAGAAATGTGAATTAATCCATCAGTACCTGGTAAAATCTCAACGAATACTCCGTAAGCCTGTAAAGACTTGATTTTTCCTTCATACGTCGCTCCTTCTTCTACTACTGGAGGGAAAGCAATTTGTTTGATAGTTTTAATCGCATTATTCATATCGTCTGCATTGTTAGACATAATTTGAACACGACCCTCACCAGTTTCCAATTCTTCAATTGTAATACTTGTGTTTGTATCTTTCTGTAATTGCTGTATAATTTTTCCGCCCGGTCCGATAATCGCACCAATCATGTCGTTAGGAACGTTGAATGCTTCAATGCGAGGAGTTTGTGGTTTGAAATCAGCATTTGGAACAGCAATCGTTTCGATAATCTTATCTAAGATATGTAAACGACCTGCTTTCGCCTGATTTAATGCTTGAGTTAACACTTCATAAGGAAGACCGTCAACTTTTATATCCATTTGACATGCTGTAATTCCAGCTGCAGTTCCTGTAATTTTGAAATCCATATCACCAAGGTGATCCTCGTCTCCTAAAATATCAGATAATACAGCGAACTTACCACCTTCAGCAACCAACCCCATTGCGATACCTGATACTGGAGCTTTAATTTTAACACCTCCATCCATTAATGCTAGAGTACCAGCACAAACAGTTGCCATTGATGATGAACCGTTAGATTCTAAAATCTCAGACACTAAACGAATTGTATAAGAATTATCATCTGGAAGAACTGGCTTCAAAGCTCTAAGAGCTAAATTTCCGTGTCCAACCTCACGACGAGAAGTCCCTCTTAACATACGTGCTTCTCCAGTAGAGAATGGAGGAAAGTTATAGTGCAACATGAAAGGAACAGTACCAGTAAAGGTAACGTCATCAATTCTTTGCTCATCCATCTTACCACCTAATGTTAAAGTAGTTAATGATTGAGTTTCACCACGAGTAAACACAGCAGAACCGTGAGCTCTTGGCAAGTAATCAACTTCTGCCCAGATTGGACGGATCTCATCAAATTTACGACCATCCAAACGGATGTTATCATTTAGCATAGTATCTCTAACCGCTTTCTTCATTGCAGCCTTATAGTATACAGAAATGTATTTCCCTTCTACTTCTAATTCTTCTTCAGAAAGTGAGTCAATATACTCTTCTTTAATTGCTCCAAACAATTCAGCTCTCTTCTCTTTAGATGCTAAGCCTTGTTCTGCAACAGCTTTACATTTAGCGTAACATGCATCCATAACTTTCGCACGAACATCATCATTGTGATCTTCATGAGAATATGTTCTCTTAGGAGACGTTCCTGGGATTTCAGCAGCCAAATCTAATTGGAACTGACATTGTAATTTAATTGATTCGTGAGCTATTTTAATGATCTCAACCATTTCAGCTTCCTGAATCTCTTGCATTTCACCTTCCACCATTACGATATTATCAATAGTACCAGCAATCATGCAGTCGATATCAGATGCTGCCATTTCCTCCAAGGTTGGATTAATGATAAACTCTCCATCAACTCTACCTACACGTACTTCAGACATTGGTCCATTGAAAGGGATATCAGAAACTGCTATTGCGGTAGATGCAGCAAACCCAACTAAAGCGTCAGGGCTGTTTATACCATCATAAGCAATCAATTGCATCATACACTGAACTTCAGCATGAAAATCATCTGGAAACAAAGGTCTTAATGCTCTATCTACGATTCTCATTACTAAGATCTCCCTTTCTGATGGTCGAGCTTCTCTTCTGAAAAAACCACCTGGTATTCTTCCGTCGGCAGCAAATTTTTCTTTGTAATCTACTGTTAATGGTAGAAAATCTACGCCTTCTCTAGCGTCTTTACCTGCAACAACTGTTGCAAGGATCATTGTGTCGCCCATTCGTAACACTACGGCTCCGTCAGCTTGTTTAGCTAACTTCCCAGTCTCGATGGAAATTTCTTTTCCTCCGATAGTGATGGACCTTGTTATTCCTATATTCATATTTATTTATTTACTTATTTAATTTAAACCGCCATTTGACAATTCCTCACCCTTTTAAAACATGCGTTACTATATAAAAAAAGTAGGGCACTCGAATCTTATCGACTGCCCTACAATGTTATATTTCAAAGAATATTAACGACGTAAGCCTAATTCCTTAACGATAGCACGATATCTTTCGATATCATTAGCTTTCAAATAATCCAATAAACTTCTACGCTTACCAACTAATAACTGAAGTGATCTTTGCGTACCGTAGTCTTTACGATTCTTTTTTAAGTGCTCTGTTAAGTGTGAAATTCTGTATGAGAATAATGCGATTTGACCTTCAGATGACCCGGTATTTGTTTCTGAACCACCGTGTTTTTTGAAAATCTTCTTTTTTTCTTTTGTATCTAAATACATTCCAATATTGATTAAATAATTATTATGTAGTCGTTCCTCGACGGGGCAAAGATAATAATGTTATTTGATAAGTGTAATTATTCCCCCTAAATTTTACTTTTTGCTTCATTGCTAATTTTTAAACATTTTTAATGATAGCGCCAATGTTTCTTTCAAATCATTTCTTTCAACAATATAATCCAAGAAGCCATGTTCCAAAACGAACTCAGATTTCTGGAAACCATCTGGTAAATCTCTACCAATTGTTTCACGAACAACACGAGGACCTGCAAATGCGATTAAAGCATCAGGTTCAGCAATATTCAAATCACCTAGCATAGCAAAAGAAGCTGTTACTCCTCCAGTAGTAGGGTCGGTTAAAAATGAAATGTAGGGTAATTTAGCTTCAGACAATTGACCAAGTTTACCTGAAACTTTCGCCATTTGCATTAATGAGAGGCCAGCCTCCATCATTCTAGCTCCACCAGATTTTGAAATAATCATAAATGGGCACTTTGATTTAATAGCATCATCGATTGCACGTGCGATTTTCTCTCCCATCACAGAACCCATAGATCCTCCAATGAAAGCGAAATCCATTGCAGCAATTACAATAACTTCACCGTCTAACGTGCCTTTTGCTGTTCTTATCGCATCAGTTAAGCCAGATTTATTTTGAGTCGCCTTAACACGATCAGTATATTTTTTAGTATCCTCAAATTTTAATGGATCACCCGATGTTAACTTCTCGTTTAGCTCCTTGAATTCACCCTCATCAAATAAGATTTTAAAATATTCAGCAGAGCCAATTCTTTCGTGGTGATTACAACGATCACACACATAAGAATTATTCGCTAGATCATCCGCAGCAAAAATCGTCTTACAATTAGAGCATTTTTGCCACAACCCTTCTGGAGTTTCCTTTTTTTCTTTTGTTGAAGTTGTAATTCCTTCTTTACTTCTTTTAAACCAACTCATGGATTATATTTATTTTTTTTTAGAACTAAAATCCTAAATTAAAGTGTATTTACGTTATTCAAATCAGCAAGCGAACGCCCTAAACGCTTGATAAAGCTCAGCTCCCCTGCTCTAGCGCATTTACGTGGGTCGTAATATTTTTTATTTGGTAAATCATCCCCCTTTGGGTTGCCAATTTGGGTTCTTAAAAACTCAATGTTTTCCCCAATATAATCTCTGGAACCTTCAGTAAATGCAAATTGAAGATCAGTATCGATATTCATTTTAATTACACCGTAACCTATTGCTTCTCTAATCTCCTCCTGAGTAGAACCAGATCCACCGTGAAACACAAAATCTACTGGATTATCAACTGTGCTATATTTTTTTTGAATGTAATTTTGAGAATTTAAAAGAATCTTAGGTGTCAATTGAACATTACCTGGTTTATATACACCATGAACATTACCGAAAGCTGCTGCAATTGTAAATCTCGGACTTACTTTCATCAATTCTTCGTATGCATACGCCACCTCTTCTGGTTGTGTGTATAGTTTAGAAGAATCAACATCTGTATTATCTACACCGTCTTCTTCCCCACCTGTAATTCCTAACTCAATCTCAAGAGTCATTCCGATTTTACTCATACGCTCAAGATATCTTTTGCAAATACCAATATTCTGTTCGATTGGCTCTTCAGAAAGATCAATCATATGTGAACTATATAGCGACTTACCAGTCTGCTTAAAGAATACTTCAGAAGCATCCAGTAAGCCATCTATCCAAGGCAATAAATTCATCGCAGCATGGTCTGTGTGTAAAATCACGGTTGCCCCATATAATTCAGCCATGGCATGAACATGTTTGGCTCCAGATATAGCTCCTGCAATTCCAGCTCTATGGTTTTCATTCGAAAGTCCTTTCCCAGCGTAAAACTCTGCACCTCCATTTGAGAACTGAATAATAACAGGTGAATTGAATTTTGCAGCAGCTTCCATTACCGCATTCACAGTACTTGTATTTGATACATTCACTGCGGGCAATGCAAAACCTTTCTCTTTTGCATATGCAAAAATATTTTTAACACCCTCTCCTGTTGCTACTCCTGGCTTGATTCCGTGACCCATTACTCTAATATTATAAAATTCAGGCTGTGAAGTTAAGTAAATCTATTCTAAAATATGATTTCATAAATAAAGAATTAAATAGAGGTAAGTGGAAAGATGTTAATAATTTAATCTACTTAGGTTTAAGATTACCCTAATCTGAAGCTTAATTTTATAAATTTGTATCTCTTAATACTTTGGTGAACACTTCTGTGCTCACAAGACATAATATATGGGATATATAGACGAATTAAACGAAAGTCAATTAGTTGCTGTAAAGAATATTGATGCCCCAACTATGGTAATTGCTGGAGCGGGATCAGGAAAAACACGTGTACTTACTTTTCGTATCGCATATATGATTGAGCAGGGGGTTGATCCATTTAACATCATGGCATTGACCTTTACAAATAAAGCAGCCCGTGAAATGACTGAGCGAATTGGTGAGATTTTAGGAAATGGTGAAGCACGAAATATTACCATGGGAACCTTCCATTCTGTTTTCTCTAGAATACTTCGTGTAAATGCAGATCGATTGGGATACCCAAGTAATTTCACGATATACGACACGCAAGACTCTAAGAGTTTACTTAAGGACATTGTCAAAGGATTTAAGCTAGATGATAAAGCTTATAAAGCAAATAATGTATTGGGGAGAATTTCTTCAGCAAAAAATAATTTGATCTCTCCAGATGCTTACGAACAAAATGCAGAGATTCAAGCAGAAGACAAAATGGCAAAACGCCCTGAAATGGCTCGTGTTTATAAAGCATATGCAAACCGTTGTTTTAATGCAGGTGCAATGGATTTTGATGATTTATTATTTAACACTAATGTGTTACTCCGCGATTTTCCCGATGTACTGAATTACTATCAACAGAAATTCAAATACATTCTTGTTGATGAATACCAGGATACTAATTATGCACAGTACCTCATTGTCAAGAAACTTGCAGCTTTGTATGAAAACATTTGTGTCGTTGGTGATGATGCACAAAGTATCTATTCATTCCGCGGGGCTAATATTCAAAACATATTAAACTTCAAAAAGGACTACCCTGACTTCAAACTATTTAAGTTGGAGCAAAACTACAGAAGCACCAAGAATATTGTCGAAGCCGCTAATGGTGTTATTGCACGTAACAAAGATCAAATTAAAAAAACTGTTTGGACAGATAATCCTGAAGGAAGTAAAATCAGTGTGGTTCGAAATTTAACAGATAATGAAGAAGGAAAAGTAATTATTAATAAAATTTATGACAAAGCTAAAGCTGAAGGGTTATCCTTTAATGACTTTGCTATTTTATATCGTACAAACAAGCAATCGCGTTCTTTTGAGGAATCATTACGTAAATTAAATATTCCATATAAAATATATGGTGGACTTTCATTCTACCAGCGTAAGGAAATAAAAGATTTACTAGCTTACTTTCGTCTAACAGCTAATCAAAACGATGAAGAAGCCTTCAAGCGTGTCATTAATTATCCAAAACGTGGAATAGGTAAAACATCACTTGAAAGTGTTGTAATTGCGGCAAATAAATACGGTGTTAGCACATGGGATGTGATTTCAAATTTCAGCCAATATCCGGTTGCAATAAATGCTGGGACGAAAAAGAAAATGTCAGAGTTCACATCCATGATCAAAAGTTTTAGTGCTCAACTAAATACGCTCGATGGTTATATGTTAGCACAAGAGATTGCACGATCATCAGGAATTCTAAAGGAGCTTCATACAACTAAGGATAAAGGTCCTGAGGAAGTTGAGCGTTATCAAAATATTGAAGAACTTTTATCAGGAATCAAATCATTTATTGAATCTCAAAGAGAAATAGAATCTAAATCTTTGAGTGAATTCATGCTTGACATTGCGCTATTAACAGATGCAGATGTAGATAAAGACGAAGAAAAGAATCATGTAACTTTAATGACCATTCACTCAAGTAAAGGACTTGAATTTCCTAACGTATACTTAGTTGGACTGGAGGAAAACCTCTTCCCTTCTCAAATGTCATTAAATTCACGTACAGACTTAGAAGAAGAACGAAGGTTGTTTTATGTTGCAGTTACCCGTGCAAAAACGAATTGTACTTTATCTTACGCCACTTCTCGTTTCCAATGGGGTAATTTAATTACCGCGGAACCAAGTCGTTTCATAGAAGAAATTGACCCTAAGTTCTTAAGCCATGAAACACCTACTCGTGGTGGCGGAAGGTCATTATCTGGTAGAGCAAGTAATTTTGAACAACCTCACCAAGGTGGATTGAATCGATCGTTTACATCAACATCATTAAAACCAATAAACAAAGTAAGCTCAAAACCCAAGGTTAAGGGATCAGAAACTCTTGATTTAAAAGTTGGATACAATGTTGAGCATAATCGTTTTGGAAGAGGCAAAATCACAAAACTTGAAGGTACGGATGCGAATCGAAAAGCCACAATTTTTTTTCCTAGACATGGAGCAAAGACAGTATTATTGCGTTTCGCTGATTTAAACGTTACTGATTTATAATTCTGACCTAAATATTATAGTCAATTTAACTGTTTTCTTTAAGATTTATTCATGTAACTAGAACGGATAGCCGATTCCAAAATGGAAGGTTGGAATAAATGGGAGTGGCAAGTACTGCTCATAATAATCTTCACCAAACTTATCAACACCTTCTTGATAGTAACTATCACGTGATTGAAAAACCCACCTAGATCCTTCTGGCAATGCCGGATTCATTATTGGAAAACCTAAGTCCACACGCACAATAAAGTATTCCAAATCTATTCTTAATCCAAAACCAGCAGCTATTGCTATTTCTCTATACCAATTTGGTGAAATTTGACCACCTATTCTATTTACATCTTCTGCAATCGTCCAAATATTCCCAGCATCAACAAACAGTGCCCCTTTAAACAAAGAGTTAAAAGCAAATCTAAATTCAGCAGAAGCACCAAAGCGTATATCTCCAATTTGTGTCGCAGTCCGGTTTGTATCTAGATAGTACTTATAAGAACCCGGACCTAGGGAACGTGCTCTCCATCCACGATTGTCATTTGCACCACCAGCGAAAAAGCTGTAGTCGTACGGCAGTGAAGTAGTAGAGTTACCGTATGGTAAGCCTCCTCCCGCGGTCAGTCTAAAGTTCACACTTCGATCTTTCCCAATAGGTTTAGAGTAAACAAAGTTGTTATCTAATCTTGCAAATTGTGCATAGCTAATTCCAAAAATCGTATGCTTCCCATCAATCGTATCTTGATACTTTTTAAATAAAGACAATAAATTTCCTGCTGGATCAAAAGAAGAGGTAAAGTTCATTTGAGAATTTTCCTTTCGATTTTCTTTCTCGTTAATATTGTATTCAAATGTAAATTTCCAATCTTGCCATACAAATTGATCACTATATGCGTTCAATAAGAAAAGATCATTAATCTGGTTTAATTTAGCTTCAAAATCATCGCTTTTCTCAATATTCACGTATTTTACAACGGATGCCAATGGAAGTCCGCTCTGAAAAATCATTGTTTTCTTTGCGAAAAATTGCCATAAATAATTCAGTTGAAAAGTTCCCTGAGAAAAATCCGTCCTTTTCTGAAAATTATATGCTGTAGATACAACTGTTTTTGGCCTCAAATTTTTAGCTTGTTTATTTATATTAAAAGGGAAAAGTCCTGGAATTTCCAACTTAACACTTGGTCCTATTTCAAAAATATTAAAGCTTCGTGCTGCCGTTTGTATTTTATCTCCATCAATTGTTTTATCAAAAATGGGAGGCTGTGACTCAAATCCACCAGAAAGTGAAATCGTCAATTTCTCAGCCCCTTTAAATAAATTTCGATTCGTATAATTAAGTGTAGCTGAAACCCCGAGGTAACCATTTGAATTCGTTGCTCTAGGCTCAAAACCAAAGCTCTGCTTTTTTCTCGGAACTAAATAATAGTGAGCGTCTACACAACCAGGATAATCAACTTCAAGTAGAATTGCTTTTACTGCTTTAAATAAATCCAGCTGCAATAAACTTAAATATGTTTTCTCCAACTGCTTTTCAGAATACATCTTATCTATTTCTAGATAATTCTGGATTTCTAAAACTCTTGGTTTAATAGACAATGGGCCATTATGTGTAAAAATTGCTGCACGAGAAATATCAATCGTATTCGTTTTACTATCTAATAATTTTGTGTAAAATGTTGTGTCTAAGGTTTTTAAGAATTCTCCTTCATACATTTTCAATCCTTTTGAATGCATATAAGTACTAAATGAGCCAGAGAAGTTTAGCGTATCTACAATATGGAAATACACTTGATTTATAAATGTTTCTTTATGCGGAACTTGAATGAGTGAATCTTTATTCTCGGAAGGTTTCACCAGTCGATCTCCAAAACGCACTCCTAAATGCACCGACATTGTTTTATTCACTGTGTCCGCAATAAATGACATGTGATTTGCACTAAACCCATAAACCCCAGTGTTTCGGATATACTTTGCAACTTTAGAGCGATGATCATCTAACAATTCACTATCAAATGGTTTATTCAATAGTCGGTGATTATCTTTTTGCATCAAATACTCGTCGTACCCCTTTAATAAAATAGGATTATCTGTAATAACATAAACACTATCAATTTTGAACTGCTTCCCTGTTGTTAACTGATATGAAACAACACATTTTTTATGCTTATGGTAATTGATAAATGCTTTTACATCTCCGTAATAATACCCTTTTCTTTTCATATAGGCACCGAACTGCTCAATAGTTTTATTAAATGGAACACTATCAAAAACTATGGGTGCTTGACCAATTTTATATTTATACCATTCCCTAAAAAACATTCGAGGCTCAATTGTATCTTTCAGTGGAATTATTCTTTCAGTATAATGAGATCGACCTTTCTTTATCGCCTTATCCATCCTTTTGCTATTGATATTATCCTGACGAGAAAGGCGTTTCCGGTTTCTCTGCGATAGCTCTATATTCTTGATAATGCGTTTATTTGAAATTTTAGAAGAATCAACTAGATTGAAAGCCATTAATTTCCATTTAACACGAACACTTTTGTGATTCGGTTGTTGACGAACGATGGAAGCTAAATCATCTTTATCTAATCTATCTCCTGACTGATAAATATCATTCTTTTTCAATAAATACTTTCCTTCAGGGACATATTTAGTTTGCCTGCAACCTAGAATGAAGATTGCCGAAATTAAAAGAATATATGTATGTTTGAATTTCAATACGTGTTTTATCAAAAGTAAAAGTAATAAAAAGCAACGGTGGAAAGTCTCTCAAAAAATAAGATTAAATGGATTAGGTCATTAAGACTTAAAAAAAATCGTGATACCGAAGACTTATTCATCATTGAAGGAGAAAAAATGGTCCTCGAACTAATTGATTTATGGCCAGAAAATGTTGCGTTTATCTGCACAACAAACCCTAAGCTGTCCATCAAGTCACTTTCTTATGTTACAGATGAAAAAACAATGAAGGAAATTAGTTCATTGACAACGCCCAACAAATTGCTAGCTGTTGTTAAAAAGCCTATATCCTCGAAAAAAAAAGAAGCATCTTTTATTGTTGTCCTAGACGATATTCAGGACCCAGGAAATATGGGGACAATTTTAAGAACATGTGACTGGTTCAATGTAGACAAAATAGTTTGCTCTAAAAATACGGTAGACATTTTCAACACGAAGGTAATTCAGTCAAGTATGGGGTCTATCTTTAGAATCCCTGTCGAATATTGCAATCTATCAACCTATTTAGAGCTAACAACCCTACCTATCTACGGTGCTTTACTTGAAGGTGATAATATCTACAAACAAAAATTAGAACGTGAGGGTATTCTTATAATGGGCAATGAAGGAAATGGAGTATCTGAAGAGATTCAATCTTATATTACAAAAACCATACACATCCCTCGATTTGGAGGCGCAGAATCACTCAATGTTTCTATTGCAACAGGGGTAATATTATCTGAGTTTTGCCGAAATAACTAAGCATCTAATTCTGCTTTAATCTGATCAACGCATTTCATTCCATCAATTGCTGCTGAGATAATACCACCAGCATACCCAGCGCCCTCTGCACATGGAAACAATCCAAGAACATCAGGGTGTTGAAGAAATTCATTTCTTGGAATTTGTATCGGAGATGATGTCCTAGATTCAGGAGCATGCAACACTGCCTCATTCGTGAGGAATCCATTCATTTTTTTACCAAACTCTTTAAACGCAACGCGTAAACTATCGCTAATTAACGTTGGAAGTACTTTGTTTAAATCAGCACTTTTCATGCCAGGTTGATAAGACGTATTTGGCAAGTCTTTAGAAACCTTACCATCTAAGAAATCCATCAAACGTTGTGCAGGAACTTTTTGAGTAGAACCTCCGGCCTCCCAACACTTATACTCCACACTCTTTTGAAAGTTTAAACAAACCATCGGGTCATCTTCTTTCCCTTTGAAATCATTTGGAGAAATTGAAACAACGATACCTGAATTAGAATGTGGATTATTTCTTTTTGATGGAGACCAACCATTCGTTACAACCTCTTCTTGAGCAGTTGCACATGGTGCTATAATGCCACCTGGACACATACAAAAAGAATATACCCCCCTCCCCTTTACCTGAGCTACAAGGCTATATGAAGCTGGTGGCACAAACTCATCATTTAGTCTTCCGTGATATTGAATCTTATCAATTAGGTCTTGAGGATGTTCAACACGAACACCAAGGGCAAATGCCTTAGCATCTAAACGCCATCCTTTATTATTAAATAAATCAAAAATATCTCTAGCAGAATGGCCTGTTGCTAAAACAACATGGTCAAATTTCACAATATCATCACCATTAATTTCTAATCCTAAAATCTTACCTTCCGCTACTAGGATATCCGTAATCTTTGAATCAAAATTAACCTCTCCACCAAATTCAATAATCATTTCGCGCATTGCGACAATAATTTGTGGCAATTTATTGGTTCCAATATGAGGATGTGCATCCACAAGAATATCTTTATTAGCACCAAATTGGACGAACCACTCTAAAGCACGCTGTACATCACCACGTTTTTTAGCACGCGTATACAACTTACCATCCGAATATGTTCCTGCACCACCTTCACCAAAACAATAATTTGATTCTGGATTTACTACACAGTCTTTGTTTAAGGTTGCAAGATCTCTTCTGCGAGAACGAACATCCTTTCCTCGCTCATAGATCACTGGCTTTAAACCTAACTCTAATGCACGTAATGCAGCGAACAATCCAGCGGGACCGGCACCAATAATCGCGATAGGTTTTGCATACCTCACATTCAAGGGAGTAAATGAGCCTAAAGCTTCAATAAGCTCACCATCCAAGTATACATTAAAACTACAGTTGACTTTTATTTGCCTTTTTCGAGCATCAATAGATCTTCTACGCCACTTAAACTCAAATGGTTCTTCCCCTAATTCAAGTTCATTTTTAATTCGATTGCTTAAATAAGAATCATCTTGTGCTTGTTCAGGAGTACACTGAAATTGTAATTGCTGAGACATTAACCTTCAAAAATTATTGAAAACCACCAAACACGATTATATGTTGAGTTTATAGGTCTAGCTATAAATGTATTCTCTGGAACAAATGAATTCACAAGTCCATGAGAGTACTTAATCTCCATTCCAAATTTAAAATAGGGCGCAAAAAATTCAACTCCTCCTCCAATTTGACCTTGAAAATCATGTTGTCTTATCTTGATAAAAGGATTATTAAAATCTTGAGAAGCATTCTCTTGTGATTGTAAATCTGAAGAGTACTGTGCTCCAATTAACACATAAGCAGCAAAGTTATTTACACGCAGTGTCCTAAACTGAAACATCAATGGGAAATCAAGGCTAGTTGAATTAATACGCTCTTCATTGAAAATATCATTTTCTAAATCATCAGTGTCTTCAAACTGATATGTTAGTACCCGCTCTTGAAAAGACAAGGTTGGAATTAACCTCAATCGAACTACAGGGGTTCCTAACTTTAAGGTTGATACAATACCCACTTGTCCCCCGGGAGATGATTTTGTGCGCAGTGACTTCAATCCATACTGAGCGTAAGCATCAGGGTTTTGATACACCGTAAAGCTAGAGTTATTCGCGCCAAGCATAAACCCAAAATGAATTGTTTTCTCATCAAAACGTCCATAATTCTTTGGCTTTTCTATTTGAGACAAACCACTGAACGAAGTAAAAAAGGCAAAAAATAATACTAATCTCACGATATTATAAACGTTATGTAAAATGTAATATTGCATCTATGATAAAATCGAGTTACTTAACCCCAGAGTATATAGTTGCAATTCCGAATGAAACCAATTGGCTTTTTATGTTTTTGTAACCTAGTCTTTTCATTATATCTATAAACTCTTGTCCTTCTGGAAAAGCAGCAACAGACTCAGGTAAATACTCATACGCTCGTTTATCTTTAGAGATGTATTTACCAAAAAGTGGAATAAGATACTTTGAATAAAAGCCGAACAATTGTTTGATTGGAAATTTCTTAGGTTTAGAAAACTCTAAGATCACTGCCTTTCCCTCAGGTCTAAGTACACGTAGCATATCCGTCAAACCCTTTTCAAGATTTTGATAATTACGCACCCCAAAACCAACAGTTAAACCATCAAAACAATCTGTTTCAAAAGGAAGTTCTTCAGAATCACCAAGGTGCATTTTAACAAAACTCTCTACCCCTCTCTTCTTCATTTTCACCTTTCCCACATCAAGCATTCCTTGAGAAATATCTACACCAATAACCTCATCTGGATTTAATTTAAGAGCAGCAATTGCAAAGTCACCTGTTCCCGTAGCGATATCTAATATCTTTTTTGGAGAAACCTCGCCTAATATTTTAACCGCTCTTTTACGCCAAACCTTATCAATTCCCAAAGACAAAAAATGATTTAAAAAATCATATCGTTTTGAAATATTATTAAACATTTCAGCTACTTCTTCTTTTTTAGAAGATGATTCGTTATTGTAAGGTTTTACTACTTTTTGTTCTGACATATCTTAGCCGACCATTGTATGGCCTTTAGGGTATTTATAATTCTTACTAATTACTTTCTTTCCAACTAAATAGGCAAGCGTTAAAGTTCCAACACGGCCAATAAACATAGCGATAATCAATACAACTTTACCAACACTGCTCATTTCGGCTGTCATACCTGTTGACAGACCAACCGTACTCGCAGCAGATACATGTTCAAACACGATATCCATAAAATCATATTTTCCACTTGCCAATAAATCCGCCTCAGAGATCGCCAATACAAAAGGTCCGATAATATTCCCTAAAATGAAGAACAAAAATATAGCGTAAGCCTTAAGTACAGTATCATTTGATATTGTTCTTTTAAATAATTCCGTATTAGGTTTTCCCTTAATTGTTGAAATCAATGCCGCACACATAATCGCAAAAGTTGAAGTACGAATACCACCACCAGCAGATCCTGAAGAAGCACCAATAAACATTAAGAATAAGAAAACAATAACTACAGGCATGGATAAAACTGAAGTATCCACTACATTAAAACCCGCATTTCTAGTTGTCATTGATTCAAATAATGCTGTTATAACTGCACCCAGAGCTCCTTTCTCTGACAATCCATTATTCCACTCAAAAATGAGGAAGATTATTGCCCCGAATACGAGTAAACCTAAGGTGAAGTATAATGATATCTTAGTTCCAAAATCAATGGTTTTCCAAGGGGTCCTCATACGCTCACGCAATTTTTTTATTTCGAATAAATCAAAAACATAAATCATCCCAAAACCTCCAAAGAAAAAGAGGATTAGCATAATCGTATGTACAAATGTATTACTTATCAAATCGGGATGCATTAATCCTCCTTCCAATGTTGACAGCCCTGCATTGTTGAATCCAGAAACTCCATGAAATACTGCTTGGAAAAATCGGTCTCCTGTATCCGAAAAAGCACCTTCGTTACCAAATCCAACAAATAATAATATAATACCAATCACCTCTATGGTCGTAGCCCAAATAACTATTTTAGCAAGCATACTACCTGCTTTTAAGATTGAATCGTTATTCACAAAATCTTCTATCACTTTGTGGTACTTAATTCCTACTCCGAACTTAGCTACAACAAGCATTAAAGCACCAAAAGCAATCGTGTTTAGCCCTCCTAGTTTTATCAAAACCAAAACTACTATTTGACCTTTAAAAGTAAGTGTGTTTGCTACATCTACCGTAGTTAATCCTGTTACACTAACAGATGACATTGATAGGAATAGTGAATCAATAAAGTCAATGCCATTTTCAACACGAGACATCTCAGGAAGCATCAAAAGAAAACCTCCAAGCAATGTCATCATTGCAATTGAAATCGTAAATAACCATCCTGGATGAATTTTCATCCAAGGTTTAAAATTACGTTGTTTGAATAAATTATTTAAGAGGATAATGAATACGAATAGCTGTACAAAAATCATAGAAAAATCCCCAAAATCTTCAAAACCAATAGATTGAAATATCGGCTCTAAAACCATACTTCCCAGTAAGTTATAAGACATACCTTCAATTAAAAGGAGAGAGATAATAACACCCTCAAACCAATTGTTTCGAATAAACGTCGGTGGATGGAAATCAAAAAAGAGTTTTACGAAATAGCGAAAAATATAGAATCCAAAGCTGACCTCTAAGATTGTAAAACAAATATGCTCAGATAAATCTGTGAGCTTGAAGCCGTAATAATAAACAAGTGTACTAATTGCAGTAAGAGAAACAAGAATATTCATAACAGTTAATACAGCTAACACTTTTGGTTTAGCATCGTAAATTAACAGATTAACTTTTTCTCTAAACTCTTTTATACTCATCCGAGAACTAATTTTTGAAGCTCACGTTTCAACTGCTCCTTATTTATTGGTACAACACCACTTTTCTCACAAACTAAACCGCCGGCAAGATTTGAAATTTCAGCCATTAAACTTGGATCAAGTCCTACTGTTAAACACAATGTTGCTAAAGAAATCACAGTATCTCCTGCTCCACTCACATCTGAAATGTTACGAATATGAGCTGCAATATATTTTTTTTCCGCTTGTCTCTTCACAAAAACACCATGTTCCGAAAGCGTAACAAAACTTATTTTATTCTTTAGCTTTTGTTCCAATAAATCAATTGCATTTTCTAATGCGGGCTTATCTTGAATTTCAAAATCGAGATTCAACCCTTCTCTCAATTCATTCAAATTGGGCTTGAATAAAGTCACATTTTTATATGCAAAAAATTGATTTTTTTTAGGATCAACTGTAACGATTATACTTTTATCATTACATAAATCAACGATTTCTCTAATTACACGCTCTGTTAATAATCCTTTATTATAATCTTCAAAAATAACTGCGTCAATATTTTGACTTAAAATTGTACGAACATGCTTGATAAACTGATCTTCTTCTTTTTCATTTAATGCTAAGGTTGATTCTTCATCAATTCTCAATAATTGCTGATTGTTACCAATTACACGTGTTTTTATTGTAGTCTCCCTATTTGCACTTCTAATAATCCCTTCAGCTGAAAGCGCTCGCTTCGCTAGTAGCTCATCAAACTTATCTGCACCGCGATCATCACCAATAATGGCACAAAGTATTGGTTCAGCACCTAATGCTAATAAATTTAAAGCAACATTTGCAGCACCTCCAAGTCGATCTTCACTTTTTTTCAAATTGATAATTGGCACAGGTGCCTCTGGGCTCACGCGCGTTACAACACCTTTTAAATAAGCATCGATCATCACATCTCCTATGACTATGACACGTTTCTTAGTAAACTCTTCAAATATCGCTTCAGCTGTCATTTACTTCAATTTTTCTAAGGCTATTTTAATCCTAGACATTGCCTCGTTAAGTGTTTCTTTCGAAGCAGCATAAGAAATCCGAATACAATTTGAATCTCCAAAAGCTTCGCCCGTTACTAACGCTACCTGTGCATGCTCTAAAAGATACATACAAAGGTCACTTCCTGAAATCATAATCTTTCCATTTATACTTTTACCGATAAAATAAGAAACATCTGGAAAAACATAAAAGGCTCCCTCTGGGACATTTGCTTTTACTCCTTCTATTTTGGCAAGTGCATCAAGCACAAGTGACCTTCTACTTTTAAATGCAGCGATCATATCTTTCAATACTTCAGGATCAGCAGCAATTGCAGCAATTGCGGCCTTTTGTGTAATAGAGCATGTTCCTGATGTGAACTGACCTTGAACTTTAGTACAAGCATCAGCAATTTGTTTACTTGCTCCGATGTACCCAAGACGCCAACCAGTCATTGACCATGCCTTGGAAACGCCATTAACAGTGACAATTTGCTCATAAACATCATCAAATTGAGCTAAGCTAGAATGCTTAGACGTAAAGTTGATATGCTCATAAATCTCATCGCTAATTACAATAAGTTTTGGGTGTTTTTTAATCACATCTGCTAATCCTCTTAACTCTTCAGTACTATATACTGAACCAGTTGGATTACACGGTGTAGAAAACATCATCATTTTTGTTTTAGGCGTAATCGCCGCTTCTAATTGTGATGGTGTAATTTTAAAATCATTTTCAATTCCCGCATTAACAATAACTGGAATACCTTCTGAAACCTTTACAATTTCGATATATGAAACCCAATATGGAGCAGGAATTATGACCTCATCTCCATTATTAATAACACTCAATACAACATTTGCCAATGATTGCTTAGCCCCTGTTGAAACAACTATTTGATTAACATCATAATTCAAACCATTATCACGCTTGAACTTTTTAGAAATAACTTCTCTCAAATCATCATAACCAGGAACCGGTGTGTACATTGTAAAATTATCTTTCATTGCTTGCACGGCTGCATCCTTAATAAATTCAGGAGTATTAAAATCAGGCTCACCTAAACTCAAAGATATTACATCTTTTCCTTCAGCACGAAGCTCCCTACTTTTCCTTGACATAGCAATGGTTGCCGACTCTTCCATCGCATTTAACCTATCTGACAATTCAATCATAATATTGATAATACTAATTTATACGTACAAATTTAACGATAAAGACTAAAAAAGCATCAATAGTATAGTTTAAAATCAACCTTTATTTAAAAAACTCATTGTGAATAAATTAAAGGTGTAGGAGTAATTTGGAATGTCAAATAAATGTAATTTCGTAAGAGTTATGAAAGACGAAAAATTTATCGATATTGAAAAGTTAATCGCGAGTAAAAACCCGAAAGCTTTAAAACGTATGCCTCGAGTCTTAATCAAATATCTAAAACGTATCTTGAATCAAGATAAAATTAACGCTTTCATACTTGCTAACAAAGATAAGAAGAATGGTGATTGGTGCCAGGCAGTTGTTGAATATATGAATATTACTGTTGACGTTAAAAACTTAGAAAACATTCCGAAAGATGGGAAAATCGTCATCGCTATGAATCACCCACTTGGAGGAATGGATGCGATGATTCTTGTTTCTGCATTACGAGGTCATCGTGAAGACTTAAAGTTTATTGTTAATGACTTATTGCTTGGTCTTGAAAACATGCAAGAGATGTTCGTAGGCGTTAATAAGCATGGTAAAACGAAAGGTTCAATCAGAGATCAGGTATCAGAACTCTTTAAATCTAAAGAAGCTGTATGTATCTTTCCAGCAGGATTAGTAAGCAGGAAACAAAAAAAAGAAATTAAAGACCTCATCTGGAAAAAAACATTTGTATCTTATTCAAAAGAATTTGATCGCACTATAGTGCCGATATATATTGACGGTGCACTCTCTAACTTCTTTTATCGACTTTCTCTATTTCGTAAATCCCTTGGGATTAAAGCAAACATTGAAATGCTTTATCTTTCTAATGAATTATTTAAACAACGGAACAAACACATGAAGTTAGTTGTTGGAAAACCTATAAAAAAATCATTTTTAATGAAAAATAAAAATGATAATGAATTAGCAGAATTAATAAAAGAGCAGGTTTACGAACTTCGAAACGAATTATAAAATGGAACAAATTATTGAGCCTATAGATAGGTCTTTATTGATTAAAGAACTTAATAAAGACCGCTTTTTAAGGCATACTCGTAAAGGTGGAAACGATATTTACTCTGTTAATATACATAATGCACCAAATGTTATTCAAGAAATTGGGAGATTACGTGAAATAACCTTTAGACATTCAGGTGGAGGAACAGGACTAAAAGTTGATCTAGACGACTTCGATACTTCAGAGAATTGCTACCAGCAGTTAATTGTATGGTCACAAGAAGATCAGGAAATAATTGGAGGTTACCGTTACGTTTTATGCAAAGACGTTATCAATAATGCTAATAACATAGCATTAAGCACAAGCCATTATTTCAAGTTCACAGAACGTTTTATTAACGATTACTTACCAAATACGATTGAATTGGGAAGAAGTTGGGTTCAACCAAACTTTCAACCTTCTGTAAGCCCTAGAAAAGGACTTTTTGCGTTAGATAATATATGGGACGGCCTAGGAGCAGTTGTGCTTCATCATTCTGAAATAAAATACTTCTTCGGTAAAGTAACTATGTATCCTACTTATAATAAAGAGGCGCGTGATTTCTTACTAAACTTCATGCATCATTACTTCCCAGATAGAGATAAACTCATCACTCCTCATCAACCACTAAATCAATATTATGATAAAGTGAGTTATGATAAAATGATTCAAGGATTAGATTTTAAAGAAGGATTTAAGGTATTAAATTCATTCGCGAAAGAACGTGGAGAATTTATCCCACCACTAGTAAATATATACATGAACCTCTCTCCTACAATGAAAACATTTGGGACTGCAATAAATCCTGACTTTGGAAATGTAGAAGAAACAGGGATATTAATCCACTTTGCAGACATTTATCAAGAAAAAAAAGATCGCTATATGACATTTTAGAATATAACATACTGAAAAAAGATGGCGTTTTTGATTCTATCTAATATAGATTCTAATAGTGAACAACTAGATTATGCTTATCAATGATCTTTCGTAAGTTTATTAATGCATAACGCATTCTTCCAAGTGCAGTATTAATACTAATATCCTCGAGGTTTGCGATATCTTTAAACGACATCTCTTTAAAAATTCTCATTCTCAATATATCACGCTGCGATTGAGGTAAGTATTCAATTAAGTCTACCATTTGAGTTTCAAGCTCTTCACGCATCATTACTTCGGGTGCATTTTCATCCTCTAATTTAAGTGTATGAAAAATATTAAAATCATCACGCTGACTAGAAGACTCAGAAATTAACCTCACCTTATTCGCTTTTCTGAAGTGATCAATCACCAGGTTATGCGCAATTCTCATTACCCAAGGTAAAAACTTACCTTCCTCGTTATATGAGCCAGCCTTAAGCGTATTCACAACTTTTATAAATGTATCTTGGAAAATATCCTGTGCTAAAGCGTTGTTTCTTAGTTTCATATAAACAAAACGATAGATCTTTTCTTTGTGACGTAACATTAACGTCTCAAAAGCTTTTTCATCTCCATCAATGTACAAGTTAACTAACTCTCGGTCTTCGAAATTCTTCATCTTAATAGTCATAACTTACTGTTTAAGTAGCTTAATTGTAATAAAATCAAACTGTATTTAAGAGTAGAATTATGCTATAGGCACCGCGTTTTTAGATGAATAATTATCAACAATATATAAATTCTATTTGGAAAATCAAATTTCAAGTAAAAAAAGTAACCTTTCTCTATATCGTATGACTTTAAATCTAGGTTGGGTAAAAAATGTTTTTTTTTCAATTATTAATCAATATCATATTAACTTTAAGCTGAATCTCCGACACAATAAAGGATACTTATGCAAAAGCATATCGAAATAAAAGGTGCAAGAATGCACAATCTAAAGAATATTGATGTAAAAATACCTCATGGAAAACTTACAGTAATTACAGGGTTATCAGGATCAGGTAAATCAACACTTGCTTTCGATACGCTATTTGCAGAAGGACAAAGAAGATACATAGAGAGTCTTTCTTCCTATGCACGTCAATTCCTTGGAAAGTTAAACAAACCTGAAGCTGACTACATTAAAGGCATAGTTCCAGCTATTGCTATTGAACAAAAGGTCACTTCAAATAATCCACGGTCAACTGTTGGAACAAGTACTGAAATATATGACTACTTAAAAGTAATTTTCTCACGAATTGGTAGAACTACCTCACCTATCTCTGGCAATGAAGTGAAAAAACATTCTGTTTCAGACGTTATAGATCTGCTGCGGAAACTTGATACAGGAAGCAAATGTTTGATCCTTGCCCCCCTTTCAAAATTCGAAAGCTATGGAATTGACCGTCATCTTGAAATCCTTAAACAACAAGGGTATGTACGTCTTTTCTTGAATGGTGAAATCCTGTTAATTGAAGATGTTATTCCAAATACTTCTAAAAGAATTGAGCAAGCTTATTTAATCATTGATAGAATCAGTACTGACTTTAGTGATGAAGATAATATATCTAGATACGGTGATTCCATCAACCTTGCATTTGTAGAAGGTCACGGAACTTGTCTACTACATATTGTTTCTAAGAAAAAAGAGTATTCTTTCTCAAATAAATTTGAATTAGACGGAATGTCTTTTCAAGAGCCCAATGAACATTTCTTTACATTTAACAATCCTTTTGGAGCATGTAAAAAATGTGAAGGTTTCGGGATGGTAATTGGAGTTGATCCCAACCTAGTTATACCGAATAAAAACATAAGTATATTTGAAGGTGCAGTAGCACCATGGAAAGGAGAGAAAATGATTGCACACATGAATAAATTCATTGACAAGGCTTCAGATTTTGATTTCCCTATACATCGACCTATTAATAATCTTAATACTGCTGAATTAGATCTATTATGGAATGGAAACAAGCAAGTGAAAGGGATTAATCAGTTTTTTGACTTTGTGGAAAGTAAATCATACAAGATTCAATACCGCGTAATGCTTTCCCGTTATCGCGGGAAAACCGAATGTCATGACTGTAAAGGTACGCGTTTACGCAAGGACACTAACTACGTCAAGATTGAAGGAAAATGTATCTCTGATATTATCTTACTCCCGCTAGAAGATGCTTTAACCTTCTTTGAGGAATTAAAACCTAATAAACACGATGCACAAATCACAAAACGTATTCTTCCTGAAATCACAAGCCGATTACATTTCTTAAAAGAAGTTGGGCTTGGCTACCTTACTTTAAATAGATCCTCTGGATCTTTATCCGGAGGTGAGTCTCAACGAATCCATTTAGCAACATCTCTTGGAAGTAGCTTAGTTGGCTCTATGTATATACTCGACGAACCTTCAATTGGTTTACATCCAAAGGATACTAAACGTCTAATATTTGTATTAAAAGCTTTACGTGATATTGGAAATACAGTAATCGTTGTAGAACATGAAGAAGACATAATGAAAGCGGCAGATGAAATTTTAGATATTGGACCAATGGCAGGTGTTTATGGCGGTGAAGTTGTTTTTCAAGGAGATCACAAAAAGCTAATAACAGCTAAAAATAGCTTAACGGCTGATTATCTAAATGGCAAAGAAGTAATTCCTGTCCCTAATCAAAGACGAAAATCTAAGAATAAACTTACTATTACTGGAGCAAGGCAAAACAATTTAAAGAATATTGATGTTGACTTCCCCTTACATAGTCTTGTTTGTGTAACCGGTGTTAGTGGTTCTGGTAAATCGACTTTAGTGAAAGATGTCTTATTGCCTTGTGTAAAGAAGAAACTGGAAATATATGGAGATAAGCAGGGTGAATTTAAATCATTTACTGGTGATATGCAATATGTTCAGCTCGTTGAATTCGTTGACCAAAACCCAATAGGAAAATCATCAAGAAGTAATCCTGCGACATACGTTAAGGCGTTTGATGATATTCGTGATTTATTTACACGTCAACCCTTAGCTAAAACTAGAGGATACAAACCAGGGTTCTTTAGTTACAACGTAGATGGTGGTCGTTGTGAAGTCTGTGAAGGAGATGGTGAAATAACTGTTGGAATGCAATTTATGGCAGACGTACATCTGAACTGCGAAGAGTGCAATGGAACACGCTACAAATCAGAGACACTTGACATTAAATTTCGCGATCAATCAATATCTGACATTCTACACATGGACATCCAAAGCGCATTGGAATTCTTCCAAGCAGGAACAGAGAGAATAGAAGAAAAGATTATTTCTAAACTAACTCCTTTGGTAAAAGTTGGTTTAGGGTATTTAAAACTTGGACAGTCATCAAGCACTTTAAGTGGTGGTGAAGCACAACGAATCAAACTTGCGTCATTCTTAGCAAAAGGAACTAAAAGTAACCCTACTCTATTTATTTTTGATGAGCCTACAACAGGACTACACTTTCACGATGTAGACAAACTTATCATAGCCTTCAATCAGTTAATCAATGCAGGTCACTCAATTATTGTCATTGAGCACAATATGGATGTTGTGAAATGCGCCGATCATATTATTGACATAGGCCCTGAAGGTGGAGCTAAAGGAGGCACTATCTTGTTTGAAGGAACACCGGAAGACATTGTAAACTGTAAAGCTAGTTTTACCGGGAAGTATCTAAAGGGAAAAATATAATAACTCATATATCTAAGCTCATTAAATATGAAGCGCTCTGCGACATACATTTAGAAAAAATTGAGACTAATCCATTAACTTTTCACTCTTCGCTATAATTGCTGACACAGTAGCATCACTAGTAACATTAATTACAGTTCTACACATATCTAATATTCGATCAACGGGAAAAACAATTGCTACCCACAATGGGTTTAATCCAATTGAATCTAATACAATCATAAGCATAATCAATCCGGCACTTGGAACTGCTGCTGCACCAATAGAAGCTAAAGTAGCTGTTGCTACAATTCCAAGCTGCTGCATCATACTTAAGTCGACATCGTGGTATTGCGCTAAAAATATAACAGCAACGGCTTGATACAAAGACGTACCATCCATATTTACTGTTGCACCAATTGGTAATACAAAATCACTAACTTTCTCTGGAACCTTTAAATTCTTATTTACACACTCAATTGTTACAGGTAATGTAGCCGCAGAAGAGCTTGTAGAAAAAGCTAAGAACTGAGCAGGGCTGATACCTCTAAAGAACTCTCGATACCCTATCTTAACGCCAAAAACCTTGAGCATCAATGGGTAAAACCCAAAAAGCATTACCATTAAACCCCCAAAGACAATCAGTGCATAAAAACCAAGCTGCACAAAAACATCCATTAATTCACTCAATGTATCTGCAGATTTAGCTAATACTCCAGCCATTAAGCAAAATACAAAGAAAGGAGCAAAATTCATTATCATATGAACCATTTTAATAAATATCTCATTCATATTAGAAAAGAAGCTTAGGACAGATGCTGTTTTTTCCTTAGGCATCATTATTATTGCGACACCAAAGAATAATGCGAAAAATATAACCTGAAGCATCAGTTTTCCATTCCCCAATGCTTGAACGATGTTGCTTGGAACCATATCTACTAAAGGTTGCAAAGGACCTTGTTTTTTACTAGCATCTTTTTGGGAATTCTTAGCAGACATTGTTTTATACTCATCGCTATCCATGTCGGATTGGAGTTTCATACGTATTTCTTCCAATTCCTTCTCCCCCGAATTGGCCATTTCATTTCTTCCATCTTTAATCTCGATGTTATTACTATTTGCCCACACCTCATATTCTAATCTATGGCTAATTCGTGTACTTTCATTCGAATTGTTTCCAGGAACAAATATATTTACAATTAACAATCCAATTGAGACAGAAAAGACTGTTGTAATAAGATAAAGGCCTAAAGTTTTCGCACCTATTCGTCCCAATTGAGAAGGATCACCTAAGCCAGCAACCCCTGTAACAATAGAAAACAAAACCAATGGAATTGCAATAAATTTTAGGATATTGATGAATATTGTACCGAAAGGATCTATCCAATTTGTAGTGAAACCATTCAATCCGTAAGCACCTGAAATTAAAGACCAAATGACCCCTAAAGCCATTGCGATAAGTATCTTCCAATGTAAAGCTAGTTTTCCCATATCGTGAAGATAACAATTCAATCAAAAAAAAAACAACTATAGCACAGTCAGCTATAACGAATAAACAAGTGAGTGTTAAGAAGATTAAGCATTTGATATTTGTAGATTTAAAGAAAATTGTTAATATTGCATATCGAATCACGCTTCGATCGAATTTCCCTAAATTTCCCGATTTACATTTACATTACAATCAAAAAAAACTTTAGACTTTATCGATGGATAAAAACGAACTGGAAAGCAAGAAAATTGCTGAACTTAGAGATATAGCAAAAACTTCAGGTATTGAAGGTTTTGAATCAATGAAAAAAGTAGACTTAGTCACTTCACTTTCAAACAAACCAACTGATGATGATGATGATGATGATGACAAACCAAAACGTAAAAGAACACGTAAAAAGGTAATGACTGAACCTGCAAACACTCTCTTTGATGAAAAATCAGAAGTTATGCCAATAGTAAAAGTTGAGGTAAAAGAAGTGAAGATTGAAAAAGAACCTGCTCCGAAAAAAAAGGAAACACTACAAGAAGTCGCTGCTAAAAAAGCAATTCCTCAAGACTCTCCAATAAAGATTACTGGAGATAAAAATTCAAGCACTACGCAAGAGCCCTCAAAAGATATTGAAGCGCGAAAGCCTAACAACAACAACAACAACAACAACAACAACAACAACAACAACAACAGAAATCGCAATAACGATAGAAATAACGATAGAAATAACGGTAACAAAAACACTAATAGAAACCAAAACGACAGACGCCCTAGTAAAGAGGAGGAAGAAATGTACAACTTGGTTGGAATTGTTAGTGCTGAGGGGGTTTTAGAGGTAATGCAAGATGGTTATGGTTTTTTAAGATCATCTGATTACAATTACCTTTCTTCTCCAGATGATATATATGTATCTCAAAGTCAAGTCAAATTGTTTGGATTAAAAACTGGAGATACAGTTGTTGGGACAATTCGTCCTCCTCGTGAAGGAGAAAAATTCTTCCCACTGGTAAAAGTAGAATCAATTAATGGGAGACCACCATCATATATTAGAGACCGTGTTCCTTTCCAATACTTGACACCGCTTTTCCCAGATGAAAAATTCAAATTAACAGGACACGCACAAGAGACTTTATCAACACGTGTAATGGATTTGTTTGCTCCAATTGGTAAAGGACAGCGGGGTATGATTGTAGCCCAGCCAAAAACGGGAAAAACAATGTTACTAAAAGACGTTGCGAACGCCGTTGCTGCAAATCACCCTGAAACATATTTAATTGTATTACTTATTGATGAGCGCCCTGAGGAAGTTACAGATATGGCACGATCAGTAAATGCTGAAGTGATTGCATCAACATTTGATGAACCAGCTGACCGTCACGTTAAGGTTGCAAATATGGTACTTGAGAAAGCAAAACGTATGGTTGAATGTGGACATGATGTTTGTGTTCTTTTAGATTCTATTACACGTTTAGCAAGAGCATATAACACTGTATCTCCTGCATCAGGTAAAGTGCTTTCGGGAGGCGTCGATGCAAACGCATTACACAAACCAAAACGTTTCTTTGGATCTGCTCGTAAAATTGAAAATGGAGGTTCACTTTCAATCATCGCTACAGCATTAACTGAAACAGGATCTAAAATGGATGAGGTTATCTTTGAGGAATTCAAAGGAACTGGTAATATGGAGCTTCAATTAGATCGTAAAATTTCTAACCGTAGAATTTATCCAGCAATTGATATAACATCTTCAGGGACACGTAGAGAAGATCTTTTATTAAATAAAGACATGCTTCAACGAATATGGGTATTACGTAAGTTTATTGCAGACATGAACCCAGTTGAAGCAATGGAATTCATAAAAGATCGTATGAGTAGCACGAAATCAAATGAAGAGTTCTTAGTTACAATGAATAGCTAATCTTGAATAATGAAGATTACCATTAAAATCGGAATACTCTTTGCTGCACTATGGATGATTGCTAAAATGAGCTTCTTTTACACAGGAGCTTTTGCATACAATGTAGTACCATCTGTAATGATTAATATATTATGTTTGTTATTAGCTATAACAGCTGGCCTGTACAAACAAAAACGGGAAGATACAGACAATGGAAATGCTCTACGTGATATTAAAAATGCAATGTCGGCTGGAGTACCTTATGCAGTATTAGTTAGTCTCTTTATATTCTTTTATTATTCAAAAATTGACCCTGGATTCAATGAACATCAAATAGCTGAAGCTGAAGTTGGGATTCAAAAAATGCTTGAAAATCCTGAAAGCTTTGCAGAAGTTAAAAAATCTAATGCAGCATTTGAGGTAATGACCAAAGAAGATATTTACGCTAAATTAATTCAAGGACCACGAGGGTTTTACAACCCTATCTCAACGATGACTGTCTCCATGTTAGCTATGCTGCTACTGACTACGATAAATAGTATATTTATTACTATCGTATATAGAAAGATTGTATTTCGCTAAGCACCCTTTTTTATTTTCTTCGTATCTTTGCGCTATATCTTTACACTTAAAACGTATATAGCATGCAACTGTATAACAAATTAAGTGCTGACGAAAGAGCTAAATTAATTGATGAAGCAGGCGAAAAGCGCTTGACAATTTCTTTCTATCAGTACCATAAAATTGGAAACCCTCAAATATTTAGAGACACCCTCTTTGTCGCTTGGAATGAGTTAGATGTCCTTAGCCGTACTTACGTATCAAACGAAGGGGTTAATGCTCAATTGTCTATTCCTGCAGCCAAATTTAAAGAGTTTAAAGTACATTTGGACACCATATCATTCTTAGATGGTGTACGACTAAACATAGCCATAGAACAGGATAATAAGTCCTTTTTGAAACTTAAAATTAAGGTTAGAGATAAAATTGTATCAGATGGTTTAAATGATGATACGTTTGATGCTACTAATATTGGGATACACTTAAAAGCACAAGAGTTCAATGATATGATAACACAAGAGAATACAATTCTTGTGGATATGCGTAATCACTACGAAAGTGAAATTGGTCATTTTGAAGGAGCAATTACTCCTGATGTAGATACTTTTAGAGATTCTTTAGATATTATTGAAGAAGATTTAAAAGAACATAAAGAGGATAAGAACCTTGTCATGTATTGTACTGGTGGTATTCGATGTGAAAAGGCAAGTGCATATTACAAACACAAAGGATTTAAGAATGTTTTCCAACTTGAAGGAGGAATCATAGAATATGTTCGTCAGGTTAAGGAACAAGAGTTAGATAATAAATTTAAAGGGAAAAATTTTGTGTTTGATGAGCGTCGAAGTGAGCGTGTTTCTGATCATGTGATTTCTCTTTGTCACCAATGCGGAGAAGTATGTGACGACCATACTAATTGTGCAAATCAGTCATGCCACTTGTTATTTATTCAATGTGAAAAATGTAAGGCGAAAATGAATGATTGCTGTTCAGATGAGTGCGAAGAAATTAACGAGCTCCCTGAGGAGATAAAAAAAGAGCTTCGAAAAGGAAAGAATGATAGCAATAAGATTTTCAAGAAAGGAAGATCTGAAGCATTAAAGTTCAAAGACTAAGACTTCAACTCATCCCCTAGCTTATCGTAGTCAATCCCATCGAAGTTACCTGAAGACATCATAAGTAGGACTGCATTCGACCAATTTTGAGCGCGAATAAATGCAAGAATGCCATTTGTATCTGTCAGCACACGGACATTTCCTCCGAATCCGTCACTTACCTGCTCTGCCGTAATAGGCTCAAGTTTTTTATGTTTAACAACATCTGGACTAAAATAAACTACAGCCTCATCAGCAGCGTTCATAGCGTTTTTATATTGTGGAAGAAACTCTTTATTTAATGATGAAAACGTATGTAATTCCATACAAGCCACAACTCTACGGGCAATAAATTGTTCTTTTACCGCTTTTGTAGTTGCTTTCAATTTACTAGGAGAATGTGCAAAATCTTTAAACATTGAAAAGCCCTTACTTTCTGCCACTTTTTGCAAACGTTTCCCTGCTCCTGTAAAAGAAGACATGGCAGTTAGAAAATCAGAATTTGATATTCCAATTGACTCACCTAAACGCATTGCACCAATTAAATTCTGCAAATTATGTCCTCCAAAGATCTTAAGTGCATACAATTCTCCTCCAAAATGAAGTAAAGTTCCATCTGCTGTAACATCGTATTGAGGAGTATTATATGGTATTGTATTTAATGAATCATTATAATTCTCACCCAGCTTATTCACTTCAGTATCTTCTGTGTTGTAAATAAAAGTCCCCCCCTTCTCTATCACCTTACAAAAATTCTCAAACTGCTCTACATAATTCTCAAACGTTGGAAATACATTAATATGATCCCAAGCAATCCCACTAATAATAGCGACATGTGGATTATACAAATGAAATTTTGGTCTACGATCAATTGGCGAACTCAAGTACTCATCACCTTCAAGAATCATAACTTCCGCTTCATCCGTTATTTTAACCATGCAGTCGTACCCTTCTAATTGCGCACCGACCATATAATCTACATTCATTCCAACTGCATTTATTACATGAAGTAACATCGATGTTATTGTTGTTTTTCCATGAGAACCTCCAATCACAACTCTTTTCTTATCCTTACTTTGTTCATATAAATACTCAGGATAAGAGAATATTGGAATATTTAATTCCTTTGCTTTTAACAACTCAGGATTATCTTCTCGCGCATGCATTCCTAAAATTACGGCATCTATATATTCATTGATATTCTCTGAATTCCAACCAATCGTATTTGGTAAAATCCCTTGTTTCGTTAAACGCGATTTTGATGGTTCGAAGATCTCATCATCTGAACCAGTAACGCGCATCCCTTTTCTACTTAAGGCAATTGCCAAATTATGCATCGCACTACCTCCTATAGCTATGAAGTGAACATTCTTACTTATTGCGGCCATTGAACAAGGTTTTAGTATCAAAAAGAATTGGAAGAATTAAAAAAAGCATTCCGTAATCAGTAATGTAATGGAATATTATTTGATTTGATGAATTCGCAACAAATATAGGTGCCAGAATAGCGACTAAAGCAATATAGTATAACCAATCCCACCAAAAAATTTCTTTTAAAAAAAACGGCTTTAATATTTGAATTAAAATATAAATAAAAGCAAGTACTATGATTGAAATTGGCACAAATGAAATACTAGACAAAGAAAAGTTTGACCAATAATATCCTGTAATAAAAAAAGAGACAAGAGCCGCTATTATTAGAAGTGAAATCTTAATTACTTTCTTTTTAAGAACCGCTTTCATTAGATTGAAATTACTTTAAAAAAGTGCGATAAAAAAAAAGATGATAATTAGTTACACACACCTAATTGCGGAAAACCTATTCAATGATATACTTCGATAAACCATAAGATATAGAGCGTTTATTAAAATAATATAGTAAATACCATAGCTATTCTATCAACTCATATTTTTTCACACTCCAAGTAACATAATAGGGTGTATATCCTCAAGGTTATTCTACTATCACTTGGCTTCTTAACACTTTATCAGAAGTAGATAACTCCAGAATATATAGCCCTTTTGCATAAGAAGAAACGTCAATTTTAATCGTAGAATTAGACTGCTTCTCAAACAAAAGCCTGCCCGAAGAGCCGTAAAGTTTGATAGTTGACGTAATACCTGTTAAATCACCTAAGTCTATTACTAGTTGATTAGATACTGGGTTAGGATAGATAAGCACTGACAAAGCCTCTAATTCATCAACAATTACTTGTGATGTGCCAACACACTCACAGTCTTCTTGAATAACGTCATCTAAGGTGTTCGTGTCTTCATCATCACAAGGCTCACCAACAGAAACACAGTCTCCGTTACAATCGTAATCACCTAAATAAAACTCTACGGATGCAAATGGGGTCTCTAATGTATAAGAAAAATCACCAATAGTAAATGTGTTTCCATACCAAGTATCGGTAATGTTACATGAGGCTAACATTGTTAACGTGTAGCATCCATCAGGAATACAAAAGCCTTGATTAAATGGTCCGCCAATCACTTCCTCAAAAGTGACACCTAAGCTGTCTATAGAAAAGAAGACTGAATTATCTATTAATGTATCGTAATCAATAGTAATAATTTGGTATTCATCTGTACAATATAAACAAGAACCATCTTCAATGGTAACAGTCTCATTCAAATAATTTAATGCCATCGAATCTGTACAGCCAATACAACTATAATCACACGTGAAATCGTCCATCGTAGCTGAGGAATCATAATTGCATGAATTAGGATCAGTACACCCCATAATATAAACACAAGAATTATCATTGACACCTACCGTAGGATCATAATTTTCTGCAATAGGATCATTACATCCAAATGTTGGTGAACCAACAAAAGCACAATCATTATCAATACATCTAACCGCCCTAACTAAAGCTCCAGTATTTTTACTTTTTATTGATTGAAAGGGGCCCATTGGATCTCCCGCTAAATTTGTAGAGTATGGATAAGCTATATTGGCATAGGATGGATTTAAAGCCTGAGTTGAACTCCAGTGAGGTCCGACATCGAAATACTCTCCTCCATGAATACTTATGGTAGAGTCAATCAATTCTACATTCATCATCATCTGCCATAATTCATCATGAGAAGGGAGAAACCAATCTGTATATCCTCCAGAGCTATTATTATAGCATATATTTGCAGCATAATCGCTACCATATAAAGCAAGATTATTTGTATTAAACTGCCCTGCCCCGATAAATTCTTCAACAGCCCCAGGATGAAATGAGAAAGGTGCCGCCCAATTAGACAACATAGGCTGATTAGCAACCCAGTCATACGTCGCTTCTAAATATGTGGTGTCTAAGATTAATCCCTTACCTAAAGAATCCACATAAAAAACGACTCCTCCTTGATGGAAATCACCTACTTCAGGATCTTGACTAAAAATACTAAAAGAAAGGAAAAAAACTAAAGCATTAAATAATAGTCTCATAATATTGGTTTTATAACTTCAAAATAGGAAGCGTCTTAGGAAGTTGTTTGTTTTTTAGTAGCTCAAAGATAACTTAAAAATATGTCTTGAAGTTATTAAACCTACTCAGCGATATACTTCGGGAAACCATCAGACATAGAGCGTTTAATACCCCCATCAGTATCGCTAGATAATAGATAAACATCTAGGTTCAAATCCGAATGTTCATGAACAAAGGCTAAGGATGCTTCAGTACCCATTACCATAAATGCCGTAGCATATCCGTCGGCAGTTGCACAATCGTTTGCAATGACTGTTGCACTTAACAATGAGTGTTGAACTGGAACCCCTGTTTTTGGATTCAAAATGTGTGTATATTTTACACCATTTTTAATATAGAATTTTCGATAATTCCCACTAGTTGCAACCGCTTTATTAGAAATAGATATTATGTTTTCTACACTTCGTTCTTTCAAGTTGTCTTTTGGAACGTCGACTCCAATTCTCCAATTAATTCCTTCTCGATTCTTACCGCGAACAATAATCTCTCCTCCAATTTCAATATAGTAATTAGAATGACCTTCATCAGACAAGAAACGATCAACGACATCAACAGATTGACCTTGTGCAATAGCATTGAAATCAATCATAAATCGTGAATGCTTCTTCTTAAAAAGAATATCATCAATTTCGAAATCAACATCATATAGCTTACCCGGAGTGAAGTCTACGAACATAAGTACTGAATCTACTTCATATTGACTTAATAGTGTATCCATGTTATTCATGAATCCCCAGCCTTTTACTAATGGAAAAACAGAAGGGTCAAAACAACCATTTGTTTCGTTAAAAATTGATTCGCTTTTAACGTAGCAATCCTTAAAATAGCCAGAATTATCTTTAATTCTGACTGAATCCGTTGATCTATTTAAAATAGAAATTACAGATGATTCAATATAAGTAGATAGAGATTGATCAAAAGTTAGAAATAAAGAGTCTAGGCGCTCCTTAGTGACCTTAGAATTTCCTTCAGCGATTATGACACCATAGGTTGTCCCTTGTGTTTCACCAAATAAAGTGATACCTCGAATAGAACTAATAATAGTATTTTTTCCTTCGCCACAAGAGCATAGAATAAATGAACTAAAAATGACGCTCCAAATGAGACGCTTGAGTTTCATTTTGCCAAACATAACTTAAACTTGGTTTATCATTTTTACTGTAAGTAACTCCGCTTAAAGTTTGAGTACGAATATAGACATCTGCGTGACGATCAACAACAACAATACGTCGTGTAATGATAGTGGTAATCAGTCCATTATTATCGCTTTTAGAAAAGGATTCTTGACTTACACCTTCAGGATAATCCTTACCTAAGCTATTCGCAACCTTAGATCTATTTTTAGGAGCGTCAGTTACATTATGAACTTTTTTAGACGCATCAAAATGCTTCTTTCGCACTCTAATATTATTGGCATAGTTCTCAGCTAAAACTGCGTTCTCTATTTCTTTTAAATCTTCAGATATAGCTGATTTTTCTTTTAACATTGCTATTGTTTCATATCCGACTCCGACGTAAGAGCTATCAATCTTTTCCTGTATCTTTAATCTACTATCTTCATTGTCTTCTAAATCACCCTGTGTGTTAATAAACGCTTTATTTTCTACTAATCTAAAGGAGCCTACTGTCTTAGCGTGAACTTCTTTCGCAAGAACATCTTGCTCTCCTATTATTTTAACCTCTTTGTTGATAAGTACTTTGTTCTGAGTATACGTCTCTATTTCTTCATTATATCTCTTAAAATGGGCACCTGTTAATTTACGCTCACTCGCTTTTAGTAACTCATTATTTTTAATTCTGTTTTCAGACAGCCTATCTATATCATCTATAACTCTTTTTTTAACCTCAGCAATCTCATTATTTACTTTTAAAACTAATTCAATTTCAACTTCTGTACGTACGCTGTCTTCTTTAATAATATTATATCGAACACTCCTAATGTATTCCGTTTTATCTTTCCGCTTTCTAGTATCAATTACTGCTTTTTCAGCCTGAGCAGTGTTATATGAATTAATAATGCCTGCATTATCTTCATATACCCCCTTAGTTTCAGTATAGTCTAATATTGACTCTGTCTTTATAAGGTCTAAAGCTCGTTGAAAAGTAATGTTCTCAGCATTTTCGAAACTAATGTTACCCTGATCTTCCTTTTCTATTTCCAATTGTGTTTCTCTAAGTGAATCAATCGTTGTCTGACGATCTAAATCAGCTTCCTCTATATCACGAATGATTTTTTTTTGAATCCGATATATCCCATTTGAATTATTGTAGTTTGACTTCACTTCTGCTAATACCGCTTCTGCCTCTATACCCCTGATAAGTTTTTGTTTACGTCTAATTTTTTTGGTCTTCAAAAAGCTGCGCTCAGATTCTGATTTTTGAAGAACAGAGCCACCATCAAGGACGTTATTTTCATCAAATGGATCTCCTAAATCTTCCAATACTACAATTTCGATCGTTAGCGGATTCAAAATAACATTGATTTCTGATATTTTTTGTTTAGGGTAAGGGGCAGAATTATTGAGAATTAAAGCTCTGTTATAGTATTTTAGAGCTTTATTGTATGAAGCTTTATTAAAACTATTGTCAGCAGTATCTACAACCTTTCGATACGACTCCATTCGCTCACATTCTTTTACTTTAGCTTTAGCATATGTGCTTGAAGAATTAATACCTATAGCCTCTTCGTACTTATTTTTAGCAGAAGCATAACCTTCATTTCTAAATAACACATCTGCCTCTTTAATAATTAAATTAAAACTCTCTATGTTGACAAGGTCAGATTTGTTAGTATTCAACATATGATCTAAAACTTGTTGAATCTCAGCAATCTTAATTCCAGGCTCAAGTTCGTGTGGCTTAACATTCATTGCATTTTTATATGTTTCTTTTGCCTCTTGATACTTCTTTCTTAACATCAATGCATTCGCAGAAATCATCATGTCAGTGTATTTCGCATCTAAAGATTTAATTTCAGAAACCCTCTCTAATAAGAGTTGAGGACGAGGATCTTCAGGCTTAAACTTAATAGCTCTATTAATTAGCTCTATTGCTCTTTTATATTCTCCCGATTTGATTTTATTCTCAGCAACGGTTAATATTTTTTCATACTGAGCGTCTGTTTCCCGACCTTTCGATTTTTCTAAACGTTCTGCTTCATCTGCCTTATCAACAGGCTGTTGCTCTCCCGGCTTTAAGGTAAGTGCTTCGTTATATTTTTTTATTGCCGAAAGAAATTTCTTTTCATCAACCAATTGATCTCCTGCTTTTATATAAGTATCATACAGAACTTGAATTTCAGCTTCTTTTTCACGATCTGCTAACATTTTAGTTAAAGCAACAATCTGATCTTTTGGATATTGCTCATCTTTCTTTATTATAGCAGCCTTATACTTCGAGATTGCTCCTTCCAGATTATCATGATCACGTAAATTATCTCCTGTTTCAATTAAATTATAATATGCTGCATTAGCTTGTTTATCTGCCAATAATAAACTTTTCTGTATCTGAATCAAAGCATCTAATTTCATAATCTTATCCACTGGATACTTTTCTTGAGGCTTATAACTTAACGCTTCTTCGAAACTTGACAGAGCCTCCTCGTATTTGTTTTCACTAAAGGCATCATCCCCTACTTGAATTGCTTCTTGGTAATCTGCTTCTAATTTTGCTTGTTTTTTTTCTGCATCATTTAGCAGGTTTTTAATTTTTGTTTTAATCTGAGTAGACTTTCTTGAATCAAATTTAGCTCCAGAGCTATTCTGATCATAAGTAAAAGATACAACTGGCTCTCTGTCTAAAAAACTAAAATCAACATTATCGCGAACTTTGAATATGGACATATCTAATGCCTCTAATGGATAGTACTCAGTGGATGCTGGAATGTCTTCTTGGTTTAAATTAGTCAAATCAAATGAAACTGTCTTGGAGACAAATCCAGATTTGGAAAAAACAATATCAAACGGTTCAGTATAGGACATATTCACCTTCAAAGTATACTTACCATTTGATGAACTTTGAGAAGAAGCCACTGTTCCATTTTGAATGATTGAGATTTTAACTCCTCCTTCACTTTTGCCCAAGTCGAAATTATCAATCTTTCCTAGAAAGACAAAATTTAAACCTTGAGACCATCCGATGGCTCCAAAAAGCAGCATAGCTAAAACAATAAAATACTTCATATTATATCATTTAAACGTAACTCTGAACAACCAGTTACAGATTTCGTTTAAATTTGAATTATTATTTGTACAAATATGGTTAAAATAACGCAGAAATATACTTTCTAACACCATGATAAACAGTGAAAAAATAAGTTATTGGGAACAGAAAACCTTCTTTCAAAATATTGATTACCTAATAATTGGTGCAGGAATAGTTGGATATAGCACTGCAATACAAATTCGTAAAGCAAATCCAGCGAGTAAAATTGTTATTATTGAGCGTGGATACCTTCCCAGTGGAGCAAGCTCAAAAAATGCAGGGTTTGCATGTTTCGGTAGTGCGACAGAACTTTATTCTGACTTTCAGAAAAACTCAGAAAAAGATGTATGGGAAACTGTAAAATTACGTTGGGAAGGACTTTCCCATTTACGCGAGTTGATTGGCGACCAAAAATTAAGACTTGAAACGAATGGTTCTTGGGATCTTATTACTAAAGATGAAATAAATCTCTTCGAGAAAGTAAAAGAAAAAATCCCATACTTCAATCAAAAATTGAAAGAAATTATAGGTGAAGAAGATGCCTATTCTATTGATCCAGATGTTGCAACTAAATTTGGATTTAAAAATGTAATTACTAGTATTTTTAATCGACTAGAAGGGCAAATAGATACTGCCTCTATGAATCATGAGTTTTATAAAAAAGTCACTTCTCAGGATATCCACGTTTTATTTGGAGTAGAAGCAATAAACATTGAGGAGGACAATGTCATAACAAATAGAGGGGATATTCAATCTGAGAATATTGCAATCTGTACAAATGGATTTGGCAAAGCATTGATTCCTTCAGAAGATATATCCCCCGCAAGAGCTCAAGTGATTATCACTAAACCGATTCAAAACTTAAAAATAAAAGGGACATTCCACTATAATGAAGGATATTATTATTTCAGAAACATTGATAATAGAATCTTATTTGGTGGTGGGAGAAACATGGACATAGAGGGTGAAACTTCTATCGCTTTGGAAAATACAGAATTAATTATTAAATCATTAACCTCACTTTTAAGGGATGTTATTTTACCCAATACACCATTCGAAATAGATCATAAATGGGCAGGAATAATGGGTGTTGGTAAATCTAAGAAACCTATCATAAAAAAATTAGGCAAACACTTATACTGTGGTGTGAGACTTGGAGGAATGGGTATTGCAATTGGAACTTTAGTTGGAAAAGAACTCGCTTTACTCATTTGTAAAAATGAATAATCTTATTGAATAACTGAGCATTTTCTAGGCGCCTATGATTATTTCATCCTTTTCTATTAATGAGCTTTGACAGAGATTTGAATTTCTTAAATTTGACAAAAAAAATATTTCACATGAAAGACACTGCTTTATCAAGTAAACATATTTCCTTAGGTGCCAAAATGGTCCCTTTTGCAGGTTATAATATGCCCGTACAATACGAAGGTGTAAATGGTGAACACCAAACTGTCCGTGAAGGCGTTGGTATTTTCGACGTCTCTCACATGGGAGAGTTTTTCATTTCTGGAGCTGGGGCATTAAACTTAATTCAAAAGGTGACATCTAACGATGCGTCTACACTGACCATTGGTCGCGCTCAGTATAGCTGCATGCCAAATGGAAATGGTGGGATCGTTGATGATTTAATCATCTATAAAATCAAAGAAGAAGAATATCTATTAGTAGTTAATGCCTCTAACATTGAGAAAGATTGGAATTGGATCTCCTCATTTAATATATTCGATGCAGAAATGCGTAATCTATCTGAGGACTACTCATTACTTGCAATCCAAGGTCCTAAGGCAATTGAAGCTATGCAATCTTTAACATCGATTGATTTAGCTGAAATAAAATACTATCATTTTGAAGTAGCTGATTTTGCTGGAGTTGAAAATGTAATTATTTCTGCGACAGGATACACTGGGTCTGGAGGATTTGAAATCTACTGTAAGAATAGTAACGCAGCTCAAATTTGGGATAAAGTATTTGACGCTGGAGCAGATTTTGGCATTAAGCCAATTGGCCTAGCAGCGAGAGACACATTGAGATTAGAAATGGGATTCTGCTTATATGGAAATGATATTGATGACACGACATCACCCTTAGAAGCAGGGCTAGGATGGATCACAAAACTCTCAAAAGATAACTTTAACGACAAAGCATTTTTAGTAAAACAAAAAGAAGAAGGTACAATTCGTAAACTTGTTGCTTTTGAGATGATTAATCGTGGTATTCCGCGCCATGACTATCCTATTCTGGATGCGAATGGAAATGTAATTGGAAGAGTTACTTCTGGCACAATGTCTCCTTCAATGAAAATCTCAATTGGTCTTGGATATGTAGTGAAAGACTTCAGTGCTTTGAATAATGAAATATTTATTGAAATAAGAAGTAAAGGCATAAAAGCCAAAATTGTCAAACTCCCTTTCTACAAAAAAGCGTAAGTAAAAAATATATTCTATTTTAAAGCGATTGAGAATTCATTCGCTTTTTTCATGCCTAAGAAATAAATTATCATTTAAATTAAATGATAATTATTATATCGCACAAGTCATAATAAATGTTGTGCTATCTAACCCATTATTAGGAGGAAGATTAAAACTTAAATCCTGGCCAACAGCTGAACATGTAGATTCTGCATCTTTTTTCTTGCCATTAACATAACCTAAATAAGTAGTTGTATTTGAAGAATCTTATACAGTCCCGTCTGAATATTCATGGTTAGGATAATTCGTTACTGTAGTGCAGTTACATGAATAGTTTTTTGAGTAAGAAACAAACATCAACAGGGATGAAAAAACAAACAGTAAAGTGAATTTCATAATAACAATTTAATAGTACAAGATTAAAGCTAGTCAATAGCTGTTGAAGTCAAAATAAAGCTCAATAAAAAAAGATTAGAAGTAATTACCAACCACAGCAACTGACTCTTATAACTTAGAGTACTTCATATTCAATTTCATTTTTTGGAACTCTAAAAATAAACAACAACCCGACAACAAAAAAGAAAATTATTGAAAGAATTGAAGCTCTAATATCATCCATTATGTATTCCATAAACCCAAAAAAGAATGTTCCCAAAACAATACCTATTTTTTCAGTCACATCATAGAATGAAAAATAACTCGCGTGATCTTTTGTTTCAGGTAAAAATTTAGCGTAGGTCGATCTAGATAATGATTGAACACCTCCCATTACAACTCCAACACAACAGGCAAGCGCATAAAAATGGCCGTGTTCCCCCTGACCAATAAAGTATGCGAAAATACATAGTGGAATCCAAAACCCAACGGCAATTGTCAATGTTTTCATATTCCCAATCTTGCCTGATAACCTAGAGATGAAAAAAGCACCTACAGCACCTAAAATCTGAATTAACAGTATCGCAATTATTAAACCTGCTGTTCCCTCACCTTCTTTTGCTACAATCTCTTCATGCGTTAAGCTTGATCGTATTTCTTCTGGAATTTTAAATATTTCTCTTGACGCATACAATGTAGCCATAAGCATAACAGTTTGAACACCTGTGTTAAAGAAAAAGAATGACGTAATAAAACGTTTTAGTCGTTTCGTTTTTTTAAACTCCTTAAAAACAATTTTCAATTCATCAAACCCTTTCCAAATAATACCCCTCTCTTTCTTACGGTTATAGATATTATCAGGAAGAACTCTATATGCAATTTGACTAAAAGAAACCCACCAAATCCCAACAAAGATGAAACAATATCTAATATCGTACTCTAATACCATATTCCATATCAAACAAATAATAAGTAGCACCATACCTCCGATATATCCCATTGAAAACCCTTTAGCTGAAATACGATCATGATCATTAGGTTCTGAAATTTCAGGTAAGAATGAATTATAAAACACCAGACTACTCCAGAAGCCTATGCTTGCTAAAAAAAATGGAATCATGCTAACCCCCATATTATTCGGATCAAAGAAATAAAGCCCAATGCATGAAACCCCACCTAAATAACAGAAAAACCTCATGAAAGATTTTTTCTTTCCAGAATAATCAGCAATTCCTGAAAGGAGGGGTGATAAAAATGAAACTACTAAAAAAGATGCTGCAAGAACGTAGGTGTATAATACAGAACTAGTTATTTCTATTCCAAAAAAAAATGATGTCACATCCTCTGTTCGAACTGAGATAGTACTTGGGTCAAAACCAGGAGAACCATCGTTATAAAGACGATTGATATATGCATTTGTGGTTGCCTTTTCAAAGAAAATGGGAAAAATTGCAGAAGAAATCACCAAATTATACACCGAATTTGCCCAATCGTACGAAACCCATCCTCTGATTATTTTCTTGTTGCCTTTTTCCATTATTCAAGTCCTTTTAAATAACTCTCCAGGTATTGGAAGTCTTCAGACAATTCACCGTATAATGTCGTCTCACTTCCACGCGCAATAATTAAATCCTTATCATCAAGTATTAAAGATGGAAAAACCTCCTTTATTAACTCCCTTCCAAAATCTTCAGAAGCATCCAAAGGCAATTCACATGGCAAGTTGTCAACCGCCATAACAGCAATAACTCCTTTTGATTTAAAATCAACTTCAGACTCAGTTATTGGGTCGTACCCATAAATTGGATCAGCAATTTTACTTGGACGAATTGTACAGGCTACAGCGCAATCAATATCACATGAAATATCAGCAACAACAGACAAGCGAACGTCATCAGTTTTTAAATCCTCTCGTGTAATGATGTAATCAGCCTTATTACTCCAATAGTGACAAGGAATGTACATGTCAGATTGAGAAAGATACTTTTTGAAGTCTGATTTATAAAGCTCAGGGTTTGAATAAAACTCTCTCTTAATAAACTCAGAATCATCACATTTAGTATAATACTCTTCAACCTCTAGTTGAGTATAAACTGGGAAATCAAATGTTTGATTTAAAAACTCATCAGGTGCTACCTCCTTAATAGGTAAAAGCTCTAGAATCTCTCTAGCTCCATGTCCTACTCGACCAAATCCAGTGAGAATGATTTTTGTATTCTGAGGAAGAATAACTTTCTTCAACTCTTCTTCAACCTCTTTACGGTCAGCACATTTATTAGCAGCTTTCAACTCATAAAGCTCATGCTTAAGACCATACGTCAATAATCCATTGTAACAACCAACAACCCCAGCATAACGACCAAAGCCAATTAAACGTTTATTCGACATATTCTTTAATGCCTCGTAATCAATTAATTGAATTTTATTATCCAAAACAGCTTGCAATAAGTCTCTATTGTAAGGTTGTTTCTTTAAGGTATGAGAGAAGAATAAGAATTTTTTATTCGGAATCAGGTCAGAAATATTCACCTCTTTAACACCGAGAATAATCTCGCATTCTGACAAGTCTTCACTCATCCTTATTCCTTCAGCTAAATAATCAGCATCACTATAAGCACGAATATGACTTGGTTGGACTATAACCTCAACATTAGGATAAATAGTCTCTACCAAATGACACTGCTTAGGTGTCAAAGGAACACGTTTGTCTGGTGGTACTTTCCCCTCCTTTATGACTCCAATCTTAATTTTTTTCATGTTATCTCAACGGTTCTTTCAGAATATACATGTCGATTAACTCACGAACACAGCCTTCACCTCCTTTGTTTTCTAATATTACATCTACTTGCGACTTAATAGCATTCACTGCGTCTCTTGGGCACGCTGAAAAACCAATATTTTGCATTACCTCTAAATCATTTACGTCGTCACCAATCATTGCAACGTTTTCAAGACCTATTTTCAGTTCTTCACAAATGGCAACTAGTGTTTCCATTTTTGGAGCTCTACTCACTGAGCAATGCTGAATACCTAACATTTCTGCCCGATTAGCAACAGCTTCACTTTTAAATCCAGATGAAATAATCGCGACTTGAAACGCTTCTTTCGTTAAGTGAATGATTGCCATCCCATCCTTAGTATTGAATTTCTTGAATTGATCTCCGGACTCAGTGAAATACATTCCACCATCTGTCATTACACCATCTACATCAATTACTAGAAGCTTTATCTTCTCTAGCTTTGATTTAAGGTGGCTTGATTTAAACGGACGTTTAAATAGCAATGTATTTAAATCTAATTCGTATTCTTCACATATTACTTCAAGATCAGAAACTGACAATTCATAAACCGATTCGACATCCATATCAGCCAAAAAACCAATAAAATCAAGTCCATTCTTGTCGCAAAGACCTTTTATGTTTTCTTCTAAATTCACTATACTATTGAATATCCAACACTTGCAGCAACAGGCCTCAAGCTAGTTAATAATTCTCTAAAACCATCATGTGTTAATTGTTGAGAAGCATCTGATTTTGCAACTGAGGGGTCTCTATGTGCTTCAATTAGCAAACCATCTATACCCATTGCAACACAAGCACGTGATAAAACAGGCACACCATAAGCGTACCCCATTGCATGACTTGGATCTAAAATAATTGGAAGGTTTGTATGCTCTTGCAGCCAAGCTACACCACAAAGATCCAATGTAAACCGTGTATTTGTCTCAAAGGTTCTTAGCCCTCTTTCGCATAATATTACATTCTCGTTCCCCCCTGACAATACAAATTCAGCAGCTTGAACAAACTCTTTTAGCGTAGTCCCAAATCCTCGCTTAATTAGTACAGGCTTATTTGTTTTAGCACACGCCCGTAAAATCCCTTGATCGTACATTGCTTTTGCGCCAACTTGAATAACATCTGCATGCTCAATAACATCTTGTACATGGGTTGCGTCACGAACTTCCGTAATAATATTTAAACCAAATTCTTTTCTCATTTTAGCCAGAAGAATTAAGCCTTCATGCCCCATTCCTTGAAATGAATATGGACTTGTTCTTGGTTTATAACAACCTCCTCGAAGTGTTGTCAACCCCATATCAAGAAGTAATTCAGCTGATTCTCGAATTTGATCTTCAGACTCAACTGAACAAGGACCTCCAATAAAAATTGTATTATTAGTATTGCCACCAATAATGGTGTTACCAATTTTCACTTCTCTTTTTTCGGCTTTATATTTTTTAGAAGCCAGCTGAATGTCATTATCAAACACCCAAAACTGATCTATTTTATCTTCAATTGAATTTGGAACTTCTTTCATTCCAGAACCAGTTACAAGAACGTTTATTCCTTTAGAAACAAAGTGAAAAGCATTTAAATCATCTGCAATTGAAACTGCTTGAGACTCCGTGATAATTTGTTTTAGATGTAAAATCATAATTCTCCTTTAATAAGGTTAACAAAAGTAACAATTCCTTTCGCAAAACCCTTGTCATCCAAGACCGGAAGGTATAAAATGGGAAACGTACTCGTCTTTATTAATTGTAACATTTCAAGCACAGTAGCACTATCACTAATTGTAACAGGAGATAAATTTATTAACTCTGTCGGTGGAAACGTTTTAAAATCATCAAGATTATTTAATAATGCCTTTCGTACATCAGCATTAGAAACTAAACCAGCCAACTTATTATCATCTTCTAGCACAAGGCAAAAACCAAGTCTTCCTTCATCAATAGACTCTAATACTCCCTTTAGATTAATCCCCGATTTTGAAACCGTTGGAGATTCTGAAACAGGAATCATAAAATCACTCACAGAGAAATGAGATTCAACTTCTCGTTTTGTCAAGTTCATTAATGCATTCCCAATACTTGATGCATTGAATAAATAAGAGCCCGAAACGGCGCTAGTCACACCCATATTTCTTATAATAAATGAAACTTCAGCATTTACTCCTCCATCAACATGTATCGATTTGCCAGGATATTTATTTCCAAACTCTCTAATTTTTGTAAAATTGACTGTATCGAACTTTCCTCCGCTCTGACCAGGGATTGTGGCCATAATTAAAATAAAATCGAAATCTGAATATTCGTCAAAAATCGTAACTGCTGTTGGTGTAATAACTGAAATTCCCTTTTTACCAGTTACATTGGCTGGAATATTAAGATGTTCTTTTAAGTCTTCGTATTGGAACGTAACGTATTCAACAGGGTTATCTTCTAAAAGATGATAATACTTTGAAGGATACTCTGTTATTATGTGTAAATCTATTGGAATATCACACAACGCTCTAATTATTTTGATGTCATCAAAAACACTTAAGTCATCGTTGCAATCCACGTGAATCAAATCTACTTGATGATCGACAAGATCCTGAATAACAGCTGTTAATTCGCGTTTTTTATCGCTATAAATTGATGCAGATATCTTCATTGGTTAATGTTAAAAATTGGTTTAAAATTCGAATTACACAAGACAAGTTGTAATCCTTTCAATTTCAAACTATCGCTTATATCTCTTTGCAAATCGGATAAGATTTTTCTCTCATTAAAGGGCATTTTATTAACATTTTTAGAGTTTTTAGCAATTAAGCGTAATTCATACCCATCCTGAAAACGAACTAACTGTAAGTCTTGCTTACCCACAGCAATTAAATTATTATTTTTCCAGTATTTCGCGATTGATTCTGCTTTGTCTTTATCAGATCTTTCTAAAAAATAGACAGATAGATTTCCACCAACTATTTTACTCCCCGTTTCTTTACCACAACTGCTAAACAAAAATAAAATAAGAATAATTTTAATGACTTTCATTAATTCAAACATTAATTGCTAATATAATAAAACTAGCAGGTAATAACTAGTAGGTAAGATTAGAATTCCAACTATAAATTCTAAGATAATTTACTTATTTTAGAATTCAATCCAAGCAAATACAATAAACAATTTTTAAATTCCTTATGAAACAAGTTAAGAACGCCATATATTTTGGAGCAGATAATAAAAGCAGCTTATTCGACATCTCAATTCCCAATCAATGGAATAATAAATTGATTGTTTTCATTCATGGCTATATGGGTTATAAAGATTGGGGGTGTTGGGGTTTAGTGGAAAATTATTTCAACAAAAAAAAATACGGTTTATTAAAATATAACGTGAGCCATAATGGCGGAACGATAGATAATCCTATTGATTTTGATGATTTAAACTCTTTCAGTCATAATAACTACCTAAAGGAATTACAAGACTTTGAAGCAATAACCAATATTATTCAATCTGAATTTAAGGAGCTTCCTGAGCTATATATTATTGGACATTCAAGAGGTGGTGGAATTGCACTTCTTCAATCCGAAAATATATTTATCTCTAAAATTGTAAGCTGGTCTGGAATATGCTCTATTGCTGATCGATTCCCTAAAGGGGATGCACTTAAAGAATGGAAAAATAACGGCTACTATTATCGTGAAAATGGCAGGACAAAACAAAAAATGCCCCACAGCTACACTCAATACGAGATTTTTATTAGCCATAAAAATCGCTTAAACATTGAATCTTATTGCAGAAAATCTACAACTCCAACACTGATTGTTCACGGTGACAAAGACGTTTCAGTAAGTATTAATGAAGGAGAGATACTTGCGGAATGGCTCAATACAAGCTTAACTAGGATAAAAGGAGCGCAACATACATTTGGCGCAAGTCAACCATGGAAAAGTAGTGAGTTACCAAGTTATTTACACGAAGCTTGTGAAGCCACTCTTAACTTCTTTGACGACTAATTCACTTTTAAAAAGATGTTTTAGTAACTTTTGTGACGGACGCATTATACACACCATCTTCTGTAGTTATTAGATGAACCGTAAGACTAATGAATAAAGCGTGTATGCTCTTCTTCACTAGGAACCACGCAGAAGCCATTAGATATCTTCTGTCTCCTTTTCGCGATAAAATCATATACATAGTCCCTGATAAATCTAGGGACAATTTTAAAAACAACGAACATAGAATACGGCATTTTGAAATACGAAAAAACCCTCAAAGCAGCATTTGATTTCTGCACCAACACATCATTTTCAACGAAGTAAAAAGTGCTAAAATCAGGTTTTTCCCACCCTTTTATTTCAAACAAATCTTTTGTAAACTCAGATTGAATAGCCGCAAAATGAATGGTTTTTGTCTTATCTCTTTTTACCACAAAAGCAACAGAACGATTACAAAAACCACAGTCACCATCATATAAAACTATCGGAACATTATTTACACCCATAGATCAAAGATAAGTATTCAATCATTTTAATAGGAATATTACCTTTGTAATTATAAAATTGAAGTCGAACAAAAAATAATAGAATGAAAAACGTAGCAGTAATTGGTGCAGGAACAATGGGTAATGGTATTGCTCATACATTTGCACAATTTGGATATAAAGTATCTTTAATCGATATCACTCAAACATCTTTAGATAAAGGATTAGCAGCTATCACTAAAAATTTAGATCGTCAGGTAGCGAAGGAGAAGATTTCTGAAGTAGACAAGAAATCAACACTAGCAAACATAACGCCTTTTACAGATATAAAAGCAGGTGTTAAAAATGTTGACTTAGTTGTTGAAGCTGCTACTGAAAATATTGATTTGAAGCTTAAAATTTTCAAGAACTTAGATGATATTACAGATTTAAATGTGATTTTAGCTTCAAATACTTCTTCAATTTCTATTACTAAGATAGCTGCTGTAACTACGCGTCCAGATAAGGTAATTGGAATGCACTTTATGAATCCAGTTCCAATAATGAAATTGGTTGAGATTATTCGTGGATACTCTACTTCTGATGAAGTAACAAAATTAATCATGGAGACTTCTAAGAAACTAAACAAGGTCCCTGTAGAAGTAAATGATTACCCTGGATTTGTAGCGAATAGAATTTTAATGCCAATGATTAACGAAGCAATTACAACATTGCATGAAGGAGTTGCTGGAGTTGAAGAGATTGACACTGTGATGAAGCTAGGAATGGCCCATCCAATGGGACCATTACAATTAGCTGATTTTATTGGACTAGACGTTTGCCTAGCAATTATGGAAGTACTTAAAGATGGATTTGGAAACCCTAAATATTCTCCATGCCCTCTATTAGTCAATATGGTAATGGCTGGAAAAAAAGGAATTAAAACTGGAGAAGGGTTCTATTCTTGGGGTCACGGAACGAAAGATTTAATCGTTGCAGATAATTTCAAGAAATAATTCACGAAATCTATTAAGGCTAGGTCAAATAATTAGCTTAGTTAAATTGATTAAAAAAAGGCAGTCATACTTGAACTGCCTTTTTTACTTTACCCTAATTTATTAAAACAGAGAAAAGAACCTCTGTATTTCTTGAATATCTAATTACGGAAACTTTGGGAACTTCGAAAAGTCTCTTTTTCGTTTCTCTAAGAATGCATTCCTACCCTCTTCTGCTTCTTTAGTGCCATAAGCTAAACGTGTTGCTTCTCCAGCATAAATTTGCTGTCCAACTAAGCCATCATCAATTAGGTTAAATCCAAACTTTAACATTTTAATTGCCGTAGGGCTCTTCGTCATAATTTCTTGTGCCCAATCGTAAGCAGTTTGTTCTAACTCATCATGAGGAACAACCTTGTTTACCATCCCCATTTCATACGCCTCTTGAGCAGAATAATCAAACCCTAGGAAGAAAATCTCTCTGGCGCGTTTTTGCCCAACTTGCCGTGCTAAATACGCAGAACCGAAACCTCCATCAAAACTTGCTACATCGGCGTCTGTTTGTTTAAATACTGCGTGCTCTTTACTTGCTAAAGTTAAATCACAAACAACATGTAAACTATGACCACCACCAACGGCCCACCCTGGAACTACCGCGATAACTACTTTATTCATAAAACGAATCTTACGTTGTACATCAAGGATATTAAATTTATTCTTCCCATCAAGGCCTTCGTAGCCACGTTTAGCACGCACACGCTGATCGCCACCTGAGCAAAACGCCCAACCATCATCTTTTGGAGAAGGTCCCTCACCTGTAATTAAAATAACACCGACCTCTTCATGTTCGTGACAAATAATAAGAGCTTCAAGTAATTCATCTACCGTTTTTGGTCGAAATGCATTACGTACTTCAGGACGATTGAATGCAATTCTTGCTACGCCATCAGCCACTTTAAACGTGATATCTTCATACTCTTTTACTGTTTTCCAGTTGATTGTGCTCATATTGATTTGTTTAAATTCAAAAGTAACTATACGTATCTTGTTTTCTTCATTCTCCCTGCGGAGTATACATCGTTACACCCTTCGTGTTATATTCATCTAGCATGGTATCTAACATTGACTTTGCATCAACGACTAATGTACGTGCTTGGCCAATTTTATTTTCTTTTAAGACTCCTTTATCCTTAAACAAGGGAATTAAACCATCACATTTACGCTTTACTGATTGCTCCGGATTGTGAACCTTTGTTTTCATACTCCTAACCTCACCATCTGAAAACTTAACATCTACGTGAAATGACTCATTAAAATACACCGGATATTTGAAGTCAGCGATAGCATCTTCTAATGTGTGTAAGCTTGTACCTGCGTTATCCAATGTTACGCCTATATAAAGAATCTTTCCACCACGCTCGCTAACACGATAAAAAGGACTACTTGAAGTGTATGGTGTTTGCTCGCCAAAGTGATCTTTTGTGTAATACTCAGCATCTGGTCCAACACATGATACAGGCTCAGTTGGATGTGCACTTCTTTGACAATTTGGCAATCTCCTAAAATATTCTGAAATGGCGCCTAACTTTGATTTATCATTTGCCACGTCAAACACATTCAGTTTCTGAATATAATTTAATTGAAATCCTGCATTAGGCGATGTGGGCATTAGTAAATTACCATTCGAACCAACCACATTCAATAAAGCATCAACAATTGTTTTAGCACCCCCTTCTACAAAGCCAATCTTAGAAAGGCTTGAATGAACGAGTACAGTATCACCTGGGTTGATACCACAATTTCGAATATCATTTTCAATGGCTTCTGGTGAAAGGGCATCACCAGCAACCCTAATTGCTTCCAACTCTTTATTACGTTTTGACTTAACAAATCCCCTATAAATATCTAACAAGAGCTCAGGAGTTAATTTACGAATAAGATCCCTCATTATTGAGATATAAAAGTATAAGAGATTCGACCTGTTTGCATTTTATTCGCGGAAGCCGAATAACTGAAACGAGATTTCTTAGCGTATTTAATTGCTTGTTCAATCATACATACGTTTCCGCCATTTGATTGAGAAGCATCGTATTCCGCCAAAGTCACATCACCATTTTTATTTACCTTGATAATCACAGTTATCGTTCCTGACGAAGCATAACCGCATGTATATCCCGGATTCCGAACATACCAATTATTATTTTGGTGCGGAGAGCGTTTTGCTAAACTCCAATCAACCATTACATTTCCAGAATACACAACATCTCCACCAACTTTAGCTGGTTTAGGATTACTATTTGCTACTGTAGTTGTTACTTCCGCTTTTCTGTCATCCATCTCTTTACGGATTTGATCACGGGTTTTATCGCCACCTGCATCACGATACATTTGCTCCTCTAATTCTTTGTACTGAGCTTCAATATCAGCAGCAGTAATATTTTTACTGTAATTCTCTGCAGCGCGTTCACGATGATCATTCACATCACGTGACATGTTCTTAACATCAGTATTATAACCTGAAGGAATCATTATATTCTCTGGTTTGAGCTTAATATCGTTTTCTGGAATCTCAACATATGAACCCTCATGAAATGGCTCTATTTGAAAATACTGTTTATAAGAATCCATTTGGAGATAAATAAAAATAGCCATATAGACAGAAAGAGTAGCAATTAACCCGAACTTGTATTTGTCTATTAACGCTAAAAAATTACTCATCTATTTTCTTCTTATTTACCAATTCGCCCGTGGCAACAATGATATAGTTTAGTTGATTGTCTCCTAATAAAGATACGAAATCATCATTAAATAAGTCAATATGATTAAAATCAAACCCCGTTAGTTGTTCACCACCTTTAAATAAAGCATATGCATTTCCTTTTTGGACCTTCATGTAATCGCCGATCAACCATTCAATAGATTTAAACGAAAAAGGAATAATAACATTATCCGATACACTCAACATTCCGACAGAATCATCAAAGCTTGCTATCACAAATTTGTCATCGTATACATCTATAGATTGGTAATTAGGGGAAACAAATACCTTGTTTGACATACCCAACACCCCCCATCCTCCTTCCTTCTGAAATGGAATAAACTTCCGTCCAAGCCCTAAGTTTTCATAGACAATATCTGTTATCAAATCTCCATTAAGGTTAACACGTCCGTATTTACCGTTTTTATAAACGATTGCCACACCATGATTAAATCTACCCCTAAATAAATAATTAGGAAATAATTTATACCCTTTATCTAAAATAACTTTCCCCTTAGAATTAATATAAATCAAAGTGTCTGATTTTGTTGCTAGCGCTACCCCATTAGATAAAGCACCAATCTGGTCATAAATAGGAGCAATAACAAAATCACCTTGAGTATTCAAAATGCCTTTCTTCCCATCCTTTGAAAAAATATAAAATGTGTCACTTATTTCTATAATATTATCATATTTGGCATTGATTATAAAATCACCTTTTATATTAATAATTCCTACTTTATCTTCAAACTCAACAATTGCACGACCACATTTAAACTCGAAAGCTTCATCGAAAACCTCTTCAACAACTAAATTTCCGTTTAAATCAACATAGCCATACTTTTCTTCCTTCTTAATATATACCAACCCTTCTGAAGCATCTCCTATATCCTCATATTGAGGAGCTAAAATTAATTTATTATTTCGATCAATTAGTCCTAATTTCCCCTCTGATTCAATGAAAGCTCTCCCCTGATTAAAAGCACCAACAGATTCATATTCAATTGGAATTTGAAGCGCACCACTTTTATTAATCGCACCCTGTAACTGACCTTTAACGACCGTTGCAAGCCCTTCATTAAATGGTCCCACGAAATCATATATTGCACTAATCATTATGGTTCCCTTGTTATTTGAAAAACCATACTTACCATCATTGAAGTATGGCAAGAACAATGAATCTGTCATCTCAATATCTTCTTGAATATACTTTCGGTTTTTTGCATCAGGGAACTTATTCAAGAATTCGATTTTACGTTCTTTAGAATAATCAAATAAATAAACCTGATAAAACTGGTCCCATGCAATTTTATTGAAATTATAGTCTGGATGATTTCGTACAAAAGATTGATAAGACTCAGCTTTATTCGGTTGAATCACTAGTTCAAAAATGCGTTTTTCAGCATCTATTCGTCTTGGACTTCTTGGGTATAAATCGATAAAGCTTAAATAAACCTCAAGCGAATCTACTTTAGTATGTTCATCATATTGTGAATTGTAAAAACTATCCTCAGCTAAGCCTACATACTTACTTGTAGGATAAGCGCGCATGAACGAATGATAAGATTTGGAACTATTAACATTTACAGTCTCAAAGAATGCTAAAGAATCTCTTGTGTCTATTGCCTGAACAAGCTCAATTGACCAAGGGTGACGACTAATAAATTTGGTGTATCCCGAAATAGAATGATCTTTCTTCGCAATTGAGTAAAACTGAGAGCTGACAATTACTTTTAATGAATCAATGCCACTTTTTGTCCACCCGTATATAGCCCACTTTAATTTCTTCTTATCTGGAGTAATTGAATAAGACGACTCGGAAATCAAAATATAACGATATGCTGAGTCAATGTTGTAAAAAGGATTGTCGTTTCTAGCATAGATTGTCGCTAATCCAAACGCTGCTGAAGATGGGTTGCATTTAAATGTTTTTTTAAACTTCTCTTGCCCCTTGAAATAATCTTTAACTAATAAAGCTTCGTATCCTGATTTAATTCTTGTTGCAGAAACATATTCACTCGTGAAGAACAAGAATACAAGGAGCACAAAATATTTAAAAATAAATTTCACGATATAAAGATAATTCTTGACTCCACTATGGCAAAGATTGAGCCATAAAAAAAACCTCCCGAGCTAACGAGAGGTTCAATATTGTAATCAATATTGTAATCAATATATATCTTATTTATTACGTTTACCGTAACGCGTGTTAAATTTATCAATACGACCCGCAGTATCTACGAACTGAACAATTCCAGTAAAGAATGGATGCGATTTGTGAGAGATGTCTAATTTAATTAATGGATATTCATTTCCATCTTCCCATTGTACCGTTTCACTTGACTCTGCACATGATGGGCAGACGAATGAATAATCGTTAGTCATGTCTTTAAATACAACTAATCTATAATTGTCTGGGTGTATGTCTTTTCTCATTACTATATATAATATGTTCTAATTCACCTCTAATAGGTGTGCAAAGATATATAAACTTTTTATTATTTGTCAAATTTCCGATAGATAAAATAAATCTTAACTCTTTTACGTTACTTTTGATACTATGACTGTAAAAATGAAAAAGTCCTTCCTACTCTATTTCTACTTGATAATCATAGGTTTTACCTTGACTATCTCAAGTTGCAAGAAACCTCTAAGCTTTTCTAAGTCTAATTTATCTTTCAGCCAAGACACTATAATTTTCGATACCGTATTCGCAACCATTGGCTCTGTTACTAAGAGATTTAAAATTTACAATAACGACTCTAAGACCATAAAAATTGATCAAATAACACTATTAGGAGGGTCAAATTCTAACTTTCGGATAAACGTTGACGGCGTTTCAGGAACACACTTTTCCGACCTAGAACTCGCATCAAAAGACAGTTTATTTATTTTTGTAGAAGTAACAATCGATCCAAACGGTGGATTAAGTCCTATGGTTGTAGAGGATCGCGTACAATTTTCAACAAATGGAACAAATCAATTTGTAGAATTAGTCGCTTGGGGACAAGATGCCTACTTCCACTACTCCTATATTTCAGAAGGTATTTTTGATCTTAATGAAGGTATTTGGCTTAATGATAAGCCACATGTGATTTATGGGGCGGCTATAATTGACGAAGGGAAAACACTTGAAATACCCGGAGGAACAGACATCTATATGCACAAAAACGCACTGCTATATGTTTATAAAGGCACGCTAAACATTACAGGATCACTTGGTAATGAAGTCACCATACAAGGAGATCGATTAGAATCTTTTTATGATGATGTAGCAGGACAATATTATGGGATTTATATTGTAGAAGCAAAACCTTGCACCATTAATTACGCCATTATAAAAAATGCAACTACAGGTATTCACATTAACGGGTCAGACCCTATAAATCCTTCTAACACATACACAACGACTGTCACAAATACACAAATCTATAACAGTGCCTCTTATGGAATGTTTCTTTATAATGGAGATGCTGATTTTCCAGAGGCAGGAAAATTGAAAGCTGAAAACTGTGTTATTGCAAAAAGTGGAGTTCATGCATTAATAGTTTTAGGTGGTGGAGATTATAATATTAATCATTGTGATCTTCTTGGATATGGTCAAGGAGACGCTGTAGCATCAGCTGTTGGTGTAAGTAATTATTATAATGGTACTGGAGTATTAAGAAGTATTAACGAAGGGGTTATAACCAATAGCGTTTTGTATGGAAATCAAGATTATGAGTTCGCATTAGACACAATTGGTAATGCCGCACTAACCCTTGACTTCAAAATGGAAAACAACCTTATTAAAAGTGACGATATCTTAATTGATCCTTCAATATTTGTTGGAGATAATTATTGGAACGAATCTCCCGTTTTTAAAGATATCATTGGTTATGACTATACCTTTTGGTCAACATCAGCATTGATAGATCGAGGTAACATTTTATACCCTAGAACTGGAGGAATTGACTTAAATGGAATATCCAACTCTGGTTTGCCAGAGATTGGCGCTTACGAGTATTAATTTAAAAAAGAGGAGCTAAATAGCTCCTCTTTTTTTAATTATATTTTACTACCTAGTAAATAACATCTCTCTAAATTTAGGAAGCCGCCATTCCTCATCATCAATAAGCAACTCTAGCTTGTCAACGTGATAACGAATTTCATCGAAGTAAATTTTTACTGTATCACAATATGCAATAGCTTTAGCTTCATTTCCTTGAATTTTATTAGCCTTCTTACGAGAAATCAACATATCATCACTCAACTCCTTCATCTTATTCATATGCTTAGAAATACCTGAAACTATTTCAACTTGAGACTTCGAAGCTTCTTTACCGGCTTTATTTCCAAGAACATCTGTTAAACCTGTAATATTTTTAATCAATTTATTTTGATACTGAACAGCAGCAGGAATTATGAAGTTTTGAATCATATCACCAATCACACGTGCTTCAATTTGAATCTTATGTACATAGTTTTCAAATTCGATATCTTGACGTGCCATTAACTCTCTTGGAGTAAGAACATTCATTTCTTCGAATAAATCTTGAACATCTTTGTTTGCCCAGACTTGAAGAGCACGTGGTGTATCTTTTAAGTTAGAAAGACCTCTTCCCTTAGCCTCTTTAACCCATTCCTCACCGTATCCATTTCCTTCAAAACGAATTTTCTTAGACTCTTTGATTAATTTCTGAAGTTCTTTTAAAATTGCCTCGTCTTTACTGTCACCACTTCCTATTCGAGAATCAACACTTACCTTAAAGTCTTTTAACTGTCTTGCCATAATTGTATTTAAAACAATCATTGCAGAAGAACAGTTTGCAGAGGAACCTACCGCTCTGAACTCAAATTTATTTCCTGTAAAGGCAAAAGGTGATGTTCTATTACGGTCTGTATTATCTAATAAAATTTGAGGGATTTTACCGATATTCAACTTTAACTCTGTTTTTTCTTCAGGAGTCATTTTACCCGCCTTCACATTCTTTTCAATCTTATCTAGTAACTCCGTTAACTGAGAACCAATAAAGGCAGAAATAATAGCAGGAGGTGCTTCGTTTGCACCAAGGCGATGATCATTTCCAGCACCAGCAATTGCAGCTCTTAACAAATCTGCGTTATCGTGAATCGCTTTAATCGTATTTACGAAAAACGTTAAGAACTGAAGGTTGCTTTTTGGATTTTTACCTGGAGCCAATAAGTTCACCCCTGTATTTGTACTTAATGACCAATTATTATGTTTTCCTGATCCATTAACCCCAGCAAATGGCTTCTCATGAAAAAGAATACGGAAATCATGCTTTCGAGCAACTTTTTCCATTATATCCATCAGCAACAAGTTATGATCATTGGCAAGGTTACATTCTTCAAAAATAGGCGCGCATTCAAATTGGTTTGGCGCAACCTCATTGTGACGTGTAGTAACTGGAATACCTAAACGAATTGATTCAGTTTCAAAATCACGCATGAATGCCGTAACACGAGCTGTAATAGAGCCGAAATAATGGTCATCCAATTGTTGTCCCTTAGCAGAAGCATGACCAAACACAGCCCTCCCTGTCATCATTAAGTCTGGGCGAGCATTAAACAATGCTTTATCTACTAAGAAGTACTCTTGCTCCCAACCTAAAGTAGCAATTGTTTTAGTTACGTTTTTATCAAAGTATTGGCAAACATCAACAGCAGCTTCATTTACAGCATGTAGAGCTTTCAATAATGGCATCTTATAATCTAAAGCTTCGCCTGTATAAGCGATGAAAATTGTAGGAATACAAAGTGTTTTATCTATCACAAACGCAGGAGAAGATGGATCCCAAGCCGTATATCCTCTTGCCTCGAATGTATTTCTAATACCACCATTTGGAAAGGAAGATGCATCAGGTTCTTGTTGAACAAGTAACTCACCATCAAAACGCTCAATTGCTCTACCTGGTCCTACTGGTTTGAAAAATGCATCATGCTTTTCTGCTGTTGACCCAGTTAATGGCTGAAACCAGTGCGTATAATGTGTTGCCCCTTTCGTTAATGACCAATCTTTCATAGCAGAAGCGACTTGATCAGCCATTTTCCGATCTAATTGGGTCCCTTTATTAATGGAAGCCATCATTGACTTATACGCTTCACTTGGAAGGTATTCTCTCATGACATCAGCATTAAATACGTTTTCACCGAAAATTTCTGAAACCTTACCATCATATGATATTGGTTTTGGTGTTCTATGAAGAACATCATAATACGCTTGCATTCTTTGATTTGCCATTTTATATTTTTTAACAAATTTAATCTAAAATTATGGGGGGTATCAATAAAAAATATTACTTTTTATTAACACCCCCCCCTATTTTTTTTAAAAAAAACAACTAATATCTTGTTAAAAAACAGAAAACACCCCCATCACAGTAATTAACAATATTGAAGTCAAGCCAAATTGTAAGCTTAAATGATGTCCTAAAACTTATTAAGAAATGTTTAGTTTCTTGGAGGAGCCACTCGTATTACTAAATGTAAATCAGTTATCCACAAGGTAGCCAGAAACATACAAAGTAGGAGTAGCAATGACGTTGGATCCTGATGAGTACATTGCAGGAGTCGATAATGTAGAATTTGTCTGAATGAAATATTTGCTAGCAGGAACCGTATAATTAGAAGTTAAAAAAAGTGCATCTACTTTTTTATCCACAAGAAAACCATCAATCACTGCTACATTATTTTCAGCTAAAGTTGTATAACATCCCCACCCTCCTTGGCTAGTGACTGTTGCGGTAACGGTAGATCCTGGAGGTAAAATAACATTATCATCTAATAGAGCAACACCACATTTAACTTCAGAGTCATTTTCATTGAAAACTAATGCGCCATTTATATAAATTTGTGCATAACGTGGAGGATTAGAACCCTTCCTCGAGTAAAACAGGCGATTCAAATATAAATTCTTATTTGCAGGAACAGTATAAGTTGAGCCGTTAACATTAGAATTACTAATTATTTGAGCTTGGCAGATACCATCGGGCACTGTAATTGAGCTCGGACAAGGATTGCTATTAACGATTGAGTTGATAGAAACAGAATTACCGCCACTAATCATAAGCGAATCACTATTTACTGATAATGATTGTATTTCATTGCTAGAATCATTATCTGCATCATCCACATTGTCCGCCGCATTCACTACATAAGGATTTCCCGAAGTTCCTGTACCTGTAATGGTCACATTTGTACCAGCTGTAGTAACTCCACCTTGTCCATCGTTTCCTGCTGGACCAATAGGTCCCTGTAAACCAGCATCACCAACATCTCCATTATTACCTGTAGCACCTTGTTGACCTGTAGCCCCTGTTAATCCTTGAATACCTTGAGCTCCATCTTGACCGTCAATGCCATCATCACCTGCTGGTCCTGTCAAACCTTGTGGACCTTGTGCCCCATCTATACCATCTATACCATCTATACCATCTTGTCCGTCTACTCCATCAATACCATCAGCACCTGCTGGTCCTTCACCATTACCTGATGTTTTAGCATACAAAGCATAAGGAACGCTCATCAGTTGTGATGTACCCATTACAACCCAAGTCACTCCCCCAAGGAAGTCTACGGCAGTTTCCATAAAGTATGGCCCGTTTGCCCAATCAATCGTTGAGAAGTCATCTGTTGATGTCCCTGTGCCTATTTCTAGGTTTACTAGCCCATAGCCATTTGTTGTAGATGTAAACGTCTCTGTGTAGACAGCTGTTCCTCCAATAGAGCCTTGCTGAACTGTTAGCCGCATCCCAACAGGTTGGTTGTTTAGGATTATACCTCCCGCATCTCTAACTACTGCTTGGTAGTTAAAACTTTCAGGCGCTTGCCCAAAACTCATTATTGGGACTAATAGTAAAATAAGTAGTAGTGTTTTCATAGTGGTTTTAATTTACTCTAAAAGTAATATTAATACTCTAAAGACCAATAGTGTGTGAGTAGAGTAAGGGTATAAAAAAGCCCTCCAATGTGGAAGTTTTTTTTCTTTTAAACTAAAGGCTACTTCGTAAAGTCCTTGTTAGATTTTCGAGATTTAAAATTGCTACTTTTATTGAATTTGTTCCTATTTCTTTTAGATTTTAAAGAACCTCCTTCCCAAGCGGGACCATCACCAACTTCTGCTGGTGGTTGTGATTTCGGTAAACTCATTTCGATAAGAGCTTCAATCTTACGCATTTTAAACATATCTTTTTGATTCACTAATGTACACGCCTCACCCTTGGTGTTTGCACGAGCTGTTCTACCTACCCTATGCACATAATCTTCCGCATCATGAGGCACATCATAATTCACCACCATATTGATTTCTTTAATATCAATCCCCCTACTCATAACATCTGTTGCAACCAATATTCTAATCCTTTTAGACCTAAACCCTCTAAGAACCTCTTCTCTCTGAGATTGCTCTAAATTAGATGATATCCCTTGTGATTTAAAACCTGCTCTTCTCAACTGATTTACAATTTCTGAGACTTTACTCTTTGTAGATGTAAAAATGATAATACTATCGTAATTTTTACGCTCTTTTAAAAGATGACAAAGCACAGGGACTTTCTGATTATCGTGTGTCAAATATAATTTCTGATCCACACCTTCGGCAGGCTTGGAAATAGATAGTTTAATTTCTTCCGGATCCTTTAAAATCTTCTTTGCAAGTTCTGAAATACTTTTAGGCATTGTTGCACTGAAGAGTAAAGTCTGATGCTCTTCAGGTAAATAAGAAATGATTTTTTTTAAGTCATCAATAAAGCCCATATCTAACATGCGGTCTGCTTCATCTAAGACAAAGTGCTTCACTTTACTAAAATCGACATAGCCCAGTTTAAGATGAGAAAGTAACTTACCCGGAGTAGCAACAATAATGTCTCTACCATTTGTCAGCGCATCTTTTTCTTTATCCCAGTCTTTTCCACCTCCACCTCCATAGATAGCCATTGAGCCAACTGAAACGAAATATGAAAGACCCTGTATTTGTTGTTCAATCTGAACTGCTAATTCTCTGGTAGGGACGACAATTAAGGTGTTTACACTTGTGTCCTCCTTTCCTACTAACTTATTTAATATAGGTAAAACAAAAGCTCCTGTTTTACCTGTACCCGTTTGAGCACAAGCAATTAAGTCACGATTATCTAATATTAAAGGGATTGCCTGAGCTTGTATTGGAGTTGCGTTTTCGAACCCCATGTATGAGATAGCTTCAAGAAGCTGATCGTCTAGGTTTAATTCTGTAAATTTCATCGACTTTGAAATTAACTAATTTAAATGGATTCATATCGTTATAAGATAATTAATCGAAATCTAGTTTCTAATTTTGTGATTACTTTACGTAATAAATCATCTTAAAAATATATTGTTTAGTACTGAAGCTAATCGCTAATTAAAATTTATAAATCAATTCCGCCACATTATCTATTGAAAAGCTTTTTTTAGCTATCACCTCTAGTTCATGAACTGTTATTGCATCAATTTGGCTATAAACTTCATTGATAGAATCTACACGACCATGAATCATAACACTTTTAGCAAGACTAAACATCAACTCCATATTACTATCCAATGATAGTGCTATATGTCCTTTCAATTGCTCTTTAGCCTGTTCAAGCTCATTATCAGTTAGCTTGTTTTCACAAATACCTTTTAATTCATCATAAATGAGCGCAAGTGCTTTTTTCAGGTACTTTTTATCTGTACCCATATATACACTCCAGAAACCTACATCTGAATATGTTGTATAATTAGCTTCAATATTATATGCATACCCATATTTTTCACGAATAGATAATATTAGCCTAGAATTCAGAGCAGGACCACCAAGTACATTTGTCAAAAGTGTCATCCCTCTACGCTCAGGATCATTATATGAAGGAGCTATACCACCTATTAGTGTATGTGTCTGGAAATTTGATTTTTTTTCAATCAACTTAAACGGAACAAAAGATTTTAGCTCAGTAATTAGCTTCTCTTTCCCTGCGCGTATAATGCCTCCAAAATCACGCTCTAAAACCTGCATCAATTCACTGGATTCAGTCCTTCCAACAAAAGAGATTACCATATTTGAAGGTGTAAAATATCGATCTACGTAACTCAATAAATCTTCTCTGGTAAATTTACTAACGGTTTTCTTCGTTCCTAAAATATTATAACCTAATGAATTCTCTTTAAAAATATGTGATTCAAAATCATCAAATATACGCTCAGAAGGACTATCCATGTATGAGATGATCTCATCCAATACCACTTCTTTTTCCTTTTGAATTTCCTCTTCTGGAAAATTAGCGTTTTGAACAATATCGCCCAAAAGCTCTGATGCAATCGTGAAATGATTATTTCTAAACGATGCGTGTACACAAATCTCTTCTTTGTTAGTGTATGCATTTAACTCACCACCAACCGAATCTAAATCGGTGAAAATATCAAATGCCTTACGCTTCGCTGTTCCTTTAAATATACAGTGCTCTAAGAAATGTGCTAATCCCTCCTCTTTTTCACTCTCAAATCTAGCTCCAGCATGAATCATCACTCCCATATGAGCAACGAATGCATCCGTTGGAAGAAACACTACCTGTATGCCATTTGAGAGTTTGAAAAACTCTGGTTTGATTTCAAACATGTATAACTATTAAATTAAGGATTCTGTTTATAAATATCCCACAAACCTTTGGAAGACGTAAAAATAATTCGATCATGCAAACGTGAAGGGCGACCTTGCCAAAACTCGAATGACAAAGGCTCTATTTGATATCCTCCCCAATGACCCGGCCGTGGCACCTCATTTTTAAATTCCTCTTCGTACATCTTTACGCGATGCTCAAGTTCATCTCGACCCGTTAATTCATCACTCTGATGTGAAGCCCATGCTCCGATCTTACTTCCTCTTGGCCGTGAATTAAAATAATCATCACTAATTTGTGAATCGACTCTTGTGCAAACTCCTTCGATACGGATTTGTCTAGATGAATCTGGCCAAAAAAACAACATAGAAACTTTTGAATTCCCTGCTATTTCCTCTCCTTTTTTACTTTTATAATTCGTGTAAAAAACAAATTGTTTTTTAATTATGTCTTTTAGATACAGAACCCGTGAACTCGGCTGCCCATTTGAGTTCACCGTAGATAAGACAAAAGCATTTGGTTCAAGCTCTTTATTATTTATAGCTTCTTTAGCCCAAAGCTCAAACAAATCATACGGATCAAGCCCCTCAAAACCTTCTAGCTTACCACTATCAAAGTCATGATGACCTAATCGAAACTGATCTAATATATCTTTCATTATTTAATCTTCTGAATCAAAACTATCCTCAACCTCACTGACTTCAGACTCATCATCATAATCATCATCATCAGTTTCTGAAGCTGAAAAAACAACTCCTTTTGATACTACTGCTTCAAACTCTTCACCTTCTGCTAAAGGTGTTCTAGAAATCTCTTTATCTAACTCTTCATTGTATGGGAAAATTTCAACAATTGGAGAAACAATAATAGAGGGGATATCGAAGTCCACCATCAACCCGTGTAAACTCTCTTTAATTCTATCATAAGCTTGTTTTACAGAAGCAGCCGAGACTAAAAAGTTTTGAGCAACTCGCTTTGCTTTTTCACCATCAACTTCCATGTTTTCATAAGTGACTTTACACTTATACCAAACATCTTCATCGTCATATGCGAAAATATCATGAATTTCAGTTCTTGCGATACCTGTAACAGTAAACTCACCCCGAATTACAGTACCTAACTCTTCGTATATTCTAGCTTCAGCATCTGTAAATGTCATTGCCGCTAATAAATAGGGCTCTGAAACTCTTTTTAATGTTCCGTTATCAAGTTGTTTTGTATATTTTACTTTTACTGTGAACCAGTTATTCATAGCGTTAATTATTTTAAGAATTGAATTCACAAAGATACAGAGACTAATCGTTTCTTTTTAATTTATCAGTGAAAAAATTAGAATTACATGGTGTACTTCTTTCCATCTGAAAAAAGAATAAAACTGCTATTAAACAATTCTACTAAAACGGAGTTCCCATGTATAGAATAGCTTGAATTCATTTGATTCGTTAGCTCAATGATCTGCCCATCAATCAAAGCACTGACACCCCCCATTATATTTCGGAAAGCGACAGTGTTGTTTTTAAGCTCATAATCTTGTGGAACATAGCGAGACAATTCAATTTTCTCACCATTTGAAAAAGCATAAAAAAATGAATTTTCAGACCAAACAACAACATCATCTTTCACTTCCCATAGATTAGCTCCAAAGTTTGATAACTGTTGTTTCTTCCCTTTGGTATAAAGCATTAAATCACCATTTCTATTTACATAAGTTACAAAATCTCTACCTGCCTTATAAGATTCCATATGAAATTCCTCAACGTCCAAAAACTCTCCGTTGTCAAAAACTGCAAATGTTCCATTCACAGGATCATTAAACGCAAGGATATTCGTCCCTCCTTGAAAGTTGAATGAACTGTGCCAAACATCTATATCGTAAATATGTCCATTCCAAAATACTTTATTGAAGTTTCCATTATCTCTAAATGCGACAATGTTTTCGCCAATAAAATCAGGTGCATCAACATCCCCTAAAGAAGTATACAAAGGATAAATTTGACCATTAAAATATGCGCTTACCGAATTATAACGCATATCCTCAAAAACAACAATATTATCTTTCACCCAATAGTTACGCACATTAAATGTAAGCGTACGCTTACCATTTTCATCCCACATATTTAATGTTTCTCCTATTTTCCAAGTCATGAGTTTGTCCGAAACCTCATACTCCACTTTCATGTTAGCAATATTGATTTTATTGGCACCATCATAAACAATAAGGTTCCCTCTAAAGTCGATATAAGCAAGTAGATCGTCTCCCGCTTTAAACTCATCGATTTGTTGAAACTCAATCTGTCTAAAATAACCATCTTGGAAATTTTTAAAATATCCACGAAAATCTACTAAAGGAACAATACTTTGACTTATCGAAAAGGTTGTATAAAGAATACTTAGAAGTACTAATGAGTTTCTCATAATCCAAATATAATGAATTTTAAAGCTATTTTATCCCATTAACGAACCGCTCGTCACACAATCTCTCCAAGTATAAAAATTATAGGGTGCTTCCTGAAATTCTTACTTTCTTTGTTTAATTAAATCGAAAATTCACATATGAGAAAACTATTTATCACAAGTGTTTTAGCTGGATTAACATTCTCTTCTATCGCACAGCGCGAAATTGAATACGTTGAATACGAGCTTGACAACGGTATCCACGTTATACTTCACGAAGAACACGCAACGCCAATTGTTGCCGTTTCTGTACTCTACCATGTTGGTTCGAAAAATGAAAAACCGGGTCGAACAGGATTCGCACACTTTTTTGAGCACTTATTATTTGAAGGATCAACAAACATTGGTCGTGGTGAATACAGTGAACTCGTTGAGAAAAACGGAGGAACATTAAATGCAAACACCTCTCACGATAGAACATTCTATTATGAATTACTTCCATCGAATCAATTAGAACTTGGTATCTGGTTAGAGAGTGAACGAATGCTACATGCTAAAGTTGACAATGAAGGAATTGAAACTCAGAGAAGTGTGGTAAAGGAAGAGAAAAGACAGCGTATTGACAATCAGCCATATGCTACCTTTATTGGCGAGATGTTTAAACGTATGTTTAATAATCACCCTTACCACTGGCAGCCAATTGGAAGTATGGAACATCTCGACGCTGCAGAGGAATCAGACTACGTTAATTTCTATAGAACGTTTTATGTACCTCAAAATGCAACGCTTAGTATCGCTGGAGATATAAACATCGCTCAAACAAGAAGCTGGATTGCTAAATATTTCGGTTCTATACCAAAAGGTCAAGCTATTAACATGTTTAGAGATTATGAATTAATGGCTAATATAGACTTCTATAACACTTACGGTGTAGATAAAGGTGCATTTATTGTAAATGACTTCACTCACCCGAAAGGTAAAAAGGCAAACAGTGTGTTAAAATCACTAGAATCTAAATCTATTGATATTCCAAGGCCTGAAAAAGCAAAGATGGCAGAGCTAACTGGAGTTACAAAAGATATCATTTACGATAACATTCAATTACCAGGCTTGTTTATGGCTTATAGGTTCCCTGAGCAAACAAATGAAGACATGTATGCTTTAGAGATAATGAATGATGTCCTTTCTGGAGGAACCTCTTCTAGAATAAACAAATCGCTTGTTGAGAAAAAACAAATTGCACAATTCGCATTTTCTTTCGCTTATGGATTAGAAGATGCTGGAATGGGTATTTTTGCTGCAATAGCTGCTAAAGACGAAAGCTTAGATGATATTCAGACTGAGTTTGACGCCCAAATCGAATTGATCAAGAAAGAATTGATTTCTCAGGAAGAATTTGAAAAAGTTCAAAATCAATATGAAAACAACTTTGTATCCTCAACTTCTACGGTTGCAGGAATAGCTGAAAATTTGGCAAACAGTCATATATACTTTGGCAATGCTTCTTACGCAAATACTGAATTATCAAAATATATGAGCGTCACTCGTGAAGACATTCAACGCGTTGCAATTAAATACTTAACACAAGACGCACGAATAATCCTTCACTATTTACCAAAAGAGGAGGAAGGGAAATAACATTTAGAACATATGAAAAAATATATATTATCAATAGCACTTGTTTTACCAGCAGTTTTATTTGGACAGCTTGACCGTTCTGTAAGACCTACTGCAGCAAAAGCACCAGTAATAAACATTAAAGACTCTGAAGTCTTTGAATTAGAAAATGGCTTGACGGTTATTCTTTCAGAGAACCACAAACTTCCTAAAGTTACGTTTAACCTAGTTATGGGAGCTAAACCAAACCTAGAGGGGAATCAAGCTGGTTTATCTGAGCTAGCAGGATCATTAATCATGTCTGGTACATTAAAAAAATCAAAAGATGAACTTGACCGTGAAGTTGATTATATAGGTGCTCGTCTTTCCGCAGACAAAAATTCAATATACTTGTCTTGTTTGACTAAACACATAGACAAAGGACTTACCCTAATGTCTGATATCTTAATTAATGCAACTTTTCCACAATCGGAAGTTGATCGAATTATAAAACAAAACGAATCAAGCCTACTCTCACTGCAAAGCGATGCGGATGGAATGGCTAAAAACTCACAGTCAATTGCTAATTTCCCAGGTCATCCATTCGGGGAAATAATGACCGACGCTACCTTAGCAAATATTAATCGTGAGTCAATTGTAAGCTACTACCAACAAACATTTGTTCCTGAAGGAGCATATCTAGTTGTTGTAGGAGATATAACCAAAGAAGAGGTGCAGTCTAATGCATTGAAACACTTTAGTTCTTGGTCAGGATCTAAAGCGACTCAAGTAGATCTTGCACCTATTTCATTCACTAACGGAAACCGTGTGCTTTTTGTGAAAAAGCCAGGTGCTGTTCAATCTGTGATCAAAATTACTTATCCAATGGATATTTCTCCAAATAATGAAGACTACTTAAAACTGAAAGTTCTTAATGGTGTTTTAGGTGGAGGTGCTTTTGGAAATCGTCTAATGCAAAACTTAAGAGAAGATAAAGCATATACGTATGGATGTCGCTCTGGGGTTCGTGTTTCTGAAGATGGCAGTTGGTTTGTCGCAGGAGGTAACTTTAGAAATGAGGTGACAGACAGTGCAATTTACGAGATCTTGTCAGAACTTAAAAAGATTACTACTGAGCTAGTCACAGATGAAGAGATTAATTTAACAAAGTCATCTATGGCTGGTAGTTTTGCCAGAAGCTTAGAGCAGCCATCAACAGTTGCCTCTTTTGCACTTAGCATTATCAAAAATGACTTGCCTACAGATTACTACCAAACATACTTGCAAAAATTGGAAGCAGTTTCTAAAGAAGACTTATTAGAAATAGCGAAAAAATACTTCACAACTGAAAAGTGTAATATTATTGTTGTTGGTAACCAAGAAATCGCAGATAAACTTTTAGTTTTTGATAATGATGGAAAAATTGAAAAATTAGATGCTTTTGGAAATGAAGTAAAAGACATCCTACCTGCTGACATATCAAAAGAAGAGTTAATATCTGGCTACATAAATGCCATAAGTATGACGTCATCTAAAAAAGCATTAGATAAAAAAATAAAAAAAATAAAGTCTATGCAACAAGAAGAAGAGTTAACAATGGAGCAAATCCCCTTTCCTCTGAAATCTACGAAAGTATGGGTATCTCCAAATATTCAAGGAGAAAAAACTGAAGGACAAGGAATGGTATTCCAACGCTCTTTCTTTGATGGGGAAACGGCAACTGGATATTCTGTTAGTATGCAAACAGGGGAAAAAGAAATGACAGAAAAAGAAATTAAAGCGAAACAGCTTTTTTGTGGACTTATTCCTGAAATAAACTATGCTACAAATGGAATTAAGTATGAATTATTAGGAATTGAAATGAAAGATGGCCAATCTGTTTATGTACTAAAAATTGAAGATGGCACTTCTGAAACGTATGACTATTTTGATAAATACACCTTTTATAAAACAGGTTCTTTATCAATAATAACTATTGAAGATGAAACTCAAGAAACATCATCAACATACTCAGACTACGAAGAAAACGATGGTTTTATGTTCCCGATGACATTTTCATTGAGTGCAGGAGGTGCAAATTTCACAGGCAAGGTGACCTCAATCACATTGAACGCTAAAGTAGATCTCTCTTTATTTAAATAGATATTCGATATATATATATATATGCTAAGCCCTTACTGTTATAAGTAAGGGCTTTTTTAATTACTTTTAATTGAATAATAAGTTATGGGGAATATTTCCAATGAGAATTTTAAATTCTTAAAAGCGCTAGCACAAAACAATGATAGAGATTGGTTCACTAAAAACAAGTCTGAATATCAAATACACCATGAAAGAATGATTTCATTTGCTGATGAGCTCTTAATAAAGATGAATCGGCATGATAATATAGAAACGTTAAACGGTAAAAAAAGTCTTCATCGTATCTATAGAGACGTTCGTTTCTCTAAAGATAAATCACCTTACAAATCGCATTGGGGTGGTGGATTTAAACGTGCCACAAAACTATTACGAGGAGGCTACTACTACCACATTCAACCAAATAGAAAATCCTTCATTGGTGGAGGATTTTGGGCCCCAAACAAAGAAGATTTGTTACGCATTAGACACGATATTTCAAATAATGCCTCTGACTTACGTGAAATCATTACAAACAGTCATTTCATCTCCACATTTGGTCAATTGAAAGGAGAACAACTAAAATCTTCTCCAAAAGGATTTGATAAAGACCATCCTGACATTGATCTATTAAGGTATAAGCAATTCATCATTGGGAAACAGTTCACTGACAAAGAGGTGTTTGCAGATGATTTTATTGAAAAAGCAAATGATACATTTATCAAAATGCGTCCACTTTTTGATTATATGAGTGATGTTCTATCAACAGACTCAAACGGTACTCCCTTATTTTAATGACTAATATAAAATTGGAACATCGAAAAACCTAAAAAATGACATCTGTTCAAGAAGCAATTTCTATCATCGAATCAAAATCAAACCGACTATCTATCCAGAAAGTAGATTTAATAGAAGCACTAGGCTATTCACTAGCTGAAAACATTGTTTCACAAATAGACATGCCTCCTTTCAATCAATCTGCTATGGACGGTTATGCCGTTGCAATGCATGAATCTTCTGATTATAAATTAATGGGGGTGATAAAAGCGGGTGACAAAAGTTCTTTTGAGTTAAGTCCAGGTGAATGTGTACGTATTTTTACCGGTGCAGTTGTTCCTAATGGAGCTAATTGTGTTGCCAAACAAGAGATTGTTATTGTTCTGAATGATTCAGAGATTCGTGTCGAAGAAGTTCTTTTAGATTTGGGTAATATCAGACCTAAAGGAGAGCAAATTGAAATCGGAGATATCGGCTTGCCAAAAGGAACTTTTCTAAACACAGGTGCGATTGGATTTGCAGCAATACTAGGAGTAAAATCGCTAAACGTTTTTAGAAAACCAAAGATTACAATTATTGCGACAGGAAGTGAATTGATAAAACCAGGGCAAACGCTTACTGAAGGTGAGATTTACGAATCCAATACATTTACGCTACAAGCCGCATTAAAAACATCAAACTTCGATGCAGAAATCCAAACAGTTGAGGACGATTACGAAATAACTAAAAGCAAAATAAAAAATGCCATTGCATTAAAGGATGTTGTTATCATTACAGGAGGAATATCTGTCGGAGATTACGACTTTGTAGGAACTGCACTATCTGAATTAAAGGTGACCACAGGTTTTTACAAAATCAAACAGAAGCCAGGGAAACCAATGTTTTTTGGATATCAAGGAGAAAAACTAATCTTTGCATTGCCTGGGAATCCAGCTTCTGCCCTATCTTGTTATTACAATTATGTCCTTCCAGCTCTTAACCTTCTGTCTGGAAAAACGAATGCTCACCTAGAAAAGAGAACGCTAACACTACAGTCTAATTATAAGAAGACTGTGAAAATGACACACTTTTTAAAAGGATATGCCCAGGATGAAAATGTTCAAATACTTGAAAAACAGAGCTCAGCAATGTTGAATTCATTTGTGAGTGGAAACTGCTTGATCATGCTTGAAGAAGGTCGTGAAAACTGGAGTATTGGCGACAAAGTACAATCAATACTGATTCCCCAATAATACTTTTACATTCAAGATTGGATTAAACAAAATCATATGTTTATCTTAGCGCTGTATATTACATAATATAACGTTTTATGAAAGTGAAAAACTCCTTTAAGGTACACAGTAGAATATGGATCTCAACCGAAGATGGTAATTACCTTGGGGAGGGTCGTGTTTTTTTATTAAAGGGAATTCAAGAATATAAGTCGATATCGAAAGCAGCAAAATCCATGGAGATGTCCTACAAAAAGGCGTGGAACATGGTTAACACAATGAACACCATTAGTAATTCTCCACTAGTCACTCGTACAATTGGAGGTGCTGGTGGAGGCGGATCTAAAGTTACTGAAGCAGGAATGAAAGCAATTGAATTATTTAATGAAATCAAAACGAGCAATAAAATACATCTTGAATCTAAAATTGATCAAATCGATTTTTCATGATGAAGGATATTACAATTGTCATATTAGCTGGTGGTAAAAGCTCGCGCATAGGTCAGGATAAAGGTTTAATTTCTGTGAATGGAAAGCCAATGGTTCAGCATTTGATTGATATTGCAAAGGTACTAAAGCTTAATACAATTATTATTGCTAATAATTCCGATTATGAATCATTTAATATCCCCGTTTATGAGGATGATTATAAAGAAATTGGTCCTTTGGGAGGAATTCATGCAGGGTTTAAAAACACCCAAACATCTAAAATATTCGTATTAAGCTGCGATACACCATTTATTACTGCAGGTCTTATCAAGTATATTATAGAGGCATCAAACCTATACGACATTACTATTCCTAGACATGGCTCTAAAACGCACCCATTAATCGGTATATACACCAGAGATATAGTTAAACCTTTACTTAACACAATAAGTCATAAAAAACTAAAAGTAATGACATTGATAGATAATTTAAACTCTAGTATAGTCGATGTCACAGAACTATTTTCTTCAGAAATTTTTGAAAACATCAATACTCAAAAAGACCTCTATGCAAAAGTTCAGCTAAAATCATTTGGAATTATATCAGATCGCATTAATAAGGTTGACATGACGCTATCAATACCAAATAAGAAACAAGTAAACCTCAGAAATTACTTCAATGATAAATGGCCATTTTTAAAAGATATTAGCTACACCATCGCCATTGATCAAGAGATAAGAGAAGAGTTAAATAAAAATGAACACCCAAACGAAATAGCTATTCTCCCTCCTTTTGCGGGCGGATAAGTACAATTGATATGAAAAAATGTTTTAAAGAAGGGGCAATTACCCCAGAATTCATTGCGAATTCAATCGCTCATCATCAAGTGAAAACTAATATTGGTGCACATCAAATCTTCCTTGGGCAGGTTAGAAGCGATATTATTGATAACAAAGAGGTTGTTGCTATAGACTACTCGGCACATGAAGAAATGGCAAATAAAGCATTCCATACTATTCGTGAAAACACCTTTAACCAGTTTGACCTTGCATGCATGCACATCTATCATAGTATTGGTTTAGTAAAGGCTGGTGAAATTTGCCTGTTTGTATTTGTTTCTTCTGCACATCGTAAAATGGTTCAGCAGGCAATCGAGTTTGTGGTAGAAGAAATTAAAGTAAACGCCCCTGTATTTGGAAAAGAGATTTTTAAAGATGATTCTCACGTTTGGAAAGTAAATAAATAGATATGGTTGATATTACGCATAAATCGTCAACACTAAGAAGAGCTATTGCACAAGCAACTGTCGTTGTTAGTAAACAAGAAACAATTGACTCACTTATAAACGACAAAGTTCCTAAGGGAAATGTATTTGAAATGGCTAAAACAGCTGGTTTATTCGCTGTAAAAAAAACATCAGATATTATTCCAGACTGTCATCCTTTACCCATTGAGCATACAGCTGTTTCATACGATATCGACGGATTAAATATTCACATCAAGATTGAAGTTAAAACGACCTATAAGACGGGTGTTGAAGTAGAAGCAATGCATGGAGCAAGTGTTATCGCTCTAACAATGTATGATATGCTTAAACCAATCGATAAAGGAATTGAAATATCCAATATCAAGCTATTAGAAAAGCAAGGAGGGAAGTCTGACTTTAAAGACAAGTTCAGAAAAGACCTTAAAGCGGCTGTAATTGTTTGTTCGGATACAATTTATTCCGGACAGAAAGAGGATAAAGCAGGTAAATCGATCATTGAAAAATTGACAAAATACTCTGTAGATACTATTGACTACATCATTGTACCTGACGAGGTAGAGGCGATTCAAGCAGCTTTACTTAAACATACAGCTTTGAGTACTGACCTTGTTATTTACACCGGAGGAACAGGGCTATCAAAACGTGACGTCACACCAGAAGCTATAATACCATTACTAGATAGAGATATTCCAGGAATAGCAGAGGCTTGTCGAAGTTATGGACAGGATAGAACGCCATTTTCAATGCTATCAAGAAGCGTAGCTGGAGTAAAAGACCAAACCTTAATTCTTGCACTACCTGGGTCAACGAAAGGCGCTAGCGAATCAATGGACGCCCTCTTCCCTGCTCTCTTACATATCTTTAGTATTTTTAAAGGGGTAAGACACGATTAATGGATACTAAACATTCAAATACCCTGTCCATTATAGATCAATTAGGTCGTAAACACGACTATCTAAGAATCTCATTAACTGAGCGATGTAACCTACGCTGTTTCTATTGTATGCCTGAAGAAGGTGTTCAATTGAGAGAGAAGTCGGTGTTTATGACATCTAAAGAAGTATTGGACATCGCAAAGATCTTTGTGGACTTGGGAATAACAAAAATCCGACTAACAGGTGGTGAACCCTTAATTAAGAAAGATGTTGGTAAAATTATCGAAGAACTCGGAAAGCTTCCTATTGAACTAGCAATAACAACTAACGCCGTGAATGTTGATCAATTCATTTATATATTAAAAGCAGCTGGAGTAAAATCTATAAACGTAAGCCTGGACTCGCTTATCTCCGACCGATTCAATGCAATTTCAAGAAGAGGGTATTTTGATCGCATCATGACTAATATTGAGCTATTATTACATCATGATTTTGACGTTAAAATCAACGTGGTCGTAATCAAAGGAACGAATGAAGATGAAATAATAGACTTTATCAACTGGACAAAACACACAAATGTCAACATACGATTTATTGAATTCATGCCATTTAATGGAAATAATTGGGATTGGGACAAGAAAGTTTCGTATCAAGAAATTATGCACCAAGTTGATCAGAAATACGGCGTAGAAGGATATCAAAAAATTCAAGATGCTGAAAATGATACTTCACGGAATTATAAATTAAAAGGGAGTGAAGGAACCTTTGGAATTATTAGTTCAGTAACCAATCCATTTTGTGATTCCTGTAATCGTATTCGATTAACTGCTGACGGAAAAATTAAGAACTGTCTTTTTTCTCAGGAAGAATCCGATCTATTATCAGCTCACAGAAATAAAGAAGATTTAGAGCCTATAATTCGTTCAGCAATCACCTCAAAACATCCAGAACGTGGAGGAAACGTTGCGTTTAAAGACTTTACAACAAAAGATATTAAAAATAGATCAATGATCACTATTGGCGGATAAGTTGAAATAAATGGTATTCTTAGAAAATACATCTTGGATATTCATAGTACTCTTACCACTCGTCGCATTTATGTATGCTGCAGTTGGCCATGGTGGTGCTAGTGGCTATCTTGCCTTAATGGCTTTATTTTCTTTCTCTCCCGAAATAATGAAACCAACGGGCTTACTACTTAATCTATTCGTTGCTGGAATATCATTTTATCACTTTTGGAAAAGGGGATACTTCAATTTCAAACTATTTATCGCATTTGCTATAAGTTCAATCCCCCTATCCTTTTTAGGCGGACAGATTGATATTGATGCATCTCTTTACAAAATCATTCTAGGCATCCTTCTGATCTTGGCGATATTAAAAATGATGAATATAGTTGGGATAGAATTTAACGAAACAAAGTCTATAAACATTCCTTTAGCACTAGTTATTGGAGCCTGTATAGGCTTCTTTTCTGGTTTGATTGGCATTGGAGGTGGCATTATCTTAACCCCGGTCATTCTCTTACTCAATTGGGGTGAAATGAAAGAAGTAGCAGCAGTTTCTGCATTATTCATTTGGGTGAATTCAGCCGCGGGAATACTTGGCCAATGGTCAAGCAACATTAAGTTTGATCAAAATGTTTGGGTGTTGGTTACCCTAGCAGTCGTCGGAGGATCTTTCGGAGCTTACGCTGGAAGTAAATACTTGAATAATAAATCCCTAAGAAAACTCCTGGCTTTTGTTTTAATTCTAGCCAGTATCAAACTCATACTCTTTTAAAGTTAAAGGCATAAAAAAAGCCATCATGCGATGGCTTTTTTTATTTATTTCGAACATGCCTATTCTTCAGAACCTTTCCAGTTTCCGTCAGCATCATAGTTTGATAGACACATTTCTGTTTCTTCTTTACTACAGCCTTTACTCAAACACATTGCTTCACATTCTTCCATTGTCATTTCAGAACACTTAGAAATGTCACATTTATTAGCTTTTACTTTGCTATCTGTGCATTCCTCCTCTTTTCCTGCACAACATTCTTTTCCTGCCTCTTCTTTATAGCAGGCAATTTTCTCATTATCATCAGAACAGCATTCTGTTTTCGTTCCACCTTTAACATCACGTTCATTATTATCATGGCCGTCACCTAGTATAGGCGCTACAACTAAACCAATTAAACATGTTAATTTTATTAAGATATTCATTGAAGGCCCTGATGTATCTTTAAAAGGATCACCAACAGTATCTCCGGTTACAGCTGCCTTATGCGCTTCTGAACCTTTGAATGTCATTTCACCATCTACCATAACTCCAGCTTCGAAAGATTTCTTAGCATTATCCCAAGCACCACCAGCGTTATTTTGAAAGATAGCCCAAAGAACACCTGACACAGTAACACCAGCCATATAACCACCTAACATCTCAGCAATCATAAGGTTGTCCATACCAAATAACATTGGTAAAAAAGTAATCACTAAAGGAAAACCAATTGTTAAAAGACCAGGAAGCATCATTTCTTTTAATGAAGCTTTTGTAGAGATATCAACACACTTGTCGTATTCTGGTTTACCTGTTCCTTCCATAATTCCAGGAATCTCTTTGAACTGACGACGAACTTCTTGTACCATTTCCATTGCAGCCTTACCAACAGCATTCATAGCCAAAGCAGAGAATACAACCGGCACCATAGCACCAACAAACAACATAGCTAATACAGGTGCTTTAAAGATGTTAATACCATTAATACCTGTAAACGTAACAAATGCAGCAAATAAAGCTAACGAAGTTAACGCAGCAGAAGCAATAGCAAAACCTTTACCTGTTGCAGCAGTAGTATTACCTACAGCATCTAAAATATCTGTTCTTTCTCTAACGATATCATCTTGTTCACTCATTTCTGCAATACCACCTGCGTTATCAGCAATAGGTCCAAAAGCATCAATTGCTAACTGCATTGCAGTAGTAGCCATCATTGCTGAAGCAGCCATAGCAACACCGTAGAATCCTGCAAATGCATAAGACCCCCAAATTGCACCAGCAAATAAAAGAACAGTAGGGAACGTAGAAATCATTCCGGTAGCTAAACCAGCAATAATATTTGTTCCTGCTCCTGTACTTGATTGTTGTACAATTTTTAAAATTGGCTTTTTACCTAAACCAGTATAGTATTCCGTAACAGATGAAATAACAGCTCCTACAACTAAACCAATTATTGTAGCACCGAATACACGTATTGCAGTAATATCTTTAAAACCTTCACCGAAAAACTTCATTGACATCGTTTCAGGAAGCATCCAATTAACCAACACATAACATGAAATAGCTACCAGTGCAATAGAAACCCAGTTTCCAATGTTTAAAGCTCTCATTACTTGTTTCTCTTTTGCTTCATTACTTTTAATGCTAACTAGCATTGTACCAATCATAGAAATGATAATACCAACACCAGCAATTGCCATTGGCAATAAGATTGGTCCCATTCCGTTAAAAGCATCAACAACACCGTTGTCTCTAATAACATAATTCCCAAGTACCATTGCAGCCAATACTGTTGCCACATAAGAACCGAATAAATCAGCCCCCATACCCGCAACATCACCTACGTTATCACCTACGTTATCTGCAATTGTAGCAGGGTTACGTGGATCATCTTCAGGAATACCAGCTTCAACTTTACCTACTAAATCAGCTCCAACATCTGCAGCCTTAGTATAAATACCACCACCAACACGAGCAAACAAAGCAATAGACTCAGCTCCAAGAGAAAATCCAGCTAAAGTTTCCAATACCATTGTCATATTAACTGTAGAAAAAGCTTCTCCACTTTTCATAAACATGCTACAGAACACAATGAAAAATGCTGTTAATCCTAATACAGCTAAACCAGCTACACCTAATCCCATTACAGTGCCACCCCCGAAAGAAACTTTTAAAGCTTGTGGCAAACTAGTTTTAGCTGCCTGCGTTGTTCTTACGTTTGTCTTCGTAGCGATTTTCATTCCCATGTTTCCTGCAAACGCAGAAAACAAAGCACCAAAAACAAATGCTACAACAATCATCCAGTGTGTACTAGGTACAATAACAGATACTAATGCTAGAGCTATACTCACTGCAACAACAAATATTGATAATAATCGGTATTCAGCATTTAAAAAGGCTAAAGCCCCTTGATAAATGTGATCCGCTATTTCTTTCATCTTTCCATCTCCTGCGTCTTGCTTCATCACCCAAGACTTCTTTACCAACATGTATATCAGCCCAACAAGAGCTGCTGCAATTGGCATATAAATAATTATTGATTCCATAATATCTTATATATAGTTTTTTAAGGGTGCAAAACTAATTTTTTAAATGACTATTTGCAAATAGTAGCGTTAAAATCTGGCACATACCTTATTCTTTTAAAAGAATATATTGCCGTATCAAACTGACTAATAAGCTATCTTAATATAAGATAAAAGAGAATTGCACTCATTATTGTCCTTTATCTTTTTATAATTATCGGTATCATTGTCGCGATGAGTTTTAAGCTTTTATCTTCTCCCCTTCAAGGGTTCACTGATTTTCGATTCAGAAATGCTTTGAATGCGTATTTCGGAGGAATAGATACATTTTACGCACCTTACATTCGATTGAATGGTAAACTCATAATCAAGCCAGCTTACGAAAGGGACATTACATTAAAAAACAATACCAAACTCGAAGTTATCCCTCAAATCATGACGAATGATGCCGATGAGTTTTTATTCGTAGCTAAATACATCCAAGACTTAGGATATAAAGAACTTAATTGGAATTTAGGCTGTCCTTACCCAATGGTTGTTAATCGCTCTATGGGATCTGGGTTAATTCAAGACGGACCTAGAATTGAGCAAATATTAAAACGTGTTAATGACGAAACCGATGTCGTTGTTTCTATGAAGATGCGCATGGGATATCATCATAATGAAGAAATATTGGATATTCTACCGATGCTAGAACAGTTTCCACTTAAGAATATTGCCATTCACGCACGCATTGGAAAACAATTATACAAGGGGGGGGTTGACCTAGATGCATTTCAACGATGTGTAGATAGTACATCACACAAAATATACTATAATGGCGACATCACTTCTGTAGAGATTTTTAGAGAGATGCAATCACGTTTTCCATCCATAGATCGATGGATGATTGGAAGAGGATTAATAGCAGACCCATTCCTTCCAATGATGATAAAGGAAGATAGAACAATGTACCCTGATGACAAACTGGAAGTCTTTTCAAAATTTCACGATACTTTATTTTCCGAATTTGAGCAATCACTTTCAGGAGCCAATCATGTTATCCTAAAAATGTACTCCTACTGGGAATACTTCATCACTATCTTTCCTGGAAAAGAAAAAGGGTTAAAAAAAATCAAAAAAGCGAAGAACATAATAGCCTACGAGGAAGCAGTAAAATTCATTTTGAGTTAGACTAAATATTGAATTACGTTAGCCCTCTTTTTAATCCCTAGCTAAAAATTAGAACGTGTAAGAATCTTATAAACTAAGAATAGTGAAAGCTAGTAGATCATCAATAAATGAAACAATCTCGTTCAATTTGAATATAAAAGATGTAGCTTTGCGGCTTATTATAGAAAAGGATTGCTATGAAAAGAATCAACGAATACAAAAAGTTATTTGGTGTTGAAAACGGAATTGATTTGAAAGAAATCAAATCTACCTACCGAAAATTGGTAAAACAATGGCACCCTGATAAATTTCAAGAAGGAGACCCTATGGCTGAAGAAGCAGAAATAATGGGACAACAAATTGTTGATGGTTATCATTTCTTAGTAAGCATAGCTCCCGAAACAAAAGCTGCAAACCTTGAAGAATACACAAAAACCATAACTGAATCAGGTATTGACGACTTTAAACATAAAGGACTTTTATTAGAGGTGACATTTTTAGACGGTGCTACCTATGAGTACTTCGGAGTGAATCGTGGATTATTTCAAAAACTAATTAATTCTGACAAGCAATTAAGATACGCTAAGCGAAACATATTTAATTCGTTTACTTATCGAAAATCGAAAAAAGCACACGCTACAGCATAATCAAATAAAAAAGGTCCTCGATGAGGGCCTTTTTTATTCCTGACAATAACTATAACTATTATTTTAAAACACATATCACCTACATTACCGAAGATTATATGCGATTATAATAGTTATCTTTATTAAAAATAAGTCATGAAACTATTACTACTCATACTAGTTGTAATTACTAGTTCATTTGTTTCTGCCCAAACGAATGATAGCTTTATACACAATGGTATAAACCGCAGTTTTGTTTATTACACCCCCTCTTCATGGTCTCCAACAGAGTCTTTACCCGTTCTTTTCGTTTTACATGGAATAACACAAAACGGAGAAGGCCTTATGGATATTACTGGCTTTAATGACATTGCAGAAGAAAATAATTTTATTGTCTGTTACCCTAATGGAATTAATGGGGCGTGGAATGCAGATATGAACATAAGCGTATCTCAAGCGGATGATATTGGCTTTATTGAAGAGCTGTCGACATATATGCAAAGTAACTTAAATACAAATCCTACGAAGCAATATCTGTCTGGCTTTTCTAATGGTGGCTTCATGTGCTATAAAATCTTGTGTGAATCAACCCAATGCTATGCTGCTGTTGCCACAATTGCTGGTACAATGAGTGATGTCATATATGAAAATTGCAATCCACAAAATACCACAGACATCTTACATATTCATGGCACACTTGACGGCATTGTTAATTACTATGGCTCTTCTACAACGGGTCTTTCGGCAGACGCCTTAATGGAAACATGGAGTACGTATTACAATTGTGACGCATCACCTAGCATGTCTGTAATGCAGAACCCAAATTTCATAGACATCTCTTATCCTGAAAGATACACCTACACTAATTGTAGCAACGTACAATTAGAACATATTAAAGTTGTTGGAGGGGGCCATCAATGGCCAGGAATACTAAGCCTATGGGGTGGTCTAGGAGTTATTAATATGGACTTTTATTCCCCTCAAGTTATTTGGAATTTTTTAGAAGGAAAAGAATGTCATGAAATGAATGGGTTACCTGATAACTCCAGTATTGAAACAAAAAGTTTGATTAAAATAGTTGATTTGATAGGCAGAGAAACAGAATTAAAAATCAATACACCTCTTATTTTCATTTATAGTGATGGCACAAAAGAGAAAGTAATAAAAGTAAAACACTGAAAAACTTATAGTTAAGTAAAATCAATCTTTTTATTCAATATATACAGTGATTTCTAATAGATAAAGTATTATACTTATACTAATAGTTAAGAAACTATAACAAGCTTTTATTTCAATTAGACTTAAATGGTAAGTCGTAAAAAAACTAAATCAGTATAAAAAATTTAATACCCTAAATTAAAATGGAAAACTTAACACAATTATTACAAATCGTTTTGGCAACATCTGTTATTTATGTTTGGATATTCAGATTTCATAATGTCATTACAGAATTTAAAGCATTCGGTTTAAGTGATGTGACTAGAAACTTTGTTGGAGCCTCTAAAATAGCTTTATCTACACTCCTGATTGCTGGTGTATGGAACCCCTCATTGGTTTTTTATTCAGCTATTCTTATGGGATGCTTTATGATTTCTGCTCAATACTTTCATTTCAAAATAAAAAACACTTTTATCAAACACCTACCCTCTCTAATTCTTTTGACATTATGTGTATTCATAACTTTGTTTGCATTTACTGAGAACATATCTAATCCTTCATAGATTTCCAAACACTACTATAACTAACATTTAACATGTCAGCCATTGTTCCTATAGAAGGAAAGATTCAATCAATGCAATAAAGAACTATGGAAATAAATATAACCTGCATTCTCTTTTCTAGCTTGTCTTTTTTCACTTATGCCGTCTACTATTTTAAATCCCCTCACATGAAAAGGGAATTCAAGCGCTTTGGTCTAGAGAAACTTGGACTTACAGTGATAATTGCACAATTCTTAGGGGCTACAGGCTTATTGTTAGGGCTTAAATTCAATCCCATTCTATTAACATCCTCTTTTGGTCTTGCCTTACTTATGTTCTTTGGCTTAATCGTTAGAATGAAACTAAAAGATAGCCTTTGGGTTTCTTTACCGGCTTTATTCTATATGGGCTTAAATATTTATATATTTTCGACGTCACTAAATTAACCATACCTTTACAAGAATCGAATTCGGTATATTCCTCTTTACGGCTTACCAAAATGCTACATGTCCAAATTACCAAAAGAACATAAATTCATTGATCTTTCAGACTATGGAAGACCAATAGCTAAAGTTATAGCCAACTCATTAAAGAATACGTCTTTCACTCCTATCCATGTTACAATTGGATTTATAATATCTGGCTTCATAGCCATTTATGCTATTATTGAAGGTTATTATTGGATAGCTGCCTGCTTTTTAATTTTCAAGTCTATTTTAGATGCTGCAGATGGTGAATTAGCTCGCCTGAAACAAAAACCATCTTATACTGGTCGTTATTTAGATTCTGTAGCAGACATCATCTTAAATGCTCTATTTCTAATTTCTATATGGTATATAACCAACACTCCATTCTGGATATGCCTTTTAGCATTCTTAGGCCTGCAACTACAGGGTACGCTTTACAATTACTACTATGTTATTTTAAGGGCTAAATTTAATGGCGATACTACTAGTCGCGTGTTTGAACACAAAACACCAATAGCATTAAAAGGTGAAAAACAAAAGCATGTCAATATCCTTTTTGCGTTGTATAAAATACTTTATGGCACATTTGATAAAACTATTTATACCCTAGATTGTAATGCAAGCTCAGGCAAAGTATTTCCAAATTGGTTTATGACTAGTATTTCTACGTTTGGGCTCGGATTCCAATTACTCATTATTTCAGCTATGCTTGTATTAGGTTTAAAATCGATGATCCTACCCTTCTTTTTTGTTTATACAGTTATGGTTTTTGTCTTTATTGGGATTAGAAAGGTCTTCTATCAATAACTAGATGAGAATACTAAAAGCACACCACTAAACTTTATAAACAGCCTGAAAACGGCTATTTATTCGTGTTTTTACATGAAATATTCATAGGTATAAGTACAAAAATGGCCTGATATCAAGGGATAATTCACTTTTAAGTATCTATAATTCAATATTTTAAATATTTTTTGCTTCAGTGTTATTATAATACATTAGATTTGCATTTTTAATTTATACTTTTTATTATGAGTAACGGAACAGTAAAATTTTTCAATAGTTCTAAAGGATTTGGATTCATTACACCAGAAGATGGTGACAAAGATGTCTTTGTACATGCTAATGGACTAGTTGATGAAATTAATGAAGGCGACAAAGTAAGCTACGATGTAGAAGAAAGTCCGAAAGGATTGAATGCCATTAATGTGAAGGTTAATTAATCAATTACTTTCAATTCATTTAAAAGAAGCCTTTCATCATTGAGAGGCTTTTTTTCTGTGTATAAAAAAAAACTTAAATAACGCTCCATATACTTTTTCACATCTCTCCTATTCGAAAATAACTATCTGAAATTTTAAGAGAAATTGATCCCATCTTATTTTACGATTATAATTATGCATTTCAAGGATTAATCTTTATCTTGACATTGAAGAGTACAACTATAGAGATGTATGCTTAAAATTGATGTTAGTTTGGATATAGAATTACTTAAAAAATCCTTGGAAAAGGAGACGAAAGCAAGAAAAGATGCTGAGCTTACACTTCTAAAGAAGAGTAATGAGTTATATAGTGTCAATAAACGCTTAACAGAGGTAATAAAGAGTACTAATTTATTTCCGGAAGAAAATCCATATGCAGTGATGAGGTTCGCTGCACACGGCCGTGTATTAATGTACTCTAATAAACCAGGTCAAGACATTATATCCTTTCTAGATAAACCTTCAAGTAAAGTAATAAAAGAACAATTTAAAAAAGAGCTTATTTTTTCTTTTAAAGAAGCCATTAACCATCAATTTGATATGCAAATTGATCATAAAACAATACGCTTTTCCGTCGTGCCATTTCAATCAAAAGGATATACTAACATATATGCTGCTGATATTTCGGATATAAAAGCAACAGAAGTGCGTTTACAAAATATAACTAGCGCATTAAAAGAGGCACAAAAAGTAGCAAGAATGGGAAGTTGGGAGCTTGATGTTTCATCTAATAAAATGACTTGGTCTGAAGAGTTATTTCAACTATTTCAAGTAGACTCGAAACAATTTACACCCTCTTATGAAAACTATATTAATCTACTACATCCTGACGATAAGCAGGACGCAATATACGCAATAGAAAATGCCATTAAAAACAAAAAAAGCTATATTTTAACACAAAGGAGAATTCTAAGTAAAACAAAGCAAATACATCTTGAAACACAAGGAGAAATTGGATTAGGGAAAAATGGCGAAGTCAATCGTCTATACGGAATCTTTATTGATGTCACAGATAAAATAGAAACACAACAAGTAAAAGAAGATTTTACAAGAAAACTTGAATTAAAGGTAAATGAACGTACTATAGAATTAACAAATAGCGAGCAAAAATTAAAAAAATCTTTACTTAAAGAAAGAGAATTAGGAGAGTTAAAGTCAAGTTTTGTTTCAACAGCTTCTCATCAATTCAGAACTCCTTTGGCTGTCATTCAGTCAAATGCTGAATTACTTGAAATGTTGGCCAGAACTGGTGAGAATAAAGAGCTAGAAAAATATAAAAAAGTAACCGGTCGTATTACAAGAGAAATTGCTAAAATGACTGAATTGATGGACGAGGTTCTTATTTTAGGTAAACTAACCTCTGGAAGTGTTCATTATAAGCCGGAAGAACTCGATATAGTATTTTTTTGTCATAAGCTAGCTAAGTATTTTAATTATACCCCAATTAACGGAAGGGTCATAAATGTTATAACAGAAGGTAAGCCATACAATATTCATTTAGACCCTAAACTACTAAACCATTCATTATCTAATCTAATCAGTAATGCCCTTAAGTATTCTCTTGGTAAAAATAATCCTGAGCTTTTAATACATTTTAAACCAAAAGAACTTGTATTATCTATAAAGGACTACGGAATAGGAATCCCAAAAGAAGAACTTTCAAAACTATTTCAACCCTTCTTTCGTGCGAACAATGTTACAGAAATTAAAGGCACTGGATTAGGACTTAGCATCGCAAAGGAATACATTGAAGTAAATAAAGGACGTATTGAAGTTGAATCAATATTGGGAAAAGGAAGTTGTTTTAAGATAAGGTTTAATCGTTAAATGGCGTTATTATCTTAAATACAGAGCGATTAAAATAAAAGCTAAAATAACAGAAATTTTTAAAACATCTCTTAACAGATCTGTCGAAAATAGATCATAATACTAATTTAATATAGAAGCCTTTAAGGCGGTTTATAAAAAAGATGAAAAATATTCTTATCTATGAGTAAAATATTAATTATTGAAGATGAAAAAATATTACGTGAAACATTGACGGATATTTTAGAAATTAGTGGATATATTGTAGTTCAAGCAAGAGATGGAGAGGAAGGAATAGAAGTTTTCACTAAAACAACTCCCGATTTGATTATCTGTGACATCAACATGCCTAAAATGGATGGTTTTGAGGTGTTCAAGATATTAGAAGCACTTATTACTGAATCTGAATTTCCTCCATTTATATTTCTATCCTCTAAAACAGAACCAAAAAGTATTCGTGAAGGAATGAATCTAGGTGCTGTAGATTACATTACTAAGCCCTACTCCGTTCCAGAATTATTAAAGGTTATAGATCTCCGTCTCGAAAAAAGAAAAAAACTACAGACAGCATTAATCAATGATGAACGAGAAAGAATGTCTCAAGAACTACACAATGGTGTTCAAAGTCTAATTCTTGCTGCTGGAATGGGAATTAGAACTGTCGTAAGTCGCCTAGATGAAATGCCGAAAAAGGAACAAGATTTACTTAAAAATTCAGTTCAATTACTTAATCAAGCAATTTCAGAAACACGTTCAGTTTCTCACAACCTAATACCTGATTTAATAAAAACACATGGACTTGAAAATTACCTCAACTTAATATTTCTGACAATACGTTCCTCGACAGAAATAAAGATTGATTTAAACATCAATATAAAAGAAGAAGAGCTGATACAACCTCAATTAAAAATTGATATCTGTCGATTGGTTCAAGAAATGATCAACAACACATTAAAACATGCTAAAGCGAAAACTATCTCAATAAAACTTGTAAAAGTGAACCGTGAGATAACATTAGACTTTCAAGATGATGGAATAGGATTTAATAGTAATAAATCTACCGAAGGAATAGGATTACAAAGCCTTAGAAAAAAAGTAAGTCAATTAGACGGAAAAATAACCCTCGATTCTCATCCAAAGAAAGGAACAAGAATCATGATCTTGATAAAAGAGTTATAGATAAACGTTTAAGTCTAAAAAAGCTTTTCAATTTGGAACTATTTTTTGACCTTAAGAAGCTAGAGGTAAAAATTATTATTTAACGCAGCTTGAAGGGGTTATCCACAAGTATTTTCAGTCTAGTATTATTGGCTAAGCATTTTTAAAGTCAGTCATTTTATTAATAAACCCCTTATTTTCTTGATAATTTTTATCTTTCTTAAATTTTATGAATTTACCATTAGAATGAATACTAAAAGTTAATGTACTAAAAACAGCTAATCGGTAGTAAGGTACTATCCAAGAGTAACGATCTAGCCTGTTACTGAAATGAATTACAATGCCTTTAGGCCTTAATTCAATACTTGCATAATTAATATCTATTTCTTGCATATTACGAGGTGTTAATGCGGAACTTAGTCCCTCTATCACTAGTCTTCGAGAGCCTGCACCACGCATTTTTTTTTTGTAATCAATTTTCCGAAAATGTTATATTAGATCCTATAGAACGAGTAATATGGGTAGAAACATAAAAATATGGGTGTTATTTTTAACGTCGTATTCTTTCATTAGCAATGCACAATTGAATGAGTATAATGAAAGACGTCATGACTTGGATCAGAAACTAATGATTGGTTTAGGATCGTGGGCTACCTTGAATGTAATTGGAAGTAGCATTGGATGGTCTAATGCACCCAATGACGAAATACAAAGTTTTCATCAAATGAATATAATATGGAATACGGTGAATTTGGGTTTAGCAATTCCTGGATATATTAGAGCAAGAAGAGGTAAATCGGATTTAACCCTATCTGAAACGTTAGATGAACAGCGAAAAACAGAAACAGTTTTCCTTTTTAATGCAGGATTAGATTTGGCTTACATTTCTAGTGGTCTAATATTGAGAAGTGAGTCCAAGTCAGATTTAGACAAATCATCACTTTATAGGGGGTATGGTAATAGTTTACTTGTGCAAGGTGGTTTTCTCTTGGTTTTTGATTGGATTGCATACGGTATTCATAGCTCAAGATCAAAAAAAGGACTTCAGCCAATAATCGAAAAAATTGAGCTGAGTGATAGCGGGTTTGGGTTGAAATATAAATTTTGAATGAGGTAATAAAAAAGCCTAAAATATTAATATCTGATTTCATATTTCAACTATTGAGTGCTTTTGCCTTTATAAGGCGTGGCAACTATTCCCAATAGTTAATAGTCTTGTTTGTAAAGAACTACAAATTGTATAAAATGAATTATCTCTTACTCTTCGTAATATTCCTAGGATTATCCACAACATCAATAGCGCAATCATCGTACAAAGAGATGATGACCGACCCATCAGTAAACTTTTACGATGTGATCGAGGCCGCCGAGATCTACTTCGCAACGCACGAAAAAGGAAAAGGGTCTGGCTACAAAGGCTACCAGCGATGGAAAGCAGAGAACGAAGGCAAATACTTCCCATCAGGAGATCGCAGTAATGTCGATCCGTTTTTGGTGAAGAAGGCGTATAAAAAGATGCTTAGCAATAATTCAGAGCAAAAAGCATCATTCAACAACGGATGGCGTGATCTGGGCCCGTACAATGCCAATAACATTACCGGACATTATGCACCTGGGATCGGCCGTGTACAAGCGTTATACGTCGACCCAAGTAACACTGATAGGATCTATCTCGGTTCTCGAAGCGGCGGTTTTTGGTTCACCAATGATGAGGGCGCAACGTGGACAAACTCTACCGATTTCATGTTTGCGACGGGCGTCAATACATTAACCGCGTCTCCCACAAATTCTGATTCTGTATTGATAAACCTGCGCAATCCAATGCAAGGTGCGTCGCATGGTTTGTATCGTTCTACAGACGGCGGAGCGACATTTAATATCACTCCCTTCAACCCCGTTAACCTTGGCTGGGGGGGCATGGGAGCGAACGATGATATTAACAAGATCACCTATCACCCACTCGTTCCTAACCTCATTTTTATCGGTACAGATCAAGGGCTATTCCGCTCAAACGACAACCTGCAAACGTGGACGCAACACATAAACGGGGGCGACATCACCGACATCGAATTTCATCCCACCGACCCAAACATTATATACCTGTACGATAACGACGGCGGCGCTAGTGATCCTGATGCCATCCTTCGATCTACAGACATGGGGTTGACTTTTACCAACTCGGCGACCATGCCGCCCAATGCCAATTCTCGTGGGTATATCGAGGTCAGTCAAAGTTGCCCGACGTGCGTGTATTTTGCGTCTTCCAACGGCGTATGGAAATCGTTTGATGAAGGGCAGAACTTCACCTTCATGACCACGCCAACACAATCCTGTGCAGGCTTTGCAGTGTCTGAAATTGATACAGCGCAAATGATTTACGGCTACGTTGACTTGGAGTCCAGTTCTGACGGCGGACAAACATTTACGCAGTGCACGTTGTGGACCAATGGAATTCCTACATTACCTGACTCCACATACGTACATGCCGATCTGAGAACTGCCGAAAATGTAAATGGCGTTTTTTATGTTGGCACAGATGGCTATTTGTCTAAAAGTCCTGATAACGGCTTGTCGTGGTACCGTTTGAACGATGGCACGGGGATCAGAGAGTTCTATCGCGCTGGTTTGAGTCAATCCAACTGGGAAGTTGCTGTGGCGGGGTCTCAAGACAACGGTAGCAGTGTTTTGTTGGAGAATGGGTGGAATGAGTGGAACGGCGGCGATGGCATGGAAGGCATTTGTCAGCCGCTGAACGATGAGTGGATGTTAGGCAGTTGGCAAAACGGAGAGCGTTTTCGCAGTAAAGACAAGGCGCAAACGTGGCACGCAGTCGGAACACCTCCAGGAGACTGGATCGCGCCGATGGCACTCGATCCAAACCATCAAATGCGCGTTTATCACTGCGCCGATACGCTTTTCAAAACGGAAGCATTTGGTACTGGTTGGCAGTTTGTGAGTGCACCTGGCATTGGCAACATTGTACACTGTGTGATTGCTGAAAATAACTCCGATGTTATAGTGATTTCAAGGGGCAACAGCTTACTACGATCTAATGACGGCGGGGTAAATTGGGTAACAATTACCAATGGCTTACCGGGTCACTGGATTTCAGATATTGCTTTCGCCCCTAATGATGATCAGATTCTAGTTGTTACCTATGAGCGCTATCAAAACGACGGGCAGAAAGTATACATATCCTTTAACCAAGGTGCTAGCTGGACCAACATTACCGGTGCGCTCGGCGACATGCCAATTCGCTCTGTAACAATCGACCACACAGCCGAACAGAACATTTACCTTGGTGGGGAAATTGGCATTTATTCCAAACCAATGTACTCCGGCACTTGGTCGCTTTACAATTCCAACCTGCCCAACGTTTCGGTGCGCGAACTGGAAATCCAGTATGCAACAAATATCATCAGAGCAATCACTTGGGGTCGAGGCATGTGGGAATACACCTTGATTGGCCGCAATGATCATCCTAATATTTGGACGACCAGCATCACCGATCCTCCAACGGATGCGCTTCCCAACGAGGTTGGTCCGCAATACGTAACCTCGGTGCTTTCTGACGACAGTACGATTACCAGCGCGTATGTCTTATGGTCATTAGGATCGGCGACGCTTGACAGTACGATTGTGATGAGTAATACAGTTGACAGCACGTGGGTGAGTGATTTACCGATTCCGGGATATTATGAAGGCACGGATGTCTATTTTAAAGTCTTTGCTGTGGGATCTTCTGGAGACACCACCGAAACTTACAAATTCCACTACAAGACAAAACCAAATTGCGTTTCGAATGGCAATATGGGTTGGGCAACAGCAGTCACCTTAGTTGATTTCGAGGATATTTATAATTCAACAGGAAAAACGCAACCCTACACCGATTACCGCGATACAGATTCGACGTGGGTGTACGCTGATTCAACCTACAGCATGATCATCAACGTGAACACTGACGGGAATTACACCGTAAATGCAATGGCTTGGATTGATTGGAACAACGATTCTGATTTTGACGATCCGGGAGAGGAATATATCTTAGGAAGCGCTCAAAACGTAGCAGACAGCCCTACTACTCTATCTCCTCTCGCAATTACCGTTCCCACAAACGCAACAATAGGACATGTTAAAATGCGCGTTTCAGCGAGATTTGGATCGGCTCCAACTGCTTGTGAAACAAATTTCGATGGCGAGGTAGAAGATTACTCCATTTTTGTTGCTCCAATTTGTAATACAACAGTAAATGTAAACGGTGTTGTGCTCACAGCAGAAAGCAATTCAAACACGTATCAATGGCTTGATTGCGATGCGAATTATGATCCGATTCCAGGTGCAACAAACGCTTTTTTTATTCCGACAGTGAATGGAAATTACTCGGTCATCATTGATTCAGCGTTTTGCTCAGACACAAGTGCTTGTTTTGCAATCTATACAATTGGTATAGATGAACTAAATGGTGAAGCGGTTTTAATTTCTCCAAATCCTTCATCGGGCGAATTTTCAATTCAATTTGATGCAGAAAAATCGAATGTGAATGTTATGATCTACAATCAAGAAGGAAGAATTATTAGAAATGAAATATTCTCTAATAAAACTGAAATTCCTTTTAATTTAAATGTTGCGAATGGCGTTTATTATGTTGTGATTCAGATTGGTGAACAAAATAGAGTTTTCAAGTTGATTCTTAGTGAGTAAAAGATAGTTTTGAGCAAGACCACCGAAGAATAAAAAGACGAATAAGAATAATGACAGGATTCAAGGAGTTTGAAGACTCATATTAAAATAAACTGTGAGAATGAAGAAAAAATTGATTAGTAAAATGAAGAGACTCTTGTGGTTTTTGTTTTTTGTTCCAAACATATTGTTTTCTCAAAATATCGAATGCTCCTTAATTAAGAGCAACCATATAAATACAGAAGGTTTATCTTTTAATCCTGAATTAAATTCTTTTGTGTTAGACTGTTTCAATAGATTGAACGTCTCGCCACCCCAAAACTTTCATGTTTATGAGGCAAATATTGAGAATTGTTTGGTAACCTTTATGCGAGGTTTTCCAATAATGATTATAGATCCAAACTGGCTAAACTTGTTAAGATTGGAGGATGATTGGCATTCTGTTTTTGTAATTGGTCATGAAATTGGCCATCTCATGGAAGGGCATCTTGGGAGTATGGATGACAAACGTCATGAATATGAAGCTGATACTTGGGGTGCTCGATTAATTTTAGCGTTTGACTATCCGTTTGATAACTTCAACGATGATTATCCAGTTGAACTATCGAATATGCCAGATAGTGAATCGCACCCAAGCGGTCTAAAAAGATTAAATCATATTAATAGGGTTTTAAGCAAGTCTGACCGAAGTATATTGAGTCGATTTGGAGCTTTTGAATTTCAAATTGATAAATGGAGTAAATCAGCATCCATTCGATATAATGAACTAGAACAAAGCTTTGAGCAACTGGAAAGCAATTTGAATAAAAAGAATCTCATTCGTGTTATTGAAAACGTGAATTACTGCAGAAGAGATTTTGGACTACAAACAGAAGGAAATGTAATTAGCTTGTTAGCCTATGGAATGATGCTCGAGCTTTTAACAACCCAAGAAGCTTTTGATTATCTCAAAAATAGTTTAACTAAAAAAACAAGTAGAGAGTATGGACCGGATATATTTATGTTATTTAACCATGACATTAACTATCATTACTTCAGTGAACTTATTCCGTTGATAGACATAAAGTATTTTAGAGAAGTACTTTATACGAGCAGCGCTAGTGACTATTTGAAAGTTAATACTATTAAAATGCTTCTAGCAATTTTCTTGAACGAAGAAAATCATAGAGATGTATTAATTGGTTTTGATTTTCATAAAGCAATTAGCAAGCTTGAGACAGCTGATAATTTGAGAAACCCCCATTTCCTTAACACTCTTATGATACATACTAATTATATCGGTAATTATGAGAAATCATTAAAATTAGCGTATAAAGCTTTAGAAATTCAGAAAGATTTGTACTCAAAAAATCATTACCTGGGTGCTTGGAACAAAGAAATGTTGGGGGTAAGCCACCATAACGTGGGCTTATGCTTATTTAGACTAAAGTCTTTTAGTTCTTCTATTAGGTCTCTCGAGTTAAGTCTATCTTACTTGAATACAACATTAAATATAAATAGCAGTCGGGCTTTATTGTCAAGGTGCTTTCTAGCTCTTGGTGAATTCGAAAAAGCTTTGGCTTATGTTGGAGAAAACGATAATATCAAAGATGCTTCTGAATTAAAAGTTCGAGGCCAAATTTTTCTTGCGAATGGACAGGTTCAAAAGGCAATAATAGCATTTGAAAGAAGTTGTGAATTAAAAAATAGGTGGTCATGTACAAAGTTATTGCAATTACGATAAGTTTATTTATTTCATCAGTGCTGTTATCACAATCAAAGGAAGATTCGATGAACGTTATTACTTCGATGGTTAATAATGGTGTATTGGTTGGATTATTTACTCATGATTTTAACCTAGTTGTTCAAGCTTGTGATGATGACCCGAAATTAGTTTATGAATTTAATAAGCAGAAGGGACAAGTTCTTTTCAATCTTATGATAACTGGAGATGACTATCATATACAAACAGAAGTCTATATGCCAGAGGATAAAATTGAAAATACTGAATTTTCTAGAATTTATATAAATTTCACATCTAATTACGAGGCTAAGAAGTTTCTAAATTATTTTGCCCCAGTTGCGAATTTTATTGAAGGCGCGGAAGGGAAATGGTGGAGGCAGTTTGCACAATCGGCTGAAATTCACTCAGAATATCCTAATGTAGTTTACTTTATTCTGACATACCCCCGCCTATCTCCCCCCAAATAGGATAGTTGACTTAATGGGGAGGTTGTAATCCCCGTTGCCTTGATTTTTTTCAAAAATAATCTATATATTGTCAGTATGAAAAATGTACTATACTTATTCCTATTAATTATACCTTTTATAGGATTAGGACAAGATTTTTTGAAAGTTAATTATGATTCATTGTCTTTAGAAAGAGAAGAGGAACTAGATTCCCGTGGTGATATCATACTCTCAGAGGAGGGATCTTATCTTGTAAATATTCTTTACTTAAAACCTTTAGGACCTTTCTCAGGTATATCTTATAAAACGTATCCAACTGGAGAATTAATGTATGAAGGATATTATGATTATGGTAAAGAGATGTCAAGTTTTTCTAGATGTTGGAATATAAATGGAGATTCTACTGATTGTTTTTTTATGAGTGAGATTGGTATTGATAATTATACTATAGCACCTATGAGTATGATAAATTTTAACCCTGTATTTGAGGATTCGTTTGATGATTACCCTGCCGCTGCAAAAACATTAGCAATGATTAATGATACGTTGTTTAACGGAGTAGCATATGAGGATTTTGAGAAATCAAAAAATACTAATAATATAAAGATAGAGTATTTTTATATTGAAGGTTGTTTGGTTGGCTGGAAAGAATACTACAAGAATGGAAATCTTAAAGAAGATTTTTGGTTGAGATATTGTTATAATTATGATGTTAACAAACTCCTTCTAGAAATAGGGAAAGAAAAATTGATAGACCTTATTGAAGATTATTCTGTTGATCGATGGGATGAATATGGAGAAAGGATGTCAAAATAAGAAGTTTTTTATTGTTGACCTCCAATGGTAAGAGTTCAATTTTTTTGGAGGATTTGAAATTGTTTTAATTATTAGATAATATTTGGTATAAAAAGTCATTTTAATGATTTTTACATAGTGTTCTATCTTTTAGTAACACAGTCAATTTCAATAATATCACCGACCATACATATAGATCTAATATCGCTGGTGGTCAAATGATAACTAACATGAGTATCACTTTTTTACAAATCGAGTCACATGTTCAATTTTAGTGTCCATTATAAACACAATATAGACTCCTGCAGGTAAATAGGAAACGTCAAGCGTTGATTCTAAATCATTTGAATTGAAAACGACTTGTCCAATACTATTGGTAATCTTTATTTTTGCTTTGCTGTCCAGCATCTCCAAATTATCAAAGTGGATTATATTTTCTACAGGATTTGGGTAAATTTTTATCCATGTTGACTGGAGATTATTTATTCCGGTGAAACCCAATGTCAAATCAATTGTAATAATGCTATCGCAACCAGCTGCATTTGGAATCGTATCATTATAAATCCCTGAAGCTGTAAATATCGCTCCACTTGGTGCGGTATAGTTATCAATCCCCGTTTCTATAATCGATGCAGATGAGCTCGAATTAATCGTGAGTTTAAGTGTTACCAATGAATCACAACCAGCTGAATTAGTCAAGTTCCATGTTGGAGTGTTTGTTGAATTGGTATAGCTGTTTCCATCTACCCAAGTGTATGAATCACAGGCAGTTTGTGCATCCATTCCGGTGTTTGAATAATTAACTGTCAAATCGAGTATAACGATGGAATCACAACCTAATCCGTTAGTGAGTGTCCAAGTAGGTGTGTTTATGCTTGTAGCATATGTATTTCCGTCCATCCAAGTGTAAGTGTCACAAGCTGATTGAACGTCTGTTACTACTGATGGAGCATTTACGTCAATAACAACCGAAGTACTGTCAAAACAAGCACCATCAGTCGCTACCAATACCATTGTAAATGAGCCTGTCGTATTAAATATATTAAATGTATTTGTCGCCGTACTAAAAGCAACGCCATCAAGAATCCATTGGTAGGCAATTCCACCTGTAGAGCTGTTCGAAAAAGTAATGATTCCGCCTTCACAAATTGCGTTATTGCTTACTGTGAAGTCTGATACCACCGAACAAGAAGCTGTTTCACATTGGACAGTTATTGTTGTAGGAGTAGATCCGTATGCGGTTGGAACGGCGTTTAACCCACCACCGGAGCCGTAGGAACCAAGAACTCCAGAAACAGTACTTGGCGTCGTTGTTGTGAACGCTCCAGAAGTTTCATTACAACCTGAGTTTCCTGAACCATCGGTTTTTATCATACTAATATCTCTCGAACCCGCTCCAAAACTATACGAATATCCACAAAGGGCGTATCCTCCAGTACTGTATTCACTCACGTGCCATGCTTGATCTTCTGAAATTCCTCCATAAGCTTTCGTCCATTGCAGTGTTCCAGCTGCATCTGTTTTGTGAAGTGTTGCATCAAAATCACCCGCTCCAAAACTGTTTGATCTCCCACATAAAATATAGCCACCATCACTCGTTTGTTTCGCAGCTTGGACACGATCCTCTCCAGACATTCCGTACGTTTTAGACCATTCCAAAACACCTGTTGAGTTCGTTTTAATTAGATAAGCATCCCAGTTTCCAGCGCCAAAACTATTGGTAGTTGCACCGAGAATAAAGCCATTGTCTGACGTTTCTTCAACAGTATAAGCGAAGTCGTATGAACTTCCTCCATATGTTTTACTCCATTGTACTGTACCTACCGAATTCAGCTTTACTAGGTATACATCGTAAAAACTCACACCTGATCCATCAGTATAACCGGTAATAATATATCCACCATCCGAGGTTTGTTCAATTTCTCTACCCGCCTCAATTGTTCCAACTGTGCCAATTGTCTTCGTCCACTCAATGGCCCCAACACTACTTGTTTTTATTACGTAAACATCATCACCACCAAGTCCGTAGGTTTCAGTTGTTCCAGAAATAACGTACCCTCCGTCGGTCGTCTGCCGAACGCTGTATCCTTTATCTGAAAACCCTATTGCTCCACCATACGTTTGATCCCATTCTATATTTCCTAATGCATCAAGTTTGATCAAATAAACATCTCCGGCCCAATCTGTTGTCCAAGTATGGCCTGTCATTATGTATCCTCCGTCAGAGGTGAGATCGATGTCCTGGATCTCATCATATTGTGTATTTCCATACGATTTTGTCCAAAGCGTATCCCCGGCAGAATCCAATTTTAAAACATAACCATCCCAACCACCTGTCCCAAAAGAGAATGTTCGACCGCAGACCACGAATCCACCATCTGGTGTTTCTTTGAAGGAATAGCCATATTCTTCTGCTGAACCGCCGTAATATTTATGAAAGGTTCCCTGGCAGAAGCTGCTGAGAGAAAATAATATTGAAAAAAAAAGGAATGTATATTTCATATCGCTTCGAGTGTAGTATATTTCTAAGATAGTAAGTTTCAGTTACTCATAACAAGTGGATAAAGTGCACTAGTGCACTTTATCCACGTTATAGGTTTAACCTAAATTTAAAGAATCTATTGGACTTTTTACTTCTACTACCTTTTTTAGCTGCCGCTTTGTCTACCTCCAAACTGTTACAACTATTGAAGTTGTTTTGGTTCGACAACCCAAATAATCATAAATGGATAAAATAAAAAAAGCACCAAACCTAGTTGGAATGGTGCTTTGTGACCTCCAATGGTGAGAGTTCAAACTTTTTAGAGGATTTGAAATTGTTTTAATATTACCCAAACTTTTCAGAAAAGATAGGCCATTAGTCTTTATTTTAAATTTATTTAAAATAAATCATTTTATTCTTCGTTATATAATTATCATCAAGAGTTTCCTTAGGGAATGCCAACCGACCCAACGCAGGGCACGGTGGAAAAAAGATGAGAGGTTCGCACCTAAAATTAATATGCGTATCACTTAGTTCTTCTTGATGATGTATTGTTTAACTATTAAAAATACATTATGAAAAAACACATTAAAGATTTCGACATTTCTTCAGCACAAGATTCAGCACTATCTTTTTACATAAAAGATAAGAAAGATGAAAAATTAAAACAAAAAAAGAGTTTTTACTTTCAATACAATAACTCACGAAGGATAAAAAATATAATAGCCATATTCCTAACATTTACGATATCTAATTGTATTGCTCAACTAGATTCAATAAAGACTTTAGATTATTCTTTAGCCGACAGTATCGCACTCAATTTTCATAAAAAAAGATATAAGTCTGTTAGTCTTATTACAAGAGAGCTAACAAGAGGATTAACAAACGAATATGATATTTATAGAGTTATTTTCAGGTGGATTACAGATAATATTAAATATAAAAAAGGTAAATATGGTACCGATCCTGACAAAATATTGAAACAGAAAAAAGGAGTTTGTGAGGGATATTCTCATTTGCTTAAACGGATGTGTATTGAGGCTGGGATAAATTGTAAAGTAATAGTAGGTTCTTCTAAAACTAGTGCTAGAAAGGATATCAACCAACCCCTTAATGCAAATCATGCTTGGAATGCAGTGAAATTAAATAATAATTGGTATTTAACTGATATTACGTGGGCATCGGGATATTATGATAAGAAGTTTCATAAAGAGTTTGACGAAACATACTTTTTAACTGATCCAAATTTTTTCAAGTTAAATCACTATCCCGATGAAAAAAGATGGCTACTAACAGATGAAATATACCGAAAAAGTACTTTTAAAAACTCTCCTGTTTTTCACTCAGCATTATCCTCAAACGGCATTAAAATGCAAAGTAAGGCTAAAGGAAAAGTGAAAAATAAACTGGTTATGAAATTTTCAAGTGAAACTGAAATTGAGAGCATGAAAATTTGGTTTAAAAATCAGAAATACTCTGAAATATTAGACTTTGTAAAATGCGGAGATAGATATGAAGTAAATCATAAATTTGGTAATCGTGACTATGGAGAATTTTCAGTTTTCCTTAATAACGAAGTAATTCTTTCATATTTGAAAAAATAAAAACTTACTAATATTTAATTCTTCATTATATAAATATCATCAAGAGATTCCTTCGGGAATGCCAACCGACCCAAAGCAGGGAACGGTGGAAAATAGATGAGAGGTTCGTACCTAAAATTAATATGCGTATCACTTTGTTCTTCTTGATGATGTATTGTTTAACTATTAAAAATAAATCATGAAAAAGTTAATGGTAGTATTAGCGATGTTTACCACAGGGATGGTAGCCGCACAGTCAGGATCAGTAAAAAAAGAAACAGTTCTTCTTATTACAAAAAATTATGATGCAAATATCGATAATGTTAGAGAGGATCTAATATCAATGTGTAGAAAAAAACTAGAGGAAAACAATCTAGGCATTTTAGACCCTCACTACAGAGAGGTACAAATAGTTTTTAGAGACAAGAAACACAACATGAATAAACTACTTTCCTCTAACTGCAACTACTATGTTCTAGATGAAGATGACTACGTAAGGCATGGTTGGAGATTAGATGATTCAGATAGTACATGGCTTTCAATAACCTTAGAGATTGAGCCTAAATTTGTAAGGTATACAATAGAAAAAGTTCATGAATAGTAAAATTAAAATCATGTTAGTAAAAGGAGAATATATTATCAAAATAGACTTTAAAGATCTACAGGTTCCTGCAGGAGAATATTCAGGTAAAGTAATCGACCATATATCTTTTGAGCAGGTTTATTCTTTATCGGAGTTGAACAACAAAGAAATCGCACACAAGCGAGAAAACTTTAATATAGAAATTATAAAAAGAAAAATATGTCCCAGTCAATAATTGATAAGCCTTGGACCAAATATTGGATAAAGAAGTTTAAAACTGACATAGAGTCCGGTGACAAAAGATTTAAACGCCTAAAAAAAGGTTATCCATATTTTGAGATTGATAACGAACTCATAGATATTGTTGAGCTTGATGATTTCATAAAAATAGAACCTAATAGATTTCCGTTATTTATAGGCTCTCAATTTGGAATTCACCCTGAATTAAATAAGATTACTGGTTTTTTTAATGGTGAAAAAGTTATAGCCGTTCTCTCAAAATCAGTCTTGTCAGGAAGTGTTTCAGGATTATCCTTACACAAAATAAATAAAAACGATAAAAAATTTATCCCAAATAAAATTCAACATTATGGAAACGTCTAAGACAGAAAAATTAAATCCTAAAAAAATGAAAGAAATTATTCAAAAATTAAAACAAGAAGGAAGGCTTCCTAGTCAGGAAGAAATAATTTTAACCTTAGAAAAAGTTGCTATAAAGTTAAGGGATAGAACAAAAAAGTCTCAAACCTTATAGAATGGAACTTTGTGAAACCTAATGGTGAGAGTTCAAGATTTTTTGGAGGATTTAATTTTTTTTACATCCATCTGTTCTATTTATTAATAGTCTCCTCGAGGAGACTTCTCTTATGAAAAAAATAATTATCCTCATATAGTAACACCTCCTCGTTACCATAGCAATCATTGTTAGCAGCGTCCTCACTATCGAAGAACACAGTCTGTCCGTTGTCTAAATACCTAAGGAAACTATCGTTCCCTCTATCATATATTACCCATCTGTCTTTCATACCTGTTCTGTTTTAAATTAATTATCTCTTAATATGTAGTTCATCATAAATCTCCTCCCAGTCTATAAGTTCTAATATATCCTCATCCCAAAAAAGTATTGTCTCACCCCACTCTAAAGAGATATGTTTTTGCAGTGCTTCTCTAAAATTATCTTCATCGTAGTACACGTGTTCTTGTATATCTAGGGGATGGTTAATTGACTGAATGTAGTATAGCGTATACCCATCTGACGTGTTCGATGTCCCAACCTCTATGTCATACATACCCCCAATCCAATTCGTTTTTATCTCAGTACTTGTGTGTTCTAATACTTCTTTTTTATAATCCATTGTGTCTGTTTTAAAAAGTCTCTTTGAAGAGACTATTATTTTATTTTTATACTTTATTGATACCCTCTCCCTTCATTTAGTCCAGCCTATCTCTACCCTATTTGTTTAGCAGTTCTATTCTGAAGGCACACAGTTATTGCTATATCTATTACGACAAATTAAAAGGCAAGGTTAAATCTAAATATTTCCTTTTCTAGGAATTAAATTAATTCCAGGTTACTTTATTTAGATTAAAAATCATCTCGTTCGAAACTACTACCACGTCACTTTCCTGCTCTCTTTTTTCATAGACATGCCTGTAGAAGAAATTATTAACACACCTTACTTCTTCTATATTTGCTGGTCGAATATCTGAATCTTCAAGTCCAACAGAAACCCAGTCTGAAATATCCATTCCAAATTTATACTCTCTAATTACTTTGCCTGATTTTGATAATGTAAGTGCACAGGTATACTCCTGATCAATTTTAACAAATTCATCTCTCCACCACTGTTCTCGCAAATAAAACTCAATAATATTACCGTTACTTAACTCATAAAATGACCAATACATATTTAGATTCTCATAACGCTGAATATATTCTCCCTTAAACTTTCCATAGTGTTTGTATCTGATAACTTTTAATGCCATAATCTCTATTTTTAATAAATTAAAATTACGGTCTGACAACGTAAACTATTTACGTGCATGATTAAAACCATATATATTATTAGTAAATTGATTTTTTGATTTATAAAATGGAAAAACATATTCTATCTAAATCTACCTTTATTAAAGGCCTGCAATGCAATAAAGCATTGTACTTCCATAAGCACCGTAAAGATCTAAGAGATGATTTAGATGCGTCAAAAGAAGCGATTTTTGCCCAAGGAACTTCTGTTGGAGAGCTAGCTTGTGAATTATTTCCTGGAGGAGTAGATTGTACACCAGAAAGCTATTTCGACTTTCAAAAGGCAGTTATACGAACTCAAGAAGAAATAGAAAAAGGAACTAAAGTAATTTATGAAGCAGCATTTCAGTTTAATGGAGTTTTAGCAGCTTTAGACATACTTGTTAATCATGATGGTGGATGGAGAGCATATGAGGTAAAGAGCTCTACAAAAGTGAGTGAAACCTATGAATTAGATGCTTCTATTCAATATTACTGCATAACCAATTCAGGAATTGACTTAAAAGATATTTCTATTGTTCACATTAATAACCAATACGTAAAGAACGGTCCCATTGATGTTCATCAATTATTCACTATTGAGTCTGTTTTAGAAAGAGTACAAAATCACTTGGCTAAAATCCCAAATCAAGTTAATCACTTAAAGAAGATTTTAAAACAAGATAAAGAACCTGAAGTAGCTATTGGAAAGCACTGTAAATCTCCATATCAGTGTGATTTTTCGGGGCATTGCTGGAAGCATATTCCAGAATATTCAATATTTAATATTGCGCGTCTTAGCTCAAAAAAGAAATATGAATTATTAGAAAATAACGGATTTAATTTTCAGGATATACCAAATAATTTTTCTTTGAATGAGAAGCAATGGATGCAAGTCAAAAGTGAATTGAATAATGAGTCATTCATCGACAAAGAAGCTGTTCAGAAGTTTGTAGGTGAGCTTAATTATCCAATCTACCATTTAGATTTCGAGACTTTCTCCTCTGCGGTTCCTGTATTTGATGGAAGTCGCCCTTATCAACACTTGGTATTTCAATATTCATTACATATTGAGAACAATGATGGCCAATTAGACCATAGAGAATACTTGGCAGAAGTAAATGGAGAAGATCCACGTGTGAAATTCATAGAGCAGATGATTTATGATTGTGGTGAATCTGGAGATGTACTCGTTTATAACATTGGGTTTGAAAGAGGAAAGTTATTCGATCTAATTGAATTCTCCCCAAAACATAAACTTCCAATATTAAACATCATCAATCGCTTGAAGGATTTAATGGTTCCATTCCGAGATAGAGTGTATTATACACCTTCTATGCAGGGGTCATATTCAATTAAGAAGGTTTTACCAGCAATGGTTCCAGAGCTATCATACAAGGATCTTAATATAAAAGAAGGGGGAACAGCAAGTAACACATTCTCTCAGATGGTCCAAGGGAACTTTGAAGGAGATGCATTGAAAACAAGAAAGGATTTACTGGCTTACTGTGAAATGGATACGTTTGCTATGGTAAAGATTTTAGAAGTTTTAAGGCGGGTTTGAACACTAGACTTTCAAATTTTTTGGGACCTTGACGGGAGCAAAATCAAACCAAATTTTGAAAGTCTTGATGGCTTTGAAAGCGTTGGAGGAATAGCTTCTTTAATCACCCAAATAAATAACTAATCCCTCACTACCCTAAACTCTTCCCTTATCTCTCTATTAGTCACAAACCGTAATTCTTTCACTGCAACAAAATGGTTGCAAATAAAAACAAGTACTATAGATTTCAATTTTAAAAGAATTAGGTTTCATTTAAAATGGTGGCAAGTCATCATCAAATTTGCTAAAATCATGATTACTTTCTTGTTTAGATACAAAAGTACTTGATTCAGTTCCGTAATCATTGAAGAGCAAAAATTTAAAAGTATTAAACCCCTTTAGCGTCTTTTTAAAAACTGACACTTTTTTGAGTTGCAAGAAAAAAAAGAAAGGGAACAATAGCGGATAAGCAATAATTCCAACCAAGAATTTTAGTCCATGAAATTCCCGCCAATTATACATGGAGATAATCAAAAACCAAGAAAGACCAATTAGCAGGTATATATAAAATACAATCATTATTTGATGTCTAAATGGTTCTGTCGCATCTAATTTAACTAAAATAATGATGCTGGTTCTGTCGCATTAATTATTTTTCGACCATTTTTCATCAAATTCCTTGAATGTTCAAAAAGTTAACTCACATTAATTCAACGGTTTATGATTTTTCGTTTTGTATGAATTAGGCTTCAAATAGTGATTTTTTAGTTAATGCGACAGAACCAGAAGAATATGCATAAGCGAAAAAAGCAGGTTTGTGATAGTTGGCGAATGGATGAAACATATATCAAGGTAAAAGGCAGAGATATGTATTTATACCGAGCAGTAGATAAGTATGGAAATACAGTAGATTTCTTGTTAACTAGGCGGAGACAGAAGATGTCAGCACAGAAGTTTTTCAACAAAGCTATAGGTAATAATGGCAAGCCTCGAGTGATAAACATAGACAAAAGTGGGGCTAATAGTTCAGCAATTTTGACAGTGAACAAAAGAAGTTTAAGCTCAAAGAAAATAAAGATACGAAAGGTCAAGTACTTGAATAATATCATAGAACAAGACCACCGGAGAATAAAAAGGCGAATAAGAATAATGACAGGATTCAAGGAGTTTGAATCAGCACAGCGAACCCTCTCAGGAATAGAAGTAGTAAGCATAATTAAAAAGGATCAAATCATTAATCCTTGTTCTACTTCGTTCAAAACATTCTGTTCGTTAGTTGCTTAACAATGTATTAAAAATTAAATTTATTATCTTTAATGAAGTTAATGCGACAGAACCCCAAATTTTATATTTAGCGGACTTTATTAATACTCAAAGACCTTTCGGTTTTGCACAAACGCCCTATGTTTTTTATACATTGTTACCTGGCTGGCTTTTTTTCGCAAACTTGCTAGCGTTGGCAAAGATATACTCTTTTACAGTTTTGGTGCAGCGTGGATGGCGCGACTGGAAATGTGTATGGCTTTAAGCGTTGGCAATTCCGCTATGCCATTAAATTGTAACTTTCACTAGGCGGAAACAACAACTCAATTCCTTTAGATTCAATTTTAAAGAAAGGACCTTTTTCTTTTCCGCTTCCAGTAGCTGTTCTTTTTATCAAATGGTCAAGAGTAATTATTCCTTGTTCAATTAACAAATCAAATTGTGATGTAATTGGTTTTCTAGTGTGTTCCACGAATTTATATTGAAAGTGTTCAAGTCCATTTATCCTTGTGCTTTCAGCTTCAACCCAAAACGTTTCTTTATGCTTAGATTTTAAGCGATTGTGCAGTTTGTCCAATGTCCAGACTACAAAATCTCCGACTTCTGGTTTATCAGAGTTTTCAATTACTTGCTTAATGTCGTTATCGATTCTCAAATTCAAACCTTGTGAGTTCCTAGTAATTGCAGAAACCGTACAATATAACTTAAAATCATCTCCTCGATTGTAACCAAAATTGTCTAATATTTCTGTTGAACTTTTAAATTTACTTAGTTTCCAATTAGGAACTTGAGCAAATAGGTTTTTTCTATTTTGTCTACTAGAATTTTTCTTTTTCCTAAAGGATTTTAATTCAATTCCTTTATAATCTGGCTCTTTTGATGAATTGATATTGATTCCAAGTGCGGTTTCAAGTGTTCTACCAACAGAAGTGTCAGCGTCAACCATTGAAGGAATTGGGCCAGCATTTGCTATTTTTCTTAGCATTCCCAAAAGTTCAAATGCAACTTCGTTTTCAGTCGTGTTAATTGCATTAATTAATTCTTGAAATGGATTTAGAATTGAAGAATTAATTAATTCTCTGATGTCTAATTTTGTCAGGTTGAAAACTTGAAATTGATTATCAAAATATGTAATTGCAATAATGTCGTTTGGGTCTGCAATTTTGGTTAAGCTGTAAAACCAAATTCGAGGGTCTCCTTTTTTAGTTGAAGGACGATATAAAGATGCTTGTGATTTTATTATCTTAAAACCAGTATGAATAACTGCTGTAATCATTACTTTACTTTCTGTACCTTGTTTTTGTAATTCGTAATCGTGAATATTTTCACTTTTCAAATAACTACGAACAGAACCAGTTGCATCCATTATGGATTTTTTTAATCCGTTTTCAGTTGGTTCAATTAAAGTAAGAGAAACTTGGTTTTTAGTTAGTAATTTTATCTTTTCTTGTTCTGCGTCTGTAAGCTTTCTCACTTGATATGTTTTAAAATTTCACTTGCGACTGCTCTAGCCAATAGAGGCGGAACAGCATTTCCAACTAAAGTGTATTGTGGCACTTCTGTTTTTCTATTATTTCCGCCTGTTGAGCGTTTTCCTTGAAATACAAAAGAGTCGTCAAAGGACTGTAAACGTGCCATTTCTCTAACTGTTAAAGACCTTGGCGAATTGTAATGAATGTAATCATCTGCAATAGTCATTATTGTAGAGCTTTGCTCGTCTGGTTTTAAAACATTGTAATTTCTCTTGTTTGTAGAAAGATTTAATTTCTCAAGTTCTGGTTGTGATTTTCTATAGTTACCATTTTTTAAAATCACTCCAAGTCTTTCAATAACGGTTTCGTTTTGATTACTTGTTTTGTGATTATTTAAGATGTCAAAATATTTCTCTCCATTCTCCAAACCTTCAGTATTCTTGACGTAAAATGGTTTTGTTTGAGGCTTAAATCGTTCGATTAATCTACCTTTTTTTGACCATTCTGCAAATGATTTTCCGCCTTTGGAAATAGGCTTTCCGTCAATTTTTCTTTTTTTGAGAAGTTTAGCCATTTTCTTTGCAGTTCCGTTGTATTGAGCAGAAATATCAATTTCTTCATATCGATGTGCTTCTTGGTTATTACCAATAAAATCTAAATCGTATAAAGCTTCAAAAATGGTTACTTTTTCTTCTTCTGAAACCGTTGCAGGGATTTCTGAAATATATTTTTGGTCTTTGCGACAACCAATAAAAAGGACTCTTTCTCTGTTCTGAGGAACACCATAATTTGAAGCGTTAGCAACAAATGGTTGTTCTATTTTATATAGTCTTATGCTTTCAAGAATAGTTTCTAATTCCTTTTTCTGCGATTTATTACAATGAGATTTTAAAACCTCAATAGATTCATCAAAGGATGTAGTGTAGATTTTTAATGCAGTTACAATATCCTCACAATCCTTTTTATAATCTGTTGGAACTTTTAAGGCTTTAAAAGAATTTTCAATTTTTGAGATAACATTTTCAGAGCCTATTTCTGTTAGAAAATCTGTAAAGGAATTTGCAAAGTCATCACTATCAATATTACAAAAATCCTTTTCTTTGATAATGTCGCGTTTTAATTTCTCCCATTCTTTTGTTCGTGCCAAAAGGTTAAAACCGTGACGAATTGTATTGATATTTTCATCCGTTTTACTGGTTTTGTAATCTGCGATTTTTGGTGTCAGTTTTTTAAATCTATTCTCAACAAAACTAATGAAATCAGCTTTTCCAGTTTCTTTATCTTTTTCAAGTAGTTTTTCAAGTTCAACTCGTTTTACAATACTATCGAAAAGGAAAGAATTTGATTCTTTGCGTATTTTTTTGATGAATGTATTTAGTAATGGAATTTCTTTTGTGTCAACAATAGAGTTGATTTCTTTAATAATCAATTCTTTTATTTTCCCACCTTCTTTCGTCAAAATGCCTTTTACATTTTCCATCACAAAGTATTTAGGTTGTAAAACCTTAATGACTTCTAAGTAGTGAGAAAAAAGGTCGTCTTTTTTATCGAATTTTTTTCGTTTTCCTGCAAGACTGAAACTTTGACAAGGTGGTCCGCCACAAACAACGTCAATTTTACGTCCATCTATTTTTTCTAATAAATTGTCTAAAAAGTCAGGTTCGGTAATATCCTGTTTTAGAAATTCAGCATCCAAACCTAATTGATGATTATAACGAACAACGTGAGTTAATTCGCAATTCTCGTTGATATCGTTGGCAACAACGAAATCGAAGAATTTATTGTTGTGTTCAGCTTGCAAAAAACCTTCACTAAAACCACCAGCTCCAGCAAATAAATCTACAAAAGTGAATGGTTTTCCATAAAGTGCAACCTGTTCTTTGACAATATTTACATTGTTACTTTCTTTGTAGTTTTCTATGTGTTCGTTCAATACGCTTTTAACTTCGTCTTGGACAAAGGTTTTTTTATTGGAATGATGCAAAAGTTCATCTGCTCTTTCTCTTAGGAAATCCAAATAATGGTTTATTTCGTTAGATTCCAGACTCAATCCAGTTGCTTTCTGTTTGGGTTTATTAAATTTTTTTGGTTCTATTTTCTGTCCTGTGGAAACCTTAACTTGACTTCCGTTGCAGTTTATTCTAAGATGAATTGGTGCAAACCCTTTTTTGTCAGGTTTGTCTAAATAAAAATTAATTGTTGCCATAATTATTCACGGACGTTTTTACGTACACGGACAAATTTACGGACATTTTTTTTAAATTCCTATTTAATTTTGATTTTTGTTCTGAGTGAGCGTTGGAAAAAGGCAAGTTCTTTTTATTTTTTGAGGCACGAAAAAAATGAAATGTGCTTGACTGTGCGGTTGGATTTTTTTTAGCTTGCAGGTAACGCTAGGCTAAGAAATCGTAGGGGAGTTTGAAATGCTGCCCTTTCAATTTAGTACTTAGCCAAGCCAAATATTTTTATAATTAATTTTCTTTTTTCGTTATCAAAATTTTGGTTTGGCGGTATTCAATCAAAGTTCTGAACTTCCAATTTATCACCAAAACCCCTATGTTTTTTAGCCATTGTTGTGCCTTGTTATTTTATATCAGGAGCAATGAATTGTTTTTGGTATTTTCTTTTAATAAATTTTGATAACTCAACCCCTTTTAATTTGTCGCTAGATGCCAAATTTCTGACATAAATACTTTCATCTTTATTTCCTTTTTCATCTTTTAGTAAGAAGACTTCTTCCAAACTCGGAAGTACTTTTATTATAAGAATATCGCCTTCAGGAAATTTCAAAAACTCTTTTTCAAGAAGTGTTGAAGAAAAACTATCGCCAAAATAATCTTTGATTTTGCTGTCAAAATACTTGGCAAATTCATCACGTGTTTGTTCTTTTTTAAATGAATTATAATCTTGTTCTAAGCCGAAAATTTTCATATCATCTTTTACACCAAGTATTAAATTCCCTCCTTTTGTATTTGTAAAAGCAGCGATGGTTTTTAATGCACTGTGAATAATTGTTTTCTCAATACCTGCGACATTTTCGGATTCTTCTTTTATTTTAGAGATACTGAGGTTAAATTTAGTAATTTTTACAGTATCAGTAGTGTTTTTAATTTTTTCAGTTAGAAACTGAATTATACTATCTTTCTCATTATTAGGGATTGGAGTGATGAATGTAGCTTTAAGTTCTAGTTTTTCACCTTCGTCTTGGGAAATAATATTTTTCCAATACATTCTTTTTTCTTTCAGTTCTTTTTCAAGTTTATCTTCAATTTTTTCTTCTACAGAAAGGACTCCTTGAGAAATATACTCTCTAATCCTTCTCAAATTTTTATATGTAAAAGAATCTAATTCTGATGTATTGCTTTTGTCAATTTCAGAAATTATTAAATTGTTTGCAAGCGCATTTTTTGCTACTGTTTTAAGCAAGAAGTCATTTTCTTCGATAGGAGTTTTTGTCAAACTAAATAAGGCATCTAAATCTTCTTCATCTTGGCTGTTAAATAAATTGAGTATTTCAATGAAGAAAAGTAGATTTTTTGATTCAGGGAAATTTTCAAGTGTTTTAGGTTGAACTTTTTCTTTTATTTTTAAAACTTCTTCTCTAAAAATGTTATACTTTAAAAAAGAATAGTTGATTAGTAGATTATCTAATTTATCTAAACTATTAAAATACTCTATGTATATATTTAGCAAATAGGATCTAGCATTTTTTGTGTTTGAGAAAAATGCTTTGGCAAATCTTAAGTATTTAATCTTTTCCTCTATGTTACCTTGTAAAATTGCATACTGCTCAAAAATATACCCTTTTTCTAATTCTAGCTTGAAGTCTAAATTTGATTCTAAATCATTATTTTTTGAATCAATTAAAAAAGGTTCGTAAACCTGAATTAAATTATAATATTGTTTTTCATACTCCGTTCCAATTAACTCTAGAAGGCTGAAATTTAATTTACCCTTTACTGTCTCAAGCACTTTTATAGGGATTTTATCACCAGATGAAAACATAAGGTTCAAAGATTCTTCGGACAAATAATCCTTTGAAATTTGACTTCTATGAAGCAAACCATCTCCATAATTGGTAGTCACAAAAACACCATAACCAACAATACTTTTTACTTTTCCAAAGATTACTTCTCCAATTTTTGGTGGATTATTGAGTAATATGTTTTCGGAATAATAATTTTCATTATTAGTATCGATTTGTTTTGCGATTAAAAAGTTAAACTCAAAACTATATATGGTAGTTTGAACATTTGTTACCCATTGAATCCTTTGGTTTGTATAATGTTTGAGACTGGTGTCTGTGATGTTTTGAGTTGGTAAGAAGCCATTAATATTGTCAATTTTTAGTTTATAACCTTGATAATGTTTTTCATCAATTATTGCTTGATTAATTTCATTATTTAGTCTTGAAGATTCTATTTTATTGGGGTTTTCTTGTAGTTTACTAAAATCTATTTCTAGGGTTTTGTTTTTTATAATTATTGGCAATTCAAATTTATTCTCTGGATTAGAGCAAATAAAGAAAGCATTAAATAATAGTTTGTGTTTTAAGTCCGTTTTATGAGCAAATAATGAATTTAATCTATAAAACTGAGCAATCATAATATTTTTATCTTCATTGAAATCTAAAAATTCATTTAGTCTAATTTCAATGTAAAGCCAATTTAAATATTTCGAAATATTTTTTTTATCTGCTTTTGTTAAAGCATCTGAGGTAATAAAATATTCATCTATATGAGATTTATTATACTGGAATTTTTCCTTATGAATACATTGTAGCATTCGTTTCAGATAATAATAATCTTTCGGATTAATTTCTAGTTGATTCAGTAAAGATATTAAGTTTAAAAAATCAAATTCATCAATATTATTTAATCCATTATAATAGAGAAAGTAATAAGTTTTAGCAAAGCTAAAAGTCTCTATCTGCGGAGAGAAAATATCTTCCGTTTTGAAATTAATAATTGCACTAATTGCTGATAATTCAGATGTGTTGTTTTCAATAATTTGAAGAGTGCTATTTTTTATTTGTTTCCTTTCTTCTTGGCTGTTAATTGCTTGTAAAATCCCCTTACTAATAATCCAAGTTTCAAATTTTGTATGTAGTTCAATTATTTTTACAACTTCATTTAAATTTTGAGTGCTAGTATATTGATTTTTAAGTTTTGGTAATAAGTAATTACAATAAGTAAAAACCCAAAAGCCGCTTCTAGATGAATATTGGCCATTTAATTTGATGTTTTCATCATTAAGATATGGGTCAAAATATTTTCTTTTAAGATTATTGTCATCAATAATTTCTTCAAATAAAAAATAAAAAGGGTCGTCTATCTCTACTTGTTTTAGATGAACTCTATACGAAATATCAATAATTTCACATTTAATAACACTACCTATTTGTAGTTTAGATTCTTGATTAGGAAATGCTATAACTTCATATTCTAAATTTTCAGAATCTGTTAAATTAATTACTTTTGTTGATGAGCCATTCCTTAATGTTTTATTTGAAAAACTTTCTATTTTAAATTCACCTTTATCTCCAACCTTATACAAAGGATGGCGTTTATCATTGATTATTAATTTTGGCAATCCATTAGACTGAATTCCAACAACTTTACAGCTTATATCGTCAAATGTCCATAATTCTTTATTATGCCAAAAACCAGCTTTAATTTCAATTTCTTCGCCCTCTTTAGTTTTTAGAATAACACTCTCAATTTTGTTTCCAAGGCGGTTTTCAAATGAACTGAATTGATGTATTTGAAATAAATAGGTTTCATCAATTTCCCATAATTTACTTGAAGTGTCTACATTCCTCAATTTAGGAACACCTCTTTTATAACCGACAACTTTACATTTGATAATGTTAGTTTCATTTTGCCAGTCAAATGCTCTTACTGTTAGAGGCTTTAAATAATCACTTTTGAGTTCGAAGTAGCGTATCTCGTTATTAATTATTTGATTTGTGATTTCAAAATTGTGAGTAGAACCTAATGTGTATTTAGGGTGAATGATGGATAAATATGTTTTATTATGGTTTGGGTTAAATTCCTTGTAAAAAGTGTATTTTGTTTTGTAATCAAACCCTTGAAATAATTCAATTTGATTTATGGGTACAAAATGTTCTTCGGTTCCTAATTTTTCCTTTACAACATAGAATAACTTGTCATCAATGTTAATAGTGTTTTTTATCAGACATTCAATTTCTTTCATACTTTGTCAAGTAATTTTAATGAGGCACAACGTTTCAGCTAAACTGCGTTTTAATGCAGTTTAGATTTTGTTGTACTTAGTTTGCTCTATTACAAGAACTATGTGCTATTCTACCATTTACTATTTCTGTTGGGCCTCCATCACTATACTTTTCCGGATAATGGTCCGCATCCATTTCACCGTAACTATTAATTAACTTACCACAAAAACCACATTTTTTGTCTTTGCTTTTATGCCATAATATTTGGCGCTGGGTTTCCGAAAAAGCTCTTTGTTCATCTCGTTTATTCGTAAACGGGATGATTAATTCTTTAAGAAAATTATTTCTATAAGTTCTATTGGACTTTGTATCGCCACCCTGTACGACAGAGTCGAAATAAGCTCTTAAAGTATCAATGGCCGTATCTTTATGTGTGTTGATACTAACTTGGATAAGTTCATTTGCCAGATCAGAATAATTATTACTATCGATAACGTACTTAGTCTTTTTCAAGTCATAGATAGAATAAAAAATGGAGTAAAAGCTGGTGAATTTTTTGAATATGGTTGTTTTCAATTCATCTTGTTCAAAAATTTGTTGAATCTCTTTGATGATTGAATTAAAATCTTTTCTTAATTGGCTAACATCAGATGGTTGCATTGACTCGTTTGTCTTATAATAGTCATTTAAGTTATTCTTTTTGTCAATTACTCCATACTTCATAGAAGATATTAGTTCCGAAACAAACTCAACATCTCTCATTCTTTTAAAATGGTTTGCAGAAAAAATCTTTTGTTCTGTGAAAAAATCCTCATGTGTTTCGGCTAATTCTTTGCATAAAGATATAAAGTCACCAGTATATGTGGCATTTCTTAGCTCTTGTTTATTCAATGAAATATTGTTTATGTTAAGCCTAATAAACATATCTCTTATTTCCGCCGCAGTTGTATTGCTCAATTCTACGACAGATAGTTTGTACTTAAGTAAGTGATTTTGTTGGTCCGTGCTTAAAGTTGTGAATTTTTTACCATGTAAATTTGGATCTAAGTTTTCACTATTGGGATGATTAAGAGTATTCAGTATTAGTTCACCTTTAAGAAATCTTATAATTGAAGTTAATCTCTGTTGACCGTCAATAATATTCCAAATAGTATCCTGATTCGAGTCAATTATTGTTTCAGCAAATAATAATGCTAAAGGAAGATTTTTCATTAAAGTATCTATCAAATAAATGGACTGATTATCGGACCATACTAAGTTTCGCTGAACAGCAGGTTGTAGGTTTAACTTCCCTCGAATTTCTAGTTCCTTAAAATGATTAATTGGGTATGATGTTACGCTTGCTATATCCATTTTTATTTTATTTATTAATTAAGTACAACGGTTTCGTGTATGGTGCGTGCCAATAAGGCATGCACTATACACTTTGTTAGCAAACGTTTATTTAATCTTCATAGTCAGCATACTTCTTTATTACATCAATCAAAGCAGCTATGATTTCACTTTTGGTCACATATTCATTATCCGAATAAATCAAATAATCTACTGTTCCACTTTCTTTAATTCGAATATCAACATCTCCAAATCCACTCTCTTTAATCCGAATATCGATATCGCCAAATCCACTCTCTTTAATTCTCACAGACCTATCTCCAAGTCCTGAGTGTTTTAAGACATAATCAGCTTTTGATTTACTCTTGGTAAAACCAACACTGAAATCTCCGAAGCCGGATTCCTTAAATCTAACATCAATGTCTCCAAACCCACTTTCCTTGATACGGATATCAATGTCTCCAAACCCACTTTCCTTGATTCTAACTACTTCCTGACTAAATAATGAATTAAAAGTAAATAGTGCAATCGCTAATGCTAAAAGTTTAATTTTCATATCTCTATTTTATGTTTGCTAACAATTCTCTATAATCTATAGTTTATATTAGCCGATATAAGACTATAGTTTATATTTCCTTTATGGTGTCACTAAATTTAAAGAATCAAATGGACTTTCAATGTCTTTGATATGTTTTATTGTTATTTGAGTGTAAATTTCAGTTGTTTTAGTACTGCTGTGTCCCATCAAAGTTTGTATATACCTTATGTCAGCACCATTTTCTAAAAGATGCGTAGCAAAGCGGCTCTATAGGTTACATTATTGTTTATTCATATGATCGATTTTCACGAACAGGATCTAGTGCATCTCAAATTACTCATGAATTACTCGATCAAGGAATTCAAGTTAAAGCGGTCACTCAAGAGGTTGATGCGACTTCAGCTTCAGGAAAGTTCCAGCAAAATCTATTCTATATGTTCAGTCAGTTTGACAATGAACTGAGAAGAGATAAAACAATCACTGCAATGAGTGACTTATTACGAAAAGGCTATTGGCTTTGGAATCCACCACTGGGTTATATCAACAAGAAGAAATATCATAAAGCAGTGGATTGGGATATTGTAATTGATGAAAACGGAAAACAACTAAAAAAAGCTTTTAAGTGGAGATTAAAAAACACCTACTCTAATGCTGAAATTGTCAGAAGGTTGAATGCAGCAGGAATGAAGATAAATGAAAAGCGCTTGCATGAGATTTTTAAGAATCCTTTTTATTGCGGAATCCTTGTCTGTAAAATGTTACCCGGAGAGATAATTGAAGGAAAGCACAAGCCTATTGTATCTAAAGAGGATTTTTTAATAATCAATTCTGAAAGAACACCTCAACTGAAAGAATATAAAACGGATAACGATCAACTTCCTCTAAAACAGTTCGTTTACTGTGAAGCGTGTAACACTCCTTTAACAGGTTATCTTGTCAAGCGGAAAAGCTTGTATTACTATAAGTGCAGAACAAATGGTTGCGGATGTAACAAATCTGCTAAACAACTACATGAGCAGTTTGAAAAGAAATTAAGTAGTTATCAAGTCGATTCTAAATATGTGGATATAATCAAAGAGGTAATGATTTACACGTATGATTCTGTAACTAAAGAAATAAGAGAGAATGAAGTAAATGTAAAGAAGCAATTGAGCCTGCTAAAGTCTAAAATTGATACCATTGAAGAACGCTTTGCTATTGGAGAAATTGACAACGAAATCTACAAGAAATTTAAAACTAAATATGAAGCTGAAGGAAACAAGTTAGAGTCAAATTTATTCAGTTCTACAATTTCGAGTTCAAACCTTCAAATAGCAATAGATAAAGCATTAAAAATGTCTTCTAACCTGAGTGAATTATGGGCTTCTGGAGATTTACCTCAAAAGAAGAAAATACAAAGTTTAGTGTTTCCATCCGGAATAGGTTACGACAAGTTAAAAGGCAAAGTTCAAACCAAAAGAGTAAATTCTATTTTCTCTTCAATCCCTTTATTATCAAAGGATTTAGCAAAAATAAAAAGCGGAGAACCAGTTGATTTTAACCAATTCTCCGCTAGAGTGACCCCGGCAAGATTCGAACCTGCAACCGCCACATTCGTAGTGTGGTACTCTATCCAGTTGAGCTACGGGGCCATTTTCGAGTGCGAATATAACTCGTTTTTTCCTTTAAGCAATAGTTCAATTGAATTAATTACTAATTTTTGTCAATTTATAAACTCTAGAAATAATTCAAATATTTGATTAATCAATCTCAGCAGTTATACCACGGTCTAACAAAGCTGTACACATCGGTTCTAGCTCAGAATAACTACCGCTCTTCACATGACACTGTCCTTTATAATGTACAAGCCATGTACATTGTTCTGCTTGTACTGGTGTGTGCTTAACAACCTTAATCAAAGATTCTATAACATGGTCGAACGTGTTGTAATCATCATTAATAACAATCAAAGCTTTTTTATCAACCTGCTTGTCAGCAACTAATTTCTCTACCGCTATATCTGTTTCTAACATTTCTATTCCTTTCAAATTTTAAATTATACTCTATATACACTGCTTATAATACAAATATACAAACCCATTCTATACCTGGTCTTTTATTTGAATAGATTCATGAATTTTGCAAGATAGACTGTATTTTCTGTTGCCTCAAACATAAAATTTTTCTTCTTACGTTTTTCTTCTTTCATTTCGGTCAACGCTGTATTTAGTTCTTGATCTCCAGTTTGAATTTTAAGTGTTCCATTTTTCTTATCCATTGAATAATGAAAGAAATAATCGTGCCCTCCAGGAATACTCATCAGGGTTGAAAATTTATCCCCTCCGGATTTTGAATAAATCTGTTGAAAAAATGCATTAAACGGAATATATTTCATTACTGGTTTGCCATACAAGTTAACAAGAACAGCACTTTTTACATTGGTAATGAGTCCTTTATCTTGAAGTTTATCGTTGTTAAACGAGCTCAAATGTAACCCTGTGACTGTCATTGATTTATTAATTTCATCAGGGACTCTTTTAAGCGTTCCTAATCGTGCGTATTCGTCTTTCACCTTATCGGCTGCTTGTTTCCCACTCCACGTAACAATAGCCTGCTCAAGTGTCGTTGAATTCAAGTCCATTGGATACAATCCTTCGATAGCATTGATTTTTGAAGCTACATTTTGCATTAATCTTTTATCCAAATCCATATCAAATCTAGCTGTAATATCCATAGATGTCTCCCCTTTTTGCTGATCATAGCTGATTGTGCCCACCGCATCAACTCCAACATTTCCATAATCCATTCCAAGTGAAATAATTCCATCACCATTCATAGAACAACTCTCTGTCTGAAGAGCAATATAATTTCCTTTCTCACCATGATTTATAAGTTTCTCCTTAGAGGCAATCTGAAATTCATTGGAATCATAACTGTATTGTAAATAACCTTTTGAAGTCATTACAATTGGGTCATCCTCTTCAACCAATGCTGAAAGGAATGTTGGATACAAAGCGATACTATCAGTTAAAGGTGAATCTCTCCAGACAATTCCTGCAGAGATTGCCCTACCTTCTAAATCTTTCATTTTATCGGTAACAGGAATTTGAATATTTTCCGGGTTAATATCTGACGTAAATGCCATCCAATTTCGATCGAATTCTTCACATGAATGATTGATACGCGTAGCTCCATTAAAACTAATTAATGGATTTGAGGCACAAATAGACACATCTCCATAATAATCGAACTTCTCACTTAACTTGAAGTTAATATCGGAAGTAATTTTTCCTGATGCTATCGTTTGATAAGAAGAATCTAATCCAATATTACTCATAGGAATATAGCTTACATTACTATCCTTGTCATAGTATTGGTATTGACCTGATGCCGAATAATCTCTCCGCGCATTAATCTGAACGTCTGCTTTTTCAAACTTGTGATACTTAGTGGTATAATTTGCTACAATTTTAGCATTTATCAGTTTATCAATTTTAGCTTTCTTTCGAATATTTAATTTCATACTGTCCGGATAAATACGTGCGTCAGCTATATCTAAATACTCTACTTTTTGACAATAAATAGTTTTTTCTTTTAAATCAAATTTGGCATATGCAGCTCTAAATTTTAGTGAGTCTTGTTTTGAGTGTGTGGATAAAAAGTTCGGTCTAACAAAATCAACTTCTGAATTAATATTGTTTTGAGTTTCTTCTTTTTTCTGAATTTCTATTGAAAGCTCATCTATTAACCAAGTGAACTGATCCATTCTACACAGATATTGATTCATCGGAAATTCAACGAATGAATCTCCTTCATTGGATTTAAATATACCATTCCGCTCTTTGAAGGATATATGAGCATTCACATTATCTGATTTAAATACCAATGGATACTCCTCAAAATCAGAGCTTTCATTTTCAAGGTTAAACCTAGATGAATCTGTATATATATCATATCGCTTATATCTGAAATTATCAGATGCTAATGAGGCATTAACAAATGTCATCAACCCAGAACCCGTCATTCCTTTAGGTCGAATTGTTACCGTACCTCTAAAACGTGCATCTTGATTAAAGAAGGTCATTTTATTATTAGGAGTAGATCTAACTCTTAGAATCTGCTGCTTAGGTACATATGTGACATAGGCATCTTTTGCTGTAACATCAGGAAACTCAACATCCGTTTCTATTGGAATATTCTCAAATTGAGCGAACCCTACAGCTGAATCTGGTAAAAAGGTAAATGAGTTAGATATAGATGTTGAATGTACAAACTTGATACTTCCTAAACCTTGTAATCCGTTGTTTGAGAGTACTATTTGATTTTTATATTTAGTTTCTGTTTCATAAAAATTGTACCCTTCATCTGGAGCATTCGTAGAGAATCCAAATGAATAATCAGGCATGATTTTTAAATCTTCTTTAATCTTTGGGAAAATTTGAGCTGATGTCAATTCTCCTTTTAATCTAAACGCACTTTCTTTGAAAGTATTTAAACTATCCAATTCAAAGGGAAGTACAGAATAATAAAAACGTGTACTATCATAAACTCCACGGTGTATATCTTTAGAATCATAAAATACCTTGGTGCTAGTTTTTGATATTAATTTAGGATAATAATCAAACTCTGATTTATTTCCGGATTTATTTTCAGGGGCATCAATTAAAATCTCACCAGAGATTCCAGTAAGATTTGAAGCCATTGCAATAGAACGTGTTCCATCTTCTTCCCTTAAGGGTTTTAATCTAAATAATGTTTGATCGGTACTCAATAAATTCAATTTATAGTTGTCGTACTCAAAATTTGCTAATCTTGTATTAACCTCAAGCTTCCCTGCATTTATCCAACCTGAAAAATTGAAATTTCTGTTTTGCTTAACCTTAACTTTACTATTGTTAGGATAAATGATTGTGTTTTTTGATACTGAAAGCACAACATTATCAATTGCCTCCAAATCTAAATCAAGTGTAGTTAAATTCAAAATAGCAAAACTCTCCTTGATTCTCCGCTCTTCATTTTGTTTTTTATATAACATTTGTAATGATTGCAAGTAAGAATCATTTTTTATTTGATCATCTGAATAACCTCTTAACACTCTGGGCCTAAAATCAGATGTAAAGACAATATTATCATAATCCTTAAATCCTGATTTCGCGCTAACAAAGTGCTCTAATTTCTGATTAATAGTTACCATTTTACTATCTGTATCATAAGTAATGAAGCCTAGATTAGAAAGTCTAAACAGGATTGATTTTGCTTGAGAGATTGTCATTCCAAGCGCAAGTGAAGCAGCTCCTTCAGAAATAATGTATTGATCATACTTATAGCAATACCTTGATAAAGCTACCAAAGGATGAGTAGATGATTGAGCTTGTAAATTTTCATATACTTGATCATCGAAATACGATTTTGACTCAAACGAAGCTACTTTTCGTTCTTGACTTGTTCCAAATTCATAAGTAAAGTGAACATTATCAGCGTCAACATCCCAAGTCACCCTTGGAACATATATATCTAACTGATGATAAGAGTCTTCAAATGGTGCTTGACCAAGTCCTGATTTTGGTCTTGTCAACTGAATTTTTTTCTTTTCTAAATCGTAATTAAAATTAACTCTAGGGTGATATAATGAATCTCCCGTATCAAAATACATGGAAACAATCGAATTGCTGATTGTAATTTTATCAGGCTTAACGTAAATATCTTTTGCTTTTGCAATAATGAATGGTTTATTATTCTTGTTTTTTAATATAATTTGCACTTTATCTGTATTTGTACCTGCACCAATAAACCTAGAGCCTTCTATAGAAAAACCTCCTATATAATCGATATTTGGAATAATGTTTTCAATCACTAGTCTACGTTTAAAAGATACAAACTGAGGATAAACCTTATCTTCTTCACGATTCACTTTGAAAGCACGATCTACCATTCTACCCTCAATTGCTTCATCAAAATAAGGTGTTATTATTTCTACTGAATCAATTCTTAGCGTGGACTTTTTTAGTGATAAATCATAATTATTTATGTTTGCAAAAGTCTTATTTGAATCTAAATCTACTTTCTCCCATGTTATCTTACCTCCATGCCCAATCCATTTTTTCAATTTAGGGTCATACTTACCTGAAGTTTTAATCACATTAATACCATCTAAGATACCTGATGTAATTTCTGAGCCCTTCTTTACAATACGACAAACCAAGTTTCCACCTTCAAAATTGACAAATGACTTGTTGGTATATATAAATTCAAAAGTTCCACCTATATAATACCAGGAAAAACTTGAAGATTCAGAAATACGTGATTCAGAAAAAAGTGCTGCTGACATCTGAAGAAATTCAGACAGTTTTTTAGTGTTTCTACCAGGTAATAATTTATCTATTGAACTGTGCCAAGCATTGTAACTTTTAGCTGTCTGATTCTTTTTTACAAAAGCACTTACTGAATAGACATAATTGTATACATCTGGATAAGTCTTCAGTTTCTTAAATTCAATTTTATTACACGTTTCAACCATTTTTGAGAAATAGCTGTCTGGAAAATCTGTGCTTTCAAGTAATAAATCGGGGAATTCTTTTTTGACAAAATCGTGAAATTCACCTTTACCATAACCACTAAGTGATTTTTGAAATTCTTTTACAAATTTATATTTATCATTTGAATATGTCTGTGACATAGCCATTGATGATGTCATCAATATTACCAGTGTTAAAAGTATTTTTAATCTCATAAATCAGTTTTACTTTTAGTAAATTGAATACACGCCCACTCATCTTTAGCTAAAACTTTTGTCTTTTCTAAATTCAACTCTTTGGTGAATTCAACGATTTCATCAATATCCGAACTAAAGAAACCACTTAATAAAAGTGTTCCTTCGTTTAACAATGCATTTGAATATGTTTTCATGTGTGCTTTTAAGATATTCTTGTTGATATTGGCTATAATTAATCCAAAACTATTCCCTATAACTTTATCGATATCTCCACAAACACAGGTAATCGTCTTACAGTTGTTTCTATCCGTATTTTCTTGTGCATTAATTACAGACCAATCTTCAATATCGATTGCTAATATCTCTCTTGCTCCTAATTTCTCTGCTACAACGGCTAAAACGCCTGTTCCTGTACCCATGTCTAATACATGTTCAGGCATATTATCCAATTCGAATAATGCTTTTGTCATCATCCAAGTCGTTTGATGATGTCCTGTCCCGAAAGACATCTGAGGCTGTATTATTACGACATTTCCTTTTGTTTCAATCTCTTTATGAAAAGGTGCAATAATTGTTGCATACTCCTCAATATAGACAGGTTGAAAATCAGCTTCCCATTTCGCATTCCAGTTTTGATATGGAATTATACTCTTGTAAATATCAACATCCACAGTCATCTTTCCATTGAGTAATGTCTCCGAAATAATTTTGTCGACATCTACTGAATCCTCGCAATAAGCAATTAGTCCATCATCTGTATTCACAAAACTATCAAATCCACGATCTGATAATTCAGCAATCAGAATATCACTCCAAGGATCTTTTGGTATTAATTTAACTGTTAACTCTACTGTATCCATTAATAAGATTGTATAATTGTGCTAAAGCCTTCTGCTTTTAATGAAGCCCCTCCAATAAGACCTCCATCAACATTTGGACATCCTAATAATTCTTTTGCATTGGATACGTCACAACTTCCCCCATATAAAATGGAAATACTATTTGCGACATCAGTACTGTAAACCTCTGTTAACCATTCTCGAATATTCTTATGCATATCTTCTGCTTGGACGCTTGAAGCTGTCACCCCAGTGCCAATTGCCCAAACAGGTTCATATGCGATTATACCTCCATTAATTTGATTAGCTGTTAAATGAAATAAACTCTCTTGAAGTTGTTTCTTGACGAAAGTCAATTCTTTTCCAGCCTCACGGATAGATAAGGGCTCACCACAGCAGAAAATAAAATCAAAGTTATTTACGACAGCGTGATTAACTTTTGCTTTCAGTAATTCATTAGACTCACTATTGTATGCTCTTCGCTCGCTATGACCTATTAAACCGACTGTTACACCAACACTTTCGCTTTGGGTTATAGAAATCTCTCCCGTATAAGCTCCATTATTATTCTGACTAAAGTTTTGGACTCCTATTTCAAAATCACCTTCGATTAATGATGAAATCGGTTGAACAAATAAAGCTGGTGGAAATACAATTATCCGTACATCTTCATCAAACTCTTTCGTATTTAAATGCTCAATTAATTCAAGTGATTGCTCTAAATTAAGATTCATTTTCCAGTTACCTGCAATAACTTTTTGCGCCATTAATTCAAGTGTTTAGTTATAAATTCTTCTTTTTTAGGGGTTGACCTAAAAGAATACTTCTCTGTCACAACTCCTTTTTCAATTACTAAAACCGTAGGATTAGATCTTGAAATTGCCTTCAATTCTGTTTCATCATTTATGAATATTGGAGCTGTAAAATTGTTTTTTTTTCTAAACGCATTTATACGCTCACGACTTGCACTACAAATCATTACGAAAGGAACACCTTTTTCCTCACACGCTTTTTGAATTGCTTTAATTCGTAATAGGTTTCTCCAATCTGCTTCATCTAAGCTCTTCGAAGAAAGCAAGACAATTTTTTCTGTATTAATGATATAATCACGAATGCTAATCTCCGTAATTGACGGGTCTTCCATTTTTATAGTTACAGAATCTAATTTCATTTCATACTCTTCTACTTCATCAATTCCGATAAAGGGATTAAACTGATCCGTTATTGAAGGTATTTTAGTTGGGATAATTACCTTTTGAACCATAGTGTCGTAGACCCATTCCTTATCCTCCCAAATTTTAGACTCTGTATATTCTGTTGATGTTCCTGAGTATTCTCGTGTTTTTCCAGTCTTCGTGTTTTTGTAAACGAGTAAACTTTCGTACACACCATCTACCCCATCATTCATTTTTTCAATCAGTTTAGAACCTACTGCATAGGGTCTATAATCCTTCAGTGGGATATAGCTCAAAACATACCATACTAAAGTTCCACATAATACCGAAACAAATAGAGCACTTCCATAATAATTACCAAGATAATTTCCTCCGATACTTAATATCCAAAGCGCACCAAAGATTGAAGCTAACCCAAAGAAAACTGGAAAATACCAACCGAAAACCCAGGAAAAAAATAGAATAACTAACATTGATGTCGCTATAAACACCATGTTTTCCTTACGTGTATTTCGCTTAATAATAAATTGTGCCACAAAAATCCATAGTACTAAGTACACCAAAACGATATCCTTCCATAAGGATTCTTTTGGAGTTAATGAGCGCCCCACTGAACCTTTCATAGCATCACCAAAACAACCGCAATCAGCTACACATTGTGGCATCTTCATCTCCTCTACCACGAGTAAATTAGCAGTTCGTGAGATAACAGTCACCTCAGTACTTACCTTTGCTTCTGAAATCTTCATTTCAGCAATTGGATCCAACATTGAGTATGTATCACGATCCACAAATTTTTGAGTACTATCACAATTTGCTGTATGCCATGTAAGGAAAGTAAAGAAAACCATCATGATCAGCATAGCATAAGAAACGAACTTTATTTTCCCTCCGATAATAGTCAATACCCCCAAAATAATTTCAGCGATACAGATGAGGACACTCAAAATAAGTGCATAGTCCATAAAGAATTCCATCGAAAATTCTGGAGCAGAAAACCACTCTTTAATTCGAAATGCTAGCGCGCCATCTTCAAAATATTCTTCAAGTTTATATGAGAATCCAATAGGGTCATTTGCCTTAACTAAACCTGAGACGATAAATAAACCACCAACGAGTACACGAGCGACACTTGACATCAACAACTTCCCTCGGAAGATAACCAATCCAGCAATACTAAGCAGTAGCATCAAGACTCCTAATACACGAAATAAGGTTGATTTATCTTCAAAATTATCATGAAAACCAAGCACCGTAAATGTAAGTCCTGCTAGGTTTAATACGACAAAAACAATATTAAATAAAAGTGATTTTCCTTGAATAGTTTTTTTTTCTTTCATATTATTTGTTTTGGCCTATGTTCAGATGAATCAATGCAAATACCGCATAGTTAAGCATATCGAAATAATTGGCATCAATGCCCTCACTAACTATCGTTGCTCCATTGTTATCTTCAATCTGCTTAACACGATATATTTTTTGAAGAATTAAATCTGTCAAAGAACTCACGCGCATTTCTCTCCAAGCCTCTCCATAATCGTGATTCTTTTTCAGCATTAATTCAAATGCTTCTTCCAAATACTTCTCATATAAAGAGATTGCTATATCTGCAGGTAATTCCAATTCGACTAAATTAGTTTCGCGAACTTGAATAATGGACATGACGCAATAATTCACGATTGCTATAAATTCGCCCTCAATAGTCTCACCTACTTTATTCTGACCGGTTTCTTGAACAGTGCGAATACGCTGAGCTTTAATAAAAAGTTGATCGGTCAATGAACTTGGACGGAGTACTCTCCATGCTGTTCCATAATCTTTTGTTTTTTTTGAGAAAATATCTCGACAAACATTGATTACATTTGTATATTCTGTGTTGGCTTTACTCATCAATTATCTATGCAAAATTTAGACTTTGAAAATACAAAAATCCGTTCGAAATATAGCATCCGTATAGGTGATAAATTAATTGATTTATCCACACCGCTAGTAATGGGCATTGTGAACGTCACTCCTGATTCATTTTACGCTGAAAGTCGCTCAGAAACAACGGACAAAATAATTTCTAAGGTAACCCAAATGATAACAGAAGGTGTTTCAATTGTTGATATCGGAGGATACTCAACTCGCCCAGGTGCAAAAGATGTTAGTATTGAGGACGAGATCAACCGTATTACACCAGCTATTCAAACTATTTCTAAAGAATTTCCAGACCTTCTTATTTCGATTGATACGTTCAGATCTGAAGTTGCAGATATAGCATTAACAAATGGTGCTCACATCATCAATGACATTAGTGGTTTTGAGATTGACCCAAAAATCATTCATGTTGCATCAAAACACAATGCTCCATATATTTTAATGCATATGCGTGGAACACCACAAACAATGCAAACATTAACTGATTACGACAATATATTCAAGGATATTTCTTATTATTTTTCTTCAAAAATAAAACAATTACATAGGGCTGGAGTAAAAGATATTATCCTTGATCCAGGGTTTGGCTTTAGCAAAACGCTAGAACAAAACTATCACCTATTAAACAACCTGGAACACTTCTGGATACTAGATAAACCTATACTTGTAGGCATATCTCGCAAGTCAATGATTTACAGTAAGTTAGGTGTAGATATATCCTCCATAGAAACACTTCAAGAAACAATTAAACTAAATACAATTTCTCTTGAAAAAGGTACCCATATATTACGCGTACATGATGTAAAAGAAGCATCCCAATTAATAACAAAAAGTCACTAAAGACTTCTCTGAATATAAAACTTATTGTTTTACAATTCTAGCTGTTTTCTTGTTACCATCTTGAATGATGATTACTTGATAGAAACCAGGATTGTAATCCGTTCCAATTCTAACATCTGTTTCTTGACGTAGGTCAACTAATCGTGTTTCGATTAATCTTCCTGTTCCGTCGTATACAGAAACTGATACTGGTGAACTTGCATCTTCAGAAGCGATGTGAAGCGTTGTTGCATCACTGAATGGATTAGGAGACAATGTTGTCTCGAACTCGATTCCCTCTTCCTGTGCTAGGTCTTTTTGGTTGTCGTTTATTACAATAGTCGACGACCCATCTGGCGTAGTTACTGTACAAACTGGACCAAAGTCTCCTGTCATTCCACCTGCTGTTACTTGAATGTCAACATTATATGTTACACCCGTAAGTATACCTGGCTCTGATAAAGATAGAGATCTAAATGGTCTATCTATTAACAATGTATCAGTACCGTTAATCAGTCTAAATCTATAGTTCGTTGCGCCATCAGCAAACAGTGCAAACACTTGACTACTCATTGACCCTGGTGAGCTACCACAATAAAGAGGTGCTAACTGTGTCGTTGGGAAGTCTACTTGAACTGTACAAACATCTCCATAGTCTCCTACCACTCCACCAGCTGTTACCTGAACATCAACATTATATGTCTTATCCAATGTAATTCCTGGTACTGTATTCAGAGTTAAAGATCTAAATGGACGATCAAGGATTAACGTGTCGTTTCCACTTATGAATCTAAATCTATAGTTCGTTGCACCTGCAGCAAACATTGCGAAGATTTGACTATTCAACGATTGAGTTGTCATACCACAATATGCATCAGCTAACTTAGTTGTTGGGAAGTCGGTTGTTACTGTACAAACTGCACCGTAATCACAAACCTGTCCTTGAACTGTTGCTGCAACATCTACGTTGTAGACTTTGTTGAACTCAACGGCAACTTGACTAAATGGTAGAGCTCTAAACGGACGATCCTTAATAATAGTATCATTTCCATTTATTAATCTAAACCTGTAGTTCGTTGCTCCATCAACAGCGGCTGCTTTGATTAGACCTGATGTAACTGATTGTGTTACGTAACCACAGTACTGACCTGCCAACTGTGTTGTTGGTAGAACTGTTGTTATTGTACAAACATCACCGAAGTCTCCTGTAACACCATTACATGTCGCTTGAACATCTACGTTGTATACTACACCGTATGTTATCCCTGGAACTGTATTCAGATATAGAGATCTAAATGGACGATCCTTAATAAGGGTGTCATTTCCATTAATAAATCTAAATCTAAAATTTGTTGCTCCTTCAGAGTTCATAGCAAACACTTGACTAACTAAGTTGTTAGTTGTGATGCCACAATACAATGGGGCTAACTGTGTCGTTGGGAATGTTGTCGTTACCGTACAAACATCTCCATAGTCTCCCGTAGCTCCTGCCACTGTAACCTGAACGTCTACATTGTATGTTTTATCATACTCTACTGCAATACTGTTCAATGGTATATTTCTAAACGGACGATCTGCTATAAGCGTATCATTTCCATTGATAAATCTAAACCTAAAGTTAGATGCGTTGTCAACAATCTCTGCATAAATTAGTGCAGATAAGTTATCCGTAACATATCCACAGTACTGACCTGCAAGTTTTGTTTGAGGTCCTGGTGTCGTGATAGTACAAACTGTACCAAAGTCTCCCATTGATCCACTTAGAGTTACAGCAACATCTACACTGTATGTTGTAAGGTAATCTAACGAAACAAGACTCAATGGTAATGATCTAAATGTACGATCAACAATCAGTGTATCTGTACCGTCAATCAATCTAAATCTATAACCCTCTGACCCTGGAACAGCGTCTGCTTTGATAAGGTCAGTCATTGTAATAAGTGTTGAATTACAATCTGTAGCTTGTAGCTGTGTCGTTGGTAGAACTGTCAAGGTCAATACTACTATTGAATCACATCCTTCTGTTAAAGAAAATAATTCAGTATACACTCCTGACGCTATTAAGGTCTGCGTCCCAAATATATAAGAATCATCTGCATAAATCGTAGCTGTTGCAGTTTCATTATATGTTGGATACGCGGTTACATCAAATGTGCATGTACTTGTATTTATATTTGCATCTACCCCAGTCATTGTAACAGTAACAGTTCCAAAAATAGAAGTACCCGCGACAGGTGATTGAGTTAATGTAGGTGAAGTATCGCAGTTATCTGATATAGATACTATACCTGTATAATCAGGCATTATTGCTAAGCAGGTTGTTTGATTTTCCGGACACGCAATTATCGGTGCGTTAACATCAATTAGTTTAACAGTGAATGTACATATACTTTGATTTCCTGTAGCGTCAGTTGCCGTCATTGTAATTATTGTTGTGGAAGTAATCATTGTCCCAGCAACTGGAGATTGGGTAATTACTGGTGAGACATCGCAATCATCCGTTACTGTTAGGAGCGATGTATAATCAGGAAGAATTACTGTACAGTCTGCGCCTGAATGTTCGATTTTATTTCCTGTACATGTAATTATCGGCGCGATAGTATCAACTGGCTCAACAGTGAATGTACATGTCCTTTGATTTCCTGCAGCATCAGTTGCCGTCATTGTAATTATTGTTACGGAAGTAATCGTTGTTCCAGCAACTGGAGATTGAATAATTAATGGTGAGTCATCGCAATCATCCACTACTGTTAAAAGCGAAGTGTAATCAGGGATAATTACTACACAGCCTGCGTCTGAATATTCGATTTGAGTTCCTGGACACGTAATTATCGGTGCGATAGTATCCCCAATTGTAATTATCACTACTGCACAAGCTCCAGGTGTAACACATCCTCCTTCACCACGCACATAATATGCTGTACTAACACTTGGAATAACTGTAATTGATGCTCCTGTTCCTACAGTATTTCCACCGCAATTCCCTGTATACCATTCCCAATCCGCTGCATCGTTCAAAGCGCCATTATCAACATTTAGTGTGACTTCTCCTTCAGAACAAATGGTTGCATTGGTAACCACAGGTAAATCAGGATCCACACATATAGGATCAGCTATACATAATTCCAAACTCCATTCGTTTAGTATTCCTTCGTCGGCTTGTAAATAGCTGTCAAAAACAGTAAGCAACCAAATCCCTGTTATTGATTCACCGTTGAGTCCAGACAAAGCGTCTACAGATTGGAACATCCCACCAATTGCAGGAGATGTACCATAACAGGCCCCTTCTAAATCTGTTGCCGTGTTAGTCGCGGCATCATCAAATGAAACTTCCATATCATTTTGATTACAGCCATAATTAGATGTAGGTATTCCTGGTCCATCAAAAAGCTGAACAATCGTTCCTAAAGGTGATGTTAAAGTAGCGCTTAGATCTCCAATATAAGGGTGAGTAATGTTTAATGAGGCAATATTCGCATCCGCAATCGTTCCGGTTTCGGTAATATTAATTACCGAGGTGAAACTCGCGACATTAGTTAATTGACCTACATCTGCACTCATATAGGTACTACAACTATTTGTTGTGAAATTAAAGTTCGCTGACCATGCCGATTGACCACAACCATTTATCGATCGAACTCTCCAATAATAAGTCGTAGAACCTAGTAGTACAGTTGAAGTATGCGATGCTGCTGCCAAGCCAGTTGCCTGATCTATAATTGATGAAAATCCAGAATCAGTCGAAATGTCAATTTCATAGATCAATCCAGCCTCGGGAGCAGTTGTCCAAGTGAATACTGTTGGAGAATAAATATCTGTTGTGCCATTAGCTGGACTAATCTGTACAACTGTCGCTGAATTTCCACTGAGAATAATTAATTCAACATCAATTGTTTTTATTCCAGTCGTACCATTTGCCATGATTGTTAATGTATATGACCCTGGAGCTACTGCCCCTGTATTAGAAATAGTTAATACACTATTTCCAACTGGTGTAACTGGGTTTACTGAAAATGCTGAAGTCGCTCCTGTAGGTAATCCCACTAACGATAAAGTAACAGCATCATTATACACTCCAATAGACCCAATATTGACAGTATAAACCGCATCATTCGATTGACAAATATTAATACTCACTGGTGAAGCTTCTAAGGAATAATCGAGTGTAGTCATTGTCATTTCAAAGTTGTTGTCCGAAATATCGAAGAACGTTCCATTCGAACAAATCACCATAACTCTTGCTGTTGTTGTTAATATATTAGGTACAGTGATAAGCTGCAATCCGTCATTAGGAACACCAGTAGCTAAAACAGTTGGGTAAGTTGCCCCTCCATCTGTTGAAAGTAAAACATCAACTAAATCACAAGCTACCGGAGCTACATCTGTATTTGCAACATCCCACGTTACTGTTTCTGAAGTCAATCCTGCCCATACAACTCCAGTTGTAGTAGGGTATTGAACGATGAAAGGTCCAGAACCAGCATCAGTTGATAAAGTAACGTCTGCATAGTCATTACACCCGGCAACGCCTAAAGACTGATCCCGTACTGTAACTCTGAAATCCATTATTCTAGTAACTGTTGGTATCACTCCCCATGTGAAAGGACCGCCTGCAGCTAAATCAACTAAGTTTGGAAAATAGCGTGTTGGATCATTGATTGGTGAATTACTTCTAAAGTTTGGTCCACCTGTAGATGTTCCAACTGGAGCCTGTGCACTAATATCATTGTCCATTTGTTCCCAGCAATAAGAAAGAATATCTCCATCTGGATCAATTGCAAAGGCAGTTAAGGCAAATGGCGTATTTGCTGGAACAGTTATATTACCATTCGTTCCTGTAATATTTGGTGCGGCGTTCGCTAATGCAGTTACCACTGGACAGCTTGTTGACGCAAGATGATTTCCCATTTCTTCCAAGCTAATTCCATGAAAGTAATCATCACTGTTATTCTGAATATTAGGAGCACAAATACCGGCATATGCCATAATAGTACTTCCAGACCCTGGCTCCACTGCTGTTGCATTATTTCTATTGCCTCCACATGAGTTGTTAAACGTATGATTACATCCAAATTGATGTCCTATTTCATGCGCTACATAATCAATATCAAATGGATCCCCAATTGGCGCGCTACTTCCAGTGACTCCTCGTGCTTTTTGATTGGTCAAACAAACAACACCTAAACCTGCCAAACCACCACTGTTAGTTCCAAAAACGTGTCCGATATCGTAGTTTCCATTTCCAATAAGCGAATTTAGATTAGTTTGATTCTCATTAATCATTGCTCCAGGATTTCCATTTGTATATGGATCTGTCCCTGGATTCGTATAGATTATCAGATTGTTATTTGCAACGATAGTCATCGTTACAGCCATGTCTCTTTCGAAAACTCCGTTCACACGATTCATCGTGGTCACTTGAGCGGCCTGAGCTAACGTTGCTGTTCCTCCTTGAAAAAGTGTATACTCACCCGTCGCAGCAATTGCCGCTCGATACGTTCTCAATTCACATGTTCCAAAACTCTTGACAGTTCCTCCAAATTCATTATTAGGTTCAGTCTGACCTTCGAATTCACACAACATTTGCTTCGCTGAATAAAAATCTTTTTTATGATAAACGATGTAATAATCTGTATTCCCCTGAATCAGTGGATCAATAAATATCGTGCTCTCATTAGGTAGCATAATCATAGCATGAAAACCATGAGGCGTAATATCCCACTTTACTTTCGCTCCATTGCTTACACCTGCTCCATTATATGATTTTATTTCTGGAAACAAGACAGCTAACGCTGGATCCATTGTGTTATTCGCTCTTACCTGATAATTATACATTGATCCGTCTGGATGCGGAAATGACAATTGCGCAATGAATCCTGAGCCAGGATCTTCACGAAAACCAACACCAATCATTTGCGCTTTGAGTGCATCAATATCCATCTGAAACACCTTATAATCTGTTGCTTGGATTTGTGGAGTCCCCATAAAAGTCGATGTAGCCTTAGATATCTCTGTGACTGTATAGTTTACCTGCTGATAAGTTTGTGCGAATGAGATTGAGTTAAACACCAATGCTAACACCAGTAAAAATTTAGAGAGTAGTGTTGATTTCATAGTTTAGACATTAAATGATCTATTAATAAGGCAAAATCATTTCGTTTAAACAATAATACGAAAAATTCATCATGTTTTTTTTCAGTTAAGATGGCGCTGACGGCTCAACTTGTAATGAAAGTTGATTTAAAAATGTTAGACAGAAAAATGTTAAAAGAGCGTAATCCCACTTCTTTTTTCTACCCCTTCAATTCCCTGAAGACCACCCGTATGTAAAAATAAGATACTCGAATTGTCATAAGTCGATTTCTTCAGTTCACTTAACATTCCAAACATTGCCTTACCAGTATAAATAGGGTCTAACTTAATTCCTGTTTTTTTATGAAATTCTCGAATAAATTCAAACAATTCAGGAGTATACTTTCCGTATCCACCAAAGTGATATTCATCCAAAACTTCAACTTGGCTTAAAAGAGCATTCAGCCATCCTGTTTCAATCCCAGACTTACCAATTAAGGCTTTCATTTCTTCTAAAGACTTATACCCTTTCAACGCTGGAATCACGTGCAATAACTGATCTGTATTTAAAGAGAGTAATATCCCACAACTCGTTGTAGATGTACCTTGAGAAACAAAAACATGATCTATGGGCTCTTTGACTTCATTCATTATTTCTTGACAACCAATCATGCCATAATAATTAGCGCCACCTTCTTCAACAATGTGATAATTAGGATAATCTAGAGACAAGCTTTCGTGATATGGTTTTTCATTTCTTAATCGATATTCTTCTCGAGAAACAAAAACTAACTGCATTCCCAAAGAATGACACTTTTGCAAAGTTGAGTTACTTGCTCTACCCAACTCATCACCTCTAACTAAACCAATTGCTTTAATCCCTGTTTCTTTACAAGCTGATGCTGTTGCTACTAGATGATTCGAAAATGCACCACCAAAAGTTAATATACCTTCTTTTTTACGTGAATTACACAATTCAATGTTGTATTTCAATTTACGCCATTTATTCCCTGAAACCTCTTCATGAATAAGGTCATCTCGCTTTATAAAAACATTCAATCGACGCTCTTTTGAGCAAAGCATGTCAATACGTTCTAATTTTGATTTACTAACATCTATCATTTGTAGCATTGTATTTCACAAATATGGTTTAATTTTGCATTATGAGAGATGACATGTCGGGATTTTCTAAAAAAGCAGAACTTGAGAAGGATGAATATTACACCTCTCCTGAGGGCTATATCATATTCACAGAAAAATATTTACTAAAACGAGGGTATTGCTGCAAAAACAGTTGTAAACACTGTCCCTATGATTATGATAGAAATACTGGAAGGATTAAACTAAATAAATAGATTAATCTATTCCATTTTCTGGGTTTTTTCCTTTGAACTGTTTTAGAATATCCTTAATGTATTTAATATCCTTATCGATGTCTCCTGTTGGAGTAAACTTACTGTGAAATCCACCAATTTTCTTTTCATAATCCATATATCCAATATAAATAGGAACATTTGCTTTTAGCGCGATATAATAAAACCCTTTTTTCCATTTAGAATTATAGCTACGTGTTCCTTCAGGCGTAAATACCATAAACATTTTCTCATATTTATTGAATTGATAAACAGCGAAATCAGTCATATTACTCTTTCCTTTTCTATCCACAGGAATTCCACCTATAAATCTTAAAAACCAGCCTAACGGAAAAAAAAACAACTCTTTCTTAATCAAATAATGTCCATTCACGCCATAAGAAGCAAAAGCCAATCGGCCAATTATAAAATCCCAGTTAGATGTATGTGGCCCCATAACAACAACACACTTATCAACCCCTTCTGGTGTATGTTTATCAATTTTCCAACCAAATAATATTAAAATATACATTGCAATTTTCCCCATACTACAAAGCTAGTCATTAAACAATAAGGTGTACTTTTGGGCTATGCGAAATTTCAATATTTTTAAAACGGGAATTCAAACCGTATTTGTACTGGGGGTAATTTGGATAATCTTCTTCTTTACCACTAACGCATACAACAATTTATATAACAACAACTTAAATTATATACCTTTCAATTCTGACATTATAATTCAGGTTGATGTAAACCAATTACTCAAGGGAAGTATTGAAGGACTATTGGACACCGAAGACAACGAATTCATTCAGTTAATTAAAAATATTCGAGGTGGAATAGCGGAAGAAAAGATCGGGGAATTAGGAATAGCTATTAATACGAAGACCATTTTGTTTTCTATTTCTGATGAGGGAAATCGTTTTTACGGAGCAGTTTTTAATCTCACAAATCAGAAAAGCTTCCAGGACTACTTTAGTACAATTGAAAATACTGGAATAGCTTCAAGCAATGACGTCGGACTGATTGTCTTAATGCCAAGAACACAATCAAATAAAAACACCTTCGCCGAATCTTTATTTATAGGAAATCACGCATCTATCGATTTAAAAAATACCATTGACCCAATTGTAGTTTGGACGAAATCGACTACAATGGAATATAATCGTTTAGATATACAACTAGAAAAAGAATCCATTCATTTCTCAGGTAAACTGTCTAAAACGCTACATACTGCAAATAATATTAAATCATTGAGCCCCGATGGTTTTCATACAACAATTTCGAATGTCCCAGATTGTATAAACGACTCTATTCAAGGACGATTTGGTGATGCTATACCAAACATCTCAGGCATTTCATTCAATTACTTTGGAACAGAATTAATTGAGGACCCTGAATTCCTTGTCGCTCCCGAAGGAGACTTTTTAGTTCAGTTTGAAAAACCAATTCACTTAGATAGTTGCATTAAACAATTTCAGAAGGAAATGTTTATAGATAGTGTAAAAGGAAATAAATACTATTATGGACCAAAGACATATTACAGTAAGCAAGTTTCAGAAAGATTAATTTATATTGGTGTTCATGATTATGATTCAACTCACTTAAAATCTCAGAGATCGTTATTATTTATCTCTGGAGACATAAATAACTTAACTCATATAAATAGTCGTGGATTCCTTAAATATCTCTTAGAGATTATCCCAATTTATAAAGCGGCAAAGCAATTAACAGGAAGTATTAAGTCATTTGAAGTCAAACTTACAGCCGAAGATGAAAAAACAATTCATGTAAAGGGAGATATTGTGTTCAATAAAGTGAGATACGCCTCCATTGAATTCATTCGATTCTTCTTAGCTAGTGAGTTTTTTAAATAGTGCTTCAAAATAGGATGGCGCATCCTTTAAACGCGAACCATACCAGCTAAACATCTCTCCATTTACTAGTAAAACTTTTGACTTTGGAAAAGCATTTATAAATTGACCCAAATGCTTTTCTCTAAACGGAAATGGTTCCGAACTAAGGAAAATAAAATCTGGACTATCCGTTAATTTCACCTCAGGATAACGCTCTTCTCTTGTCAAATTGATTAATCCACATTCCGAAAGGATTTCATCTATAAATGTTGATTTTCCAGCAGCCATATTTGGATTATGCCAGATAAAGTACTGAACTGACCTCCCTTTTAATGACTGAACAACATTACTGTTTTTCAGTTTTCGAAACTCCTCTTTAATCTCACCTACTAAAACCAAGCTCTCATCTATTTTATTGGTAATTTCACCAATAGATGTAATCATTGAGTAGGCATCCTTTAAGTTGAATATATCACTCATCCAAATTGGAGCTGTTTTTCGAAGAGATACAATGTTTTCGAAATCATTTTCTTCCTTATTCCCAATGATTAAGTCAGGCTGAAGTGCTTTCACTTTATCAACATCTACATTCTTTGTCCCCCCCACTCTCTTTTTAGAAACAAACCATTCATTCGGATGGATACAAAACTTTGTAATTCCAATAACTTCATCTTCGAGCCCTAAAGCATATAACAATTCAGTTTGAGAGGGCACTAAAGAAACAATCCGAGATGGAGAAGTCTCCAGCCGGATTGTATTATTCATTTGATCTGTAAAATCACGCATTAAGCAATCGTATAAATTAAATCATGCCATGTAATAATTTGAAAAGAGTCATTAGGTAATTAAACTATCACAGTAGCATTGTTTTTGTTCTACTCCAAAAAACCGTTCTCACGCATCCAATCGTCATTAAACATCTTACCAATATATCGACTTCCGTGATCATGAAACAAAACAACAACAACATCATCCTCTGTTAGCTCATCTTTCAGTTGAAGCAACCCTTTAATAGCAGAGCCTGCAGAATTACCAACAAATATCCCTTCTTCTTTCGCGATTTTACGTTGCCAAAGAGCAGCATCCTTATCCGTCACTTTCTCAAACTTATCAATCAGGCTGAAGTCTACATTTTTAGGGAGAATATCTTCCCCTATTCCTTCGGTGATATATGGATAAATTTCATTTTCATCGAAGATTCCTGTCTCGTGGTATTTTTTAAAAACGGAGCCATAAGTATCAATTCCCCAAGTTTTAATGTTTGGATTTTTTTCCTTCAGGTACTTTCCAACGCCTGAAATTGTACCACCAGTTCCGACACCTACTACGAAATGGGTAATCTTACCTTCAGTTTGCTCCCAAATTTCTGGTGCTGTACTTAAGTAATGAGCTTTTGCATTTGATGGATTGTCGTATTGATTCACGTACCAAGAGTTTGGCGTTTCACTAGCAAGACGTTTTGATACTGAATAATAAGAACGTGGATCATCCGGAGCGACGTTTGTTGGACAAACATGAACTTCAGCACCTACAGCTCTTAGTATATCCATTTTCTCTTTTGATTGCTTGTCACTTAACACGCAAATCAACCTATAACCTTTAATGATTGCAACAAGCGCCAATCCCATTCCAGTATTACCAGATGTACCTTCAATAATTGTTCCTCCCGGCATCAACCTCCCATCTTTTTCAGCATCTTCAACCATTTGAAGCGCCATTCTATCTTTTACTGAATTTCCAGGGTTAGTTGTTTCTATCTTAGCAAGAACTGTTGCTTTGATATCACCGATAACATGATTTAATTTAACTAAAGGAGTGTTTCCGATAGTCTCTAGTATGTTACTATAATATTTCATCTAAGTTGATTTTTATATAAAAATAAGTTATTCTTCTTAAAGTAATAATATTCTATTATTTTTCTAAATCACGCCCCTTACTCGAAGCAAAATAATTATAATGTATACAATGTATGACAACATCAATATCACCCCTTTTATTCGTCCAATTTTCTTACCTATGGCTAAGATAAACATCAGCAAAATGGCAATACCAATCATGTACAACATATCAAACTCTATAATCTCTTGTGTTACTTCAATTGGATGTACCATTGATGTAATACCGAGTACTAACAAAATATTGAATATGTTTGAACCGATTAAGTTACCTAAAGAGATATCCGTTTCTTTTCGATAGGCAGCAACACAGGAAGTAACTAACTCAGGTACACTTGTCCCAAACGCCACAACTGTAGCACCAATAATCGTGTCTTTATCCGGATTCTCTGAAAGAAAATAATTCGAAATTGAAACTGCCCCATCAATAAACCATCCTGATCCAAAGTACAATCCAACAAATCCTAATAACAGAAAAATTATTGATTTAGAAAAAGGTTCCTTCTTTAATCTGTTAGAATCTTCCGCTTGTTTCTTTTTTATTTTCTTTCTAGATTTTGTAATTATAAATGTTGTGAAAACAAGTATTATTGAGAACAAAATAATTCCTTCTATCAATGATAATAATCCATCCGAAGCAAAATAAAAGAGCAATAACGTAGATAACATCATCATAGGGAAATCGACACGCATTGTTTGTTTATCCGCAATAATCGGAAAGACAATCACCGTAACTCCTAGAACCAAAGCAATGTTTGCGATATTGGACCCTACAATGTTTCCGATAGCTATCCCGGGATTACCTCCCACAGCGCTTTGCAAACTTACCAAGAGCTCTGGTGCAGATGTTCCAAATGCAACTACCGTCATACCGATAACTAACGGTGATATTTTCATTGCGCGAGAGAAGCCAACAGCACCTCTTACTAAAAATTCACCCCCAATAATCAATACAGCTAAACCGGCTAATAATATAAAAATGCTCATAGAAATGAAACATGTTTGAATTTGATTTGAAAGCAAAGATAATGGTTGCTGTCAAAATGCCTCTTTAATTATTAATTTTGTTAAAAATAATATAGATGGATTTTAAATTAGTTTCTGACTTTGAGCCTACAGGGGATCAACCAAATGCTATTAAGCAACTGGTTAATGGAGTTAATGAAAACATCCCTAATCAAACACTCCTTGGAGTAACAGGGTCAGGTAAAACATTTACAGTTGCTAATGTAATTAAAGAAACTAATCGACCTACATTGATTCTATCTCACAACAAAACATTAGCGGCTCAACTCTATGGAGAATTCAAACAATTTTTCCCGGAAAATTCAGTTGAATATTTTGTTTCCTATTACGATTACTATCAACCCGAGGCATACCTACCAATAACCGGGACGTTTATAGAGAAAGATTTAGCGATTAATGATGAAATTGAAAAATTACGTCTCTCTGCCACTTCAGCACTTTTATCTGGAAAAAGGGACGTAATTGTGGTTGCATCAGTTTCATGTATTTATGGCATTGGTAATCCCGAAGAATTTGCAAATAGCATCATTACCATAAAAAAAGGTCAACTATTATCCCGAAACAAGTTCCTTTTCAAACTTGTTGAGAATCTTTATTCTCGAGCAATACAAGAATTTGAACGCGGAACTTTTCGCGTGAAAGGTGATACTATAGATATCTATCTAGCATATGCTGATTATGCACTTCGTATTGAGTTTTTTGGAGATGAAATTGAATCAATTTCCGCAATTGACCCAAAAACTACAAATCGATTAGAGACTCATAAAGAAATAAGTATCTATCCAGCCAACATATTCGTCACAAACCCTGAAACAACTAAGCAAGCAATAGACATGATTGGTGAAGACATGGTAATTCAAGTTGAAGCATTCCGTAAGGCAGGTAAGATTGAAGAAAGCAATAGACTTAAAGAACGTATTTCTTATGATTTAGAAATGATCCGTGAACTTGGTTACTGCTCTGGAATTGAGAATTACTCACGCTACTTCGATAAACGTAAACCTGGTCAACGACCATTCTGCTTATTGGATTATTTTCCAGACGATTTCTTAATGGTTGTCGACGAAAGTCACGTTACATTACCTCAAGTGCGTGCTATGTATGGAGGAGATAGAGCGCGAAAAGTGAACTTAGTTGATTATGGATTTCGATTACAGTCTGCCATTGATAATAGACCTTTAAAGTTTGAGGAATTTGAAATGATGCTGCCTCAAACATTATACATCTCTGCCACGCCTTCTGATTATGAATTAGAAAAATCAGAAGGTATCATTATTGAACAAGTTATTCGTCCAACAGGGCTCCTAGATCCAATAATTGAAGTTAGACCTAGTAAAAATCAAATTGACAATTTAATAGAAGAAATTCATATACGTATTTCCAAAAATGAACGAACGCTTGTCACTACATTGACCAAACGTATGGCCGAGGAGCTTCAAAAATATTTAGATCGATTAGGAATTTCTTGTAGTTACATTCACTCTGATGTTGACACACTTGATCGTGTAGAGATTCTACGTCAGTTAAGATTAGGGATATTTGATGTCTTGATTGGGGTTAACCTACTTCGTGAAGGTTTAGATTTACCGGAAGTTTCACTTGTTGCTATTATTGATGCTGACAAAGAAGGATTTCTTAGAAATGAGCGTTCATTGGTCCAGACGGTAGGTCGTGCCGCAAGAAACATAAATGGTATGGTCATAATGTACGGTGATAAAACTACGAATTCGATGCAGCGTACAATTGATGAAACGTCAAGAAGAAGAAAGATTCAGCAGGATTACAATACAAGGCACGGCCTGAAGCCTACGGCATTGAAAAAATCAACTGAAAAAATCATGAAAAGTACTCAAGTTTCTGATGGTGATGAAGACGTTGAATACTCACTTGATACTCAATCTGCTCTAGCGGCTGACCCTGTGGTTAAATCTATGAGTGATGAACAAATGGAAAGGACAATTAAGTATACGCGAAAAAAAATGGAGAAGGCAGCAAAAGAACATGACTTCATTGAAGCTGCACGCTTACGTGACGAATTATTCGCTTTAGAAAAAATCAAAAAATCAAACTCATGAATTTAAACTCGCTTTTAGGCCAACTAAGAATTCTAGCTATCACAGAAGGGATATCTTACTTACTCCTTGGACTTACGATGCCACTGAAATATTCATATCAAATGGGAATACCAAATAAGATTATAGGAATGATTCATGGTATTTTATTTATCACTTTTTGCCTTTGGATAATACGTTTTGCCATTAAAAAAAAATGGAGTATCGTAAAGACATTAATTTGTCTCGTATCATCACTTTTTCCTTTTGCAACATTCATTGTTGATTATAAGATACTCAAGTATGAAACTGAATAACGTTTTTTTTATAATTTCGCAGTAATTATGGATACAAGAAAGCACGTGGAGGTTTGCTTCACACCAGGAGAATACGAATATTTCAAAGATGAATATGAAATTGTCGTTGTAATTGATGTTTTAAGAGCTACTTCAGCTATTTGCGCAGCATTCGATAATGGAGTTAAATCAATTATTCCGGTTGCAACACTCGAAGAAGCCAGAGAATATCAAAAAAAAGGCTATTTAGTTGGAGCTGAACGAAAGGGTGAGATTGTAGAAGGTTTTGATTTTGGAAACTCTCCGTATTCATATATGAAAGAAGAGTTGAAGGGGAAAGACGTTGTTCTTTCAACAACAAATGGAACAAAAGCATTAAGCATTGCCAAAGAAGCTGAAAATGTTGTTGTTGGTTCACTATTAAATCTAGATGTATTATGTGAATGGTTGGCGAAACAGAATAAAAACATACTATGCCTTTGCTCTGGTTGGCAAGACAAATTCAACTTAGAAGACACGATTTGTGCTGGAGGAATTTCAGAATACCTTATCAATACAGGAGATTTTACATCGGATGAAGACTCATCAATCGCAGCAAAATATTTGTATCTTTCAGCTCGGGATAATCCTTTAGGATATTTAAAATCTAGCTCTCACCGAAGAAGGTTGAAGAACTTGAATTTAAATGAAGATTTAAAATACTGCTTAACGCCAAATTCATCCAATTCTATTCCGATTTTAAAAGATGGGAAATTAGTTAAATTATAAATTCATCCTGTCCATATTGTTATTCCTTACATACCATGTAATCAATTTCAATACTTAAATTAGATTCAAAAAAATAGATGATAGAAATCTCAGATTTAAGGAAAGAGTTTGCCCTTTCTAGCCAACAGAGAAAAGAACTGAATACAAAAGACTCAATTGCTACTGCAGTGGATGATGTCAGTTTTAAATGTAAGCCTGGTCGCGTATTTTCATTGTTAGGGCCAAATGGAGCTGGCAAAACAACTACGCTTCGAATGATTTCTACGATTTTCAAACCTACTTCTGGTAGTATAAAAATTGCAGGAATTGATGCTATTAAAAATCCAAAGGAAGCTCGGAAAAAAATTGGTTTCTTAACAGGTTCAACAGGTCTATATGCACGTCTTACACCAAACGAAATCATTAAGTATTTTGCAGATTTACACGGGGTTTCTAACGATAAATTTGAAGAGCGAAAAGAACATCTATATACCTTATTAGATATGCACGACTTTCAAGGGAAACGTATAGGTAAACTATCTACAGGAATGAAGCAAAAAGTTTCGATTTGTAGAACAATGATACACGATCCTGAAGTTGTTGTCTTCGATGAACCAACAAGTGGATTAGATGTAATTACTGCTGAAAACATAATTAAACTAATTAGAGGTTGTAAAGAACAAGGAAAAACGGTTCTTTTCTCAAGTCATATTATGAGTGAGGTAGATTTACTTTGCGACGATATGGCGATTATACATAAGGGTAAATTATTATTTGAAGGAACAATGGATGATTTCAAAAATCAAATGCAAGCAGAAAACCTAACTGCTGAGTTTATTCGATTTGTTAACGCTACAAAAAACCAATAAACATGATTTTTAAAATATTCAAGAAAGAATTAAAAGATACCCTTCGCGATAAAAGAACTTTAATAATGATGTTGATTATACCAACGCTTGTATTTCCTGTAATCATGTCTGTTTTCTTATCTGTTTCGGACTCATTTTTAGAAAACACAGAAACTAAAGAGGTTAAAATTGGTTATATTGGAAACAAAGACAATTATCTCATCAATCACCTTGACCATTTACCTGAAATATATGGTGAAAAGAGACTCTTCGTATATACAGACTCAGTTAAGTTGAAAAAAGATATTCGCAATGACACTATTCAAATGGGGGTTTATATTGATTCCCAATTCGACAAATACCTTTCAAATAAACGCCCCGCGAAAGTGAAAGTGTTTTACAACGCTACTGATGTTGGAATGGAAGGCCGTGCAAAAGCTTATTTAAAAACTATAGAAGAAATAGCTTTACAAGAACGTTATTTAGATTTAAAATTAGACGCTAGCGAATTAATGCCTATAAAAACGGAATATAGTAATGTTGCCTCCGGAAAAGAAATGATAGGAGAATTAGCTGGAGGAATCCTTCCGTACATCTTCATTGCTTTTGGGTTCTTGGGGTGTATGTATCCAGCCATTGATTTATTTACTGGTGAAAAAGAACGTGGTACAATTGAAACACTCCTTACAACCCCAGTGGAAAGGTGGCAAATATTGTTCGGTAAAATGGGTGTGGTTGTTTTATCTGGATTAGTGGCATCATCTGCAGCACTCCTCGGATTATTCCTTTCAATTGAAGTCTTAGACTTAGTTGAGAATGAAGAGTTATTATCAATGATCCACGGAATACTTAGCCTTAAATTCTTATTAACGCTATTTTTATTACTATTACCTCTCACTCTTTTTATTGCTGGAATTATGATTCCAATCGCCGTTTACGCGAAAAGTTTTAAGGAGGCACAAAGTATCATTACACCATTAAATATTCTAATTATTTTACCAGCCATGGTTGGTTTCTTTCCCGGAATTGAATTAAGTGTTATAACAGCATGCATCCCTGTTGTAAATATTGTTTTAGCAACGAAAGAACTTATTTCAGGAACACTTGACCATAGTCTTCTTGGCTTAAGTTTTACTGTAATGATGATGATTGCAGTGATTGCAGTATTCATTTCATATAAGCAGTTTGATAAAGAAACAAACGTGGTTATTTAGACAATCTTATTTTCAGAAATACGTCATCATTAAATCTTATTAACATACGCATGAAAGGAGTAAAATCAGAATAGTATTCAGTAATAAATATAAGTACATAAGTGTGCAAACTTACTCGTAAATTAAATGAATATTATGATTCCCTCTTTTTCTTTGCTATACCGTCCATATTGATAACATTGAGTTATATTTGTAGCATACAAACCTGGGTGGCGGAATTGGTAGACGTGCACGCTTGAGGGGCGTGTGTCTTAGGACGTGTGGGTTCGACTCCCATTCCAGGTACTAAGCCGGAATTTTTCGTTTTCACACGAAACTTTCCGGTTTTTTTATGCCGTAATTCTTTTGATACTACTGGGATGTAGGAGAAAAATGAATTAACTCTTAAAGTTCGATATTCGTCATTTTTGTGATCATATTCAATTCCGTCTGGGAACACCATTTTTTGAACTTTTCTTTTTTCGTTTAAATTTCCATTTGTCCACAATGACGATAGTTTCGGAGCACAATTAAGAGCGATATCAAGGGCTTTTTCTAGGTTCGATAAATTAAAACCTACTTTTTTCAGAAAACATTAATTTTTCATTCTTTTCTTGCGTTAGCATGGACTTAAATTTTTCATATTGGGCAGTATTAATCTCTTCAAAAACGAATCGTTATTCAAGTCTTGCTAACTTCTTCTCTATATCATTAATTGCTTTTTTGTTTACCTCAATTTCTTGCAAAGTATCTTTTTGTTGTTTTTTGAAGGTGTTAAGCATTACATCTTTAATTAATGGCTTTAGTTTATTATCAGTTAGCTGATATTGAGCGATGAGTTGCAGAAACATTTCATGCATTCTTTTAGCACTTCTATTTTCCTTAGATCCGGGTCTATTGTTTTTATAATAATACAACCCTTTCGGTTCTGTCGAATTAAATGAAAAATCACACTTTTAAGACTAATTAGCGCAAAACGAAAAACCATAATCCTTTGAACAAATGCGAGTTAACTTATAGAGTATTCAAGGAATTTGATCAAAAATGGTCGAAAAATAATTAATGCGACAGAACCTAAGCGCTTCATTAAAAATAATTATTATATTTAATTGTATTTTTGTAAAATAAAAGGTTTATACAAAATCTATTAATTGAACTGTCACAAGACTACACTTAAAACAACAAAATATTAACACTTAAATATTTAACATGAAAAAGATACTTTTCAGTCTATTAATCATACCAATTGCATTGGTGTCATGCAAAAAAGATAAGCAGGGAATTGATGATTTCTCAAGAGAACTCTCTTTAGAAGCAGCTCAAATTACTCTACAAACTTCAGGGGGAGCGATGAATATTACTCAACCCCTAACTAATTCATCCAACGCTGATTATTTCACCGCGGGAGAATTAGAATACACTCAAAACGGAGAGGTTTCAGCTAAGGTTAATTTTGGTCAAGGTGAAGATAATTCTTTTGCTGAGCTTACTAAAGATGGAAGCATTTCGTCATTTGAACTCAAAAAAAATGAATCATATTACGATGGCAAAAAATCAAAATATAAGAAAGTAATTGTAGAGCCACTAGTAAAATCTGATGACTGCAAATATATCATTGCGGGCATTATCAAATATTATGATTCTGATACTAACGAATGGGTAGCAACAATTGATTTTGGAGATAGAGTATGTGATGAATGGGCTACTAAAACGGCTGCAGACTGGAGCGGAGAATATGTTTTTAGCCTTGATGATTGGAAAAAGTAATCTAGTGAAATTATACCCTGAAGTTCTGAAAGAATTAATCACAGGTTTTACATTTTTTTTTTAGAAACATTATTATATTTGATTAAACTAAAATTATTATTATGAAAAAATTATTCCTACCATTTTCTTTGGTTTTACTTCTAGTATCATGTACTGGTGAAGCTACTGAATCAGAAGCTGAAAAAAAATCTAAGCCTGAACCATCATTAACAGCTTGTGAATGCAAAAGAATATATGATAGTAACCCGACAAATAACCCAAAAAACAAAGGGAAAAATAGAGATTCACTTAGTAATAAATGGGCTATAATGTGGGAACCTTGTATGGGTATAGACATGACTGAAGTACTTAAATGTCGTTAAGCTATTAAGTATTGAATAGATGATAACTTCATTATTTGTTCAAAAAAAATTTACACTTATCAATATTCCAAAAAAGTAATTTTAAATAATGATAAAGAGACGTGTTTTAGGTTGATTTAAATTGGGTCAAACGTAAAATTTATATACAAAGGGAACGCTTTCGCGTTCCCTTTGTATATAAATAGAGATAAAACTGATGGAATTGGGAGATATTTAATTCCAATTATTAGATCTATCAGCGTACTTATCTTAATAAGATAATTATTATCTTTAGCTATATATATAGCCTTTTCACATGAAAAATATAACCATATTAATTTTTATATCTCTACTTTGCTCGACATCTATTTTTGGACAAACGGTCCTTTTATCCGAGGATTTCGAACTCGGAACGCTTCCAACTGGATGGAGCCAATCAACGAACGCTACAGATGGTGGATGGAACATAGGTACTAATCAAAACATTGAGAGCCAATGGTGGACAATTGCACCACATGGTAATATCATTGGAACTAATGATGACGACTGTGATTGTGATAAAAGCATGGATTATTTAATTACGCCTCCATTAGATTTCTCATCTTTAAATGCAATAGTACTTCAATTTGCCAATTACTATGACGGTGGAAACTTTGAAGGAAATACAGAGGTTGCAACTTTAGAGTATAGCCTCAATAATGGAAACACATGGACCGTTCTTTCAGAAATTAATGGAACAGACGATGGAGTATGGGACATGCAGTCTGTTGATTTAAGTTCTCTTGCAGGAAATACAAATATTCTTTTAGGGTTTCATTATAATGATGATGATGGCTGGATGTTCGGATGGGCTATCGATGATCTAATTATATTCGAGCCCCAAGTAATTGATGCAGCACTAACAAGTTTATCTGTGAATTCAAATCAAAATGCTCCCATTACAATTCCGATCACAGGCACAATTTCTAATCTTGGTGCAGAAATTATTACTTCTTTTGACTTAACATGGAGTTTAGGAGGGGCTATTTCGTACACCCAAAATTTTTCTGGGCTTTCTATCTCCTCACTAGATACTTATAATTTCACTCACCAAAATACATGGACTATTAGCCAATCGGGATTATTTTCATTAGATGTAACTCTTGACAATGTGAATGACAATGGATTTGACGACAACACTTCAAACGATTTCTTAACACAAAATGTACAAGCATTAGAATATGGAACGATTATAGACGGTGGAATAGAGAGAGAATACATCTATTATCACCCAGCTAATACCCCTCAGAATTGTGCATTAGTATTTGTGTGTCATGGATATGGAGGGTCGGCTCAAAATATTATGAATTATTCTGAGTTTAACCAATTGGCAGATGAATATGGCTTTGCGGTATGTTATCCTCAAGGAACAGAAGATGGGGAAGGAAATCCATTTTTTAATGTTGGATATGATTTCCAAAATAATCAAACGGTCGACGATGTTGCTTATTTACAAACTTTGAATACGTATTTTCAAAATATATATTCACTAGACGCTAACAAGGTGTTTTGTACTGGAATGTCGAATGGTGGTGACTTATGCTACATGTTGGCTTGTCAGGCTTCCGAAACATTCAGAGCCATAGCTCCTATTTCAGGAATGATTATGCAAGATATTATGGATGATTGTAACCCGACCAATGAAGTGTCAATACTAGAGATACATGGCACAAATGATGACGTAACTTATTATAATGGTGATCCAAACAATAATGACGGGTGGGGAGCTTACCCTAGTATACCGATAACAATGGCTTTCTTCAATAATCTATTTGGATTACAACTACAGAGCACTGATAACTTCCCTAATACAAACACAAATGATGGAAGTACAGTTACCTCTGAAAAATATGGGTTAAATAACTCTTGTACAGAGGTGTGGTTGTATACCGTTAATGGTGGTGAACATGATTGGCCGGGCGACAATGGAAATATGGACATTTCAGCAAGTAGAGAAGCATGGTTGTTTTTTGATCAATTGTGCGAAAATAGTGCTGTAATTCATGAAATTCATAAAGATAGTCAGTTACTTAGAATAACAGATTTATTGGGCAGAGAAGCTGAATTCAAAAAAGGAGCTGTCTTGATGTATCAATATTCAGACGGATCAGTAGAAAAAAAAGTAGTACTTGAGTAATAACTACTCAATTTGTCTACACAATAAAAAAATAAGGGATATTAGCGCAGTAGATCTATGAAATAACATCTAGATTATCTATCCACTTGACAAAGACCTTTATCTGGAATTACACGACTTCTTAGCTTCAAAACATTATCACTAATAAATCTAAATTGAAGAAAAATTCAATATCCTATTTTATACATGGAACTCATATTGATCATCGCATATGGGAGCCGATTTTAATTAAACAAATCAATACCTTATTCTGCAATATTGAAAGCTGTGAGAGTAGACTAGTTAAATGGAGCGGAACGAACAGTACTCTAGCGCGAGAAAATGCTGGGGAAATTCTTTTAGACTTAATATCAAAAGATGTTTCTCAATGCATTCCTGACACTTTAAATATTATAGGCCATAGCCATGGGGGTACGATAGCATTAATGAAGAGTAATGAACTCAGAACGCTATTAACAAAATCAACAGAAATTAATTTCATAACCATTAACACGCCCTGTATAATTGAAGGGCCAAAGCTACTTGACAATAAAGTAAACCACTTCAACATCATTAGCATTGGAGATAAAGTTACTCCCATTGCAGGCTTCAATAAAACAGGAATCATTAATTCAGAAATTAGTAATAAAACATTCATTCAAAAAATTATATTTGGCGAGTTTTCATATAGAAAATCATTGAACTCAGGGGAGGTAGGTTCTATTAAATCTTCATTTCCAGATGCGATTAACATATACTATAAGGATCAGTATTGGCTAAGAGGCTTGTCTCCAAGAACTCACTTTACTAAACACAGGGGTTATCTTAGGCGAAATAGACTAAAATGGATGCCATTATTGGAAAAGGCACTAATAATTAAAAATAAATAGTTTAATTTCCCATTAATTCCTAAATTAGTTTCCTAATTAAAAAAAAATAATGGGAAATAAAACATTATTTAAAATTCAATCTATTATCTTTTTAATTAATGGATTATGTCAATTATTTGTCACGAAAATCTATTTTGAAATGGCCAGTATAGAAGTCGACACAAGCTTTCTTGCAACAGGACAATGCTTGGGGGTTATAAATATATTCCTTTCTATTCTGACTTGGAAAATAGTAGACCTGGAAGGTGATTCTTTACCTAAATTTGCAAGAACATTTGCGATAGGTGCATTAATGTGGGTGACAGCTATGAGTTACCACTTAATTATAGGTGCTATTGAAGGACCAGCTGTATTTATAAACATTGCATTCCTGATTGTTTTTGCTATTTTAAATTTAAAAGCAAGCATAGAGTAATTAATTCGTTCTTCTCTATTTAAAATAATAGCTATTTCACTCTATTCTTAGAGTGAACAATAAAAGTTATTTTTTTAACGTGACTGGCTTCTAAACTTTGTTATATCAAGATTATTATTAAAATTATTTGTAAGACTTGCTATTTGTTCAATAGTATCGATTATCGCTTCAACTGAAAAGCTACTTTTTTCAACATAAGTAATCGCACCCTCTTTCATTGCCTTGACTGCAACATGAACATTCTCTTGAGCTGACAAATAAATTACCATAGTTTTCCCTTTGCACTTCCTATTAACCTCCTCCAAGATTTCAAGTCCAGTTGCATACTCTAATCTATGGTCAAGTATTAAAATATCAGGAATACTATCCAGATTTTGAATACACTCTTTTTCATGCTGAAAGTATTCAATATCATACTTTTCATTTCTTAAAGCCTTAGCTAAGTACAAACCGTAATAGCGATCATCGTCTAAGATATAAATACTGACTTTTTTTATCTTTTCCTTCATAACAGATTTTTTTTTATTTAGCGCCAAAGAACATTCCAAAATTGCCTAAAGCCTATTATCGCGTAATACTATATCCTAGACTCGTCTTAAAAATCCCACTTTGGGACATTTGTATTAAAATACTATTCTCTTTAAATCTTCAATTAGGAGTCCCATATGTAGTCCGAAAAGTTCTATTTTAGACACAATCTCTTCCTCTCCTATTTTCTTACCATCAAACTTTCTATTTAACTCTTGAATATTCTTAGATGCCAATTGATCCAAAGAAGGCTTCATACTATGAGCAATGCTACTTATTTTATCTAAATCTTTTATAGATGAAGCATCCATCATATCCAAAATTCTTAGTGATGAATCATCTATAAAAATTGATCTTAATATTTCAGCGAAGCTTGTATCTTCTTGAGCAAACTTAATCAACCTACCCCTTAATAACTCTGTTCTTCGACTTGAATTCAAAATCAACATTTCGAGTAATTCATCTTGAACAAATGGCTTCATTAAAACATCATTGAATCCCGCTTCCCAATATTCTAAACTACCTTCATTTAAAGTATTGGCAGTTAAGGCTATTATACGTAGCTCGTAGTTTTTTTGAACCTTTCGAATCAGTTTTGTAGCATCTATTCCATTCAATATCGGCATTCGAATATCCATTAGAACAATATCAAAACACTCATGTTCTAGTCTATCAAGAGCCTCCTTTCCATTATTAACAATAATATGCTCTACATTCCAATCAGATAATATTTTCTTAATTAATGATTGATTTACAATATTATCTTCAGTGACTAATATTTTCACTCCCTCTAATTCTTTAACATCATATTCAACCAATTGTTTTTGGTCAATCTGAAGTTCATCTTTTTCTGGAAAAGAAAAATTAAGAGTGAAGCATGTTCCCACTTTAAGTTTATTAACGTGAATTTCACCACCCATCATTTTAACAATATTATTAACAATGGATAAGCCTAATCCAGTCCCCCCATGAATATCAGGTTCATTATTGCTACCCTGAACAAATCCTTCAAATATAGACTGCATTTCATCTTCAGGAATTCCCATGCCTGAATCCTCTATTTTTATTTCGATTTTATCAATCGAATAATTGTAATAAGCGCTGATCTTAATATACCCCTCACTTGTAAATTTAATTGCATTAGATAATAAATTTTGAATTATCTGGACAAACCTTAACCTGTCAAATTCATAATACGAATTGGGTTTTAAATTTAAGTCCAAAACAAACTCTAGCTCCTTCTCTCTAGCTCCATTCTCAAACATCATAAACGTTTCCTCAATCGCGTACTGCAGTGAATAAATATTGGGTTTCAATATAATTCCATTTGCTTCTACCTTAGACAGAAGTAGTAAATCATTGATTAAGTTCAATAGATTTCCTGAAGCAACGGAGACTTGAAGAATCATTTCTTTTTGATTAGAATCTAATTCGCTTTTCTTTAGCAATTCAGATAAACCTACTATAGCATTTAATGGCGTTCTAATTTCATGACTGATATTTGCCAAAAAGACTTCTTTAGCTCGCAATGAGTCTTCAGCAACATTCTTCGCTGTTAATAGTTGAGCCTCAATATTTTTTCTTTCAGAAATATCAAGATGAATCCCAATTGACCCCTTGAGTCCATCATTCTGATCATAGAAAGGGGCACCACTTATCATAACCCATTTCTTTGACTTGTCTTTGCAAGTGATTTGAATTTCATACACCCCAAACTCTCCTTTAATCCTATTCTCCTTTTGAGTAGTCATAATATCATATGCATCCCCATCAAGAAGAAAAGCTCCATCAGTACCCTCTAGTTCCTCAGGTAAGTATCCAACTATCTTACAGAAACTTTTATATGCCTTTACAATATTACCATCACGATCCGTTTCCAATAATCCCAAGTTCATGTTTTCAATAATAGAACGAAATTTATCTTCACTTCGTAAAAGCGCCTTTTCAAAAGTCTTTTTTTCTGTGATAACTCTAGCAATAGCAGAAAATTCAATTTTATTAGTTTTACTCCTAGAGATATTAACACTTTGCCCTAACCAAATCTCATCTCCATTTCGAGAGATAATAGGAAACTCTGTATAAGTTGTTTCTGTCTGACTTTCTAACTGGAAAGAATAAAAACTAACTACTCTTTTCTCATAATCGCTTCGTACTAATTCCCGGAAATTAATCGACAACAGTTCTCTTTCGCTATATCCTGTAATCTTACAAGCAACTCTGTTCACAAATAAAAATGTACCATCTGGCAACATTCCAAACATTAGGTCACTAGACTTCTCGATTAAATCAATATATTTTTTTTGTTGAATCTCATTTTTGACTTCTAACGCTTTTAATTCAGTAACATCTTCAACAATAACGATTCTTGCTGACTCCCCGTCAAATTCAATAGTCACACCTGTAATTTTAACAAGTGCGACTTCACTATTCTTTTTAAGGTGTCTCCAAACCTTCGTTTTATAATGACCCTTCTTTATGGCATTAATGTGATTTATAACCACATTATTATCTTCATCATCATGCAAGTCTGTAATAGATAATTTATAAAATTCAGATTTTGAATAACCATAATTATTGACTGCAGTCTGGTTAACATTTAGAATCTTTAATGAACTCAACGAATATATCAATATAGAAAATGGATGTACCTCGAATACTTCCTGTTGAACTCGCTGTATTTTACTAGTCTTAGAAAGCTTAATACCACGATCTTTATCGAGTTTTTTTTTAAGACTTTCAATTTCTAACCTCTGTTCATAAACCTCTAAATACTTGGACTCCAAAATACGCTCTGATTCTTTTCGAGCCATCCGTTCTTGTTCTAAATCAAGTAATATTTCATCCACGGACTTTCTCATTTAAAAAATAAGTTTAAATTCTTGATAATCAGTACTTTTCCTTACGCAAACGACATTGAAGACATCCATCATTTCAAAAAAAACTATAAATATTCTCCTCTTCATAATTTCACTTTATCATTCTATAAATTGTGGACTTACCAATGCCTAACTTCTGCGCAACTAGCCTTACATTATTATTGTGCTTATTAAGCATGCTTTCAATCAATTTTTTATTTTGATATTTAAGAGTTTGGTTTTCATTGTTAAAATCTAAATAACCACTTGATAAATCATTAAAAATAATATCCTCGGATTTAATGAAAGAGTTATTCGTCAGAACGCATGCTAAATCAACTATCGACTTAAGCTCTCGAACATTTCCAGGGTAATGATGAGACATCAATTTATTTATTGCTCCCTCACTAAGTATAATAGGTTTTTCTTTATTTTTATTTGTATAATTTGCAGAGAAATGGAGTGCGAGTAGGAGAATATCATTACCCCTCTCTATCAACCTTGGTAAATTAATAGGCAAACCCATAAGTCGATAAAAAAGATCCTGTCTGAAATGCCCATGTCGTACCTCTTCTGCCAAATCCTTATTTGTAGCAGTAATAACTCTACAACTCAACTGTATAAGCTTATTAGAACCGACCCTGCTAATCTCCATCTCTTGTAACACTCGGAGTAATATTATTTGGGTAGATTCACTTATGTCTGCAATCTCATCCAGAAAAATAGTGCCTTTAGCCGCCTCTTCAAATTTCCCTTTTCGATCTTCATTAGCACCAGTAAAAGAACCTTTAACATACCCAAAGAGCTCACTTTCCAATAACGAATCAGTAAGAGCAGACAAATTAACTGCAACAAAAGGATACTTTGCTCTATTGGAGTTAAAATGGATAGCTTTTGCAGCAACCTCTTTACCAGTTCCTGTTGCTCCAAATATTGAAACATTAATATTCGTGACTGACGCTTTACGAATCAAATCATAAATACTTTTAAAAGTTTTAGAATTACTAATTAATGTCTCTCTATAATCATACTTAACCCTCACTTCATTCTCCAAGTCAACAATCTGTTTCTTCAGACTTTTTTTCTCAGCTATTGATCGTATTATTTGAACTATACGATTTCTAGCCTCATCATTTTTAACCACATAGTCAAAAGCACCATTGTTAAGAAGATTAACTGCTACTTGAACATCTTCTTGGGCAGATATAACGACAACATAGCTTTCAGGATACTTAGATTTTATCTGTCTTAACATGTCTTCCCCTGTTCCGTCAGGAAAATTAAAATCAAGCGTTATTATGTCTGGCTGAATTAGAAGCTTATTCAATAACTGTTTTACAGTTCTAACAATTTGAAAATTGTGCTCGCCTGTTAAAGTAATCGTATACTTAACAAATTCAGCATACCAATCATCGTCTTCAGCTATTAGTATAGACAAGTTTTCCATGCTGTACCAAGTTAACAGAATTAATCATTTTTTTATCAAATTAATTAACATTAAAGTATATCCAATGAATATTTAATGCAATCTGACAAGTATTTTTTTTTATATTTAAAACACATTCATTTCCCATTTTGGGATAATTATTCTCAAAAAGAGAATCGTAATCTCAAAAAAAATAAATTACAACCTTAATAAAACTCTTTTTTAAGGAGTCCGTTTTGCATTTAATAGGAAAGTGACAACTTAAGAAAACTAAATTAAAATACATATTTAGACTGAACAAAAAAAATAACTCAGGATAAATAACAGCATTTGGACATGCAAAAGCGTCCTTGTTTAGTAAATTAGAAAAATATAAACGCGTTAATAATGATAGAATCAACAAATCTCTGTCTTTCTTGTGGCCTATGCTGTGACGGTACACTGATTGGCTTCGTAAGACTTGACACTAAAGAATTGTCTGATCTAAGAGAGATAAAACATATAGAGGAGGCTGATGGCAAAGGCTTTTTTCTCCAACCATGTGATGATTATTGTGACGGTTGTACTATTTATTCTCAAAGACCAAAACAATGCGCCAAGTTTAAATGTGGCCTACTAAAGTCTGTAGAGAAAAAAAAGGTAGATTTTGATTCTGCCATAGAAGTAATCAATACTGTTAAACAAAAAAAAGAAGTTATTGAAAAGAAAGTAGCAAAACTAAAGCTTGAACTCAAACATAAATCATTTTATTTTAAAACGGTTGAATTGAAAAAAATATTACAACACATCAAATATGAATCAGATTTATCAAAAAATCATCAGCAATTAATGTCGGATCTCAATGCGCTAGAGCTGATAATATCAGAAAAATTTGATTTACTATAAAAAGAGGTTATTGAACTTATAAAATAATTAGGCAACATTTAATAAAATTATGTCTTTAGACAAAAAGAAAAATCAAAAATCAAAATTACATTCTCGAAATAGAAATCGAGAACGATATGACTTAAAGGTATTGACAAGTATAGAAACTGAATTAAAAAATTATATCCGTCCGAACAAACATGGTGATGATTCAATAGATTTTTCAAAGCCACTTGCAGTAAAACTTTTAAATAAAGCGATTCTAAATCATTACTATGGAATAAAGTATTGGGAATTCCCTGATGAAAACTTATGCCCTCCAATACCCGGAAGAGCAGATTATATTCATCACATGGCAGACTTACTTTGCGAAAACAATTTTGGAACAATCCCAACAGGCGATAAAATTACATGTCTTGATATTGGCATAGGTGCTAATTGTATTTACCCAATTATTGGAGTTACAGAATACCAGTGGAAATTTATTGGGTCTGATATTAATCCAAAATCTATTGAATCAGCACAAAAGATTATAAGCTCAAACCCTTCGCTGATAAAAAGAGTTGAATGTAGGCTGCAAAATACTCCTAAAGCGATTTTTAACAGCATAATAGACAAAGAAGAGAAGGTTGATATAACACTATGTAACCCTCCTTTTCACTCCTCTATTGAGGATGCACAGAAAGTAACACAAAGAAAAATAAAGAATCTATCGGGGGGGGAAGTCAACTCAACAAAATTAAATTTAGCAGGGGTCAATAAGGAGCTTCTTTTTGAAGGTGGTGAGATTAAATTTATCCAGAATATCATTAGAGAAAGTAAAGCCAATTCTAAAAACTGTTTTTGGTTCTCAACTTTAGTATCAAAACAATCTAACCTGAAGGGAATATATCAAACATTAGAAAAGATAAATCCTTATCAAATAAAAACAATCCCTATGGGGACTAGCAATAAATCTAGCCGAATTGTAGCCTGGACATTCCTTTCTAGAGAAGAACAAAAGAAATGGAAAAAAATACGATGGAAAGAGCACATATAGATTACGAAAAGGCGTCAGCCTTATTTACACAAAAATGGATGCTAATTTCAAAAATAAGCAATAAAGAATAGACTAGCCCTTTAATTCCCATAGAATGATTCGTTTATCATCTGAACAACTTACAACCGTTTGTTTATCAACAACACAGAGGTCATTTACAGAGTGTTCATGCCCTCCCGATTTGCGATCTAATCGCTTGACAATATCCAAAGAAGAAGTCCATTCTTTGACATGTTTATCACGGCTAGCAGTTATAATTGTCTGACCGTCATTGATTGAGACAATCGCATATACAGCAAAAGTATGTGCAACAATTGAATTTAATTCGTCACCTGATCTCCAATTCCACAACTTCAGCAATGCATCCTTCCCACCTGTGATCAGTTGATCGGTATTAAGTGGATGAAAGAGTACAGAAGTGGCCCCACCCTTGTGACCATCTATAGTTACAATCTCATTAAAGTACTCAGATTCAAAAATGCGAATCGTTCCATCTTGACAAGCTAAAACAAAATGACTACCATCACTAACAACATCAATTGAGCGAACCTTGCCACAATCTAATGGTAAATAAATCAACAACTTACTCCCGTCCGATGACCATACAGATAAATTCCCGTCTGCATCAGTTGCATAAATATGTTTCTTAATTGAATTATATGCTATCGAAAATATAGCTTGTGTATGTTGCGTATAAAATTTTAATTCTTGTCGTGATTTAAGATCAAAAAAATGCAATCCTCCGCTCGCTAGACCGACGACTAAAAATTCATCGTTAGTAACGCAAAGTGCATAAATACTATATTTAAATTTTATAGCAAATTCATCTTGAATCCCCTCTTCTATCCTCCAGCGAGTAACATACTTATCAGCACTGCCTGTATATATATAATGACCATCACTTATACAGCAATAAACAGCGCCCGAATGGCCTGTGATTTCTTTTTTTTTATGAAGTGACATTAAGTCTAATCTTCGTCTTCATCATTTTCGTCTTCATTATTCACTTGCTTTAAACGCTCAGCATAATCCGCTGGTAAAAAATCAAAAAATGTATCTCCACGTAACCCTAATCTCAAGCATTCCAGTGGGATCATTTCGTTATGTGAAATATTACCTAGATTCACATTCTGACCAAATAACTTAATAAACCAAACTTGTTGAGTTTTCTTAGGGGCCTCCCAAAGAATGTCGTCTGGATTTATCTTTGCAATAATTCGATTAATTAATAATGTATGAGCTGTACCATTTGGTCTAAAAACACCAACATTTCCAGACTCACGTCCTTCAGCAATTACTTTCCATGAACCAGCCTGAAGTTCCGTTGACATCATCTTAATCCACTTTGCAGGAGAAACAATAATACCAGAATCTTTAGAGCCAACTTCAGACATGATAGTTCTATCTTTCGACATTGAATGAATTAATTCACACTTCTCATCATGATCAATGATTATTGAGCCGTCTGAAACTTCAGCTAAATCTAGTCCATAACTATCAATCGTCTGTAAGTATTCTTTGACCATTCCACGTGCATAAAATGCTTCAAACAATGTACCTCCAAAATAAGGGCGAATCCCTGCTTCTTTGTAGAGATTAATTTTAGCCTGTAAATTCTGTGAAACGAATGACGTACCAAATCCAAATTTAACCACATCAGTTATATGTCCTGATGCTTCGATAAAGTTTTCGACCTCTCTAATTGAAAGCCCTTTATCCATCATCATTGTAACGCCTGATGTTCTTGGTTTTGCAAAACGATTAGGTATATGTGTTAATTCAAAATTCATTTTTCTGTTTTAATTATCCGCTAAAAGTACAAATTCTGAAACGGTTTTCAAGCTTGGATGAATTTCAAATAATTCTAACGCTTTAAGTTTGTTTATCTCTATACACTCCTTAAATAATTGTATCGAATCTACTTTACTACCTAAGCCCCACAAGAGACTTACCTTTAGGACTATAACTATCTTGTTTTCCTGCTTAATACCTTCGAAATTAATCAGATAATCAAATGCATTTTGAACAGAAGCTTTCTTTAATAAGCTAATATAATTGGTCAAGCATTCTTCATCATTAGGATCTAAAGCTAATGCTAATTGATAATTCTCATCAGCATTTTCAAATTCTTCAATCTTTTCGTAAGCACCGGCTAACACATGATAAATACCTGCATTCTCAGGGTCCAAATCGCTCGCTTTTTTAATTAAGGTTATCCCTTCTCTTGTATTATCTTCTAGATCTTCAATAATCCCCAAGCCCAACCAAGCGTCTGGTAGCAATGGAGCAAGCTCCAAGCTAAGCTTATAGAACATCTTAGCCAGTTCTAAATCGTCTAACTGCTCATGGCACTCACCAATGTAACAAAGTGCTACAGGGTCATCTCCATCAAGCTCAATACATTTATGAAAATACTCTATCGCTTTTGTGAAATTTTCCTTTGCAAGAAAGGCATTTGCAATATTAAAATAAACAGGACCAAAATCATCATTAATCAATATACAATAATCGTATGCCCAAATGGCCTTGTCAAAATCTTCGAGTTTTGAATGCGCATTCCCGAGGTTGTACCAAGCAGTAAATGAATACGGATTCTCATCAATAAAATCAGAGTAGCATTTTATTGAATTCTCATACTCCCCTAGATAGTCATAACAAAAAGCAATTTCATAGATTGCTGATTCATTATTTGGATTTGATTTAACAGCTTCACTCAATACTTTTAGTGCAGCTTTATAATTACCATCATTTTCATATTCGACAGCTAGATCAAGATAAATTTCATCCCGATCTTCTTTTGAAGCTGCTTGTAATGCACTCGTAAAATAACGGATGGCATTTTTTGAATCTTTCAATTGACTAAAGACGGATCCTTTGGTCAATAACAATTCAAACGAATTCATTTCTAAACGTTCTAAGTCGGATAACAAATTGATTGACTCTTTCAGCTTTCCAATAGCACTATAACATTGAGCCATTCGCAATTTAAACAAGTTATTGTATGAAAATTGAGATAGTGCCTCTTCAGTGCACATCAGAGCTTTGCTATACTGTCCATTCAATAAGAAATGATCAATCAACAATTCCCATCTATCACTATCTAGAAAACCAAAAGACTCCCCATTAATAAATGCATCGAAACGAGCTAACTCCTCATTGAGGTTTTTATCGTCAAAAGCATCTTCTTCTTCATCATCGAACATAGACCTTTATTGCTTTATTCTAAGATAAGTATTTTGATTCTATAATATGAAGATACGGTGTTAATAATTATTAACACCGTATCCACAATTTATCTTTACCTGTGTAATCTATATTCTAAAGAATAATTTTTTATTTTCCAGATCTCTTACGTGCACTTTCTGTTAAAAGAATCTTACGCATTCTTAAGCTTGCTGGAGTAACTTCAACATACTCATCTGCTTGAATGTACTCGAGACATTCTTCCAAACTAAATGTTTTTGGTGGTACAATTCTAACTTTCGCATCAGTACCAGACTTACGCATATTAGTTAATTGTTTCGTCTTAGTAACGTTGACAACTAAGTCATTTGCACGACTGTTTTCACCAATAACTTGCCCCTCATAGATTGCCTCACCTGGAGCAATGAAGAATGTGCCTCTTTCTTGTAAGTTATTTAATGAGAATGGTATAGAAGTACCAAGTTCCATTGAAATTAAAGAACCATTTAAACGTCCTGGGATATCTCCTTTGTAAGATTGATATTCTAAGAATCTATGGGTCATAATTGCTTCCCCAGCTGTAGCTGTAAGAAGGTAATTTCTCAACCCAATGATGCCACGTGAAGGAACCTCAAATGTAATGGTCATACGTTCCCCTTTAGGAACCATATTCTTCATCTCACCTCTTCTCTTCGTTACAGCCTCAACAGCTGTTCCGCTATTCACTTCTGGTAAATCGATAGTCAACTCTTCAATTGGCTCACATTTCTTGCCATCAATTTCTTTAATAATTACTTGTGGTTGCCCAACTTGTAATTCATAACCTTCGCGACGCATTGTTTCAATCAAAACAGACAGGTGCATTACACCACGACCGAAAACCATCCACTTGTCAGCTTTGTCAGTCTTACCAACTTTCATTGCTAAGTTTTTCTCAAGTTCTTTCTCTAAACGCTCAGAAATGTGACGAGATGTTACCATTTTACCCTCTTTACCAAAGAAAGGAGAATCATTAATCGTAAATAACATACTCATTGTAGGCTCATCAATAGCAATACTTTCTAATGGCTCTGGATTTTCAATATCACAAATAGAATCTCCAATTTCGAAACCTTCAATACCTGTAATTGCACAAAGATCTCCACCTTGAACAGAGTCAACCTTAACACGTTTTGTCCCCTCAAAGACAAATACATCTTTGATTCTATGTTTTTGCTGTGACCCATCTGATTTAGACAGAATGACATTCATATTTGGTTTAATCTCTCCTCTTGTCAAACGTCCGATTGCAATTCTCCCTACAAATGAAGAGAAATCCAAGGAAGTGATCAGCAATTGAGTATTACCTTCATCAATTGTAATTGGTGGGTAATAATCAAGAATCATATCTAACAAAGGAGTAATTGTCGTTGTAGGCTTTTGCCAATCCTTAGACATCCAACCGTTTTTTGCTGAGCCATAAATAGTTGGAAAGTCTAATTGATCTTCAGTTGCATCCAACTCGAACATTAAGTCAAATACTTTCTCATGAACATCATCAGGAGTACAATTGTCTTTATCAACTTTATTAACAACAACCATTGGTTTTATTCCCATAGAGAGTGCTTTCCCAAGCACGAAACGTGTTTGAGGCATTGGACCCTCAAAGGCATCAACTAAAAGGCAAACACCATCAGCCATGTTTAAAACACGCTCAACCTCACCTCCGAAATCGGCGTGACCAGGAGTATCGATGATATTAATCTTCGTATCTTTATACATTACAGAAACATTTTTAGAGACAATTGTGATACCACGTTCTCGCTCTAAATCGTTGTTATCCATAATAAGCTCACCTTTAGGACGATTTCTTTCGTCAACAACAGCTCCAGCTTCAATCATTTTATCTACCAATGTCGTTTTTCCGTGATCGACATGGGCAATAATTGCAATATTTCTAATTTCCATTATATCAATTCTAAAAAGGTTTTACTTAAGATCTGCGTCTTCTATCTCCATCGTTACTATTACCCCCACTCCCGTAGCTTCCATCACGTCTTCCACTACCGCCGCCGAAAGAGGATCTACGTCCACCGCCGCTTCCGCCACGATTTCCACCACCACGATGACCCCCGCCACCTCTACTTTCGCCACCAGCCTTCTTCTTGGTAACTTCTACAGAAACTTTGTGTCCTTCATATTCAACGCCGTTTACTTCTTTAATAATCTTATCCGCCAAATCATTATCAGCTTCAAAAAATGAGAATGAAGCAAGAATATCAATACGACCAACTTTACTTGAATTAAGTCCAGCGGCATCACAAACAACACGTAATAAACCACCTGGGTTTAATCCGTCTCTTTGCCCTAAATTCACAAAGAATCTAGTTTTATTCTCATCTTGTTTTCTTGAACCACGATCTCTATCACCACCACGGTCTCTGTCTCCACGGTCTCTACTATTTACGCGATCTCTTCTATCACTGATACGATCATTTCCACGATCATTATCTCTAGCGTCTTTCCCTTGTTTACGGTTTAAATCTCCCGCTCTGTTATAGTATTCAATAAATTGATTGAATTCAGCAGAAACGAATTTTTTAATCACCTCTTCTTTCGATAAATCTTCAAAATCAGCCATAACAGCAGGAATGAATTCAGCGATATCATTTTCTTTAACTTCGGTAGAAATCACTTTATTAACCAATTTTTTCAATTGAATTTCACAGATTTCTTTTGCTCCAGGAATAGTACCTTTTGTAAAAGTAGTTCTGATTTTACGCTCAATTGCTTTGATCTTATAACCTTCTTTCGGTGTAACCAAAACTAAAGATTCACCTTTTTTACCAGCACGAGCAGTTCTACCTGATCTATGTGTGTAATTTTCGATCTCATCTGGAAGATTATAGTTAATTACATGTGTAATATCTGTAACATCAATTCCTCTAGCTGCAACATCAGTTGCCACTAGAATTTGTAAATTCTTACTTCTAAATTTTCTCATTACATTATCACGTTGCGCTTGAGATAAATCTCCGTGTAATGGTTCAGCACTGTAACCTTCTTTCGCCAATTTCTCTGCAACTTCAGCTGTTTCACGACGTGTTCTACAGAAAATAACCCCATAAATATCAGGATTAAAATCAATAATCCTTTTTAAAGCTGCATATCTATCTCTTTCTGAAACAGTATAATAGATATGGTCAATATTTTCATTTGTCTGATTCTTATGGCCAATAGCAACCTCTAATGGGTCGTCCATATAGTTCTTAGCTATCTGTGCAACCTCTTTTGGCATTGTAGCCGAGAACAACCAAACATTTTTGTGGTCTGGTGTTTTATCAAGAATCGCATCGATATCTTCTTTGAATCCCATATTTAGCATTTCATCGGCCTCATCCAAAACAACCCATTCCACATCTTGCAACTGAATAGCTTTTCTTTTAGTTAAATCGATTAATCTACCAGGAGTAGCAATAATAATTGAAGCGCCTTTTTTTATGTCTTGAATTTGGCGACGGATATCCGTACCACCATAAACTGCAACGACATTCACATTAAGATGTTTCGCATAATTTTGTATATCCTTTGTAATTTGTAAGCATAATTCACGTGTTGGACAAATCACAAGTCCTTGAGGCAATCTCTTACCCTCATCAACTTTACTTACTAATGGGAGGCCGAACGCGGCTGTCTTCCCTGTCCCTGTTTGAGCTAGACCAACAAAATCACTACTATCTCCCATTAAATGTGGAATAGCTTCTTGTTGGATTGGAGTAGGCGTCTCAAAACCCATGTCTTGTAACGACTTCAACACCTCACTCTTTAGCCCGAGTTCTTCAAACGTCATTTTTTATTTTTAAAATTGTCTGCAAAGGTACGGAGAATTTAAGTAACATCCACAGATTCATGCTATTTCGTTCGATTTAACACAAGTTTAACACCTCATTTACAATACAATAAATCCATTTCTCCAAACCTTTAACTTTTAATTCAGTATCGTTTAATAAAACGATGAAAATTAATCAATTATATTACTGATATTTTTTTTTTAAAAATAGATAAAAGCTTTATATAGTGATACAAACAGAGTATTCAGTAGTACTAAATTTATGTCGAAGAATTAATAAATAGTTTCAAAACAGAAGACATAACATGCAAAGCCTACTTTTTTACTTCTAAACAATAAAGTGTGCACGTCTAAAAATAAAATATTACGAAACATGAAATAATTTCACGAATCCGACATAAGGAAGTCACCAATTAACAAATAAATATTACTATTCTCGATTTTATTGCCATCAGGAGAGACTTTTGGGACCTGAATCTTTTGACTTCAAATCATCAATAGACTCTTTAATTTCAGCAACTTTTGAGGGTTCTTCTTCTGTCAATTCTTTTACAGGGATATATACTTGTTTACCCTGAATAGGTTTTACGTGAGAATTTCGATTAGGAGGCTGGTATTTTATTGTGCTATCAATATCGTCTGCCATTTGATCCAATGGCCTTCTAATTTCATCTGTAGTCTCCTTAATAAATCCTTCAAGATTTAAGTCTTTCTTCATTTCAGCGCCAGATTTCTTAAGCTCATTTTGAATATCACTTGAAGCATCCTTGATTTGACGAATTGTTCTCCCCATTGTTTGGGCAAGGCTAGGAATACTCTTTGAACCGAAAAAAATCAGTACAAAGACCAAAATGAGAAGAATCTCAGAACCCGCCACATCATTAAGTATTAATAACATAAAACAAAGATAGTTTTTTAATAATTATATAGACTGGACAAACCCTGCTTTTTCAGCCGGATAGGAATTGAACGTTCCAGTAGCAGACGAAATCAATTCCCCATCTTGATTAAAATCTTACCCTCAATAAACAATAAGCGCTTACTAGCTTTAACCATTGATGCAGTAGCAGATAATTGATCACCGATAAAGCAAGGAGTAATAAATGAAATTTTCATTTCAATAGTTGAGACTACACAGTTGTAAGCCATAACTCTGGATAACGTAGACACCCATCTTGCGTCCATTAATGAACTGATATAGCCTCCATGTACAGCTATAGGTGTTGCTAAATGGTCTTCCGTAACTAGCATTTTATAAATAATATCACCAGGTCCAATAATTTCAAAATCCATACCTAGCAATTGTCCAAAACTATTTGAACTTATATAGGACTGAACTAAAGAGTTATTAATAAAATTATTCATTGTACGGCTTGTTTTGAATGTAAAAATAAGTTAAGCTTTATGTAGAAAAAGAGTCTGCTTATTGTTAAATAGAGTAAATTTAGCTTATGTTTTTTATCATGTCCAAATTATTATTATTCATTATCTCGCCATTCTTTTGGTTGGTAGTTTTTGTTATATATACTGGATTTGGTAAACGCACTAAATGGATGAATAGATCAAAATGGGGAGCAATTATTATTTTTATATTCTTCTCAAATACTTACATCTTCTCTGAGTTTTGTCGCTTATGGGAAGTTCATGGAGTAAAGATAAATACCGTTAAAAGGCATGATGTTGCAATTGTTTTAGGGGGAATGTTTGAATTTGACTCTGAATTAAACAGGATAAGTATACGCAGACAAGGAGATCGTTTATTTCAAGCTATATCACTATATAAATCAGGAAAAGTTGATAAGATTTTAATATCAGGTGATTCTGGATTTATTAGTGATTATGGATTACATGAAGCAAAACAAGTAAAAGAGCTTCTAGTAATTTGGGGGATTCCAAACAAGGACATTCTAACTGAAGAAATTTCAAAAAACACACATGAGAATGCTGTGGAAACAAAAAAAATACTGGATAAATCCTACCCTCATTACGAGCGTTTTATTCTAGTAACATCAGGTATACATATGAAGAGGGCACTTGCTTGTTTTAACAATGAAGGATTGCAATGCACCCCATTTTCTACAGACCTATACACGAGTATTAATAATAGCTATTATTGGGATCAATTTCTAATTCCAAATTTCGACAATTTTAATCTGTGGAATAAACTATTGAAAGAAACATTTAGATTTGAAGCTTATAAAATAGCAGGCTATTTATAGTAGGGTATAATGTTAAAGTTTTGTTATTTACAAGTACCCTTCATGATTCACTCGGTTTATTTGAGCACTTTTGAATAAATTAGATTCAGAATCAATTACATGGAAGAATTAAGCCTTAGTACGCCAGCATTACTGTTTTCTGCGATTTCATTGATTATGCTCGCTTATACCAATCGGTTTTTAGCATATGCCGCAGTTATTAGAAATTTACATGACATATTTCTTCAAAAACATGATGATTCGTTAATTCGACAAATAAAAAATCTTAAACGTCGACTCAATCTTACTCGCTCCATGCAAATATTTGGCATTTCTAGCTTGTTAGGCTGTGTACTGACCATGTTCCTAATCTACATCGACCAGAATACTTTAGCTATCTGGGTATTTGGAACCGCATTGCTATTATTAATAATTTCTTTGATGCTATTGATTAGAGAAATAAATATTTCAGTAAAAGCCCTTGAGTATCATTTGAGTGATATTGAGGATCACATAAATAATAAATAATTACTATTTATAAAGATGCTGAATACTCCATTAGGTCTAGTGTGTTTTTTTGGACATCCTTAGTTGGTATATCGTCGGGTTTACTATTAGCTTCTACTCCACAACTTAAGAAATAGTAAGAGCTTTTTTCTTTTAAACCTGATATTTTTGAATTTAGAGTCAATTCTAAAGTATTCATAAAAAGGAAAATAAAATTGATTTCATAACTTTAATTTTTCTTGCTTAATATCAATTACTGATCCGTTTTTAATTCTTCTAAACCTCTTCGCATAATAGGTGTAATCTCAATCGACTTATGAATTTCATTATTATAACCTACAAGGATAGATAATCCTTTACAATATAACACGCTATTTACAGTGAGTTCATAACCCAAAGTGAAACTTTTAGTGCCAATTGAGACAACAAATACTTTAATATGGGGCTCATCATTCAATAGGACGGGTCTTAGGTATTCAACTTCATTTTTCAATAAAATAATTCCGTCTTTATTCCAATCCCAATTTGAACCTAGCATGTGCTTAAAATAGCGCATTCTCGCATTTTCAAAATAACTTAAGTAAACAGCGTTATTCACATGCCCCATAACATCAATATCTGCGAATCTTACTTGGATTTTTGCCGACTCAATTTTCATCTATCGAACTTTTCATATCTTGAATTATTACTAATAAACTCGGGAACGATGACTTTCATTTTAATAACAATTTCATCATTATTTTGACTTCCGAATAGTTTTATCAATTCATTAATAAGATCAATTTGCTGTACAGCTTCTTCTCTGATTTTAGCCTTATGGATTTGAGGGTGGTGTGTCTTTAATGTTTCCTCTTCCTCAGCAAGAAGTTCTTCATACAATTTCTCTCCTGCCCTTAAACCTATTATTTTAATCTGAATATCTTTATCTAGTTCAAGTCCACTTAGCTTAATCATCTTCTTTGCTAAGTCAATGATCTTAACCGATTCTCCCATGTCAAAGACAAATATTTCTCCTCCCTCCCCCATTGTTCCAGCTTCAAGAACTAATTGACACGCTTCTGGAATAGTCATAAAAAAACGCGTTACGCGCTCATCTGTTAATGTAATTGGTCCACCTTGATCAATTTGACGTTGAAACAATGGTATTACTGATCCATTTGAACCTAGTACATTTCCAAAACGGGTAGTTACAAATTTTGTATCGCCTTTTGAGTTTGACGATTGTGCATAAATTTCTGCAATACGCTTTGAAGCTCCCATTACATTTGTTGGATTTACTGCTTTATCTGTACTAATCATTACAAATTTATGAACCTTGTGCTCTAAAGAAAGATCTACTAGATTTCTTGTCCCTAAAATATTCGTCAGTAACGCTTCAGAGGGGTTGCTTTCCATCAGTGGAACATGCTTATATGCAGCCGCATGAAAAACATAGTTAGGCTTGAAGCTAGTGAACAAATTTTTCATGCGATCAAAACTTCTAATATCACCAATCACAACTTCGAAGTCGAGCCCATTAAATTCGGATATCAATTCATTTTGAAAATCATACAATGGCGATTCTGCCTGATCTAACAAAACTAATTTTGCTGGTTTATATTTAGAAATTTGACGAACCATACCACTCCCGATAGACCCGGCAGCTCCTGTAACTAGGATTACTTTTCCCGCTAATTCATTCCGAATATTCCCTTCATCTAAAGAGATAGGCTTTCTTCCAAGGAGATCGTCAATTTTAATCTTTGCAATTTGCTTGGAAGAAAACTCACCATTGATCCAGCTTTTCGTATTTGGAACTTTTTGAACACTCACGTTGTTGTTCAAGCAAATCTCGACAATTTTCTTTTTATTTAATTTATTCGGATTTTGAATGGCGATAATCACCAAACTAACCCCCTCTTCCTTGATTAACTTGTCCAATTTAGAAGCACTATAAATATTTAATCCTTCTAAACGATTTCCAGATAGTTTTACGCTATCATCGATAAATCCAATTATTTTTTGCTTAGTCAACACATCCTTCTCAATTGTTCTTTTTGTAATTAAACCAGTGATTCCAGCACCATATATAAGGACACGATCTTCAATTTCTTTATTCCTAATCGACTCCATGTAAATTAACTTTACTGCGAATCTAGAACCTAATAATAATATAGCAGAAGCTAAAAACTCAATCAAAAGAACAGAAGTTGGGAATAAAAAGTACCCATCTAACATGCTGTACCTGAAAAAACCAAGAATCGCAAAAATTGTAGATGAAATTAATGCCGCTAAAATGATTCGCCTTAAATCTTCTGTAGATGTATGTCGAACAAGTCCTTTATGAATTTTTAAAAGATAAAATATAGCTAATTTTACGAGAATGTAAATCCCGATAGATTTTGAAACTATCTCCCATTCTACTCGAATTAAAGCATCATCAGCCTTTAAATCAAAGCGAATGATATACGCGAATAAAAGAGCAAAAAGTGACAGTAATATATCGAGAACGATAATTATCCATCGTGGAATATTTGACTTAGGGAAAATCATGGTACAAGATACAAATTGCTATCGATTCTAGGAGTAAAGTCCCCCGTTGATGTTTATAGTTTGGCCAGTGATATAATCTCCCTCATCGGAAATAAGCCATTTGATTGCTTTAAATACCGATCTAGGGTCTCCCAAACGATTAGCAGGAATAGACCCAATAATTTTCTCTTGTAGCTCCGTTGGAACATCTTCAATCATTCCAACATTAAAATACCCTAATGCTAGTGCATTTACGGTTACTCCAGAACTCACTAACTCTTTAGAAAGCGTCTTTGTTAACCCAATCAAACCTGCTTTGGAGGCTGTATAAGCTGCAGTACCTATAAATCCTGTTTGAGCTACAACAGAGGTGACATTTACAATTCTACCCGATTTTTGTGTTCTGAAGTGTGGCGTAACATGTTTTGACAAAAAGAATGGAGCGTCAAGATTAATCGCCATTGTTTCTCTCCAAGAAGATGCTTCGGTTTTCCATGACATTGCGCTGTGTGAAATCCCCGCATTATTGATTAGAACGTCAATTCTGCCGAACCTTGAAACAACACGCTCAATCAATTGAAAAACCTGATTTTCATCTGTTAAGTCTGCTTGAAAATGTGCTATATCATTACATTCTTTTAATTGAACCTCATTGCGATTATATTGCAATGCCAATTTAATGTTTTCATTTAAAAACAAAGTTGCGATAGCACCACCCATTCCACCGGATGCACCTGTTATTAATATTACTTTTTGCTCCATTTATTATTAATTATTCGTGCTAACTTAAACCAAACAGGACCATTATCGAAGGTATATCCGAAATATGTAACATCCTTTCCCCCAAGGTTGTGATTAAAGTGTTTCACACCATCAATGCGTGATCCTCCAAAATCAAATGTTTTGTCATCTATAATTGTTTCATTGATTGCATAATCCAAACAAGCATACATTCCTCCTGCCAACTTACAAGCACTAGAAACAGTCCCTTTCAAGTAAAGGTTGGTTCCCTCATCAGTGATGCACACAATTCCTCCATGACCTTTTATCTCATATACAGAAATCCTTTGTTCAACTTTTGCTGCTTCAAACAATTTAGACAATGCCTTAATTGAAACTTCATCGATTCCATTATACTTACCTACTAATTCGCTCACAATAATTGATTCAACACCTGAATAATCTTTAGACTTCTCAACTTCTAGATCGTTATTTATTGCTTTTTTAAGAGATCGCTTTACTTGTGATCCGAATTCTCGACCTATATTGGAGGGAATTGTTTGATAAATAAAGGATTTAAATCTATCTCCTAACAGCGGTTGTTTTATTGAGACTTCAATGTTTGAAAAATGATTTTTAATAGCATTATTGATAATGCTAGTATCAATTTCTGATCCCAACCACTCTATATAACGGACAAATATCGGTGTATACAATGTTTTTACTCCCAAGCGAACACTGTATGGAAGGGCAATTCCTTTTGTGTAATCATCGTTAACTAGAGCACACCAATTTTCCGCCGTAGCATCTAAATACCAACTATATGAAAATACACTTGCATTTTCAGTGGTAGTAACTAGGTGATTCCAGCTTCCTATATCGATATATGAACGTTCTATTATTTTCACGACTCTTTCACAAACGAAGTGAATGTATGTTTCTTATGATTATTCACAATAAATTTATTCAATTTATTCATGGAGTAGGTTGTATTACCCTTTGGGTGACCAATTATAATAATTTCATTGTGCTCTAAATGTTCTGCTTTATTTAAACCTGCATCCAATTTCTTGGCATAATAACCATCTGTTGAAACGTGAGTTGTTGTATAACCTGTTAGTGATAGGAATTTATTTCCTCCTTGACTTATAAACTCACCATCTCCAATCATCTTATGCTTTGAAGGAAGCACTTTCCCTAATCCGTAAAGCATCCAATAAAAAGAAGGTCGGTATCTGAAAGAGGCAATCTGATATTCTGTGAATGAGCCATCCTTAACTTCTTCACAAACATTCATTTCAAATTTATACTTTGATTTTAGCGGTGCCCTTCGGAAATCAACATTGTAGTCATTGGTTATCAAATAGCCATTATGAAACACACTTGAGTCAATTTTTAATCCAACTTCTTTAAATACGTCTCTTAACTCAGAGAAAGGTTGAATACACCATCCTCCTGCTCTGAACGATATGACTTCTCGCCCAATTAATGCTTCTAAATATAACTTGTAGCTTTTAACAATAGCTAAACGGTCTTCGGAATCAAAGACTGAAAGTCTGTAAGCATTTCTTGTATTCATTTCCCAAGCCCCCTCTGTAAACCTAGCTTTTTCCCAATGCGGATGAATGTGTAACTGAACATCGTGGCCAAGGTTGATCATCTCCTTAATTTGTGACTTGACTTTTGTTACTTCATCGAATAGCTCAGGATAACGATCTGCTTGAATTAAATAACCAACATCAATAAAAAATGTATACGCTACATCCTTTCCTTTAGCCAATTTAAATAAGTCAGCAGTGGGTTCTAGCATACATTTAGCAACAGTTCCAGACTGCTTTCCAAAAAACAATTCGTAGTCAAATGTCAAGAATATCTTCATCAACGCGAAGATAATTGAATTCATCATTTAAGTTAGATGAATTTCGAATTAGTTATATTAGATTTATAAAACAGCTAATGCTTTTTTTTTATACAGTAAAATAATGAACGAAATTGAATACAAATACCTCGTGGATGAGACAGCGTGGTCTCGTATTGAAAAGCCGAAACCTGAATTAATTATTCAGGGGTTTATTTCAAAATCTAACGAATATGTAGTTCGAGTTAGAATTAAAGGGAACAAAGGGTTCCTTACAATTAAAGGTAAGACGATCGGAATTACACGCCAAGAATTTGAATATGAAATACCTGTAAAAGATGCCGAAGCGATGTTGGAGAGCTTTATTGATAAAAGCATTCGAAAGCATCGCTATGAAATAAATGTTGCTGGGAAATTATGGGAAGTAGATGAATTTCATGGTCCATTAGAAGGATTAATCCTTGCGGAGCTTGAAGTTGATTCTATAAAAGAGAAATTCGAGTTACCAAACTGGGTAACTGAAGATGTTTCTACAGACCCCAATTACTATAATGCTGTGTTGATTGATAAATGTTAACAGGATAAAAAAGAAGTTTCTGAATTAAACTGAATAATTGATGTTTTAATTCAAATACAGTTATAATAAATCATCGAAATATTTACTCCACCTGTATTTCTGTTTTCTCGCAATCAAACACCATTGTTCCAGCTTCAACATAAAACCATTCTAAGAACACTTCCAAATTAATCTCTGGAAATGATTGCTCATTATCTGAAATGCCATCAAGTTCATTCAAAAATATCTTTTTAAAATTGGATTTCACAACAGGTTCTACTTCAAAGAAATCTTCTTCCACTAAATATATATTTGCTTCCGAATCTTCGTCAATAAATAAATCTTCTTCTCTTTTTTTTACCCAATCAATAAAAGGTTTCTTACCCTTAACTTTTAAATATCCTCTATTTATAATCTTCATAGCTCTAATTTCGTGCGATTTCCTTCTGAAAAAGTATACCATCGTGCTTTTCCCCATCGAGATTGCTCAATCACGTAGTTCCAGTAATGATTGTTACCTACATTATGAAATTCATTCCATAACTTAAAATCGACTATACTTCCCCCTTCAATAAAGATCAACGTAGAATCATTCATTAGAACTTGCAACGGGTTTCGCTGAAAGTTCTTTTGCTCACCAAAGAATATCGTGTTACAATTATCTCCAAAACAGTTTATCCAGTTGGTGAATGCATTCATCACTTTTAAAGAATCTTGGTATATCCACTTTGAATATGAAATTGTGTCAATGGGTGTAATTAAGTTATACTTCTCGGTTTTAATTGCTCCAAAACGATCTAGAAACATACGGTCAAAACGAAATTTTAACGATGTAATATTCGCTCCTTGATTTATAAACCAATCTTTAACTACTAAGGTAGAGTCCAATTCAACAACATCTTTAACAATAGGTATTTGAACTTCTTTATAGCGCTCAGACTCACCGATAACATCAGACATGTCAATTGTTTTTTCTCCACCTTCACTACAACTGGTAAAGAACAGCCCTAGAATAATCGTTATGATTAATTTTGATTTCAAATAGTTAATTTATTTAATACGTCAATTGTTCTATCAATATCCGAACCACTAATATCTAAATGTGTTACAAAGCGTAACATTCCAGGACCAAAAGCCATTATTTTAATATCGTATTTTGCCAATTCACCTAATATATTATCTCTTTTAGACGTGTCTTCAAGAATAGCAACCACAATATTTGTATCAACTGGGACAACCTCTTTTACCCAATTTAGACTGTTTAATGTAGACTCCAAAGCTTTTGCGTGTACGTGATCTTCTTTTAATCGAATAACATTATTCTTTAAGGCGTAAAGCCCGCCTGCAGCTATAATTCCGGCTTGTCTCATTCCTCCACCAAAAACTTTACGAACTCTCCGTGATTTATTAATAAAATCTTCTTTCCCTATCAACACAGACCCAACTGGAGCTCCCAACCCTTTGGACAAGCACAACGATATAGAATCAAACTGAGTAGCATACTCTTTAATACCCACCCCATTTTCAACCATCGCATTCATTAAGCGTGCACCATCAAGATGTAAAGGCAATCTATTCGCTTTACAAAAAGCACTTATTTTTTTAATCTCTTCAAAATCATAAATAGCCCCCCCTCCTCTATTCGAAGTATCTTCCAAGCTAACAAGTTGCGTCACAGGGAAATGGACATCATCTGGATTAATCCACTCTTTTACATCATCAATGGTTAAGCGACCTCTATTCCCATGAATTAATCGAACAGAAGCTCCTGTATTCTTAGCAATACCACCACCTTCATATTTATAGATATGACTTTCCATATTGGTGATGATCTCACCCCCAGGCTGAACATGTACGTTAATTGCAATTTGATTTGTCTGTGTCCCTGAAGAACAATACAATGCCTTTTCCATCCCAAACATGTCAGCAGCAAAAGTCTCTAACTCATTTACCGTAGGATCTTCACAAAACACGTCATCTCCAACTGGCGCAGACAACATTACATCTTTCATCGCGGCTGTTGGCTTTGTGACTGTATCACTTCTAAAGTCAATCATATTCTGTTTTTTGTGTGAAATTAATCTTTGAAACTAAATTGAACCATATATTTTTTACTTTTTTTGTATGATGGAATATGTTATTGTTGCAATTACTGTTTTATTTGGAGCAGGCTTGACTTTTTTTTCTGGTTTCGGATTGGGGACATTGATGCTCCCTGTATTTAGCATTTTCTTCGAGCTTCCGATTGCAATTGGAGCGACTGCAATCGTACATTTAGCGAATAACATCTTCAAATTCTCACTTGTATCAAGGTATATTCATTTTCCAACTTTACTCAGATTTGGCCTTTCCGCTTTGATATTTTCATTTTTCGGAAGTATGTTACTTACTTCATTTGATCATTCAGAATCATTATACACGTATCAACTAAGTGGACACTCATTTGAGTTTACTACTGTTAAAATAACAATTGGTTCATTAATGATATTTTTCGCCTGGTTTGACTTAGACCCAAGGTTTGATAAATTGAAGGTTAAAAAAAAACACATCTCTTTTGGCGGGATGCTGAGTGGTTTTTTTGGTGGATTATCTGGTCATCAAGGAGCTTTCAGATCTGCTTTCTTGGCTAAAGCAGGATTAACAAAAGAACAATTTATCGGTACATCAAATGCAGTTTCTCTAATCGTTGATCTTGCACGACTATCAATTTACATCTTTGGATTTGCTCTAATTACCGGAGAAGAAAATAAATTAGTAGCTGAGATAACAGATGCTAAAACACTATTGATTGTTGCCGTCATATTTGCATTTATCGGAACTTACTTCGGCAAGAGATTGGTTCAAAAAACGACAATTACACGTATTCAACAGGTCGTTGGAGCGCTACTGCTAATAATGGGTTTATTACTAATATTGGGAATAATCTAATTTCAAAGAGTCAATCATTCGTAAAAACTCAGATTTCATACTGGCATTTATCGTTAAATCTAACTTTGTGACTGGGTGAATAAATTGTAATTGTCGCGCATGCAACATCATAGTATTCATATTGAATTTTTCTAAAAACAACTTGTTTTGTTTGTTACAACCATGCGGACGGTCTCCAATTATTGGGTGACGTAAATGCGCCATGTGTTTTCGAATTTGATGCATACGACCTGTTTCAGGGGAAACATCAATTAATGAATACCGAGATGTTTCAAATTTACCTTGAGGTAAATTAATCTCTGATTTTGAAATCGTTTTGAAATGAGTGACCGCATCTTGTACCTTTCCATCATCTAGTGTTAATGCATAGTCGATTGTAGTTTCATCCGCTGTAAAACCTCTTACAATGCACAGGTACTGCTTCTTCACTAACCCCTCCATAAATTGCGCTTGCATCGCTGAATTTATATCTGGTGAAAGTGCAAACAAAAGTACACCTGATGTTTTTCGATCTAATCGATGCACAGGATAAACTGTTTGTCCAATTTGATCTCTCAATAATTGAATCGAAAACTCACTTGCATCTCGCGCTATTTTCGTTCGATGCACCAATAATCCATGTGGTTTATTGATAGCGACTAAATCCTGATCCTGATATAGAATTTCTAGCATCCTACTTTTTACGAATTACAAGTAGTCCATCACGAACAGGCAGTAAAACTTCCTGAACACGTGAGTCTTCGTGTACTATATTATTCAAGTCTACCAAGACCTTCGTATCCAAGTCATTCGGGTCAACTGGCTCAAGTACCTTTCCTGACCAAAGTACATTATCAACAATGATATAACCGCCTGTCGATAGCTTATCTATAACCATGTTGTAATAGTTGATATAGTTTGATTTATCTGCATCTATAAAAACCAAGTCGAATTGTTCATCCATTTCTGGAATAAGCTCAATAGCATTTCCAATGACACATTTTATTTGATTCTTGAATTTAGATTTCGCTACATATTCGTTTACAAAATCTTCAAGCTCTTCATTTTTATCAATTGTAGTAATCTGTCCATTTTCCGCTAATCCTTCTGCAAAACAAAGAGCTGAATACCCAGTATAAGTACCAATTTCGAGTACATTTTTTGGTTGAATCATATGCGAAAGCATGCTCAATAATCGTCCCTGGAAATGACCACTTAACATTCTAGGCAGCAACACGTTAAGATGTGTGTATCGGTTTAAATCGTATAATAATTGTGGTTCATTCTCAGAATGTGCACAAACGTAATCGTCTAATTCTTGACTTATAAAATCCATAACTTTTATTGACAGGGTTGAACTAATATTTCCACAAAGATGAGAAATAATTCAAGTTAAAAAGCGACATTTACCTCATGAAAACAGTTAATGAAAAGGGATATTGTGCAATTGGAGTTTTCAGAGGCAAGACTTCTCATAACTTAGGAACTTTATGGAGGTCGGCCTACATACTTGGTGCTGCTTATATTTTTACAGTTGAAGGACGTTATAAAAAACAATCTTCAGATGTCGTAAGAGCATGGTCTCGCATCCCTTTATTTAACTACAAAGATTTTGACAACTTACTGAAAAACATACCATACGACTGTCGATTAATTGGAGTTGAAATAGACGATCGTGCTGAATGGTTACATGAATTCCAACATCCTAAAAGAGCGATTTATTTATTGGGAGCAGAAGACACAGGTTTACCTCAATACGTTCGTGAAAAATGTCATTTTATTATAAAACTACCTGGCAATTCCTCTCTAAATGTTGGAGTAACGGGAAGCGTCGTACTGCACGATAGGGCGACAAAAGTCCCAACAGATTTCCCTAAAGACCATAGAGATGGATAGATCTGAAATGAGCTTCAAATATAATACTCGTTTATCAGTAAAACTGATTAAAGCAAATGAGTTTTACCACTTAATCATGACTCTTTTGTAAAAGGAATTTTTAATTTTAGTCAAAACACAATATTATGCCTAATTCTAAGATTTCTATACGCCCAATTATCACTACAATTCAACCATCTTCGGTCACATCTATTGAGTTTTTTCAAAATCAAACTTTGCGCCCAATAATTAAACTTCAACATGCAATAGTAATATCTCTTTTCAGAAACATACTAATTCAAAAAAAAAGAAATTTCACCGAGCTAGATAATAGTGTAAAAAAGGAATTCATCACTAATGAAATCCGAAAAAACATACCATTAAGAAATCAATTACTGGGAAGTATTCTAGGCATGTTCACAGAAGATGAATTTATACGATATACAACATTTAAATCAGACATTGATAGACGTGTTATCAATATTTGCATAGAGCGACTTCATAACAGCTTGGAACAATTGAACTGAAGAGATAATCTCATCAGCATTACTTCAAGTGACAATATCACATCATGAATCAAGCGATTAAATCTAAATTAGTAGGGAACTTACATAGAAAAACAACTAGCCTTGAGTGAAAAGTTCATAGCTTTGCTAATTCAAATAAATAAAGATGAAACTAGATTATATTGATGGATTAAATGGTTTTGGTGATAACATTGTTAGGCTATTTGATTTTGATATGTCTGAAGCCATTCTATTTAGAGATGCCTTAATTGAATTCACATCACACGAATCCCCTTTTATTAAGATAGCAGATCTAGAGTTCATTGAATCGAGAAATTGTACCCTAGCACTATTCAAAAGCGAAGAAGACGAAGGTATTATATCAGAAGACGATAAAAATTTCTTTTGTGCCTTAACGATGGAAGGCTATCAAAAGATGATTCAATTACTAGAGCCATTTTGCACTAAGGAAACCAAAGGGTATCAATTCCTTTATGATATAGACAGCTTAACTGACTTTCTATTCTCACCTGCAGGTACTTGGTGAAATTTATCACGAAAATCTTTCTCTATTTATACTTTTTTTTGTTTAATATTGTAGTTACAACTATAGATGATGGCTAAAGTAAAATATAGCATAAAAGATCTTGAAAATTTTACAGGAATAAAAGCACACACTATTCGTATTTGGGAGCAGCGATACAACCTTCTCAAACCTGAACGTACAAAAACAAACATTAGATTTTATGACGATACTGATTTAAAGAAGATATTAAATATAAATCTTCTCTATAATAGTGGATATAAAATATCTAAAATTGCACTGCTATCAGAATTGAATATCATCAATAATGCCAAATTGATAATTACGGAGAGAAATCTTGATGAAGAACCTGAAGTTGATGCTTTAATTATTGCAATACTTGATTTTGACAAAAACAAAATAAAAGAAATTTTAAACAATTATTCTTCTAATATTTATAAGTTATACTCTTCTATAATCATTCCTTTTCTAAATAAAATAGGCGAATTATGGCAAGTCAATACAATTGAAATAGTTCATGAACATTTATTTTCAAGCCTTTATCGTGATTTTTTATTTTCAAAGATTGATAATCTAGCTTCAACAGATCATTCGGAATCGAGCGTAATCTTATTTCTGCATGATGACGAGCAGCATGAATTTAGCATCTTATTATACTATTATCTATTTAAGTCTAAGGGATACAACTGTTTTTATCTGGGGCAAAACTTGCCTTTAGATAATTTGAAACTGACAATCTCTAAAATTGCTCCAAAATATATCTTAACGACATGTATTGCACAAGTCAATGAAAATAAATTTAGGTCTATCATTCAATCCTTAGTAACACATACAACAGAAACGGAAGTTATTATAGGCGGACACCAAACATCTATTTTTAAAGAACTAATACCCTCTTCGATCAAAGTTATAAACTCCAAGAAAGAGTTTGAAAAACTTGCTGCATCGCTTTAACCTTGAGTTATATTTTGATTATTTGGTAACCCCCTTAGTATATCTTTTATTTTGTTTATTCTTTTATTGTTTTTGTTAAACAAAAAGTCGTAACTTTATATTAAAATAACATATGACGTTTAAAACATCTATAATCAGAAGAGCTCAATTCAATGCAGCTCATCGCCTTCATAATGATCAATGGAGTATAGAAAAAAACAATGACATCTTTGGTAAATGCAATAACCCAAACTTTCATGGTCACAACTACATTCTTGAGGTTAAAGTAATTGGAGAGATAAATCCAGATACTGGATATGTTGTTGATGCTAAAATATTGAAGCAAATAATAAATAAAGAGGTCATAGATCAATTCGATCATAAAAACTTAAACCTAGATACCTCTGACTTTAGACATCTAATACCCACTGCTGAAAATATCGCGCGAGTAATCTATGATAAAATCCGTATTAATTTATCTATTGATTTAGAATTAAAAATTAAACTTTATGAAACAGAAAACAACTCCGTTGAATACCCTGCATAATCTAGCATCTTCAGATGAGTATATAGCTAATGAAGAAATTGGAGACAACCATGAATGGAGTAATATTGAAACTCCTATGCATAAGAATGCATTTAAATTAAACCCCAAAGAAAAAAAAGAAAAAATAGCTGGATATTTTACTAAAATCATGAATACATTAGGGTTAGACTTAACAGATGATTCTTTAAAAGGTACTCCGAGTAGAGTTGCAAAAATGTACGTAGATGAAATATTTTCAGGACTTTTACCTGAGAATAAACCAAAAATAGCACTTTTTGAAAACAAGTATTCATACAACGAAATGCTTGTAGAAAAAAATATTACGCTATATTCAAATTGTGAGCATCATTTCGTTCCCATTATAGGTCGCGCGCACATTGGTTATATCTCATCTGGAAAAGTTATCGGACTATCTAAACTAAATCGAATTGCCCAATATTTCGCTAAACGACCTCAAGTTCAAGAACGTTTAACAATTCAAATCGCACATGAATTACAAGGCATTCTTGAAACAGAAGATGTCGCTGTAGTGATTACAGCAGAACATTTATGTGTATCCTCAAGAGGAATAAAAGATGTGAATTCATCAACCATTTCTTCTTTTTTTGGAGGGAAATTTGAATCAGAACAAAAACGTCAAGAATTCAATAATTACATATGTCTTTAATATGACATTCACTAAAATAATGTGACACATCATTTAAACAATTTATAGAAGTTATAGCGAGGCCATAATGACATTGAAGAATAACGAATTGCACAACCACAAACTTCGCATGAAAGAGAGAATATAAACAGATGTGTTGTTTAGTACTTAAATTCAGAATAATGTGCTAATTTTGCGCCCTTATTAAAACACGTATAATGAGCAAAATATTTAATCTATTTGATATTAAGCAAAAAGTTAATTATAAAAATGAATTTCTTTCTGGAGTAACAGTCGCATTGGCTCTTGTTCCTGAGGCAATTGCGTTCGCATTAATTGCAGGATTATCTCCATTAACAGGTCTTTATGCAGCTTTTACAATAGGATTAGTAACCTCTATTTTAGGAGGGCGACCAGGAATGATTTCTGGAGCTACTGGAGCTATAGCCGTAGTCTATGTAGGTATGATTTCTGTTCTGAAGACAAATCACCCAGATATCACAATAGATCAAATAACGCAATACGTATTCGCAACAGTAATTCTTGCTGGACTATTTCAGGTTACTGCTGGACTATTCAAGTTAGGAAAATTCATTCGTCTTGTACCACATTCAGTTATGTTTGGATTTGTTAATGGATTGGCAATTGTGATATTTATGGCTCAAATGACCTCTTTTCAAGAAAAAGATATGAGCGGTAATTATCAATGGATGGAAGCAAATGAATTATTAATAATGATCGGTTTTGTTCTTTTAACTATGATAATCATATGGGGGTTACCTAAAATCACAAAAGCAATTCCATCATCACTTGCTGCTATCATTGTTGTATCAGTAATCATAATTGGATTCGGAATAGATACAAAAACAGTATCAGATACAATGGACGGAAAAAGTATGGCTGGAGGTTTTCCAATACCTGGATTACCTGACGTTCCATTTTCATGGGAAACTCTAACGACTATATTTCCATATGCTCTCATTGTTGCTGGTGTAGGACTTATTGAAAGTCTTTTAACATTAAACCTTATTGATGAAATAACACAAACACGAGGCCGAGGAAATAAGGAATGTGTTGCTCAAGGAACGGCAAATATCTTTAGTGGATTATTTCTAGGGATGGGAGGGTGTGCAATGATAGGTCAAAGCTTGATTAATATATCATCTGGCGCTCGAGCCCGACTGTCAGGAATTGTTGCTGCAATTGGATTACTAATATTCATCATGTTTGGAGCCTCAATTATTGAACAACTACCAATGGCTGCTTTAGTTGGTGTAATGTTTATGGTTGCCATAGGCACGTTCGAATGGGCGTCTCTAAAAGTGTTTGGCAAAATGCCTACTACAGATGTAGTAGTTATGATAATTGTTACGCTAGTCACTGTATTCTTGCATAATCTTGCGCTGGCAGTATTAGTTGGTGTTATTATCTCTGCGCTAAACTTTGCTTGGGAGAACGCTAAAAGAATTCGTGCTAAAAAATATATCGACGAAAAAGGATCTAAGCATTATGAGATTTATGGCCCATTGTTCTTTGGATCAATAAGTACATTTAATAATAAATTTGATATTCAAGGAGACCCCGAAGATGTTATCATAGATTTCTCTGAGAGTAAAATTGTAGATATGTCAGCCATTGAAGCTTTAAATACTTTAACCGAACGTTATCTTAAAGCAGGAAAAAAAATACACTTAAGACACCTAAGTGCAGATTGTCAAACTCTATTAAAGAACGCAGATAAAATCATTGAAGTAAATGTATTGGAAGACCCAACATATCATATCGTTACAGATGTAATACAATAATTTATACCCCGTTTATATAATAATGAGTCCTTTTGTCATTCTTCCTCAATAGTAATCTATTACCATCATAATTTTAAATTCAATTAATAACATATGAAAACAATTGTATTAGCACTCTTATTAATCATTACTGGATCATCATTTGGACAAAAATATACGCTGAGTGGAACAATCAGAGATGCCTCAAATGGTGAAGATATTTATGGAGCAACTATTCGTGTAACAAACCTCTCCAATGTTGGTGCAAATACAAATGCCTATGGCTTTTATTCATTAACACTAGATCGTGGCTCTTACGAAATAGAATATCGTTCTACAGGCTTTGAAGCTCAATCATTTCAGATTGATCTTCTAGAAAATATATCGAAGAATATAGAACTAGATATTCCTAGTGATGTTCAACAGCTTGGTGAAGTAAAAGTAAACGCGACAAAGGAAAACAATAATATTACTTCTTCTGGAATGAATGTTACTCGATTCGACCCTAAGAGTATTGAAACTATTCCTGTTTTATTTGGAGAGAAAGATATTATGAAAACACTACAACTTACTCCAGGAGTAAAAGGTGCAGGCGAAGGAAATGCCGGCTTCTTTGTTCGAGGTGGCGGTGTAGATCAAAACTTAATTCTACTGGATGAGGCGCCTGTTTATAACGCTTCTCACCTTTTAGGGTTCTTCTCTGTATTTAATTCCGACGCCATCAAAGATGTTGCATTATACAAATCAGGCATCCCTGCTGAATATGGTGGTCGCGCTTCGTCTGTCATGGATGTAAAAATGCGTGATGGTAACACGAAGAAATTTGGAGCATCAGGTGGTATTGGATTAATTTCTTCAAGATTAACCCTGGAAGCGCCAATCGTCAAGGATAAAGGAGCTATAATTATCTCTGGGAGAAGGAGTTATGCAGACTTATTCCTAGGTCTTTCGGAAGAAGTCCCAGATGATACGAAACTATTCTTCTACGACCTGAATGCTAAAGCTAATTACCGTATTACTGAAAAAGATAGAGTCTTCCTTTCTGGATATTTTGGTAGAGACAAATTTGGTTTAGGTGATGATTTTGGATTTAATTGGGGTAATGCAACAGGAACATTACGTTGGAACCACTTATTTAGCAAGAAATTATTCTCCAATACAACAGTCGTATACAGTGATTTCGATTACGAGTTTAATATTGGCTCAGGTAATGACGGTTTTGGTATTCGCTCTTCAATTCAAGATTGGAATATCAAACAGGACTTTACCTATTTTCTGAATAACAATAATAATCTAAAATTTGGAATTAATGGAATCTATCACACATTTAAGCCTGGTTCTTTAACAGGTAAAAATGAATCTTTCAATGAATTAATTTTATTTGAACGATACGCCTTAGAAGTTGGTGCATATGTCCAAAATGAAATGAAGATTGGAAGTCGACTCAATATTATGTATGGCTTACGCTATTCTGGTTTTAACTTGATGGGATCTGGGAACGCTTATGACTTTGATGACAAAGGAAACAAAATAGATGAACGAAGCTATGATTCAGGTGAATCTATTGCATATCACCACGGATTAGAACCACGTATTTCTATGAGTTATATTCTTTCAGAAAGTAATTCGATTAAACTTGGGTACAACAGAAACTATCAGTATATGCATCAATTATCAAATGCGACATCAAGTAGTCCAACAGACAACTGGGTGCCAAGTTCAAATAATGTTAAACCTCAAATTGCAGATCAAATTGCTATAGGTTACTATCAAAACCTTAAGCGGAATATGTATCGGATTTCTGGAGAGGTTTACTACAAATACATGGCAAACCAGATTGATTACAGAAATGGAGCTCAGCTAATTCTAAATGATGAAGTTGAGGGTGATTTAGTTTATGGTATAGGCAAAGCATATGGACTTGAACTTCAAGTTGAAAAGAAAAAAGGAAAGTTCACAGGTTGGCTAAGCTATACTCTTTCAAGATCACTTAGACAATTCGATGATATTAATGATGGAAAAGAATTCTCAGCACGTCAAGATAGAATTCATGATATTTCAATTGTAGCAATGTACAAAGTCAATAATGCAATTGCATTATCAGCAAGTTGGATATACTATACCGGAGACGCTATTACTTTTCCTTCTGGGAAATATGAAGTAGCCGGTACAACGATTCCTTTTTATACCGAGAGGAATGGATATAGAATGCCTGATTATCACCGAATGGATATTGGTTTCACCTGGTACATGAAAGAACGAAAAAAGTTTGAACACAACTTAAACGTTTCAATTTACAACCTATATGCTCGCGAAAACGCATACACAATTACATTTGAAGATAATCCCGATAATCTATTAGAAACTCAAGCAATCCAGACCACATTATTCAAATTAGTCCCATCTATCACTTACAATTTTAACATTAAATAAGATGAAAAACATTTTTTATTTCTTCGCAATCATTGCATTATTAGCTTCATGCCAAAAAGTTATTGATATTGACTTAAACGAAGCTAATCCCACTCCTGTTATTGAAGGAAACTATACTGCTGAAGATAGTACGGTAAGAGTCAAGCTTAGCTTAACATCAAGCTATTTCAATTCTGAAACTTCTAATTTCATTAATGATGCAAATGTAAATATCACAGATGATTCAGGTTTAATATCGAACATACCCTCTATAGGAAATGGAATGTATGAACTTCAGAGTTACATCCCTAATTTTAATACTACTTATACCTTATCTGTTTCACATGACGGAACTACATATTCTGCTCAATGTGACTTGTTAGATACGGTTTCACTAAGTGAAATCACCTATGAATACAATCCGGGGGGATTCTTCGGTTCTGACGCTGGTTATCTTGTGTTTTTGAATTTCGATGATCCAATTAATATTTCAAATTACTACCAAGTGGTTTTATCCTTAAATGGAGTAGAATTAAATGCTTTGAATGAGATTTTCACTCAAGACGATATATTTAGTGATGGAAATACGGTTTCAAGGCCTTTGTTTGGAGGAGACTTCTTTCAAATTGAAGATACTGTTGGAATGGAACTAAGATCAATAGATCAAGATATCTATTCTTATTTAAACGAAGCGATTTCAATTTTCGGAAGCAATAGTGCTAGTTCTGCCGCTCCAGGGAATCCATATTCAAATTGGAATAATAATGCTCTAGGTTATTTTTCAGCTTATGGAAACTCTCGTAAAGAAATAATTATAGAATAAATTTATTGTGCTCAAAATAGGATCGTGTTTCGATAAAATTTCAATCTTTTTTTAATCTTAACCGAACCAAACATCAGTAATAATTTGAAACCCTGCCTTTTGATTAATTCGCTCGATGATTACTTGCCTACCATGAGATAATTCTTCTCGCATGACAGCAGAATCCATTTTTAAATAGAGTGTTTGATTTTTAATGGTAAGCTCTCTTGTACGATGAGCAACAGCAGTCCCCATCATATCTGGCCAAGCCTTAATGATGTCCATTTCTTTCATTTTACCATCTAAGCGATATGCCTTAAGCCAACGATCGATGACCTCTTTCAAAGGAGCCTCGTCAGAAGTACGCTTTGTCTCGTTCATTACGTCGTTCTTCTTTTTCATAAGTCACCTTTATATTCATTTATCTCTCCTTCAGACACCACAAACACCTTGTTTGCTAAGTTACTTCTAGAAAACACAGTCTGAACACGCTCTAAATCGGTATCTGTAACCAAGACTTGTCCAAAGAAATTATTTGCAACTAATGTAATTAATTTCTCAACACGCGATTGATCTAACTTATCAAAAATATCGTCAAGTAAGAGTACTGGAGACACCCCTAAATGACTCTTGAGCCATTCGTATTGAGCTAGTCTCAACGCTATAATAAAAGACTTTTGCTGACCTTGTGAACCAAACTTTTTTACTGGGTGCCCTTTAATCTGAAAAATTAAATCGTCTTTGTGAGTTCCGGCATTAGAAAAACGTGTGTATGCATCTTTCTGCTGAAACTCCTTTAACAAGTCCTCAAAACGCGCCTCATTCAGTTGCGAACGATAAATTAGCTGTACCTCTTCTTCTTCAGATCCAATAGCGTTATAATGCTTTTGAAAGACAGGGATAAATTCTTCTAAGAACGCATTTCGTTGTTTATAAATATCATTCCCTAAGCTTACCAATTGAATATCCCAAACATCTATAGCTTCCTGGTCAAACAGCCGGTGTTCGGACATGTTTTTCAGTAAAGCATTACGCTGAACCAACACTTTTGAATACCGTTGAATTGATTCCAAATATTTTCTGTCAAATTGAGAAATAATACCATCCATCCACTTTCGGCGCAACTCACTTCCTTCAGAAATTAAATCCCGATCATATGGAGAAATCATTACAGCCGGAAATTGTCCAATATGATCCGCTAATTTTTCGTACTCCTTCTTATTTCTTCGAAAAACTTTTTTAGCTCCTGCCTTAACTGCACAATTAATATTAATTATTGTATCGTCTTTAAGCCAATTACCTTGAATCACAAAAAATGGTTGGTCAAAACGAATGTTTTGCCTATCAATAACATTCATATATGACTTGCAGATACTCAGATAATGAACCGCATCAAGAATATTTGTCTTTCCAGCACCATTCATTCCAACGAAACAGTTTATACCGGAAGAAAGCGACACTTCCGTCTCTATATAGTTCTTAAAATTAATTAGATGAAGGCTTTCTAAATACATTAATACAAAGCTAATTCAATTTGATTAAATTCTTTCTATTCTTTTAATCTTCTTTTATCCAAAAAAAAACCTATTTTTGATTCGCTAAAAGTATAACAATGTTAGAAGATATTTCAGGAGAAAAAATTAAAGAACAATTTAAGTCAAACAAGAACGTTCGTTTGATCACAATGATTGTTGGAGGCCTAATTATTTTAGCCTTTGGATACTTTATATACCTCCAATTTATGTGGAAACCAGCAAATGAGAACTCGAAAGAGTTTTATTGGGCAGGTTTAAGTTATGCATCTAAAGACTCAACAGCCCTAGCTATTGATGAATTAAAGGTTCAGGTCAATAAATATGATGGTAAAATTGGTGGCGAAGTGTCTCAATTCGTTTATGCACGCCAATTAATGGCTAAAGGTTCGTTTGAAGAGGCTTTGAAAGAACTTAAAGGAGTTGATGTTTCTGACACATATGTTTCTGTTCTTACTGAAGGACTTCAAGGTGATTGTCTTTCTGAACTGGGGAACTATGAGAAAGCATATACAAGCTATATGAAAGCTGCAACTATGATCAATAATGAATTTACTACTCCAATATATTTGATGAAAGCTGGCTTTTGTGCTGAAGAAACTAAGAACTTCGAGAAAGCAACTGAGGCTTACCAAACAATTAAAAATGATTACACTGTATTCGCTTCTCAAAAATCAATTGAAAAATACATTGCCAGAGCGAAGAACAAAAAAACGAAATAATTAAAAATACTATACTATGGCTACTGCAAATCGCAACTTGTCAGAATATAACGCAGAATTTATTCCAAACGGTGCCGATTTTAAGATCGGCATTGTTGTTTCTGAATGGAATGAGAACATTACTTTAAATCTTTTGGAGGGTGCTAAAACAACACTTTTATATAATGGTGTTAACGAAGAAAATATCGACATCCGATTTGTCCCTGGTGCATTTGAACTTCCGCTAGGCTGTCAATTTATGTGTGAAAAAGGTGACGTGGATGGAATTATTGCTATTGGGGTTGTAATCCAGGGAGAGACTAAACACTTTGATTTTGTTTGTGATGGTGCAACACAAGGAATCAAAGATGTTAATTTGAAATATAACACCCCAGTTGCATTTTGCCTTCTTACGGATAATAATGAAAAACAATCTATAGATCGATCTGGTGGTATTCACGGAAACAAAGGTATAGAGTGTGCTGTGGCATGTTTAAAAATGATTGGACTTAAGAAATCATTCTAATGACATTAATTAAATCAATTTCAGGAATTAGAGGAACGATTGGTGGCAGAGTAAACGAAGGGTTAACCCCACTAGATGCTGTAAAATTTGCTTCGGCTTATGGAACTTGGCTAATTGCTCGTAATAGAAGTATAAAATCAAAGGTTGTTATTGGTAGAGACGCTAGAATTTCAGGTAAAATGATTTCAGACCTTGTTTCTTCTTCTCTAATTGGTCTTGGTATTGATGTAATAAATTTAGGTTTATCCACAACTCCAACAGTTGAAATTGCTGTTCCTTTAGAGAATGCACAAGGGGGAATTATTTTAACTGCAAGCCATAATCCAAAACAATGGAACGCTCTTAAACTCTTAAATGAGAAAGGTGAGTTTATTTCTGGTGATGATGGAGCAGAAGTTCTTGCTATTGCAGAAGCTGAATCTTTTAATTACGCTGAAGTCGATAATTTAGGAACAATCACAAATGATAATTCATATCTTAAAAAGCATATTGATGCAATTCTAAATTTACCACTTGTAGATAAAGTAGCAATTGAAGCAGCAAACTTCTCTGTTGTTGTTGACGCAGTAAATTCAACTGGAGGAATTTTCGTGCCTGCTATGTTAGAGGCACTTGGGGTGAAACAAATAGAAAAGCTATACTGTGATCCAACTGGACACTTCCCCCATAACCCTGAACCCTTACCTGAACATTTGACAGATTTATCTAATAAGATCAAAGAACTAGGCTCTGATATAGGAATTACGGTGGATCCAGACGTTGATCGCCTTGCACTTGTTTGTGAAGATGGGACAATGTTCGGTGAAGAATATACATTAGTTGCTGTAGCAGACTATGTGCTATCTAAGACACCTGGCGCAACGGTTTCAAACCTATCCTCAACAAGAGCTTTAAGGGATATAACTGAAGCTATTGGCCAAATATATTTCGCGTCAGCCGTTGGTGAAGTGAATGTTGTAAGTAAAATGAAAGCTGAGAATGCAGTAATTGGCGGTGAAGGAAACGGTGGTATTATTTATCCTGAGCTTCATTATGGCAGAGACTCATTGGTTGGAATCGCTTTATTCTTATCATTACTAGCAGAAAAGAAGATGACTGTTTCTGAACTGAGAGATAGTTACCCAGCGTATACCATTTCTAAAAATAAAATTCAATTAACACCTGAAATTGATGTTGACGCCTTATTAAAAATGATGGCAGATAAATATGCTAGTCAAGAGGTAGATAGAACAGATGGTGTGAAAATATACATTGAAAAAGAATGGGTTCACTTACGTAAAAGTAACACAGAACCAATCATAAGGATTTACTCTGAAAGTAAGTCTGCAGAAGCAGCAAATACACTCGCAGAACGTATTATTAGTGAAATAAAAGGAATTATATAATCTCTTTTATTTCACTTCTTACTGAAAAGACAAAATCTCCAACTGAATTACATATTTCAATTCAATTAAAAGCACATTGATAAACCCACTGGCTTTTTTTTATTCATTTAACGTTATTAATACTGATAACACCTCCGTTTTTATTATTTTTATATTGATGAAAAAATTCGAGATACCGGAGTATTATAAATCCCCAATTATTAGCAAAGTTAAAGCTAAACGTAAATTGGAAGACCCTAGAAAAAAGGATTTCTCTCCTACTTTACTTAAATTTGAAAATGTCGAGTTCATTATTAGTCGACATTTTGGCTTTTGCTATGGTGTTGAAAATGCGATTGAGAAGTCTTATAATGCCATTCAAGAAAACCCAGATAAGCGTATATTCTTGATTAGCCAAATGATCCATAACCCAGATGTAAATCAAGATCTATTAAGTCAAGGTGTAAGATTCATTCAAGATACCGATGGTACACAACTTATCCCCTGGAATGAAATTATGCAAGAAGATATCGTTATTATCCCTGCATTTGGAACAACAACAGAGATTCGTGATTTATTATTCGAAAAAGGTATTAATACTCAAACCTATAACACAACTTGTCCTTTTGTAGAAAAAGTTTGGAATCGCTCTGAAAAACTTGGTAAAAGAAACCATACGATTATTATTCATGGGAAACACAACCATGAGGAAACTAAAGCGACTTTTTCACATAGTAAACAAAATGCCCCTTCCCTTATTATAAAGAACATGGAGGAAACAATATTTCTTTCCAATTACATACTGGGCAAACATTCAACGGAAGATTTCAATAACTATTTCAAAGGGAAATATTCAGACAACTTTAGTCCTGAAGTAGATTTAAATAAAATTGGGGTTGTAAATCAAACAACAATGTTGGCCGGGGAAACGGAAGAAATAGCTGGATTCCTTTGCACAACTATGATTACAAAATTTGGAGAAAGACAAATTAAAAGCCATTTCGCAGAAACAAGAGACACTTTATGTTACGCAACAAATGACAATCAATCAGCAACATTGGGATTACTGAATTTAAAAGCAGACCTAGCAATTGTTGTAGGTGGATACAACAGCAGTAACACCTCACATTTAGTAGAATTACTCGAGCCAAAATTCAAAACATTCTTTATTAAAAATGAGGGTGAAATATTGGCTAAAAACAAGATTAAATCCTTCGATATTCATTCGAAAGAAATTATAAAATTAAATGATTTCCTCGGAGAGAATAGTGAATTAAAAATCATAATTACCTCAGGTGCTTCATGTCCTGACGCTATTGTAGATAATGTCATAAAAAAGGTCCTGAATCTTATGGAGATTAAATACAACCCGAATAATATTAAATTATAGATGGAAAGGTTCATCAATATTCTAGTTGTTCACCCGGAAGAAATTATTCGAATTGGATTAAAAGAAATTCTTTCTGGAGGAGGAAATAATGTCTTAATGACCAGCAGCATTGAAAAAGCACTGAAAATAATTCAAAAAAAAGAAGTTGGTATTATTATATTAGATATTGAAAGCACCTATTCTGGTAATAGCATTATCAAAGAATTAAAGATTAAAAGTAGACTCAAAAATAACTACATAATCTTAATTTCAAATAGAACAACTACTGAATTAAAGTTATACAAGGGAATGCAAGCCGGAGCTGTTGATTACATTCCATTCCCTTTCAATCCAAATCTAATTAAAAGTAAGATTGAAGTTTTTAAAACGCTTTATTATAAAGACCAGCGTATTGGAGAACTATTAAGTAACATCTTCCCTGAAGCCGTACTAAAAGAGCTCTCTACAGGTGGTAAGTTCTCACCAAAAAGAGTTGAAAATGGTGTTGTATTGTTTACCGATTTTGTAGACTTCTCGCTGAAAGCTAAATCTTCCAAACCACTTTTTCTAATTCAACAATTAGAAAAGTACTTTTCGAAGTTCGATGAAATTATATTGAAATATAATCTCGAAAAAATTAAAACTATTGGAGATGCCTACATGGCACTTTCAGGCGTTACAGAAGATGACCCTGAGCCTGCAATTAGAGGATGTTTGGCCGCAATTGAAATCCGGGATTTTATGAGAAACGAAAGAGATGTTGCCATTGCTTTAAAACGTGATTTCTGGGAAATTAGAATAGGCCTGCACATGGGGCCACTAGTTGCAGGAATTGTAGGCTCTACAAAATATAGCTTTGATGTTTGGGGAGACACAGTTAATGTGGCGGCCCGCGCAGAATCAGGCACAAAAAGTGGAAGTATCACTATCACCAAATCTATTCATAAAGAAATTAAAAACTATTTCTTAACTACTCCTAGAGGGAAAATCGATTTAAAAAAACGCGGTGGGTCTGTTGAAATGTTCTATTTAGATTCGATTACACCGGAAAGCTCAATGTATAAAGAAGGGCATATACCTGACAGTAAATTACGTATTCAATGTGGTTTAGAATCAATGGATTTTGACCTTATGCGAAACTGGATTCTAAATCATTTGAAATCGTTACTTCCAGAAAATATGCTTTATCATGACATCCCACACACGTTGAATGTAGAGAACGCGGCAATACGATACGCTAAACTAGAAGGGGTTACGAGTGAAGAAATGTGCCTAGTTCGAACGGCTGCACTTTATCATGATTCAGGTTTTATTTTAAAATATGATAACAATGAAGATTTTGCTATTTCCATGGTAGAGGCAACTCTGCCAAAATTCGGTTATTCTGAGAACCAAATTAAAATCATCTGTGATTCTATTAACGCTACAAAGCATAAAATAATACCTCAAACTCTTCTAGAAAAAATAATGGTTGATGCAGATTATGATTATCTAGGACGACCTGACTACCATGTAATAGTAAAAAAATTACGCCAAGAGCTTTCGGATTACGGGACTAAAATGTCAGAAATAGAATGGTTGAATTACCAATTAAATTTCCTAGAAAACATTCATAAATACTTCACTGTTTCTGCTAAAAACATACGGAACCATGGTAAGTTCGTTCGTATTAATGACTTAAAAAGAAAACTAGAAAATCTGAAATCAAAAGAAAAATGAAGGTATATACAAAAAAAGGAGACAAAGGAACAACACAGCTTATTGGGGGAACTCGAATACCGAAAAACTCTTTACGCATTGAAGCTTACGGTACAATTGACGAATTAAATTCTTTTATCGGACTAATTCGGGATCAAGATATTGCCCCGAAATATATCGACCAGCTAATAGAAATACAAGATCGTTTATTTACACTTGGTTCATTACTCGCTGCTGATCCTGAAAAATCAACAATGAAACTCCCTGAATTGAAAGAAGGAGACATTACTAGCCTTGAAAATTGGATTGATGAAATGGACTCATCACTGGACTCTATGACAAGTTTCGTCCTTCCCGGTGGACACACAACTGTTTCTTATACACATATTGCACGCTGTGTTTGCAGAAGGTCTGAGAGGGTTATTACTGAACTAAGTTTAAGCGATGTGGTTTCCCCACTGGTTCTTTCCTACGTAAATAGATTAAGTGATTATCTTTTTGTATTAGGGCGTAAATTGACAAAAGATCTAAACGCAAAAGAACAACCTTGGAAGCCGAGAATGTAATTCTGTTAATTAATTTGATTCATTTCAAAACTTTTCTAAATAAAATTTGGTTTCTTTCAAATTAAAATTAATTTTGCGGAAATCACAAAGTTTTTTATTATTAAACTAAAGATATGTACTGGACATTAGAATTAGCATCCTATTTAGAAGATGCGCCGTGGCCAGCGGCAAAAGACGAGTTGGTAGATTTCGCAATTAGAACTGGTGCTCCATTGGAGGTTGTTGAAAATCTTCAAGCGTTAGAAGATGAAGGAGAAACTTACGAAAATATCGAAGAGATATGGCCAGACTATCCCTCTAGAGAAGACTTCCTTTTCAACGAAGACGAATATTAAAAAAAATCCCGAATTACTTCGGGATTTTTTTTCTATTTAAATCAGTAGACTCAATAATGAGTTTATTAGGCCCCCTTTACTTTTCTGATTAGACATATTTTTCATTAAAAAAAGCCTACTTTAATAAACGAAACGATAATAAATCGATAATGAATATATTAAAATATATATTTATATTACCAATTGCTTTCATTGTTTTCACAATGTATAGTTGCAATACAGAAGAATCTGATGATGCTGATGAATTCATTCGACCAGAAATAGAATTAGATTTACCTGAAATTATGCAAAAAGGTAAACTAACTGTTCTGGCTGAAAATAGTACCACTTCTTACTTTATGTATAAAGGCAAGCAAATGGGATTTGAATATGAGCTTTTGAAACTTTTCGTGGAAGATCTTGGTATAGAGCTAGAGATTAAGGTTGTTCACAACTTGGATAGCTTGATTATAATGCTTAATTCAGGACAGGGTGATATAATAGCCTGTAACTACACAGTGAATAGAGAAAGAAAGAAATTGATTCACTTTTCGACACCTTTTATGCAATCAGAGCAAGTTCTTGTTCAACGTAAACCTGACGGTTGGGAAAAGATGAAAGAAGAGGAATGGATGGCTAAAATGATTACCGAGCCTATACAACTTGCTAAAAAAACTGTTACTGTATGGGGAGAATCTAGCTACCACCAACGATTACTTCATTTACAAGAAGAAATTGGAGATACTATTAATATCGAAGGATTAGAAGGGACTATTAGTGGGGAAGAGTTAATTGAAATGGTTGCAGATGGCGTGTTAGATTATACTGTGACAGAAAAAAATGTAGCTCAAGTTAACGAGCAGTTTTTTAATAATCTTTATACCGGTTTAAAATTGTCTGTAAAACAAAAGTTAGCTTTTGGAATACGCAAATCTAGTCCGTTACTAAAAATAAAGTTAGATGAATGGCTTAATGATTTCATGCAGCGATCTACATATAAATATATTACGCGAAAATATTTTGAACTACCTCATGTAGCAATAAAAAGGCAACATGATTTCTCAAGACTTAATGGCTCTTCAATTTCATCTTATGATGCTATATTCAAAAGAGCATCGGAAAAGTCGGGATGGGATTGGAGATTGATTGCAGCCTTAGCTTATCAAGAGTCTAAATTCAATCCTAATGCTCTTTCATTTGGTGGAGCTTATGGCATGATGCAATTCATGCCTAATACAGGTCCAACTTATGGGGTTTTTCCTGACTCACCACCAGAGATCCAAATTATGGGAGGAGGGAAGAAACTTGCAGCAGATGAAAAATTTTGGAAAGAAATACCTGATGACTTTCAAAGGAAAAAATTCTCTATGGCATCTTACAATGCTGGACGCGGTCATATCCTAGACGCTCAACGCTTAGCAAAAAAACATGGGTTAAACCATTTTAAATGGGATGATAATGTTGAGAAGATGTTATTAAATCTATCAAAACAAGAATATTATCAAGATGACGTTGTTCGCCACGGTATAATAAGAAGTCGTACTACATATAACTATGTTAGAGAAGTTACTGAAAGATACTATGAATGGGTAGCCATTTATCCATGATACTTACTATTTTTACTAAAAAAAAGCATCAAAAATCTAATCGTCATAGAAGGACCTACCGCTAGCGGTAAAACGTCACTTAGCATAGAGTTGGCTAAACATTTTAATACATCTATTCTTTCTGCCGATTCAAGACAATTCTATAAAGAATTAGAAATTGGTACGGCTAAACCAATATTGGAAGAACAGGCTGGTATTCACCACTACTTTATCAACTCACATTCAGTAACAGATGAGGTTAGCTCTGCTAAGTTTGAAAAAGAAGGATTACAAATTTTAGAGGGTATTTTTTACTCAAATGATGTTGCTATTCTCGTTGGAGGTTCAGGTATGTTCATCGACGCTTTATGTAATGGACTGGATAGTATCCCAACAGACATAAATGTAAAGAAACAAATTCAGATAGAGTATGACGACTATGGGACTCTACCGCTACTCGATGAGTTGAAAAGTAAGGATCCAGAATACTTCAAAACAATTGATAAGAATAATCCAATGCGTATTATTCGTGCAATTGAGGTCATTAGAATTACAGGGAAATCATATTCAGAATTACGGAAATCAACACCAAATAAACGTGAATTTCAGATCCATAAATATGTAATTAATCACAATCGAAAAGCGTTGTACGATCGAATCAATTTACGCGTCGACTTAATGATTGAATCAGGATTAATTGAAGAGGCGAAATCTGTAATACAATATCGGGGATTAACAACCCTAAATACTGTTGGATACCAAGAAATATTCGAATATTTAGATGGAGATTTTACATTAGAAGAAGCTGCTGATAAAATAAAGCAAAACACAAGAAGGTACGCAAAACGTCAATTAACTTGGTTCAGAAGGCACCAAGATGCAGTTTGGATTGATTTTGATGATAATTCAAAAATGATAGAGGCAATTTTGAAAAAATTTAATTCTACCCTATAAGCATAAATATGAATTTGGAATGGTTATTGAATCTTCCAAGGAAAGAATTATTCATGAAAATAACACTCAATAACGTTATACCTCATCCATTAGAATCAATTAATAAGAGTTCCGATAGCCTCTGGGGTAATCTCATAGAACTTAATAAAGGGAAGCGTGTCATATTGAATGCATCTAGCGGAAAAGGGAAATCAATATTCACAACAACTTCTATTGGTCTTAGAAAGGATTACATTTGGTAGCTTAGGAGCACTTTTACTCGCGTATGTTTTATTTATATTAGCTAGTTATTTCATTTCAAATAAAGGCATCTATAAAGAATACTAGACGTTAAAGAAATGTTAATCTAATGTAGATATTTAGATTTAACCAATGATAAGAATATATTTAAAGTAAAAAACTATGAAAGCACTATTTCTATTTACACTATTATTCACAACGTCAATGGCCTTTGGCCAAACCTTGAAATTTAAGGTTGAAGGGCTTAAGGATACAACAGTAAATCTTGTGCGATACTATGGGAAACGTTTGTATTATGCAGATACTGCTGAAATGAAAAACGGCTATATTAAGTTTGACGGCTCTAAACAAAAGTCTGGGATTTTGGCGTTATTCTTACCTGGCCAAAAAATGCTTGAATTTATATACAACAATGAAGATGTAACAATCGAAGCAAGTTATACTGATTTAATGGGAACTGCAAATGTTAAAAAATCTGAAGAAAACAAAGTCTTTAGCGCTTATGTTAAATACATCAACTCTGAAAGAACAATTGCGAATCAATTGGTAGAACAGCGAAAAGCTTTTGCTGTTAATTCTCCTGATTATAAAGTATTCACAGAGAAAATAAATCAAAAAACGGCAAACGTAATTAACTATCAGAAAGATATTGTAGCAAATCACTGGGATAAGTTAGTTTCTAGAATTGTAAAACTGTCTATGGATGTAGTTATTCCTGAAGCACCAATAAGCGAGGCAGAAATTACTGTTGATCCAAACCTCAGGTTTCTTTATTTCAGACAACACTATTTTGATAATATCGATTTACAGGATGACCGTCTAGTCAGAACACCGATCTATCACAAAAAACTAGAGAACTATTTTAGTGAAAGTATGATGATTCAACATTGGGACACGGTGCTACACTACGCTTTTGATTTATGTGATCAATTAAATCCGAAAAGCGAACTGTTCCAGTATACCGTTTCATGGATTACTAGTTCGTATGAGAAAAGTAAAATCATGGGAATGGATAAAGTATTCGTAATGATGGGCGATCGCTATTACTGTGCACGTAATGCTGAAGGTAATGCTTTAGCTTTCTGGATGAAGGAAGAAAAATTGAAAACGCTTTGCGAAAAAGTTAATACTCAAAAAAACCTTGTAATGGGTGCTATTGCACCCAATATATCACTTAGAGACACTTCAGATGTTACATGGAAAGATTTCTACAGCTTACAAAGTGAATATAAAATACTTTACTTCTGGGATCCAAACTGTGGTCATTGCAAAAAAATAACACCAAAACTTCAGGTTTTATATGAACGCAAGTTTCGAGATAGAAATGTTGAAATTTTTGCCGTTGGAAAAGCGATTGGAGATGAGTTTGAGAAATGGAAGAACTATGTTAAAAAGAATAATTTAGAATTCATCAATGTTGCTGTAACAGATAAATTATTTAAAGCAGCTACGGAAGATGCAGGCCAATTTGTCCCAAAACACACAACTTTAGAGGCATTGAATTATCAGCAGACGTATGATATCTATGCTACACCAAAAGTATTTGTTCTTGATCAAAAGAATAAAATAATTGCAAAGAGTTTAAGTGTCTCTCAATTGGAAGATCTGATTGATCGTCTTCAAAAGAAAAGCGATCTTGAAAAGATATATCCACCCGAGGATGAGAAGGAAGATGAGAAAATGAACTAAAAGTCAGATTTAGGAATACCCCATTATTTATAAATTTATTACGTCTAATAACATAACTACCTGTTTTACTTAAACTTAGGCATAGTTTGCCATGATTACGAAAATATTTTGTAAATTAATTGTGTCTTAGTGCTCTAAACATGAAAAATACACTTATCCTATTACTGTTTATTCCAATTCTATCATTGGGGCAAAAAACATATGTCCCTGACAATAATTTTGAACAGGCACTAGTTGATTTAGGATATGATAACCTAATAGATGATTCTGTTATTACCGCCAATATTAATACAGTAACATCTTTAGATATTAACAATGAATCTATATATGACTTAACAGGGATAGAGGGTTTCACTGCTTTAACTTCTTTACATTGCTACTACAATCAACTCACAAGCCTTGATTTAAGTACTAATAATGCTTTAACTTCTTTATTTTGCTATAATAATCAGCTAACAAGTCTTGATATAACTAACAATACTAATCTAACTGGACTTTTTTGTCATAATAATCAGCTAACAAGTCTTGATTTAAGAAATGGAAACAATAGTAATTTAACACTTTTTTATGCGATAGGAAATCTTAACCTTTCTTGTATTGCTGTTGATGACCCTGCATGGTCAACGAATAATTGGATAACTATTGATTCTTGGGCTTCATTTGCTACTACTTGTTCTTTAGAATTAGGGTATACCTATGTTCCTGACAATAATTTTGAACAAGCATTAATTGATTTAGGATATGATAGCTTCTTAGATGATTATGTGCTGACTACGAATATTAATACGGTAATGTCTTTAGATATTAATAATAAATATATAGCTGACTTAACTGGTATTGAAGACTTTACAGCCTTATCTATTTTGGGTTGTCAAAATAATCAACTAATAAATTTAGATCTAAGTAATAATATCGCCTTAACTGAATTATTTTCTGAGAGCAATCAACTCACAAGCTTAAATCTTAAAAATGGGAACAATATTAATATGAGTATTTTTTACTCAATAAATAATCCTAATCTTTATTGTATTGAAGTTGATGATTCTAATTGGTCATCAGCTAATTGGACAAATATTGACCCGCAATCTTCTTTTGATACAGATTGTTCCCCTGAATGCACAACTCCATCAAACTTTAATGCAAGTGATATAAATGAATCCTCTGCAAATTTAAATTGGATTAACAATTCAATTTCTGATCTATACAATATAGAATACGGTCTTATTGGATTTACCATAGGAAGTGGAACTCAAATTACCGGAACAGGAAACACAGCAAACTCTATAATCGGACTTTCAGCTTCAACAACATATGAAGCCTACATTCAATCTGATTGCGGTATTAATGAGAGTAATTGGACTGGACCTGTTGAATTCACAACAACTATTATTGTTCCAACAACACAATTGGAAGCCGTGAGTTGCAATACTTCAACTACCAGCTTAAATGATTTAATTAAAGCAGATGCTGTTGCTAGTGCAAGTAACTATAGATTTCGATTTATTAATGGAACAGACACAATAATAGTTGACCGCCCTTTCAGATCCTTACCCTTAAGCCTTATTAATTTATCTCATGATATAACGTACAGTGTTGATCTTGCTGTAACCGTAAGTGGTATCATAGGTGTCTATGGTACAGTTTGTACACTAACTACTCCCAGTTTTCCAATTACACAGTTAGAAACAATTTACTGTGGAAGCACACCTAGTTCATTAAGTAGCAGCATCAAAGCTGACGCTATTGCCTCAGCAACTGGTTATAGATTTAGATTTCGTGATGGTATCGATACTATGACTTATGATGCACCTTTTAGAACTGTATCATTATCCAATTTTAATTTAAACGATGGAACAATCTATATTGTAGATGTTGCTGTAATTATTGGAAGTAGTACTGGTCCTTTTGGACCCCTTTGCACAATAACAACTCAATATTTCCCTACTACACAACTAGAGACTGCTTATTGTGGAATAATACTTGACTCTCTAACAGGCAGTATTAAAGCAGACGCTGCAGTAGGCGCAACTGCTTATAGATTTAGATTCATCAATGGAACAGATACAATTATATATGATGCCCCCTATAGAACTGTGGCTTTATCAAATTTTACATTAATTAACGATATAACATACAATGTTGATGTTGCTGTTATAATTACTCCAAATATAGGGCCATTTGGAATAGTCTGTACGGTAACAACTCCACTTCCAACTAGCCAGCTGGAGCTTATCTACTGCGGGACCATCATTAATTCTCTAACAAGTAGTATTCAGACTTCTGCTGTAATTGGAGCAAATGGCTATAGATTTAGATTTATTAATGGAACTGATACTATAATTTATGATGCTCCCTTCAGAACTATAAGTTTATCTAATTTACCTTTAGTCAACGATCTAATATACAATGTTGATGTTGCAGTGACGGTAAACAATATTATGGGTCTCTTTGGACCTGTTTGTACAGTCCAAACTCCTACAACAATTACGCAGCTGTCAGCATTTTTCTGTGGCAGTACTATCAATTCATTAGTTAGTGAGATAAAAGCTGTTGCTGTTATTGGGGCAACTAATTACAGGTTTAGATTCATTTATGGTCCTGATACTATGACTTATGATGTTCCTTTTAGAACTGTGAATTTATCAAATTTTGATTTAATATCTAATACAATATATAATGTTGATGTTGCAGTAACAATAGGTGCTACCATAGGTTCTTATGGCCCCGTATGTACTATAACAACCCCAGATTTTCCTACTACGCAATTAACACCAACCTACTGCGGTATAACAGTCTCAACATTAACTAGCTCTATTAAAGCTATTGCTGCTACAGGCGCTAGTGCCTACAGATTCAGGTTTATTAATGGCGTTGATACAATGACCTATGATGTTCCTTATAGAACTATCAATTTATCAAATCTTAATTTGATTAGTGATGTGACGTACAATGTTGATGTTGCCGTAATAATAAATAGCTTGATAGGTCAATACGGAACCGTTTGTTCTGTCACTACGCCGCCTTTTCCAACAACACAACTAACTACTACACACTGTGGTAGCACGCCTAATTCATTAACTAGTAGTATCCAGGCCGATGCTGTAATTGGAGCAGATGGCTATAGATTTAGATTTATTAATGGAACTGATACAATGACCTATGACGCACCTTTTAGAACTGTTAATTTGTCGAATTTTGCTCTAACCGAAACTACATTGTATTTTGTTGACGTTGCTATAATACAAGGTAGTACTTTAGGCCAGTACAGTACCATATGCACGCTCATAACACCGATTACAACTACGCAATTGGAAGTCATTTATTGTAACATTACGGTGCCCTCATTGACTAGTTATATTAAAGCGGATGTTTTTTCTGGAGCGACTAATTACAGATTTAGATTCATCAATGGTACTGACACTATGATTTATGATCATCCCTATAGAACCGTAGGCTTGTCTAATTTCGCATTAAGTATCAATTTAACATACGATGTCGATGTTTCCGTAACAGTAAATGGCATAATGAATCCTTATGGATCAGTTTGCACAATAACAACCCCTGGCACAGCTATCAGTATAAATAATAATAAGAACTTCAATCAGCAAGAAGAAATCGTTTTCGAGATAACATCTTCTCCTAATCCATTCATTGATGCAACAATACTCCATATCACTTCTCATGATGCCAGCTCTCTAGTATCACTATTAGTTTACGATGGAACAGGTAGATTAATTGAAAGTAGATTAGTTGACTTAATCCAAGAGACAGAAGTGAGTATTGGAAAAAATTATAATCCTGGTTTTTATCAAGTAATAACATACCAAAATGGTAATATAAAAACAGCTCGGATTATAAAGCAATAACTTTCATATATAAGAGACTTTCATGTGCTTTTTTTGTGCCATTTTAAATTACGCCATTAAGCGTATTGTTGTATTTAACACCTTTACTTATTATTTTTTTAAAAAACCCTATGAAATTAACACTTCTAGCATTCATTCTAATAAATATATCTGTTCAAGCTCAAGATTATTGGCAACAAGAAGTGAATTATAAAATTGATGTCACTCTGGATGACAACAAACACACCTTAACCTGTTTTGAAGAATTCGAATATATTAATAACTCACCTGAATCATTGAGTCATATATATGTTCACATCTGGCCTAATGCATATAAAGATAAAAATTCAGCACTTGCTCGCCAACAATATAATATCGGTGACCAACAACTAACTTATGGTTCAGATCAAATTAAAGGTAATATAGACGGTTTAGATTTTAAAATAAATGGTGAAAAAGTTAATTGGAGCTTTCATCATCATGAAGATATTGTGATTTTAGATTTAGTCTCACCACTATCTACAGGTGATAGAGTGCTAGTATCAACACCGTTTACCGTTAAAATTCCTTCTGGATCAATATCAAGACTTGGACATATTGATCAATCTTACCAAATAACGCAATGGTACCCTAAACCAGCTGTTTATGATGAAAATGGATGGCATCATATGCCTTATCTAAATCAAGGAGAATTCTTTTCCGAGTATGGTTCATTTGATGTTAAAATAACTCTCCCATCCAATTATGTAGTAGGTGCAACAGGAGATTTACAAACAGAATCAGAAATTGAATTCATGAATGTACTAGCTGAAAAAACAGCTAACGAAACAATTCAAACATTAAAACAGTACAGGAAAATATGGAAAACTCTAGATATAATGCCTGAATCAAGTAAACGATTAAAAACAATTCAATTTACTCAGAGTAATGTACATGATTTTGCATGGTTTGCCGATAAACGATATAAGGTTTTAAAAGGGCACGTTGATTTACCAAATTCAAAACGAAGTGTAACTACTTGGGCATTATTTACTCCTCAAAATGATTCTTTATGGAGAAATGCGATTGAATACATCAACGATGCAACTTATTATTATTCGCTCTGGAACGGAAACTATCCATACAACCAAGTAACAGCAGTAGATGGAACAATATCTGCAGGAGGTGGGATGGAATATCCAAACGTTACAGTTATTGGGAACCCAAGTAGTGCGAATGAATTAGAGATTGTTATAGTTCATGAAGTTGGCCATAATTGGTTTTACGGACAACTAGGCTCAAATGAGCGTCTACATGGATGGATGGATGAGGGAATGAATACTTTAAATGAAGTGCGATACATGCAGACAAAATACCCCAATAATACAGTAATGTCGGATATGGTTTTCAATGGAAATTTTCACATGGATAATTTAAATCATCACGACATATCTGATATTTCCTTTCGTGCTATTGCAGGGCTAGGAGAAGACCAGCCAATAGAAACACATTCGGCAGAATTTACTTCAGCAAATTATGGTATTGTCATGTATCAAAAAACAGGATTAATATTCTTTTACTTGAAAGCTTATCTTGGAGAAGAACTATTTGATAAATGTATGCGTGAATATTATTCTGTATGGGAATTTAAACACCCCTCGCCTATTGACATGAGAGTTTCAATAGAGGAAACATCAAAAAAAGACCTTTCATGGTTGTTTGATGATCTTATTAACACTACCAACCATATCGATTACAAGATTGTAAGCTCTAAAAAATCACTTAAAGGAACAGAAATTACTGTAAAGAACGTTGGACAAGTAAATGGACCTATTCCCGTTAGTATTATTGAAAATGATAGTATTTCGAAAACATATTGGATTGATCCACAAGAAAAGCGAAAAAGAACTATTTATATTAACAATGCTAAAAAGTATGATATCGTAATTGATCAAAACAAAGATATTCCTGAAATTAACAGACAAAACAACCAATTAAGAAGCAATGGCTTACTCAAAAAAGTGGAGTTACCAAAATTTGAATTCCTTATCGGAGATAATGAATCAAATCGTACAAATATATTCTGGACACCAACGATTGCTGGAAATTATTACGATAAATTAATGCTTGGAGTCGGTTTACATAATTACGGTATACCTTTCAATAAAGTCCAATACCTTTTTATGCCTTTTTATTCATTCGGTCGTCAATTTGTTTCAGGTGTAACGGAAATAAGCTATACGAGTTTACCTAAAAGGAATATAAAACTTGCTCGAATTGGTCTCTCTGTTAAATCTTTTAAAAACGATATGACTTACCGTAATAATAACTCCTATTTTATATCTATTGCACCTTATTTGTTTGCAAAATTAGGGAGCAGAAGAGCCGCCTCTCCTTCAGTAAAAACGATTCGCTTACAAACAATTTATAAAAAAGATCAATTTGGGCCTAGACACATTGAACATGTAGGAGCATATATTGAATACAACTATAATTTATCGAAGCCAGATCATAAAATAAATTTTAAAGCAAGGAATGAGTTCATGGCAAATGTCAAAAATGGAGATCAAATGGGACGTATCATGGCAGAAGCGACTTATAAAATCCGTTTTATGCGAGCAAAAAAAGAACGATGGGCGGAAATTCGCCTGTTTGCAGGAAAGCAATATTTAAATAGTTCATTGAATGTTGAGAAAAGCTATGCTTATGGAATGTCACTAAGTGGGCAAGATGGAAAGCAAGATCTATATGTTAGTGAGTATTATTTCGGGAGAAATCAAGAATCAGGCATTTGGTCACAACAACGAAATTTAAATATGGGAGGATTTAGAAGTACATCTAACTATGGGACTACATCAGATTGGATGACAACAGCAAATACCTACTTCCAACTTCCATATATCCCGAAATTCATTGGTATTTTTACTGACCTTGGGTTATTTGGATCAGGGAACAGTGAAATGGAATCAGCAGCGAATATAGGTCTAGCAATCCGTATGGGAGGTGTTTTTGGCCTGTACCTCCCTGTTTGGATGACTAAAAACCTTGACAATTCATATACAACAGTGAATTATGCAGAACGTATTCGGTTTACACTAAAGTTTAACTTAATGAATAAATCATTAAATTTAAACTCCCTTATTAGATTTAACGAAAAATAGCAAGTAAAGGTAAATTAGACCCTATCGATCTACGTCATGTTAATTCAGATAATTCTAACCAACGATCAGTCTTTGATTCCAACTCAGATACTACCTTAGACAAACGTTTTCCAGATTCCATTAAGTCATCATTTGAAGAATCGACACTAGACAAAATAATTGTTAGATTTTCCTTCTCTTCTTCTAAAGACTCCATCTCTTTTTCAATTTGTTCGAATTCCATTTTCTCTTTAAAGGACAACTTCCGGTTATCTTTAACAACCTCAGTATTTACTTCTAAAGGAGATTCAATAATTGAAGCTGTAGGCTCAGGATTATTTGCATTTTTCTTTGCAGTACGATAATCAATTTGCTTTTGCTTTCTGAAAACCGTGTAATTTCCAAGAATATCTTTTATCTCTCCCTCTCCTTCAAACACAAATAGATGATCTACCATTTTATCCATGAAGTATCTATCATGAGAAACCACAATTAAACATCCTTTAAAGTTTCTAAGGTAATCCTCTAAAACACTCATTACGAAAATGTCTAAATCATTCGTTGGCTCATCAAGAATCAAGAAATTAGGATTCTTCATTAGAACCGTCATTAATTTCAATCGTCTCTTCTCTCCTCCACTCAGTTTTTTAACAAAATTGTAGTGCATATTTCTGGGGAACAAGAACTTCTCTAAGAAATGAGCTGCAGACATTTCCCTACCTTTCTCTAATGGAATATACTCAGCAATATCGCGAATAACGTCAATCACTTTTTGATCTGGTTCGGCTTCTAATAATTGTTGACTATAATATCCAAAAACGACTGTTTCACCTGTAACGATTTTCCCGGCATCTGGGTCTTCAAGTCCCATTAACATATTCAGGAAAGTACTTTTACCTGTGCCATTATCTCCAACAATCCCCAAACGCTCATTACGCTTAAAAGTATATGTGAAATCGTTAATTATTTTTATGTCTGTAAATGCCTTTTTCAGATGATGACACTCCAGGATTTTAGTTCCTAAACGCTCCATTTTTACTGGAATATCGATTTCATCTTGATTAATCCGCTGACTAGCCACTTTCTTTGTATCATGAAAGGCTTCAATACGTGCTTTTTGTTTAGTACCACGTGCTTTTGGTTGACGACGCATCCAATCCAACTCTTTCTTAAATTGATTCTGTGCTTTACCTATTGTAGAAGACAACTGCTCTTGACGTTCAGCCTTCTTCTCAAGGTAATAACTAAAGTTTCCTTTATACTTAAATATAGTTTTTTCTTCAAGCTCCAAAATCGTATCGCAAACAACTTCTAAGAAGTATCTGTCGTGCGTTACCATTAATATAGTCGATTTAGATTTCAATAAATACTCTTCCAACCATTCAATCATGTCAAGGTCCAAATGATTAGTGGGCTCATCAAGAATCAAGAAGTCTGGTTCAGCAACTAAAACTTTTGCCAACGCAACACGTTTCTTTTGACCACCAGAAAGCTTGTCAATCAATCTACTTGTGTCAGTCAACTTAAGTACTGACAGAATTTGATTGACCTTAGTTTCCATATCCCAAGCATTCAATTCTGTGATTGCTTCGAAAGATGCTGCAATTAAATCTTCATCCTCCATGCGCATAGCATGATTGTATTCTTTAACTGCTTTTAGCTCAGGTAAATCATGAGAGAAAATTTCTTCTAGGACTGTATGGGAACATTCCATGCTTTCACCTTGTTCCATAAAGGCAATTCGTAAATCATTTCGGAAAACGATTCGGCCATCATCAATGGATTCTTGCCCTAGAAGACAGCGTAATAATGTAGTTTTACCATTCCCATTTTTGGCAACAATTGCAACTTTTTGTCCTTGATCAATGCCAAAGACTAAATCTTCAAAGATAACTCTATCTCCAAATGATTTCGTGAGGTTTTCAACCGATAAATAATTCATGTACTAACGAAGTCTGTCTAATGATTCTAACAACTTCTTATCTCTTTTAATTCCTGTGTTTGCTAAAAATGAGAATGGAAAACCAGCTACAAATAAGAAAAATCCTATGCCCATTTCTCTACGTCCTGTATCAACAATTAATATTGAACCACCGAAAGTTGCCAATGTAATTACAGAAATCAACATCACGAAATAAATATAAAAAGTCATTCGTCCAAGTTTAAATTGACGATCCAACTTTTTATATGACATCAATGCTAGAAAACCAATTAAGATTAAAGCGATTGTTCCAATAAAGAATGGGAAATTTTCAGTGCTTACAATATGTCTATCAAACTTTGTATATTCTACGATTCCGTATGAATTAAATTCAAATCGTGATCTTTCATTCATAAAACTAAATAAGTTGCTCCCGAAAGTCACGATCGACAATAGGATTATCATTATAGCTAAATAAAGGGTTTGTACGCGTTGTATCATCTCTAAGTAAATATTGAGTAGTAAAGATAAGGGAAATTTAGCGGCTAGCTTAAAATAGAAGAGTTACTTTTCTTAATACAGCTGTGGATCGAAAACAGCTTTACATTCTTTTAAGTAATTATAGTTTTCTTAACTCTCAAAATCCTAGATCTAAATTTTTATACCATTATAATTATTTAGGCGTAACATATAACAAATCTTCTGTTAAGACAACTGAGATAATTATTTGTGGACATTCCTGAGTAGGTGATGCCTTTGATTTAACCGATTTATGGACAAACCATTCGAGTCCCACATTATTAAAGTTGAATAGTCTTATTTCTCAAATAGAAATCTAAAATAGTTATGGCAGCCATCGCTTCAACAATAGGAACAGCTCTAGGGACAACACAAGGATCATGACGACCTTTACCAGTAACCTTAACCATATCTCCTTTATTGTCAATTGAATCTTGGTCCATAACTATAGTAGCAACAGGCTTAAAAGCAATACGCATCGTTACAGGCATACCATTTGAAATACCTCCCTGGATACCACCTGAATGATTTGTTTGCGTACTTCCATCAGGATTAAAAACATCATTATGATCGGATCCACGCATTTGAATTGCATTGAATCCTGAACCATATTCAAATCCCTTTACTGCATTAATAGAAAGCATTGCTTTACCAAGTTCAGCGTGAAGTTTATCAAAAACAGGTTCTCCCAATCCTGGAGGTAGATGATTGATTTCACATCTAACACTACCTCCAATCGTATCACCTTCTTTCTTAATAGATTTTATAAACGCTTCCATTTCATTTGCTATATCCTTATTTGGACAACGAACAGGATTGTTATCAATTTCATTATAATCGATGTTATTTCCTAACCTTATACTTCCAACTTGATCGACATAGGCAACTATATCTATACCGATATTACCTAGTATTTGTTTTGCAATTGCTCCAGCAACTACACGAGATACAGTTTCTCTAGCAGAAGATCTTCCTCCACCTCTGTAATCGCGATTACCGTATTTTTTATCATAGGTGAAATCTGCATGTGAGGGACGATATGAATCTTTAATATGACTATAATCTTTTGGATTTTGATCTTCATTTATAATGACAAACCCAATAGGGGTACCCGTTGTTTTTCCTTCAAAAATACCTGATAAAATCTGGACTGAATCTGATTCTTTACGTTGAGTAACAATAGCAGACTGGCCTGGTTTCCTACGATTCAATTCATTTTGAATTTCTTCAATATTCAATGAGATATTCACAGGGACCCCCTCTATAACTCCACCAATAGCAGGGCCATGAGACTCACCAAACGTGCTCAATTTAAAAATTGTTCCAAATGATGATCCTGCCATAATCTTACTTACAAATTGTTTCTTCACAAATTCGTAATATATCTCTAACCTCTTCTAATGTTGGAGCTTCAGCATATGTTCTTAAAACTGGTTCCGTTCCTGAAGGACGAATCATTAACCAACGATTCTCGTCAAAGAAAAATTTGAATCCATCAACTGTAGCAATACTATCAACTGTATATTTCCCAAAAACCTTATAATCCCCCGCTTTACAGGCTGCTACAATCTTTATTTTCAATTCTTCTGTAATATGTAAATCACTACGTTCGAATTTAAATGGACCTACAATTTCGTATACTTCATCAATTAAGTCATCAAGCGATTTTCCAGATTTCGCCATAAATTCCCAAATGATTAATCCCATCCAAATACCATCTCTTTCTGGAATATGTCCTTTTGTTGCAATACCTCCTGATTCTTCACCTCCGACTAACACGTCTTCAGCAACCATTATATCTGCAATATATTTGAATCCGATTTTTACAACCTCACTATCAAGGTCATAATGGTCTGCCATTATTTTAACACGTGGGGTTGTACTGAATGCCGTTACAACTTTACCTGTTGCACCTTTATATTTTTTTAAATAATGAATTAGTAATAAAATTATATGATGAGAATCAATAAATTCACCTTTTCCATTATATAACCCAATTCTATCAGCATCACCATCAGTAGCAAGTGCGCAATCAATTGCACCATCATCAATGATGAAGTTTTCTAAACCCTTTAAGTTCTTAGCAATAGGCTCTGGGGCCTGTCCCATAAAAGATGGGTTTGACTCACAATGTAAGAAGTGTGCTTTTGGCAATAAACGCTTCATCGCATTTTGGCCAGATCCATACATTGCATCATAAGCAAGAACAAGACCTGATTTCTCTATAGCATCTAAATCGAAATTTGCTTTCGCATGATCGACATACATCGTTTCTAGATCAATAATTTCAACCAAACTAGAGTCTAATGAAATTGATTCTAAATCAATCACATTCACATCTGGAATAATGTCTTCAATTTCCTGTACTAATCCTGGAGATAGAGGTCCTCCATACTCAGACTTCAACTTGAAGCCATTGTAAGAAGGTGGATTATGACTCGCTGTAATAACGACTCCTATAGAGCATCCTAATTTGACTGCACCTAGTGAAACCATTGGAGTTGAAACAAATCCAACTGCCATTTTCAATTGCACACCTTCTTTAACAAAAATCTTAGCTGCAGTTCTCATGAATAAATCACCGGCAAAGCGACAGTCATGTCCGATTACAATACTTGGATTATCATAGTTAGCTTTTACCCATTTCGCTGTTGCTAATGAAACGCGTGCCACATTATCTACGGTATAATCTTCTGCGATAATTGCTCTCCAACCATCTGTTCCAAATTTGATTTTACTCATACTATCATATCTATTAACGAAAGCTCAAGGCCTGAATTTAATTAGTTAATTAAACTATTGCGGTTATGCATTTTTAATTACCTTTTAAACTCATTGATTGTTTTTTTAATAATACCGACACACTCCATAAGCTCACTTTCTGTTATAACTAAAGGAGGTGCAAATCGAATAATATTACCATGTGTTGGTTTTGCTAACAAACCATTATCTCTTAATTTTAGACAAATATCCCAAGCAGTAGAACTTTCTTCGACATCATTAATTAAAAGAGCATTTAAAAGTCCTTTACCTCTTACAGAATTCACCAAGTCATTTTCTTTAGCAAATTCAGATAATTCTTCTCTAAATATATGCCCCAATACTTCAGCATTACCAGCTAGATTTTCATCTACAGCAACCTTTAAAGCAGCCATAGAAACTCTACAACCTAAAGGATTTCCTCCGAAGGTAGATCCATGCTCACCTGGCTTAATTGTCATCATTATTTCATTATCTGCTAATGCTGCGGAAACAGGAAATACACCACCTGACAAAGCTTTACCAAGAATTAATATATCTGGCTTAACGCCTTCATGTTGACAACAATATAACTTTCCAGTTCTTGAAATCCCAGTTTGCACTTCATCCGCAATAAATAAAACATTTTTAGATTTACATAATTCATATGCTTTTTTTAAATATCCTTCATCTGGAACCATAACCCCAGCCTCACCTTGAATAGGCTCAACCATGAATCCAGCTACATTAGGATCTTCTAAAGCCTTTTCCAAAGAATTAATGTCATTATATTTTACTATTTCAAATCCAGGCAAATAAGGCCCATAATCATTAAATGCACTTGGATCAGTAGATGACGATACAGCAGCTAAAGTTCTACCCCAAAAATTATTTTCTGCAAATAAAATTTTAGCTTTATTCTGTTCTATTCCCTTTACTTTATATGCCCATTTCCGACATAGCTTCAATGCAGTCTCACCACCTTCTACACCTGTATTCATGGGGAGAATCTTATCATAACCAAATAATTCTGTTACGTATTTTTCATATTGACCTAATACATCATTATGAAATGCGCGAGATGTCAGAGTTAACAAATCTGATTGCTCTTTTAAAGCGTTAATAATCTTAGGGTGACAATGTCCTTGATTAACCGCAGAATACGCAGATAAAAAATCAAAGTATTTCTTGCCTTCTACATCCCATACATTAACACCTTTACCCCTATTTAAAACAACTGGTAGTGGATGATAATTGTGAGCACCATGTTTTTCTTCTAAAGCGATTAAATCCGCTGATGTCATTTTTTTATTCGTCATATTCATAATAATATCAATCATTCAACCAAGTTATATAACTGGCAATTAAAACTTGAATTTATTTTAATGGCTATAAATTCAATCTTAGAAGTTATTCTCATTCATGGAGAGAAAATAATCCTATTTTCACACAAAAGTAAGTTAAAGTGATCAAAAAGTCAAGACGGATACTGTAAGAAAACCTTTTACTGAAAGTAACATTAGTCCTCTTGCTCAAAAGTGATATTCACGTTGAACTCCTTTAATTTATCATAATACTTTTCTACTTGAAATACAGAAGGTTGAAATGTTTTTTCACGAATTTTTAATTGTTTTTGTCGTTCCATACTTCGTGCAAAACGACGTATTGACTCCTCAGTATCTAATATCAATCCCGGAACGTTCATACTGATTCCACTACCATCTTTAGCGACCATTGTAAAATATGAAGAATTACAATGTTTGGTTACTCCTGTACGTATATTTTCAGCTTCCACTCTTAACCCAACAACCATTGATGTTTTTCCTGTGTAATTTATAGACGCTTTTAAATGTAGTAATTCACCAACATCAACCGGATTTAAAAAATCAACCCTATTAACCGATGCCGTTACACAATAGTTTCCAGAATGCCTTGAAGCACAAGCGAAAGCTATTTCATCCATTAAATTCAATATATAGCCACCATGGATCTTTCCACTAAAATTTGAATTAGAAGGAGTCATGAGAAGACTCATTTCAATTTGTGATTCACTGACACTTTTAAATTTTTTCATTCTCGTTAAATTAATGTTAGAAGTGAATCAAAACATTCAGTAAACAGACTAAAGTATTTCTTGTCAGAATAATTTCGGTTGATCTAAATCATCCTCTGAAACAGGTTTCACATCCCATTCCACTGTATCGGAAATCTCATCTTCTTCACTTTCAATTGTTGTTGGCTCGATCTTTTCAGCTTCAGGCCAAGATTCTCCTCCATCAATTTTATGATCAAGGATAATTTCTTTCACCTTAAGCTTTGTCATTTGATTTCCTTGAGCCTTCATTCCTTTAATATCAATGAATTCTTCCAAGGAAATTTCAGTATCCGGTAAGTTTTTCGTTGCCTTTAAAAGCTTATTGTAGACAATGCGTATCCTTGGCTTATATGCTGTAGAAACTACATCCATATATGAGCCTTCACTTTCTGAAATAAACGATACTTTTTTATCTGAAGTCACCTCACACAAGAAACGTTTACAATAATGTAAATCTTTCTCTGCATCATAATAAACGACAGACAATGGTCGTTCTGGATGCCATTTTTCAATGTGAATTAGGTCATCATCAAAGTGTGAAGAAAGATCGAAGTTTGTCAATCGATACTCTCCAGACCTATATAATGTAAGTATTTTATCCTGGCCTTTAAAGTTACCTATAAAATCTCCTCTACCATCATCATTTAAGCGACCCACAACGGTATCGTACCAAATTTTTCGCGCAGCAAGTGTTGATCCACCTACTTCTTTTTGTAAAATTTTTGAAACAATCTCTTTTGTTACTCGGTTACCACCAGCACCACGACCTTTAATTAATAAATCTCCTAAATCGATATCAAATTTTAGGCGTTTTAAATGTGGTCTAGCTCTTAAAATAATAGTTACAACTTCACGCTCTCCATTCGGATGTACTGTGAAGTATAACATCTTAGAGCCACTTGTTCCTTTAGTTAAATCATATTCAGTATCACGCGTGATTGAATTAACATTAAAACGTTTCATCATTGCTGGCCCATCTTTACCATCCTGATACATTAGGTGGTAAACCGTACGTTTATCTCCTTTTTTCCATACATTGGCATATACAATTCCTTTACCTATAAACTTCTTATCAGCAACTTTAGTTACCATCATTTTTCCACTTGCAAAGAAGATGATAACATCATCGATATCGGAGCAATCAACAACATATTCAGCTTTCTTGATACTATGACCTATAAATCCTTCTTCGTAATCAACGTATAATTTCTTGTTTGCAATAATTACTTTAGAAGCATTAATTGAATCGAATGTTTTAATCTCTGATTTCCGCTCTTTACCTTCACCAAATCGTTTTTTAAGATCTTTAAAATAATCAATCGCGTATTCTATCAAGTTCGCTAACTTCTCTTTAACGACTTCCATTTCATCCTCAATCTTCGTAATCGTTTCGTTTGCTTTATCCGCATCAAAACGTGTTATACGAATCATTGGAATTTGAGTTAAACGGTGTAAGTCTTCATCTAATATCTCACGAATTAGTTTCTGTTTGAAAGGTTTGAACGATTTATATAAATATTCATACAACCCTTCTTTATCCCCATAATTCTTAAAATCGATGTACATTTCTTCATTAATAAATATTTGCTCTAAGGTTGAAAAATGCCATTGTTTTTCAAGTTCATCCAGACGGATTTCTAGCTCACGCTTTAATAAGTTGAGTGTATTATCAGTATTCACTCTAAGAATCTCCGTAGCTCCCATAAATCGAGGTTTATCACCGTCAATTACTGATGAATTTGGAGAAATTGAAACCTCGCAATCTGTAAATGCATATAAAGCATCCATTGATTTATCCGGAGACACACCTGAGGCTAAATGAATAACAACCTCGGCTGTTGCCGCGGTATTATCTTCAATTTTTTTAATCTTAATCTTCCCTTTATCGTTTGCCTTTAAAATTGAATCGATTAGAGAAGTTGTTGTTCCATAAGGGACTTCTGTGACAAGTAATGTTTTATTATCTTTTTTCGTGATTTTAGCCCTAACACGAACTTTACCACCACGAAGTCCATCATTATAATTTGAAACATCTACCATTCCACCATTCGGGAAGTCTGGATAAATTACAATTTTCTTACCCCTCAAATGATTTATAGACTGGTCTATAAGTTCAATAAAATTATGCGGCATTATTTTACATGCCATACCAACAGCAATACCTTCAGCACCTTGAGCAAGCAATAATGGAAATTTAACTGGAAGTTGATCCGGTTCGTTATTACGACCATCATAACTCTTGAGCCAATTGGTTGTTTTAGCATTAAAAACAATATGTGCTGCTAATTTCGAAATTCTAGCTTCGATATAACGTGGAGCTGCTGCGCCATCCCCCGTAAGTGTATTCCCCCAGTTCCCTTGGCAATCTATCAATAAATCTTTCTGACCAAGATGGACAAGTGCATCACCAATAGACGCATCACCATGGGGATGATACTTCATTGTATTTCCGATGATATTCGCAACCTTGTTGTAACGACCATCATCCATTTCTTTCATGGAGTGTAATATTCTTCGTTGCACTGGCTTGAATCCATCATGTAATGAAGGAACAGCTCTTTCTAGAATAACATAAGAGGCATAGTCTAAAAACCAATTTTCATAAAGCCCACTTACTGGAATAATATTATCTGAAACATTCTTTTCTTGGAACGGATTCTTTCCTTCGTCATTTTCAGTATTTTGACTATCATCATCTTTACCGTCGTTCAATTCGTTGTTTTCTAACTCGTCGTTTTCGTCAGCCATATTATGATGCTTTATCTAATTTATCCTTACCTATCTCTTCTACCACCTCATCCTCAACACGTAGGTTGTCGATAATAAACTCTTGCCTTGCCGGCGTATTTTTACCCATAAAATAAGACAATATTGAATCAATCGATGATTCTTTGGAAAGAATAACAGGTTCCAAACGGATATCATCACCTATAAAGTGTTGAAACTCATCTGGTGATATCTCACCTAAACCTTTAAATCGAGTAATCTCTGGATTCTTTCCTAATTCATTCATTGCATCCCTTCGTTCTTGCTGAGAATAGCAGTAGATCGTTTTCTTTTTATTACGGACTCTAAACAGGGGGGTTTGCAAAACATACACATGCCCACGTTTAATTAAATCGGGGAAAAACTGAAGAAAGAAAGTCAGTAATAATAAGCGTATATGCATGCCATCGACATCAGCATCTGTTGCTATCACAATCTTATTGTAACGCAAATCATCCATATCGTCCTCTATATTTAATGCTGCTTGAATCAGATTAAATTCTTCATTTTCATAAACCACTTTCTTAGTCAAACCATAGCTATTCAATGGTTTTCCTTTTAAAGAGAATACCGCTTGAGTATTCACATTTCGTGATTTAGTAATTGAACCACTCGCAGAATCTCCCTCGGTAATGAACAGGGTTGTTTCTTCTCGTTGTTCCTTTTTTATGTCTGTTAAGTGAACTCTACAATCTCTCAACTTCTTATTATGAAGATTCGCCTTCTTCGCGCGATCTCTTGCTATTTTTCTAATTCCAGAAAGTTCTTTTCTTTCTTTTTCAGATTGCTTAATTTTCTTTTCAAGAACATCAACTACTTGAGGATTCCTGTGTAAAAAATTATCTAATTTCTCTTTTAAGAAGTCATTTACAAACGCGCGCATAGATTTTCCTTCAGGCTCGATTTCTAATGACCCAAGCTTTGTTTTAGTTTGAGACTCGAATACAGGCTCGACAACCTTAACTGCAATGGCGGCAACGATCGATTGACGAATATCAGAAGCCTCATAATTCTTGCCATAGAAATCCTTAATCACTTTCGCTACCGATTCTCTAAAAGCTGCTTGATGCGTACCTCCTTGAGTTGTGTGCTGACCATTCACGAAAGAATAATAATCCTCACCGTATGTTTTACCATGTGTAAAAGCTACTTCAATATCATCATCCTCTATGTGAATTATTGGGTATAAGGGATCGCCATCCATATTATCCTCCAATAAATCTTTTAATCCATTTTTAGACAAAAACTTTTCACCATTCATCTTTATTACCAAACCTCTATTTAGGTAGCAATAATTCCACATCATCTTCTGAAGATATGCTGTCTTATAAGCGTATTTTTTAAAAACTGTTTCATCTGCAATAAACTCAGCATATGTACCATTTTGCTCATCCGTCTTCTCAATTTCAGGATCATCTACCAACACCCCTCGCTCAAAAGTTGCAGATTTTTTTTCTCCATCACGAACAGAGTAAACCATAAAATAAGATGATAATGCATTTACCGCCTTAGAACCAACCCCATTAAGCCCAACGGACTTCTTAAAGGCTTTAGAATCATATTTTCCGCCGGTATTGATCTTTGACACAACATCTACAACCTTACCCAAGGGAATCCCGCGACCATAATCTCTAACCGAAACAATTCCATCTTTTATCTTAACATCGATACTTTTTCCATTTCCCATAACGAATTCATCGATACAATTATCGATAACCTCCTTAACAAGGATATAGATTCCATCATCAGCGGATGAGCCATCCCCTAATTTCCCGATATACATACCAGGTCTTAGTCGAATATGTTCTTTCCAATCGAGGGAGCGGATATTATCCTCAGTATATTGAATTTCTGCCATTTAAATAGAATTGTTGGACAACTACCAAATATAATGAACTAAAGGGGGTGTTTTCTTTTAAAACACTAGAACTTATTCACTTCTAGCCGTTAAAAACTGTCATTATATAAAATAAGTAGAGCCATCTTCAACTACTTCACAGTTTTCAAACACAGTCTTCGCTTCTTCAATATGAACTTCACCACCATGATAGCGGGCACTCAAATGTCCAATTAACAATTTGTTCACCTCCGCTTTCTTAGCAATAGTAGCTGCTTGAATTGCTGTTGAATGGAAAGTTGCTTTAGCACGACCAGCAAAGGCCTCCGTAAAAGTCGCTTCATGATAAAGCGTTGAGGCATTAAGAATAAAAGGTATTATTGGCTCATAATACTTAGTGTCTGAGCAAAAGGCATAAGACCTAGGCTTTTTAGGAGCCTTCGTGTACTTCTTAAATGAAATAACGTTTCCATTTTCATCAATGACGTCTTCACCTTTTTTAAGACGATGCATGTATTCAATCCTGATATCATCAGCAATTGCAATTTCTGTTCTTAGATTTCGCTCACGCTCCTTTTCCTGAACTAAATAGCCAATAGTAGGGATTTTATGAGAAAGTGGGAAATGATGAAGACTAAAAATATCATCTTCAAAGAAACAGCCGCTAGACCTAGCATTAAGCGTGTGGAAATTTAGTTCATATGCCAAACGTGAATTACCGTAATGTAACTGAAGCTCTATTATCTCTTTTAATCCTTCAGGGCCATATATATTGATCGGCTTAACACGACCTAGTAAATGCATTGAACTGAGAAGCCCTACCAGCCCAAAATAATGGTCCCCATGCAAATGAGAAATCAGGACATGTTCAATACGCTGTAATTTTATTCCATATTTACGAAGCTGAACTTGGGTCCCTTCTCCACAATCAATTAGAAGGTTTCTACCATTACACTCAATATATTGAGATGTTGGATTTCTCCTTTCAGTTGGCAAAGCCGAACCACTCCCTAAAATTGTTACTGAAAAATGCACGCTATTAAATATTCGCTAATGCTTCTTCTTGATTTGCTGTGATATTTAACACCTTGTCTAATTGAGCAATTTCAATCAACTTCTGAACATTTGGCATCAATCCACATAATACAAATTTACCATTAGTATCTTTACACATACGATTAGCTACAAGTAGAGCGCTCAGTCCCGAAGAATCACAATACTTAGTTAGAGCCATATCAATAACAATGTTATTTATGCTATCCCTCCCTAAAATAATCAACTCCGCTTTTAACCCAGACGCATTAGAAGCATTCAACTTCTCTATATTTGTTTTAACAACAGCTGTACCGCTATTTCTACTAACTATAAAATCCATTGTGAGTTTATTTCAAATTTAATATAATACTACTGTCTTTTAATCTTAGAAGCTAATAAATAAATCACAGCCATTCGAACTGCAACTCCGTTTTCAACTTGATTTAAAATAATTGCTTGCTTAGAATCGGCGACATCACTTGTCATCTCAACCCCTCTATTTATTGGGCCAGGATGCATCACTATAATTTCTTTTTGCAGATTATCCATAATTTCTTTTGTGAGGCCGTATTGCATAGAATACTCTCTAAGAGAAGGGAAATACTTAATCTCCTGACGCTCCAGTTGAATGCGCAACATATTAGCAACATCACACCACTCTAACGCTTTCTGTAAATTATACTGAACCTTCACCCCTAACTCATGGATATACTTTGGAATTAATGTTGTTGGTCCACAAATCATAACTTCGGCACCAAGTTTTTGAAGACAATAAATATTAGACAATGCAACACGCGAATGAATAATATCTCCAACAATCACTACTTTCTTTCCTTCTACGGAACCCAATCGTTCTCGAATTGAATATGCATCTAACAATGCTTGTGTAGGGTGTTCATGTGTTCCATCACCTGCATTAATAACCTTGGCGTTAACGCGTTCCGATAAAAATTTAGCTGCACCAGGATTAGGATGTCTCATCACCACCATATCAACTTTCATTGAAAGGATATTATTTACAGTATCAATGAGTGTTTCTCCCTTCTTAACAGAGCTACTTGCAGCAGATAAATTGACTATATCTGCAGACATCCGTTTTTCTGCTAATTCAAAAGACAATCTTGTCCTTGTTGAGTTTTCAAAAAACAAATTGGCAATCGTAATATCTCTTAGTGACGGCACTTTTTTAATTGGTCGATTAATAACCTCCTTAAAAGCATCTGCTGTTTTAAAAATAAGTTCAATATCATTTTTAGTTAGGTCTTCTATACCTACTAAATGCTCAACACTTAAACTATCCATTTGAATCAGGTGTAAAAAGTACTACTCTATCTTCTCCTTCTATTTCTTTCCACTCCACAGAAACACGTTCAGAAATCAATGTGTCTACTGTTTTCCCAACGTAATCTGCTTGAATTGGTAAATCTCTTCTAAATCTTCTGTCAACCAAGGTCAACAACTCTACTTGTTCTGGCCTACCAAAAGCAAGTAAGGCATCTAAACCAGATCGAATTGTACGACCGGTGTATAAAACATCATCCATAAGAACAACCTTTTTATTTTCAATCACAAAATCAATATTTGTTGCACTTGGAATAATCGGTGTTTCTCTACGTCTAAAATCATCTCTATAGAAAGTAATATCTAAGTCTCCACAAACAACCTCTTTCCCTAGGATTAGTTCTAATCGCTCTTTAATACGCGACAAAACATTAATCCCACGAGGTTGTAGGCCAATTAAAACAGTATTCGAGAAGTCGTTATGAATTTCAATAAGCTGGTAACAAAGTCGATTAATCGTCAGTTCAAAGTGTTTTGAATTAAGAATCACTTGTCTTTGCATTACCACAAAGATAAAAGTATTTATGGTCTCTTGAATAAATGCGCTAAAAATTTAGTCTTTCATCATTTATTCCTAATATGAATCACTCCGTTATCTATACCGATTCATTAAACAGTTATTTTATTACTATTAAGTCAAGAATAAATACACTTATTTTTTTCTACTAGTTCCTTTAAGGATGCAGCGGTTATTCATCTTCATTTCAATGACAAGACTAGGTTATTCTGTTTTAATTCCCACCTTTTTTCTTCACCAAAAACCCTTCCTTAAGTAATAAATCATAGACCTTATTCTTGAAGTTTCCTTGAATAATAATTTCACCCTCCTTAGCTGTACCTCCAACACCACACTTACTTTTAAGTGACTTCGCTAAACCCTTAATATCCTCATTAGGTCCAACAAAACCCTCAACAAGCGTAACCTCTTTGCCTGCACGTTTCTTCCTGTCTATAGAAACATATAAACGCTGCTCATTATTAGGAAGTAATTCAACTTCTTCATTTTCATCATACGAATAATCAAAATCTGGATTTGTGGAATACACAACATTTAATTTATTTTTTTTACTCACAACAATGTATTAAGATGCAAAAATATATTAGAGAAACTATAGATAAATGACTTTTTAAAATAGACCCGGAATAATAAAGGGTGCTAAACCTTAGGGCATTTTTTACAGTTCACTCCACCTTTATTATACTTCTTGCAACATTTTTTCTTTTTACAAAACCATTCGTCTGAGCTTGCTAAAAAGGATTCAATTGGAGATTTTAACTTTATTTTACTCATCTATTTAGAATAATTCTAAACAAATATATCAAACTAAGTTGAACCGAAAAAATAATTTCGATTAATTATCGATCTAATATAACACAAAAGGTAAATAACATCTTCTCTTCACTCAATGCGTAAAATCTGTACTGAAGAGGATTTCCTGATTTCATGCGAGTAGCAATAAAACCGAGTCCGGCCCCACATTTTTGACTTAAAAATTCATTTGAAAGAACCGAAACATAATTCTCTTTAATACTACCTGCTGATTTTGAATTTATCACCTCTATATAACCTTCTAATTTTTTATACTCTGAAGAACGAATAACATTTGCCATTATTATTTTATACCCCTCTTTGTTACTGGCAAAAATCAAATAGCCCAACTGCCTATCAAACTCATCTTCACTACCATGGATTCGAATATTTTGAAGTCCTTCAATTAAGATTGAAAATGCCCGCTTAACAACCTTCTTTTTATCCCCTGCACTTGTCAGGATATCCTCTGCCGCTATAGAGAGTTTTGAAACTAAATCTTGAGAGAATAAACCAAAATGAGACATCATCACTTTGAAACCCTGGTTCTTTTCCAAGTTATCATACTGATTTTGGAAAACTTTACGCATTTCCAAACTTAATGTAGTTTTGATGGCTGCCATTTATTTAGGCTCTTATATTACCTGTTAAGAATTATTGAAACTGTTCCTGTTTCGTGTTCTGAAACACCGTCGTTTAGATCAATAATAAAATAATATGAACCAATAGGCATAATACTTCCTTGATAGGTACCATCCCAACGGTTTGAATCATATGGTTGAGAAACACTTGCATGGTGTTCAAATATCAAATCTCCCCATCGGTTAAATATTCGAACTATATTCTCTGGATACTTAAAGTCTAATTCTAAAATTTCCCATCGATCATTATCACCATCATTATCTGGTGTAAATGCAGTTGGAATAATTAAGATAGTACAATCGTCGACCGTAAATGTTTCAACAGAAGAGATTGGACAAAAGCCAGAAGTAGTATATAAAACATCATATGAAGCACTTGATGACCCACCAGTAATTTCTCCAGTCGCTGCATTTATAGAAGCAGTATCCGTAGGCGCAACAGCAAAGGTAAACGTTCCTCCTGTTGTCCCTAGAATCACAGGAACACCGCCATCACACGTTGGTGAAATTGTAAACATTGCATCGTCTGTTGTTAAAACAGTTAACGTTTCTGTTGAATTAGAAGGACAAGCTCCATTCGTTGTATAAACCACATCATATGACACTCCAGAAGTTCCATTTGAAACAACACCTGTTGAAACATCTATAGTTGCAGCATCCAATGGAGGAACATTAAAAGTAAACAGTCCACCGGTTGTACCAGAAACCAACGCTGTTCCACCAGTACATGTTGCTATTAATGAGAATGTTGCATCATCAGTATCAATAGCGGTAAATGAGCCAACAGAACTTGCGCTACAAGTTCCTGAGGTTGTATAAAGAATATCATAAGTGACTCCATCTGTAACATTTGTCACTTGACCAGAAGTCGCAGCAATTGAGGCAGCATCGAGAGGTGAAACATTGAAAGAAAAAGTTCCTCCAGTTGTACCAGTTATATTAGCTGTTCCTCCATCACATCCAGCTGTCATAGTAAAAGATGCGTCATCTGTTATTAAAGAAACAACTGATTGCACACTGGAACTTGGACAAGTTCCAGAAGTAGTGTATAAAACATCATAAGAGGTGTTTGATAACCCACCAGTAATTTCTCCAGTCGCTGCATTTATAGAAGCAGTATCCGTAGGCGCAACAGCAAAGGTAAACGTTCCTCCTGTTGTCCCTAGAATCACAGGAACACCGCCATCACACGTTGGTGAAATTGTAAACATTGCATCTTCTGTTGTTAAAACAGTTAACGTTTCTGTTGAATTAGAAGGACAAGCTCCATTCGTTGTATAAACCACATCATATGACACTCCAGAAGTTCCATTTGAAACAGCACCTGTTGAAACATCTATAGTTGCAGCATCCAATGGAGGAACATTAAAAGTAAACAGTCCACCGGTTGTACCAGAAACCAACGCTGTTCCACCGGCACATGTTGCTATTAATGAGAATGTTGCATCATCAGTATCAATAGCGGTAAATGAGCCAACAGAACTTGCGCTACAAGTTCCTGAGGTTGTATAAAGAATATCATAAGTGACTCCATCTGTAACATTTGTCACTTGACCAGAAGTCGCAGCAATTGAGGCAGCATCGAGAGGTGAAACATTGAAAGAAAAAGTTCCTCCAGTTGTACCAGTTATATTAGCTGTTCCTCCATCACATCCGGCTGTCATAGTAAAAGATGCGTCATCTGTTATTAAAGAAACAACTGATTGCACACTGGAACTTGGACAAGTTCCAGAAGTAGTGTATAAAACATCATAAGAGGTGTTTGATGACCCACCAGTAATTTCTCCGGTCGTTGCATCTATAGAAGCAGCATCCGTAGGCGCAACATTAAATGTAAATATTCCTCCAGTAAGACCTGTAACATTAACACTACCACCATCACATAAAGGCGTCAAAATGAATGAAGCATCATCTTCTGAAAGAGCTGAAATAGACTCAGTATCACTCGAGGAACAAACACCTAAAGTAGTGTATAATATATCGTAAGTAGCGCTGTAAGTTCCCCCTGAAACTACTCCTGTAGCAGCATCTATTATAGCAGCATCAGATGGTAAAGTATTAAATGTAAATATACCTCCGATTGTACCTAATACATTGGAAGTGACTCCATCACATGTTGCTACTAGTGTAAAAGAAGGATCATCTGTTATTAAAGTTGTTACAGATTCTATTGAACTTGTAGGACAAACTCCTTGTGTTGCATATAAAATATCATACATTGTTGCTGATGTTCCGCCAGTAATTATTCCTGATGTTCCATCAATAACTGCAGCGTCAGTTGGTAAAACGTTAAATATAAAAACACCTCCTGATGTACCTGAAATATTAGCAGAACCACCATCGCAATTTGCTGTCATTGTGAAAGAAGGATCATCCGCAGTCAAAGCAGTCACAGTTTCTACTGAACTAACTGAACATGAACCTGGAGTTGAATAAACAATCTCATATGTTGTACCAGATAGACCTCCAGAAATCGTTCCAGTTAAAGGATCAATAACTGCAGAACCTAAAGGAGGTGTGTTAAATGTAAATATCCCGCCAAGCGTCCCGGAAATACTTGAATTACCTCCATCACATGTTGAAGACATTGAGAAGGTTGCATCATCCAAGAATACTGCTGTTACAGAAACGACTGATGACACTTGACAAACCCCTGATGTAGTGTAAAGAACATCGTAAGTTGTGCCTAAAGTTCCGCCTGTAACAACACCTGTTGAACCGTCAATTACTACTGCATCAACTGGAGCAACATTAAAAGTAAAGGCTCCTCCTACTGTTCCTGAAATAGATGATATACCTCCATCGCAAGTAGGAGCAATTGTAAATGTTGCGTCATCTAAATCTAAAGATATAACACTTTGTGTTGAAGTTACTGAACAAAGACCTGGCGTGACATAAATAACATCATAAGTAGTTCCGGGAGTCCCTCCTGTTACATCACCTGTTACAATATCAATTACAGCTGCATCAATAGGAGGGGTATCAAAAAAGAATGCCCCTCCCGTTGTTCCTGAAATAGATGATATACCTCCATCACACGATGCAGTTATAGAAAATATTGCGTCATCTAAAGAGTTTACAGTAACGTTAACAGCTTCCGTCGCTATACATCCAGAACCAAAATCTAATTCAATATAATATGTGCCTGAATCAGCAATTGTTGGCGAAGCAAACGAACTAGTAAAGGCAGAATCTAACCAATAAGAAATTATACCTAAAGAACTTCCTGCAGTCACACTACCTAATGTAATATCAACAGTAGATGGAGCACAAACCGCTAGCGGATCTGTTACAGTTAAATTATTATCTACAACTGTGATTGTTAAAGGAACTCTAAAATCTCCCGCTCCGCAAACACCAATATAATAAGTTGTTGTTGAAGAGATTGTTAACGCTAAATAAGTAGAACCCGTATTGACTGAAACACCACCAAATTCTTGTGTATACCATTCAATAGAAGAGCCAACTGGAAGAGCTCCCAACAGAGTAACACTTAAATCTGTCGTAGTTGCTCCACAGAAAAGGGTGTCTGCAGCTATTAAATCATAATAACCTGAACTCAATCCAGAAAGACCATCTCCTCCTGTTGTTGCTCCGTTTGGAGGAAAATCAGTCATTTGAGATGAATTTGTTGTTCCATTAACACCACCTGTTACCGTTTCAATTGGCGTTCCTGAACTGTATGCTACATAACCTCCAGAACCAGCTCCACCAGGCCCACCGGTCTCAGGAAGCTGACCGAAAGCAAGTGAAATATTTTGATCACCACCATTCCCCCCAATAGCACTTAAAGTTAAAGCCGGAGGTACTGCTACTGCTGCTTCAATATAAATAGCTCCACCACCGCCACCACCGCCAGCTCCGTCATTCCCTTTTTTAGGCTCAAAGAAACTTACTGTCTCATTATTAGGATTTGTATTTTGTCCATTTGAACCGTTTGCGGTAATTGAACCAGAACCTATAAATGTGCCATAACTAGAAATATAAACGATACCTCCGCCAGCACCGCCAGCACCGCCTTGATTACTATCTTGATCTCCAGCTCCTCCACCACCTCCAAAAAATAATCTATTAGAATCATAGAGTAACGGATGACCACCTAAACCACCATTACTTTTTCTAGCATCACCATTCCATGATGAAAGGTTAGGTCCATTAGTGATTGGACTCTGACTTACTTCAGAAAGGGCATATCCACCTCTACCTCCTCCTGGAGATGCTGATGCTGAAAAACTTGGAGACTCTTGATCCCATGCTGCGACGTATCCTATAGGAATTCCTTTTCCAGTATAACCTGTTATTGAACTTGAAACGTTAGAACCGCCTCCGCCTCCGCAATTCTGGTGTCCTCCACCTCCACCTCCATTTGCAGTGGCTCCAATTCCATATCTAGAATCTATATTATCATATTCAGCGTAATGTCCATAAATACTTTCTCCTTTCTCAGAGCCCTCACTAGCGATAGGAGTCCCAAGATATCTTACTTCGTCTGGATTAGCTGCATTTCCAGATTGACCAAATGGGTCTAATTGACCTCCGCGAAAGCCAAAGCCTGAAGCACTAATTGATGAGCCTGAATTAATTGAAAAAATACCATCAATTTCTAAGGCAACAACACCACCTGATTGTCCATCCCAAGCATTAGGAACTATGCTGTTTACACCAGCTGAAACTGTTAAATCATTAAAACGTGGAATTCTGACTACCTGAACGTGTTTACTAGAAGCGAATGTATAATCTAAACCACATTGCAATTGAATTGAATTATTCCCTGTAATACCTGAAACTTCAACAGTTTGAAACTTCCCTGAAGATTTATAGTTTAAAATCGCTCCAAAATCCTCTATGGCCAGCCACCAATCATATAAGTTTGCAGCAGGCGCAGTATGAATCCCTCCTGCAAGGACTGGGAAATTGTTAATATCCACAGATGCGCCTTGCATTTGGATAATCATAACTAAATCTCCAGCTGCAAGGTTTGATGTAAATGCCCCACCACTCATTGAATTATCAGCAACAGTAATGGTTGTTGAACCAGCACCTGAGGTTGCTGTTATATGTGTGTAAGTGTTTAAAACTGTATTTATACTAGCAATATTTAAATCTCCATCTTTACCTCTTTGAGAAAAAATAGAAAAAGAAAAAGTAAGAATTGTTATCGCAGTTAATAGTATTGTAGTTGACCTCATGAATCTAGTATTATAATAGTATATAATTAACAAACGAATTTAATGAAAAAAAAGTTGGTTTCAACCTAAATGCTGCGTGATTTCGAGTGAAATTTTAGCTGCAGCAGGACATACTTCAATGTTTTTTAATGTTAAATCAAGAACCTGAATGACTTTTCTTTGGTTTGTGTGAGGATATTCTACGCAAGCCTGAGGGCGATAATCATATATTCCACATGTATTATCATCTATCAAAAAAGTACACGGTGAAGTCTTTAACACCCAGTCACTATCTTCATCACGTCGCAAGTATTTATCTTCAAAATCACGCACAGAAACCTTCATCTTTTTCGATATCCTTTTAATATCTATATCTCTAAAAATAGGACTTGTTGTCTTACAACAATTTGCACATTTCAAACAATCAATTTCATCAAATGCCTTTTCATGAGCTTCTTGAAACAAACTATCTAAATTTTTCGGCTTTTTTTTCTTCAGCCTTTTAAATTTTGCTGCTATTTTATCTTTATTCTCTTCGGCTTTATCGAAGTATGATTCGTATTCCATATCCAAAATTAAGATTGATTTTCAATATTTATTACAAGTTTACACATTAGAAAGACAAATATGACTTATATAATTACACTAAGCTACCCGGAGAATATAAAACTATAATAAGCGGGGATAGTGTTCGGTCAACTAGATAGATATTTTAGGCATCTTATTCAACTACTTACCTCTTAATTCCATAGACTGAAGTGTATTGATCATTAATGACGCAATTGTCATTGGGCCAACACCACCAGGAACTGGAGTAATATAAGAGCATTTTGGAGCAACTTCATCAAAAGCTACATCACCTTTCAATGCCCAACCATTTTTCTTCGATGCATCTGCAACACGTGTAGTTCCAACATCAACAATTACAGCACCTTCCTTAACCATGTCGGCTGTCACAAAACCAGGGCGACCAATTGCGGCAATAATAATATCTGCATTTAGAACCTTTTCTTTTAAATTTTTGGTGCGGCTATGCGCTAAAGTAACTGTGCAATTACCCGGATCTGCATTACGTGCGAGCATAATACTTAATGGCATACCAACAATATTGCTTCTCCCGATAACAATACAATCTTTACCTGAAGTCTCAATGTTATTTCGCTTCAACAATTGAAGAATTCCAGCAGGAGTAGCAGGTAAAAAGCTTGGTAAATTCAAAACCATCTTACCTAAATTCTCAGGATGAAACCCATCCACATCTTTTAAAGGATCAATCGCTTGTGTTACTTTTAACTCATTAATATGCTTTGGTAATGGTAACTGAACGATAAAACCATCTATATCATCATCATTATTTAATTCCTGTACTTTCGATAATAGCTCTTCCTCAGAAACTGAATCATCATATTTAATCAATGAACTGTCAAAACCAATTTGATCACATGCCTTAACTTTTGCATTTACATAAGTTAGTGAACCACCATCATCACCAACTAGAACAGCGACTAAGTGAGGCGTTTTCTCATTTTTAGATTTCCTTGTATCTACCTCATTCTTTAACTCTTCACGAATTTTTTGAGCTGTTACTTTACCGTCTAATAATTGCATAATGATGTGTTTTGAAAGACGAAGATACTACTAGATTTTACTTATGTAGCATGGCACAGAAAATTTCATTACATAGTTTTAAACTATATTTGAAAAAAAAATGAACATGAAAAATATATTCGCCCTAATTCTTTGCTTAGTTTTATCTATAAATACTGCACATTCACAGTCATTTGAAATGGATGGTAGTGAAATTGGTTTTGACCTAGCATTTTCAGCATCCACAAATGGAGGTAATGCAGGATTAGGATTGAAATATGGTTTAAATTTAGGTGAGTATTTAATCGCTGGCACATCTGTTAGATATGAGCGTTTGTGGATTAAAAATCTACTAACTCAACAATCAGGAGGCTACAATATGTATGGAGGAGGTGCATTTTTGCATGGTCGGTTTTTCAATGCTTTATTTTTAGGTGCTGAATTCGAAGTGCTCCGTTCTCCTTATCAAACAGCAGGGTTTGTATCACAGACTGGCACATGGGCACCAACTTTATTTTTAGGGGGCGGGTTCTCTATGGAATTTAACGCTGGTATTCGTATTAATGCTGGTGTAATGTATGATGTGATAGATGCAGAAAACAGTCCATTTAGATCCTCTTACTTTATGCAAAAGAAAACAACTAGTGGCCAGTCAGCAGGTTTTTTACCGGTCATTTATCGAATTGCATTTTTTATTCCCCTCTCATAATTAGTTAATGATTAAACAAAAAAAATAGCCCATCTTGGGATGAGCTATTTTCAATATCAAATCTTATTCGATCACATTCCTGGTTGCTGCTTAACCAAAGATCCTCCTGGACCTTTACCTTTAAGCTCGATAAAGAAACATAACGATTCTTTACCTCCTTTCTCTCCGTAAGCTAAACTCCATGGAATATAAGCTCTTGCTTTACCTCCCACTTTCATTTTAGGAATAACGAAAGACCAACCTGCGATAACACCACCATTTAAACTTAAATAAACTGGTCCTGCATCAGGATTTACTTTCTTCATCTCATAACTACTTTGAACAGTATCACCAAATGCATTTGTAAGGATATATTCTACTTCAACATCATCTTTAGGGTCTGGGTAATCACCTTTCCCCTCTTCTAATGTGAACATAACAATTCCGTTATCAAATACCTGAGCATCAGGTTCATTCTTCGCAATTTCAAGCATTTTTTCACCATTCAGTGAATTAATATCGGTAATGAAATTTTGAACCATAGTTCTTTTTTCTGTTTCATCAATTAAAGTATCTGATTCATAAATACCATGTCTAAATCCAACTTTAACCATTTCCATGTTGATTTTATCATTCCCTCCCATGCCAATCATGTCGGCATAAAATCTAAACCCAGTCAAGCGACCGATACATATTGAACCAGCATCAATTTTAGTTGTATCAAGATCTTGACCATAAGCCCCAAATAACGCGGAAATAACATCATCGCAATCGCTACAATCTTTATCACTTAAGTTACTTGTAAACCCTTCGATCAATAGCTCTTTATTCATCTCATTCATCTTACCTCCTGATTGCAAGATTGATTCAGCGTTAAGAGATCCTAGTACGTATCCAATTCTATCTGAATATTCGTCAAGATTAATCTTATCCACATCTAGCTGTGTAGCGCTTTCTCCACAAGCAAACAATATACCCAATGGAGCAATAAATAACCACTTTCTCATTATGCTATTTCTAATAATTCAACATCAAAAATCAATGCCATGTATGGCTCAATCGGTCCACCTGGATGCGGAGTTGCTCCATAAGCCAAATCTTGAGGTATATACAACCTATACTTCGCTCCTTTTGGCATTAACTGTAAAGCTTCTGTCCATCCTGGAATAACTTGATTTACACCAAAGCTTGTTGGCTCTCCTCTTTCAACAGAGCTGTCAAAAACAGTACCGTCGGCTAAAGTACCGTGATAATGTACAGTTACGTTACTCGTTTCTGATGGCTTGTCACCAGCGCCTTTCTCAATCACTTCATATTGCAATCCAGAAGCAGTTACTTGAACACCTTCTTTCTTTGCATTTTCCGCTAAGAATTCCTCACTTTTAGTTTTGTTCCCACCAAATTTCTTTTCACCTTCTTTTGCAAGAAAATCTTGAATAATTTGATTCGCCTCTTCTGGGGTATATTTCAATTCTTTTGAATCGAACGTATCTTGAATTGCTTCAGCTAGTACTTCAGCTGATATTCCTTGCAGGTTTTGTTGTAATAAACTTCCACCTAAACTCATCCCTACGCAGTAACTTACTGCTTTTAATTCTTTACTCATCTAAAAATAATTTTGACAAAGATAATCTTTATACTATGTAATAAAAATAAAAACTAACTTAGATTCAATTAGAATATTTCTATGTTCAATTCACATTTTTCTTTAAATCAGATAACTCAACTCATCATTAGTAATTATTTCTTGACCGATTCTATTAAGAAGATTTCTATTTAAGTATGAGCATGGATAAATTATTAAGGTAAACAACTACTAATTTTGATTATTTTTAATGTATGAAATTGAATAATATAACTTCCTGGCTTTTAGCAACAACAATTATATTCTTTGCCTTAATATATGGTCAAACGATAATTATACCTTTTATCATCGCTATTCTCATTTGGTTTATAGTTAAGAAAACAAGAAACTTATTAGATAAAAATCACATTATTAAAAAGTATGTTCCGTCTTGGTTTAAAACAATTCTGGCTTCATTTGTTATATTCTTAGGTATTTTTACAGTAGGAAAAATCCTTTCTTCTAATATTGAGAATTTAGCAGAATCCTATTCATTATACGCGGCAAACATTGATGTTATTTCTCTGCGAATCAATGAAATTCTAAATATCGACCTAAGTAGCGAGTTGACTAACTTAATTCAAAACTTTGAATTTGCAAGTCATCTAAAAGGTTTTTTTAATTCTATTTCTGAATTACTGAGTAATATGGTAATGATTATCTTTTACGTCATCTTCATTTTTATTGAAGAATCCTTAATTGAGCATAAAATTCAATTAATTTTCACAAATGATAATCAATATGCTAGTGTTCAGTCGACATTAAGAAAGATTGACAAATCAATGTCAAGTTACATTAGTTTAAAATCATTAATCAGCCTGACAAGTACCACTCTTAGTTATTTCATCCTTTTAGCAGTTGGTATTGAATCGCCTTTGTTTTGGGCATTTCTAATTTTCATGTTAAACTTCATACCCTCTGTTGGTCCAATCATTGGAACTTTGTTACCAGCATTGTTCTCACTAATTCAATTTGGAGAGTTTCTTCCTTTCTTGATCATTCTAATTGGTGTAGGGACAGTTGCGATGCTTGTTGGAAGTCTTATTGAGCCGAGAATAATGGGTAACACACTAAACATAAGCGCACTAGTAGCTATATTATCTTTAGCCCTTTGGGGTTCAATTTGGGGAATTATAGGGATGTTCTTGAGTGTACCAATAACAGTAGCCATAATTATTGTGTTATCACAATTTTCATCTACACGACCAATCGCAATCTTACTATCCGAGAAAGGAGGGGTTTAGTTTTATTTTAGACCAAAGTGCTTTTCAGCTTCATCAGTAATATAACCTCCAATAGCCAATGATGCGGTTGCAGCAGGCGACGGTGCATTCAATACATGAATTGCATTACCATGATACTCAATTCTAAAATCATCTCGTGTATCACCATCTTGCCTCAACAACAATGCTCTCACACCAGCTCTACCTGGCTTAAGGTCATCCATAGTCAATGATGGAATCATACGTTGAAGTGTTTTTAAGAATAACTTCTTAGAAAAAGCTCTTCGATATTCATTGATACCAAATTTTATGTTCTTAAAGAATAACTTCCAAGTGCCACCGTAAGTAAGAGCATCCCAAGTATCTCTTAAAGAGAAATCAGTTTTACCATAACCTTCACGTTTGAATGTGAAAACAGCATTTGGACCACATTCAATTTCACCATTGGTCATTCGCGTAAAGTGAACCCCTAAAAATGGGAAGTCCGGATTTGGCACTGGATAGATTAAGTTTTTCACTTTGTGAATGCCTTGCTCAGTCAACTCATAGTAATCACCTCTAAATCCTACTACCTTCTCTTTTAAATCTACACCATCTTTTTTCGCAAGTCGATCTGCTTGAAGTCCAGCACAGAAGACTAAATACTTTGCTTCAAAATCAGTTTTATTAGTAACAATAGTGGATGTATTCTTATTCTTAATGATATCCTGAACCTCATGCCCTAAGAACATTTTACTTTCGGGTTGTATCGCTAATGCTAACTCAGCCATTTTCTCTGTTGCTGCTCTAAAATCAATGATGCCGGTACAAGGAACAAGAAGTCCAGCTACTCCTACAACGTGCGGTTCGTATTTTTTTAATTCTTCTCCTGTTAACTTTTGAAGACCTTCAATCTCATTTTCAAGACCAATTTTATAGATCCTCTCCATGTTTATCAACTCACTTTCATCTGTTGCAACAACAATTTTCCCGCAGACATCATGAGCGATGCCATGTTCTTTTGAAAATGCGACAAGCTCATGTCTACCCTGAATGCAGTTACGTGCTTTCAAAGACCCTGGCTTGTAATAAAGTCCGGAGTGAATCACACCAGAATTATGACCCGTTTGGTGACCTGCAAGTGTCCCTTCTTTCTCAATCAGTACAATTTTTTGTCCTGGATATTTCTTCTGAAGCTTATAAAATGTTGCCGCTCCGACAATACCTCCTCCAATAATTGCGATATCATACGTCATAGTATCTGTATTTTGCTTTAATTTGTCGGTAAAATTAATGATTCATCGCTTTGGAAAACAATAAAACAGAGAAATTATCACTTCCCTTTTACGAGAACCTAAATGGTTTACGATTTATTGGAGCGCTCTCAGTATTTCTATTTCATCTTTTTACACTAGGTAGAGAAATTTGGGGTGATTTCTTTTCAGACCCAATATTCACTCAAATATTTAAGGTAATGAGTAAAGGTCATCATGGTGTTGGACTATTTTTTGTGCTTAGTGGATTTTTAATTACATCTCTTTTATTAAATGAAGCCAAGCGAAAAGGAAAAATTAATCCTTTTCAGTTTTTCATGCGAAGATCACTCCGGATTTGGCCATTATATTTCATTATTATTATTTTCGGGTTCATTATTTTCCCATTACTCCCTAATGGATTCGAGACTGAAAATTCACTTTTGCACTACTCTTTTTTCATTTCTAATTTTGAAGAGCTATGGACAGGATGGAGAGATTCTATCAGTTTTTTAACCATCACTTGGTCTGTCAGTATAGAGGAACAATTTTATATGACCTGCGTCTTTTTAATCGCTATTTTCGACTCTATAAGAAAAGGAAAGTACTACCACATATACTTCATTATAGTAATTCTGCTAAGCGTTATTTTCAGAAGCTTACATATCGACGATGAACGTATAATATACTTCCATACACTTTCAGTTATAAGTGATTTAGCAATTGGAGGATTATTAAGTGTTTTAGCACTTAATACTAATTTGCTATCATCTTTCAATAATCTCTCAAGGATTAAAATAATTCTTATTTATCTTGCCGGTATATTTTTATTATTAATGTCAACAACTATTTTTCAAGGCTACCTAATCGGAATAGAACGCTTATTTATTGGATTATTTTTTTCATTTGTGATTTTTGAGCAAATCAATTGCTCACACTCTTTTTATAAAGCAGATAAGATTTTAGGTTTTTTTAATTTGGGTAAAATAAGCTATGGACTCTATATGTATCAATGTATCGTGATTTACTTCGTTCAAAAAATAATTATACAATATGGCCTTCAAGAGTCAATTTTTGGGTTCATTGCATTCTTACTATTATCCGGTTATATAACCATAATAATAAGTCGATTAAGCTATACTTATATTGAAGAGCCTATCCTCAGGCTAAAAAAATACTTTAGATAAAAAAAGAGAACGATTAAATCCCATCCCCTTTAAGTTTAGCAGAGTTTATTATTGCTTGACAAACTCTTTTGTGTATACACGTTCGCTCGTTACTATTTTAATGAAATAATGTCCAGCGGGAGCACTCGGTAAATCAACCAAGGATGTTGCGAAATTGAGATTTGTGTTCATAGACTGAGAAATTACTTTTCTACCTGTTATATCAAACACTTCCAACTGTGCTCTACCCCCTATACTTCCACTCAATTCTACATGAAACACTCCATTGTTTGGATTTGGGAATACATCTATTTTATGTGATAAATCTTGTTCCTTAATACCCAATGCATATCCAACGGAGAAATTAAACTTGCTATAGTTTCCAAAATCACGATTCAATGTCTTAACAACTGGTCCACCAACTTTTTTAATTCTAAATGTTCCGTCAGTTTCACCTTCTCCTCCATCTATAACTGGAATGGCTGAATACCAAAAACCTATACCATCGTTATCAGTATCTTCTAAAGTAATACTATAACAACCTGGAGCGAGGTCAAACGTATCTTTATAAGTCGTTTCATTGGTTAATGTATTTCTCTGAAAAATGATATTTCCACCTCCATCTTCCAACCTCCAATTGTTCTCATTTGCTTTATTGTTAGTAGTAAACCAAACCAAGAATTCACCTGAAATGTAGCTTGGAGCTTCAAACTTCGTAGAAATCTCATTATTATTTACATATTCATCCATATCTTGGACACCTTGAACATTCATTACACGTGCACTAAATGTTTGTTGACCTGAATAATCAGCCCACCAGCTATCATCTGTAACTTGAATTTCAACAACTTCCTTTTCTAAAAACTTCAAGTTTCCAGTCCATTCGTAATCAATAAAATCTCCATAGCTAATCCAAATTCTAATTCTACAAGAAGTTAAATCTTGTTCCCCTGTATTCTGAATAATAACCCTAGGGTTTGAACAACTTGGATTCCATTTACTGTAATACTCCCAATTATTTGGATTTAAAACATCTATAATTGCCGCATCATTTTGAAAGTTTGGTGCTGAGTAAGAAATTAAATCCATGGCAACAATATAGTTCCCATTACCTTGAGCCTGATCATTTAAGGGAACATCTTCGATGTCATAATCAAAAGTAACTATTGAACCAGGTGTAACATATGGTGTTAATTCATGGTCATATTCTTTAACTAGATCACCTGGACACCATCCTTCTCTTGCATAAGGCCATGTTCCACCTTGAGATATATTTGGATTATCCCCACAAGCCGTTTCTTCCCAAATCTCCCAATTGAAGCGTTCTACACCATCAACTGATATCATATGATCTTTAGAATCCCATTCACAACAGTTCACTGAGCCATTATGACCATGACCTGTGAAACGTGTTTTAATTTTATACATCTCAGACGAATCAGAAAGTGTAACATCTATAGATTGCAAGTTCACATCATTATCCAAGTTAGCATAAGAATAACTTTTAAAATCAGACCAAATTGGTTGACGTGAAAGAACATCACGAGGTGGAACACCTTCTATAAAGGCAAATTTTAAATCAATAAGCTCTTGGGTATTATGAGCTGCTAAATCTACTAAACCTTTTAAATACATTTGATAATCAGTAACATCATAAATCCATGTAAATCCACTTGGCCCTAAATCAAAATTAATTCCATAAGGTGTAATAAAGCGACCAATTTCTATATCATTAACGACTTCATCTTGGTTAGAATCGATTTCACCAGTATGATCGTATATTCTAGTGTATGCAAGGTAATCCCACTCACCACAAGCATAACTATCCCAAGGCGTCTGAGGGTCACATTTAAGTTTATAATACATCAATACTTTCTCAAAACGTTGCGACTCTAACTCTACTGGAAAGACAAAATTAGCTCTTCGGGTTGATATAGAATCAAAGGTAAATGTTTGAACCCAAGTTGTATCTTGAGAGAAAGAAAATGAACTCATCAAAGTAAACAGTCCAATTAGTAATCTATTTTTCATAAAGAATAATTTTTCAAAGTATAAAGATACATTGCATATTTTAGGAATCAAACTATATTTAAATTATGCTATCGAAGTATTCAAAATATCATAAATCATTTTAACGTTTCATACATACCTCTAAAAACAGGTAAAACATTATGGGTTGGTTCGTAATAATCACTTTTTTTATAAATGTAAAATAACTGATCCCATGATGAATTAGCGAAGGATGGTTCATTTACTTTTTTCAATTCAAACCTTTTTTTTAACTCTGAATTTTTATTCAATATTTGGAGTGCCTTATCTTCAAAAACGTATGGTGAAAAATATTCTTTTTGCTGTAAATAGCTATCGAAAAAATTCCAGTTAAAATAGCTATCCGGAGAATTAGTCTCCAAAACAGAAACAAGAAACCGTTTGTTCTTTTGATTAGATGAGATTAGAATGTCACCCTTTTTTAATTGAACAGCAGCGAGGCTAACCTCTTTTTTGACTCCATTATGTATAAAATGTCCTTCATAAGGTCGACTAGCTGTTTCGAAGTCAATTATTTTAGTTTGCTCTAATTGGATAAGCGTATCCTTTTGAAAAACAGAAAATTGAATCCTATTTGCTTTAAGTCTTACTATAACATCTGAACACTGTCCACCGACGATGTAGAAGTCTGAAATAAACACAGAGTCCATCGCTTTAAATTCATTGTAGTAAGGGATTTCTTTTTCGTATGGTTGATCATGATCATATTTTAAACGCTCCATTCCTGTTACTTGGCTCAAAGGATGTGTTGCTTCAAACCCTTTAAATTTAATTGAATCATGAACTTCTGTTAGCTTAAAGTTGAATGGATAGTAACTCATATCAGACTCCCACTGACGTGCAAGAGCCCTAGCTATCTCAATTTCTTTATGTTTCAATTGTCCCCATTCAATAAAATTATCTATAAATACTTTTGTAGCCTTAACCCTTTGATAAAAAGGCTTTAACATGTGTGTTTCTAAGGTAAAACTAATTGAATTCATTAGTGATGCATAACCCATAGCATAGCGAGGTAGATCATTAAATATTTGTATCCCAAATTCTGGCACTTCTCCTTTTAAGTCAACATATGGAATTAAATCAAACCCATATTTAGAAGACTTCTCTTCTAAATATGGAACCATGTCGTCATGCATTAAATGACCAAGCGAAGGTGACATTCGCTCACGGACAGATGCAATATATGTCATAGTATATTGATAATCGGCACCATTTGAAACGTGTGTATCTAAAAATAGATCAGGGTCGAGTCCATGATATATTTTCGCAAACGTGAACATATTTTTAGAGTCCATTTTGATGAAGTCTCTATTCAAATCCAAATTCTGAGCATTCCCCCTAAACCCGTATTCTTCTGGTCCATCTTGATTAGCTCTACTCGTAGCAGAACGATTCATCATACCACCAACGTTATATGCTGGTATAATAGCTATCAGAGGAAAGTCTTTGGTTTTTTTACCTGAATACACCCAATCATTTATCCACATTAGAGAAGCATTTACACCATCAGGCTCACCAGGATGGATTGCATTATTGATCAGAATTGTGGTGCTGTTTTTTGCTTTCTGAAACGTTAGCAATGAATCTTGAGCACCATTTATTATGCAGAGATAAATTGGTAATCCATAATCGGAGTAGCCCATTTGATACAATTCAATTTCATCATGGTCATTTGCCAACGATTCATATATTGAAATAAGCTCATAATAATTAGGTGTAGAATTTCCATTCAGCTGACCAAAAGTAAGTCCTGAAATGAAAAATAAAATGATTGTAAAAATATGCTTCATAAAATATTCAATAAACCTTGGCTAAAATACTTAATTTTAAGCATGCGTATTGATATACTTACCATTTTACCAGATTTGTTGCACAGCCCTTTTTCTGATTCAATCATGAAAAGAGCTCAAACAAAAGGACATTTAGAATTAGAAATTCATAATATCCGAGATTACTCGACAAACAAGCATAGTAAGGTCGATGATTATCAATATGGTGGAGGTGCTGGTATGGTTATGAATATTGAACCAATTGCTGCGATTATTGATAAATTACAATCTGAACGCGATTATGATGAAATCATTTTCATGACGCCTGATGGTGAATTACTTGAGCAAGCTATTTGCAATGATCTAAGCCTAAAAGGAAATATTATGGTTTTATGTGGACACTATAAGGGCGTGGATGAACGTATACGTGAATATTATATCACTAAGGAAATTTCCATAGGGTCTTATGTACTATCTGGCGGTGAACTAGGCGCAGCAGTACTTGTAGACAGCGTAGTTCGATTGATACCTGGGGTTCTTAATGATGAAACATCAGCATTAACCGATAGTTTTCAAGATGGATTACTTTCCCCTCCTGTTTACACAAGACCCTCTGAATACAATGGAATGAAGGTTCCTGAGGTTTTACTTTCGGGTGATTTTGGGAAAATTGACAAATGGAGAGAAGATAAAGCGATAGAACGCACAAAAGCAAGGAGACCAGATTTATTAGATTAAGATGAGAGAAGTTGTTGAAACATTAAAATCTGGAGGTACAATTCTATATCCTACAGATACAATTTGGGGATTAGGGTGTGATGCTACGAATGAAAAAGCATGCCAGAAAATATTAGATATTAAAAAGCGTCCTGGTAATAAAAGCTTTGTTATTTTAGTAGATGATTTCCCGATGCTTCAACGCTACATACCTGAATTTAAAGAAGTCTGTTACGACCTAGCTGACCTAGCAATTAAACCATTGACGATTATTTATCCAAAAGCCAAAGGACTAGCTCGATCAATACTAGCTGAAGATGGTTCTGTCGGGATTAGAATTACTAAAGATCCTAGCTGCATCAAGCTTATTAGAGGTTTACGTAAACCTATTGTGAGTACATCTGCAAATTTATCTGGAAAGAAAAGTCCTGTAAATTATGACAGTATTTCATCTGAAATTAAAAACGGTGTTAACCACATTATGAAAGAACGATTAACAGAAAAAATGAACACGCCTTCTCAGATCATCAAGATTGGAATTAATGGAGATATTGAAATAATCCGTAAATAAGTTATCTCTCTCGCCCTAAGAACTCAGTAACAATACGATTGAATTCTTTCGTTTTAGTCATGTTAGGCATATGTGCACCATTTTTAATGATTTTCAACTCTGCATTCGACCCTATATGACTTCTAATTAAAGGAGCTCGATCGACGGGAATAGCCATGTCCGTACTTCCCCAGATCAATAGGGTTGGAATATTAAAATCATAATTGTGTTTTGTATATTCTTCTAGCCCTGTGATTAGAGTTGTAATCAAAACACGCTTGTTTTCAACATTATCAGCGTACATATTATCATAGAATGACTTAAGTATAAAGTTGGGCTGAAAAAAACTCTTTCCTAGAGCCAGGCGGAATAATTTATTTAAATCTTTCAAATCTTTCGGGACAAATAAATCTTCAACGCTTGCAACTTTAAATCGTTCACAAAGCGTATAAACATCTTCAACTAAGATATATTTAACCGGAGCATCAAAGATAATTAGATGTTCTACTTTGTGACTATACTTTTGAGTGAATTCGATACTTACCAATCCACCATATGAAACACCAAACAAAGTAATTGAATCTAATTTCAGATGATTTACAAGCGAATTAACTAATTCTACTTGATCTCTAACTTCAAACTTTGGAGTTCCGGGTCTACTGTTTCCAAAGTGAAATAAATTAGGAGCAACCACACGATGATTCTGACTTAAAAACTCTACCTGCTTGTGCCATTGATATTCAGTAGAAGCACCAAAACCATGAACTAATAATGCAACAGGTTTATCTGAATTATTGTCCCAATATTCAATGGTATCACTATTAATCATTTCTGTTTTTAATATCAATTCAGCACTATTCATCCGCTTATCTATTTTTTTCTTAAAAATGCGATACGAATTACATGAGATTAAAGAAGTTAGCGCTGTAAACATTAGAATTTATTTCATTTGAATGTATTTAGAGAGTGTTTCTCCAATTAATAATTAGGCAAAAATTATTCTATGGAAACTAAATTACCACTATTATTACTATTAATCTCATAGAGACAAGGTTATTACAGTTGATTCCTTTAACTTTGCATCCGGAATGTCAAAAAACTTAAGTCAACATTTAACCCACCCCGTATTTAAGGTTGCTTCAGAAATTGTTACAAAACAAAATCTCGAAGCATACGTTATTGGTGGATATGTCCGTGACTTACTTTTAGATCGCCCTTCTAAAGACATAGATATTGTTGTTATTGGAAATGGGCTTGATTTAGCAAAGGCCTGTGCAGAGAAGCTTCGTGTAAAAAAAGTATCTCTTTTTGAGAATTTTGGAACTGCTCAATTTGTTTATAAAGATTTAGATATTGAGTTTGTAGGTGCACGTAAAGAATCCTATCGCCGTGAATCTAGAAAGCCAATAATTGAAAACGGAACCCTAAAAGACGATCAGGACAGAAGAGATTTTACGATTAACGCCCTTGCCATTAGCTTGCATAAAGATAGTTTTGGAGAGTTAATAGATCCTTTTAATGGTACTCAAGACTTAGAAGATAGAGTTATCCGAACACCTCTAAAACCTGATAGAACGTACTCTGATGATCCACTTCGAATGATGCGTGCAGTAAGGTTTGCCTCTCAATTAGACTTCAAAATAGAGAAGAAAAGTTTAGAGTCTATTAGAGAAAATGCTGAGCGCCTCGATATAATTTCGAAAGAACGCATAATGAATGAATTAAATAAAATAATCCTTAGCCCTGCGCCATCTCGCGGATTCAACTTATTATTTTCTACAAAATTATTACATCAATTTTTTCCGGAAATGATTGCACTTTATGGCATTGAAACGATTAAAGGAAAATCGCATAAGGACAACTTTCATCACACCTTGGAAGTTCTTGATAATATTAGTAATAATACTAAAAACCTATGGCTAAGATGGTCTGCAATCATGCATGACATTGCAAAACCGCCAACAAAAAGATTCAACAATAAAGTTGGATGGACATTTCATGGTCACGAGGACCTAGGAGCTCGCATGGTTCCAAAAATATTTAAACGCTTTAAACTTCCTCTGGATGCTAAAATGAAGTATGTGCAAAAACTTGTACGCCTTCACTTAAGACCTATATCACTCGTTAAAGGTCACGTTACTGACTCTGCCATTAGAAGATTATTATCAGACGCAGAAGACGATATCGATGATTTAATGACTTTGTGTAACGCAGATATCACTTCTAAAAACGAGATGAAGGTTAAGAAATACAAGGATAACTTTAAATTAGTTAAAGAGAAATTGTTGCTCGTTGAAGAAAAAGACCGTATTCGTAACTTTCAACCTCCTGTAACTGGACAAATGATTATGGAAACCTTTGGGTTAAATCCATGTCAAAAAATCGGGAATATCAAGGCAAAAATAAAAGAGGCTATCTTAGACGGAGAAATTCAAAATGACCCTAAAGAAGCGTTTGAATTAATGTTGATAATCGGTAGTAAAATGGGACTTGAAACATTAAAATAACTTTAGCGTACTATTAATTAGTACATATTTATAAGTGATATGGCAGGATTAAAATTCAGAGTTTTACTTGATTCGAAAGATAAAAACGAAGTGTTTCGTGATATCTTAATAAGCGATCAAGATAATTTCGAGTCTTTTTATAGAGCAATCTTAAGTGCATACAACTTTTCAAGTGATCAAATGGCATCCTTTTACATCTCTAATGAAAGCTGGGACAAAGGATTTGAAATCAGTCTTTTCGATATGTCTTTTGGTGAAGATTCAAGTCAAATTCTACCTGGAGTAATGAGTACTTGTACAATTGATGAATTCATTCAAGAATCAGATCAAAAAATGATTTTGGTACATGATTTTCTACGTATGTGGATCTTTTTAATTGAGCTAATAGGCTACCAAGAAGAAACTCCTGAATCAGTTCAAACAGTTTTATCTGTTGGTAATCCACCCAATGAAGATTCAAAATCAGATGAAGACGATTCACTTCAGTTTGAAACAGACGCTGAACTTGATGAAGAGGATGAAGATGAATTTGGATTCGGTGATTACGAAGACGATTACGACTATTAGCCATGATCATTCAGAACGACCCAATGGGACAAGCGATTGTTGATTTCGCGAAAAATGGAATAGATCAAGACATTATTGTTTCTTCAGATTTATGTGAAGATGACGTCATATCATCCGCTTATTTATTTCGATCTTTTGAAGATATGCCAGAAATTGAACAAGTTGCACTTTCGAGATGTTCTGGCAAGGTTTTAGACATTGGTGCAGGTGCAGGTATTCATGCAACTCACTTACAAGAACAAGGCATGGATGTTTCATGCATTGATATAAGCCCCCTTTCAATTTCTCACTTAAAAGAAAACGAACTAGAAGCTAGGGTAATAAATTTCTTCGAACTTAAGGATGAAAAATACGACACACTTCTCATGCTTATGAATGGTATTGGAATTTCGGGAACACTTTCAAATTTAGAACACACTTTACTTAAAGCCAAGGCGCTTCTAAATAAAGGCGGTAAAATCCTTTGTGATTCATCAGACATCAAATATCTTTATACAGATGATGAAGGTGGAATGTGGGTTAATCTAAATACAATATATTACGGTGATTTTAAGTTCAAAATGAAATATAATGATCATGAAACTGACTGGTTCGATTGGCTTTATGTTGATTTTGAAAAAATGAAAGATACGGCAGAACGCGCGGGATTCATAGTTAACAAACTTATTGATGATAATGATCAGTATTTAGTAGAATTAATAAATAAATGATAAAGTTCTTCTTAATAATAACTTTTCTCCTAGCTTCAACTATAGTACAAGGTCAAGAATCACGAAGATTCCCGATGGAAGAATCGTCGTTATTATGGAAAATCACTGGACCCAATATGGAAAGTGATTCTTATCTTTTTGGAACTATGCACTTAATCAAAAAAGAATACTTTTTATTTCCAAGAAAACTTAAGAAAATCGTTTCGAAAACAGACCAGTTGGTGATGGAAATTGCTGGTTTGCCAAACCAAACAGATGTCATGAAGTACATAACACTTGATGAAGGCTCTTTTTTTGATTTTTTTAATACAGCACAAATAGATACTATACTTACTTGGGCAAAAGCAAACTTCTTCATGGAAGAGTCGGTATTCAGGTCGGCATTCTCTAAAATAAAACCATTTGTAATCATTCAAATGGCAACACAGATTCAATTTATTGGAAAAACAGAGTCTTATGAAAGGATCTTTAGCGAAATCGCTAAAAACAAAGAGGTCGAGACAAAAGGTCTTGAAACAATTGAGCAACAAATTAGTTTTTTTGATCAGTTAACCAATAAACAACAAGTTGAAATGGTCATGTCAGGAATTCGAGATTCTGAGAAATCAATAGATCTGATAATAAAAATGCAAAAAACATATGTCTCCCAAAATGTAGATGCAATTTATCAAGTGATAACCGATGATGGTGGTGTAATATCAGAAGAAAAATTAAAATTCTTGGACGATAGAAATGCAAACTGGATTCCACAAATCATGAGGTTTGTGAAAAAAAACACCTTTATTGCCATTGGCGCAGGCCATCTCGGAGGTCCAAATGGAGTGATTCGATTACTTGAAAAAAAAGGCTATACGCTAACACCTATGAATCTATGAAATACTTAATTATATCTATAATCGGACTAATTATTGGAAGTTGCGGAGAAACATATTCAAATGAGGATAAAACTAATTTTGACAAACAAATCCAAGATTATCTAACTGAAAAAGGTATTGAATGCGATCGTTCACCTTCTGGAATGTATTACAAGGTTATCGAAGAGGGGGAAGGGCGCAAAATAATCTATAAAGATGTAGTATCTTTCAAATACAAAGGGGAGTTTTTAGATGGAAAGATATTCGATGAGCAAAAAGAACCATTAGAGTTTCATGTTCGCCAATTAATTGGCGCCTGGAAAGAAATAATGCTTGAAATGAAAGAAGGAAGTATGGCATTTTTAGTTGCACCTCCAAATTTATGCTATGGCTCATACGAATTAGAATCAATTCCTCCCCACTCCATTCTTGTCTTTAATATGACAGTAATGGATATTAAATAGATGATTTAAAAAGTTAATTCAGATTGTTTTGAAAATAAACCAAAACAAAAGGTAACAATCGTTGCCAAAACAAGTTCAAGTTTTTATTTTTGCGGACGAATAAAAGGAAACCGATTCTAAAAAAACACAATAAGTATGAGTGTATTAGTAAACAAAGATTCAAAAGTTATAGTTCAAGGATTCACAGGAAGTGAGGGAACTTTCCATGCCGGTCAAATGATTGAGTATGGAACCAATGTAGTTGGAGGTGTTACTCCAGGTAAAGGTGGACAAAATCATTTAGATCGCCCTGTATTCAATACAGTTGCTGATGCTGTTACTGAAAAAGGTGCTGATACATCTATTATTTTCGTTCCACCTCCATTTGCTGCAGATGCGATCATGGAAGCTGCTAATGCAGGAATAAAAGTAATAGTTTGTATCACTGAAGGTATTCCAGTTAAAGACATGGTTAACGCTAAAGAATATATCGCTCAATACGATTGCACTTTAATCGGACCAAACTGTCCAGGTGTTATTACTGCTGGAGAAGCGAAAGTTGGTATTATGCCAGGATTCGTATTTAAAAAAGGGAAAATTGGTATTGTTTCTAAATCAGGAACACTAACATATGAAGCGGCTGATCAGGTTGCTAAAGCAGGATTAGGAATTACGACTGCTATCGGAATAGGTGGAGATCCAATTATTGGAACTACAACTAAAGAAGCTGTTGAATTATTGATGAATGATCCAGAAACTGAAGGTATCGTAATGATTGGTGAAATTGGAGGTAATCTTGAAGCTGACGCAGCAAGATGGGTAAAGAACAACTCTAAGAAGCCAGTGGTAGGTTTTATCGCTGGTGAAACGGCACCAAAAGGACGTACAATGGGTCATGCTGGTGCAATCGTTGGTGGCCATGATGATACAGCAGAAGCTAAAAAACAAATTATGAGAGATTGTGGAATCCATGTAGTAGATTCTCCAGCTGATATTGGTAAGAAAATGGCAGCTGTTTTAAGTGTCACAGCTTAATTTAATACGGCAAGCTCTTTTAAAACAAATTGAGCTCTTACACTCAGTATCTAATAAAAATACGTGAAGCATAAAGAAAGGGGGAAGCAAATGCTCTCCCCTTTTTTTTTACATTATACAACTTAATTCTGTTTCAAAATAGAAACACCAGAACCGAAAACGTTAGACTCACCATAAGGCGAACCAATTCCGTCCCATTTCTCCCATTTCTTCAACTCAATATACTGAGGATTCTTAGAAATCTGAGCAGCCTCTAAAGAAATTGCTTCAGCTTTAAATTTAGCAGATACAATTAAAGACGAATCTCCTCTTGCTTTCTCAATTCGAGCATTTGCTAAATATTCTTGCTCTTTTTGCTTTTCTTTTGCTGTTAAATTTCGCTGTTTTTGAGTTTCTTTATTTGTGATCTCTTGTGCAATATTTGGAGGTAAGTTTACATCAGCAATCTCCACATAGTGAAGTGTAATATAATTTCCTTTAAAGTCTTTTTGAAGAATAGATTCAATCTCTCCTTCTAAAGCTTCTCTCTTAGAACTATATACTTGCTCATATGTATATCGACCAATTACATCTTTAATTGCACCCTTCGCTTTATCATCAATAAACGAAATATAAGATGGTCCATGCTTCAAATGGAGGTCAGCAGTTTTACCACCTGTTGCTGCATAATTCACTGCTACTTTTACAATAATATCAGTACCATTGATATCCATAACTTCAGAAGTGAAATTTTTTGATTGTTGACGTGTATTATACGTAATCATCTCATTCCAAGGCGCAATAAAAATTGTTCCCTCGTTAAAGGTTCTTTCCTTATCAACACCACCCCCATAAGGATGGTATACGAATCCTTCTTCACCCGGGTTTACATCAGTCCATGACATAAAGAATAATACAACCAAAACTAGTCCTACTACTCCCATCGCTACATATTTACCAATCTTCTTAGGATCGATATCAAATTGCGGCATTTGTTGCTTAAAATCGTTCATCTTTGTTCTCTTTACTTTTTTTAATTAAATGATCTATCACCAAATAAGCAACGCCAGATACTAAACCAATCGCCATAACTTTTATAAACGGTGATCCTTTTAGTAAGTAACGAAATGATAAAAAAACAGTAGCTCCAATAATGATAACCCCAAGGATCATTCTAAACTTAAACTCTGCTCTTTTATCCATCTGCTCTTTATTGTTCTGTAAAGATAGAACATATAATGTGCTGAAGACAACTATTTGTGATAATTTCATTTTTTTCATGATGAATGGAAAAACATCCCTCATTTACTGACTCGTATTTATATCTTTGTCGCTGTGCATTTTGCAATTATAGACATAGAAACTACTGGTGGTAGCCCAAAGGATTCAAAGGTTACTGAAATTGCTATCTACAAACATGATGGCAAAGAAATCATTGATGAGTACTCTACGTTGGTAAATCCTGAAATACCGATCCCTCCATTTATTGTAAACCTTACTGGAATAAGCGAGAAAATGGTAAAAAATGCTCCTAAATTTTTTGAAATTGCGAAAAAATTAATTGAATTTACTGAAGGTTGCATCTTTGTCGCTCATAATGTTAGCTTTGATTACAGTGTTATTCGCTATGAGTTTAATTCATTAGGCTTTGATTATCGCAGAGCTCATTTATGTACAGTTCGCTCATCTAGATTCATTATTCCTGACCATGATTCATACAGTCTCGGAAAGTTAACGAAGAACCTCGGAATTGCACTTATTGGAAGACACAGAGCTGGTGGTGATGCATTAGCAACAGCCAAACTATTTGGCTTGCTTTATAAAAAAGATCAAAAAAGTCTTGAAACCTTTATTCAAGAAGAATTAAATCCAAAGCGGTTACACCCTAATCTCGACATTAAGGCCTTAGATGAAATCCCAAATAAAACGGGAGTTTATAAGTTTTTTAATCCTGAAAATCAATTAATTTATATTGGAAATAGTATTGATATAAAAAAAAGTGTTGAGCATCATTTACGTAATACTAAGACAAATAAGTCTGCTAAAATGCAGCCTGAAATATCACGAATAGAATTTGAACTAACCGGGTCTGAACTTATCGCGCTTTTACTAGAATCAGAAATTATAAGGCAACATCAACCTGTATACAATAAATCATCACACAAAAATAAAATTTCACATGGTTTTTACAATTACATCGACAAAGCTGGTTATACTCGCTTCTTTATTGGATTAAAATCAAATACATCTGGCATACCATTGGCAAGCTTTATGTCAAAGAAAGACGGAGATGATTTCATGGCACAAGTGGTTAAAAAAAATAAGCTGTGCGGAAAATTGTGTGACTTGTACAATACAAATCATTCTTGTTTTAAATACGAAATAAAAGAATGTGCTGGAGCTTGTATGCAAGAGGAGTCGACTGAAAGTTATAACAAGCGATGTCAGGAAGCTATTAATCAATTAAATCTCCTTGGAAATTCATTTTATGTGATTGATAAGGGAAGAGAGCGCGCAGAAAAAACTCTTATTCTTTTTGAGAATGGTTCATTGAAAGGATACGGTTACGCTCCTTTTCACTTCAATAAATCAAGTGTAAAAAAATGGAAAACATTTATTGATTTCATCATCGACACACCCGACTCTATAGCTATCCTGGAATTGTTTTTAAGGAAAAGTAAGAAACATGAAATAATTAACATTTAATCTATCTCTAGATTTCACTCAAAACTCTTAAAAGTTACAAGTCCAACACTTTACTTGCCAACACCTTAATCAATATTCTTAATAAATTAATCGAGCTGGATTGAATAAAAAATATCGTTATATATAAATATAATCAAAAAAGCCACCCTATTCGGGTGGCTTTTTAAATCTAATATATAAATTACATTGCAGCTTCGTGTGCAGCTTTTTCGACTTTTTCAGCAGCAAGAGCAGTAGCTTTTACTTTCGCAGCTTCTGCATCTTCAGTTAATTTGTTCTTAGAAAAATCAATTAGAATTGGGGTTGCAATACATAAAGAAGAATATGTACCTACAACAACACCTATCATCAATGCAAATATAAATCCTTTAATCGCCGCACCACCAAACAAGAAGATGATGAGCAATACTATGAATGTTGTCATTGAAGTATTAATTGTTCTAGATAATGTAGAGTTCAATGAAATATTGATTTGCTCATTTTCATCAGCTGCTTTATGTAATCCTAAATTCTCACGAATTCTATCAAACACAACCACTGTATCATTAATTGAATATCCAATTACAGTAAGTATAGCTGCGACAAATGCTTGATCGACATCCAAATTAAACGGAAGTATACCGTGGAAAATTGCAAATGCTGCAAGCACTAGTGTAACATCATGTAACATGGCGATAATAGCACCTGTCGAGTATTGCCATCTACCAAAACGAAGTAAAATATATGCAAATATTACGACTAATGACAATAGAATTGCCCACACAGAAGACGAGATCAGCTCTTTGGAAACAGTTGCAGAAACATATCTCTGCTCAAGAATATTCGCTTTACCTACTTTATCTTCTGATTTAGCTAATCCAGCAAGTAATTTCTCTTTAACTTCTAAATCACTGTTCTCATTAGCTAACATGTAATTTGTTGTAATATCAAGCTTAAAATTATTTGACTTCGTTTTTAACTCTAAAGAAGCTTTTTTACCATTCTCTTCAATGAAAACTGAATTCAAATTAGTTCTAATGTAATCTAAATTATCTCCAGCATTCTTCTCGAATTGAACACTAAACGTACGACCTCCTGAGAATTCAACACTTGGATTAAGCCCTTTAGTAGCTAAAGCAATTATACCACCAACGATTAAAACACCTGAGATTAGGTAATATTTCTTACGGTTACCTACGAAATTAAAGTTAAAGTTTTTAAAGGCCCCTTTTGTCAGTTTCGTTTCAAATGTGATTTTCTTACCAGACTTCATCCACCAGTTAATAGACAAACGTGTAATTACTAATGCAGCAAATACCGATGTAAAAATACCGATGATTAATGTTGTAGCGAAAGATTCTATTGGTCCAGAACCAAAAGTCTTAAGAATGACCGCCGTTAATAACGTTGTAATGTTGGCATCAAGAATAGACGATAGCGCTTTCTTAAATCCTGTATCAATTGAAGACTTCAAGTCTTTTCCTGCAGCTTGCTCTTCACGTATACGCTCAAATATAAGTACGTTGGCATCAACCGCCATACCAATAGTTAAAACTATACCTGCAATACCTGCCAAAGTCAATACAGCTCCAAAAGAAGCTAATGAACCAAGTATAAATAAGATATTTGCGAATAATGCGATATCAGCAATTATACCTGCTTTACCGTAATAGAATATCATATATATAAACACAAGTAGTAAAGCAATACCGAATGATATCAAACCAGCAGAAGCATTTTCAGCACCAATTGTCGGACCTACTTTTGTCTGCTCTTTAATTACACATGGAGCAGGTAATGCACCCCCGTTAAGTAATCCTGACAAATCTTTTGCTTCGTTAATTGTAAAGCTTCCTGAAATCTGAGTACGGCCACCAGTAATTGCTTCATTTACCCTAGGAGCACTATAAACAAAATCATCCATTGTAATCGCTATAATACGTCCAGCGTTATCTCCAGTCATTTGAGCCCAGTTATCCCCACCTTCTTCAGTCATCTGAAGATCAACAGTAATTTTTCCTTCATTTTGATCGTACCCCGTAGAAGCACTTTTTATATCTCTACCACCTACTCTTGCTTTTCCATTCAATGGAACACGAACAGCATACAAAAAGTATCCTAATTCTTTAGTATCAAGGTTGATAATTTCTAAATCTGAAGACCACATAAACTTAACATCATCGGGAAACAATGCTGAAATATCGTTACGCTTAAGTATAACATCAATAGCATTTTTATCCTCAGGAGCAGAGTATCCCATTGAGAACCCCCCTGCAGGATTCATTAAATCTACCAATCCTTTTTGACCTTCATTTAACGATAAATCATTTAAATCTAAAATCTCCGTAGTATCAGACACAACGTCTTCAATTTCTCCATTAGCTAATTCAGCAGTTTTTGAAACAATACCAGCTTGTTGCCATTGTGCCCCAATTTCTTGAAGTGAATAGGTCTCGAAGAACTGTAAATTTGCAGTTGATTGTAATTTTTCAGCAACAGTAGCCTCATCTTGCACACCAGGTAGTTCAATATAGAGTCTGTCATTTTTTGGGTCTTTTTGAATGTTTGGCTGAGCAACACCGAATTGGTTAATACGACGATTCATAATTTCCTCAACACCATCCATTGAACTAGCTTTTTTATCACTAAGGAATTCTGCAACTTCATCATCTGTTGACTTCATTCCTAATTCATCGATATCAGAGATATCAAATAAACTTACCAATGGTGTTTTAGGGTTTAATGAATTATGTTTTTCAATAAAGATTGAGATAAAATCTCCACCTTCAGTACCATATTCTTCTTTAGAAGCCTTAAAAGCTTTTTTAAATTTAAGGTCTCTTTCGTTACGAATGTAGTTTTTCAAAAGCTCAGGAACTGAAACTTCTAATGTTACACTCATACCACCAACAAGATCCAATCCAAAAGCAAGACTTCGTTTTTTAACATCCTTAAATGTTGAACCGAAAACAGGGTATACAGCTGTTTCTGCTTTTTCTTTTAAAATTTGATTCACGAAAGCTGACTTCGCTAACTCTTCTGCTTCCGCATTATTAAAGTTAACCTCAGTGTTGTTTGGTAGGTAAGCAACCATATTATTATTCACAGCCTGGGCTTTTAAAGCTTCAACACGAGCTTGGGCCTCCTTCTCTGCTTTCTTCTCTACACCGTTAGAAACAAATGTAAACGACAGTTGATAAACACAAATAGCCGTCAGTAAAATTGTTAAAAACCAAAAAAATCCTTTATTACGCATTTTCGTAAAATAAGTTAAATAATTAATAAGCCTGCAAATATAGACTTTACCTTTATTAAAGTCAATATAATAGTACTCTAATTATAAAGAAAAATAGAAACTGTCACGGGACATCAAAAGCACGAGTAAAAAAAAGGGATTCAGGGAATTACATCAACTTTAAAGAAACTAAATAGATTTTGAAAAATCAAGGATGCTTTTCGCGAAATCTTCCCATGAATTATCCGATTTCTCTTCTTCTATCTTCTTACTGAACACTTGCTTTAAATCATATAAAAAATAGTGCTTTACCTCATTCGCTATTAAGTATCCATTCGGTTTTTTTACAATTAAACCAGTCTCATTATGACGTATTTTTTCTTTTAATCCACCAACATCTGTTGCTATAATTGGCAAATCAAAATGATGCGAAATTGCAGTGATTCCACTTTGAGTTGCTCCTTTGTATGTTAACATACAGACATCTGCAGCAGAAAAATAGGTTCCAACCTCATCGTCTGAAATATAGTTGTTGAATAAGTGAATTCGTTCTCCTAAATTCAACTCATTAATAAGCTGTTGATACTTATCAAATGAGCCATAAATCTCTCCTGCTACAATCAAATGAACATCAGAACTCAACTCTGCTAAAGCCTCAATAAGAAGGTCTAATCCTTTGTATGTTCTTATGAACCCAAAAAATAGTAAATATTTTTTATCTTTTGACAGCCCAAGCTCTTCAATAGCATCACATTGATTCTTCTTAGCCCCAAACTGAGTGTATACCGGATGATCTATCCTCAAATACTTTGCATCAGGCTTCAATGAAAGTAAATCTTTTAAAACAGTGTCACTCATAACAACAAAACCATCGTTATACTTGAGAAAAAAGTTGTTTGCACTTTCATCAAAAAAGCGTTTTTCGTGTGGTATTACATTATGAAGAATACTGATTCTCTTCGTGTTATTATCTATACGTTTATGAACTGCACCCATTGAAGGACCAAAAAAAGTCATCCAATATTGACCAATGAACAAATCAGGCTCAAAGGCATTAATTTTTACAGAAGTTGATCGGAATGAAAATGGATTAACTGAATCCAAAATGCGCTCTGCTTGAATTGGATCAGGGTTATCATCATCTGTCACAAATTGCGAAGTTCCCGGAAACAAGAAGTTAGGATACTGTCGCTTGAACGTATATGCTTTCACCTCATTCTCAACTTCCAATGCACGATACAACATCGCGCTAAACTGAGCAATGCCTCCACGGTAAGGGTAAAATGCTGACAATAGACTAATCTTCATAATGGCACGAATATACTAGAATCTTAAGGAAGACTTCGTTCGGATTAAAATTTATTCAAATCCAGTCTGAACAAAAGTATAGTAGATTTCGTTTCCTTGCACCACTTCGTATAAATCCAATTGATAGTGATTATCTATGTAGTACTTATAAACCAGGCCAATGTTTTTTGAGTACATCTCATATTTACGCACAGAATCAATCAAATTTGAGTAATTCTCCTGCTCTACAACCATTGTTGAATAAAGAAACACCCCACTTAATAGTGTATCTTTGTATTTATTAAGATAATAACAATCCAACTCACCTAAAGAATTATATGCATTTTTATTCTATTATTTATTTAGTGTTGGCGCAAAAAATAATTTTACAACTCGCTGGTTCTCTTCAATTAATTCCGCGCTTACACCAATCAATTATTCTGGTCCACAAATCAGATAACACCCAAGGTTCAGGTGGCGAAATTCTTTTACAGCGAATAAATTCGCGTGCATCGCGCCCCAGAATGTAGATTTACGCTTCTCCATAATAATTTTTCAGCTGACAAATCGATGTGTGATGCATTGCCAAATACTCAGTCATAATTAATTTAAATTACATCATAAACCACATATCGCCCTCCTCTACTCCAAAATACTCTGTGTAAAAATTAGACGTTGGGTATTACGTGCAGCTTGCAACTAAAAAAGTGAAACAAGCGCTATCAATGTATGTAAAATTAATCTATTATAATTTGACAAGATGAATTTACTAATAAAAAAAGGAGCTTATTCGTTTGGATTAATTCCTTCAGACTTTATCTGATTCATTCGTTTTTTTAAACGTTCGCCTTCGATTAGCTCTCCCATATAGTAATACTGACGACCACTCTCCTTTCCAAAAGAATCAAACGCAAGGCACCACCCATGAAGACGGCCATTTTCATATCGTGTTAAGCTTTTTTGTTTACCGTTCGTTTGAAAACGAAACCAAACACCTTCTTTTTTATTGGTTACATATTGACCGGTTGTCCTAATTTTCAAATCATTGAAATACTCTATAAACTTACCGTCTAAAAGACCATTCTTATACATATAAACTGCAGATGGAATTTGAGACTTATCATTAATATCTTCAGGTATATAGTAAACGGTTTTTTCACCATTCAACTTACCATATTTATAAGTCTCCGTATTACTTAAATATTGAGCTGAGCTAAAATTAATCCAAAGACTATCTTTAATTTGGTTTCTAAAAACACCATGACTCATCATTTTACCGTTCTCGTGATAATAATAAGCTACTGAGCGCGAAGATTTTTCTTCATGGTTAATTACAGCCTTAACCTTAGATGATTTATAATAGTATACAAACTCTCCTACTGGCTTGTCATTGTTAAACTGTCCAATATATTGAAAAACACGTGTTCCTTCGTATAGCTTACCCCATTCCCCTTGTTTACGCCCTTGTGAATCAACTTCATTGATCTGACCAAAGCAAATCGAAACAATTAACATAGAGATTATAAGGAAATTATATTTCATTTTTTAGTTTTTTTGAGAAATCAAGTAGACTTAAAACAGTTAAGTCTGCCTCCACCCCAATTGTCTCATCTGTTTTCACTCTAACCGTTTTCATCCCAAGATTCTTACCAAACAAAATATCAGAATCTGTATCACCTACCATTACACAACGATCGAATTGCACTTGGGGATATTCCATTTGAGCTAAGTTCGCCATATCAGGCTCAGGTTTTCTCATATCATCATCAGCGCCTATCAAGTTGGGAGCAAACAAACACTTTTTTATTTTACCACCTTGTCTGTGAATTTGATCACACATATAAGCGTGAATTTCTAAAAGGTTACGTTCAGTCATCAATCCTTTTCCAATTCCTTGTTGGTTAGTTACGACAAATGTTAAATGAAAAATATTGGACAGCGAAACGATTGCTTGTTCTGAATTTTCTAGAAAATGAAAATCTGATATTTGGGTTATATATCCTCCAAAAATACGCTCATTGATTACACCATCTCGATCTAAGAATAATGTCCATGTGCCATCAACTCCCCAATCCTTAATCGACATCTAGCGTTTTTTCTACAAGATAAATATTCCGCTGCGAAGAATTTCGTCCGATTAACTCAGCTACGAATCCGGCTAAGAAAAATTGTACCCCCATAATCATTGCTACAAGTGCGATGAAAAACTCCGTACGACTAGAAATTAATCGCCCCATTTGATCAATAAAAACCTTGTCAACAATCAAATAAAATGAGAATCCGAAGCCTATTATAAACATAATCATTCCGATTGCACCAAAAAGATGCATAGGCTTCTTTGCGAACTTCCCAATAAAAGCAACAGACAGCAGATCTAATGGCCCATTGACAAATCGGTTTAATCCGAATTTTGTAGTTCCATATTTACGCGATTGATGCTGCACTACTTTTTCACCAATTTTGGCAAACCCAGCATACTTAGCTAATGGAGGAATATAACGATGCATATCTCCATATATCTCTATACTCTTAACAACGGCATTCTTATAAGCCTTCAGTCCACAATTGAAATCGTGTAAATGAATTCCTGTAATTCTTCTGGCTGCCCAATTATATAATTTGGTTGGAATTGTCTTTGTTATTGGATCATAGCGTTTCTTTTTCCATCCTGAAACAACATCTAAATCTTGATCCATGATCATACGGTATAATTCCGGTATTTCATCTGGAGAATCTTGTAAATCCGCATCCATTGTAATTACAACTTTTCCCAATACAGCTTCAAAACCTTTCTGTAAGGCTGCTGACTTCCCGTAATTACGCTGAAACTTTATTCCTTTAGCGTTTGAATCTTGAACATGTAATTCTTCAATTACTTTCCAAGAAGCATCCTTACTTCCATCATCAATAAAAACAACTTCAAAAGAAAAATTATTCTCATCCATCACACGCTTAATCCAGCTGTACAATTCAGGTAGGGACTCCTCTTCATTAAAGAGTGGTACTACTACAGATATATCGTATTTTAAATCCAAAGTATTCTAATTAGTTGATAGGCAAATATAGTTATTCGTTTTTCTTTTTTTTTAGAAACTGATCAATTCTAAATTATCTCGCTTTTATAATCTTTATTACTTCTGATGATATCATTAAAAAATATACACCTTGATTCAATTGAGAAACATCGATAATTCGGTCTATACCTGAAACATATCCAGATTTTACAACACTACCATTTGGATTAAATATTTTATATGCTTGGTTAGTATCAATTCCTGTAACTATTAACTCATGATTCACAGGATTCGGATGAACAGAAAAATCACTCTCTAACTCATTAAAACTAAGCTCATCAGTATCAGCAATAAAGAAATGGTCAATTCCAGCCTCCGTAATGTTAATCTGAGGATTAATATCTGCTGTTTTGAAAAAGAATTGCATCGTTGAAGTTATTGGAATAAAATCTTGAATACGAATACTCACTTCTTGCCATACTAAACTGTTATCACTATAAATTTGATCAATAACAAAGGTTGACAAACCATTACTAACTGAAACTTCTAGGGTGTCGTCTGGAGGGGCTGGACCGTAAAGGTTATAAAACCAACGTTTATAATTAACATAAGGATCGGTATAGCCCGTTAAATCCATTACAGGAGAAGCAAGTGAAACAGCTCCATTGTCGACATCATCAAAGTCTGGATTAAAAGAAACTCCATTACCTGTTACATATGCGAAATCATTACAATCATTATATGAATCTATCCCAGGTGCTGAATTGCTATTGGTTGTATTAGGAGTTCCCCTTTCCCATAGGCCCGTTGTTGCAGTACCTGATGTGCTCCATCCAAAATCAAAAGTAAAATCATCATAAATACCTGTATTTAAAAATATATTTATGCTTCCTGTTGTACTGTCAATGTACAATTGACTACAATACGTTATATACCCCCACTTGCCTACACTCACATTATATACTTCTCCATAATACAATGTAAGAACCTCTTCGCCAAGAGCATTCGTCTGCCCTTCTGTTGTTAACAAAGGTGTTTCAAATTTAACATCAGCATCATCAAGAGGGGTTGATGAACCAAATTCATAGACATTAATAGTAAGGCTATACGGTGAAATTGGAATAAGCTGAACATCTTGAGTAGTTATAACACCAGAATTAATTGTTGTGCTTATTGTCTGCGGAAAATACCCTATTTTAAAATAGGTAACAACGTAAACACCTGATGCCTCCATTCCTGTTGCATAAAAGCCATTAGATTCTGTATACTCTAATTGATTTCCACCAGAGATAGTAACCTCTACATCATCAATTGGGTTAGCAGTCACTGAATTCGTTATGACCCCTTCCAAATATGAAGCCTGAACATAAGTAGGATTAAGCACAAACAAACCTTCTGACCTATCCGTGGCTAAAACCAGTCCTGAAGGGAAGTAAGGGAATGCGCCCCAACATCCGTCATAGCTAGTAGTTTGATCAAAATAAGTATCATAATTACCAACCTCAATCATATTATATGGATATGTTACATCATGTACGACTACTCCATCAGAATAATAACTTGTAATGATATAATTATCTAATACATGAGTGTTATGTGGTATTACCCCAGCACCTGGTGAACTTTGTATACGATCAACTTCTATAATATTTGCAGGGTCTGTAACATCAAAAGCTCCTATATAACCATCAGAAACTTCATCTGTTGTAAATACAAAATCTCCATTAGAGGTAGACCAGATATTATGTGAAAATGTTGATGGGGTTAGAGCAGTTCCTAAAAGGACTGGATTTGATTTATCAGAGACATCAACAATGCTAATAAAACCTTCATTAATATGTCCTAAATACATTGTATCCCTTAAAACATAGCCATCATGGACATACCAATTATCAAAAACACCAATCTCAATTGGATTCATTGGATCAGTATGCACATCCAAGATAATAACTCCACCATTTCCTCGATTCGCTCCGAAAACATAAGCGTAACCAGAAGAATCAATATATAAATTGTGAGCAGATTGCCATTCATTATTTTCCGGCCCATTATAATATGTCGTTGTCAAATTTAAAGAAGATGGTAAGGGAGATAAATCAATAACCAATAGACCACTTAATGCTTCCGTTGTGACATAAGCATAATCATCCCATGTTTTTAAATCTCGCCAAACCGATTCAACTCCAGGCTCCCAAAAGACCTCCGTAGGAATTGATGGTGTAGATAAATCAACCACCGAAGTGCCTTTCTCAGCACCAATAAGACCATACTCGTTACCGTTTTCATCAACATACCCCCATACGTCATTTAGCATCGTAAGATGCTCAGACATATAATCAATATGACCAATTGAATCCATGTTCAATTGGGACCAACTTCCAAAAGAGGAAATGACAATAATAGAGGACAATAATAATTTCATTATAACTAGTTTAGTATACATCTTTAGCTGACATAAAAAAAGGCCTAAAGGATAAAAATAGCCGCTATTATGAACATAACAATAATCACGATGTATTGCCATACATCGAGAAAATAGGGCATCATTTTTTTACAACTTTCCTTGAAGATCATGAATCAAAGATATACAATTCAATTATCACTTCAGTTTTAGGCATCATTTTACTTTTAAATGAGCGCTCAATTCGCTATCTTCGCACCTCTAAAATTGATATACTATGACAAAAGCATCTGTCTCAGAAACACTAGAATCAGTTGATTTCGAATCATTCAAAAACGAAGTTATTGAAGATTATAAGCTAGCTTGTATTTCGAGAGAAACATCTTTACTAGGAAGACGTGAGGTTTTAAGTGGTAAAGCAAAGTTTGGGATTTTCGGAGACGGAAAGGAATTGGCTCAAATTGCGCTATCTAAACAATTTGAAAATGGTGATTTCCGATCAGGATATTATCGTGACCAAACGATTATGTTGGCGATCGGACAATTAAACGTTCAACAATACTTCGCTGGGCTATACGCTCATACAGATCTTGAGCAAGAGCCACAATCAGCAGGTCGTCAAATGGGTGGTCATTTCGCCACAAGAAATTTAGACGAAAAAGGGCATTGGAAAAACTTAATGGAACAAAAGAACAGCTCGGCTGACATTTCTCCTACCGCGGGTCAAATGCCTCGATTATTAGGTTTAGCTCAAGCTTCTAAAATATATAGAAACAATCCTGCTTTGGCAGAATTGGCAGAATTTAAAAAATTCACTAATGGTGGAAATGAAGTTGCCTTTGGAACAATCGGTGACGCATCAACATCAGAAGGGCCTTTCTGGGAAACAATTAACGCTGCAGGCGTCTTGCAAGTGCCAATGGTAATATCTGTTTGGGATGATGGATACGGCATCTCAGTATCTAGAGAACATCAAACAACAAAAGACAGTATTTCAGAAGCTTTAGCTGGAATGCAGCGCACTAAGGATAAACCAGGATATGAAATCTTTATAACTAAAGGTTGGGATTATGCTGACTTATGTTTGACTTACGAAAAAGCTGTTAAGCTCGCACGTGAAGAACATATTCCTGTTTTAGTACACGTAAAAGAAGTAAGTCAACCTCAAGGCCACTCAACTAGCGGATCACATGAACGCTATAAAGATGAAGCTCGAATGCAGTGGGAAATAGATTTCGATTGTATTGCTAAATTCGAAGAATGGATTCTACAGTTTAACACAGACGGATTAACAATTGCTACTCAAGTAGAACTTGAAAAAATTCATAAAGATGCTAAAAATTCAGTTCGTGATCAAAAGAATACAGCCTGGAAAAACTTTACAGATTCAGTAAAAGAAGATCTTTCGAATGCAATTTCTTTAATTAAATCAGTTGGAGAACAAAGTTCTAACGCTGTATTCATTAAAAATATTGCTGAAGATTTAGAAAAATTAATGGACCCAATCCGAAGAGATATAATGGGTTCAGCTCGCAAAGCCCTTCGAATGGTTCGTGAAGAAAATTTAAGTTCAAAAGCAGCACTTTCTTCTTGGATTCAAGATCAAATTAAAACAAATTTTAATAGATATAGCTCTTACCTGCATTCAGAATCTGAATTATCAGCAATGAATATTGATCCTATCACCCCAACATATGACGATGAGGTTAAAATGGAAGATGGTAGAATTATACTTAAAAATAACTACGAACAAATCCTTAAAAACAACCCCGCTGTCCTAATATTCGGAGAAGACGCCGGTAAAATTGGTGGCGTAAATCAAACGTTAGAAGGAATGCAAGAGAAATTCGGTTTAGATCGTGTTTCTGATACTGGAATTCGTGAATGTACAATTATCGGACAAGGTATTGGAATGGCTATGCGTGGATTAAGACCTATCGCAGAAATTCAATATTTGGATTACTTATTATATGCAATCCAGGTGATGTCAGATGACCTATCTACTCTTCAATACAGAACAAAAGGTGGGCAAAAATCACCGTTAATAATCAGCACACGCGGGCATCGTTTAGAAGGTATATGGCATAGTGGATCTCCAATGGGGATGATTGTAAATTCAATCCGTGGAATGCACGTTTGCGTACCTCGTAACATGACTAAAGCTGCAGGTTTTTACAATACATTAATTCAAGCAGATGAGCCAGCATTGGTTATTGAGCCATTAAATGGCTATAGGACAAAAGAACGTTTACCAAATAATATTGGTTATTTTAGAGAGCCATTAGGCATTCCTGAAATTGTAAAAAAAGGAACAGACCTTACTATTGTTTCTTACGGATCAACATTTAACTTATGCGAAATAGCCGCGAACCAATTGGCTGAATTAAATATTTCAGTTGAATTGATTGATGTTCAAACTCTACTTCCTTTTGATTTTAAACACATGATAGCTGATTCAATCAAAAAAACAAATCGATTATTAATCGTTGATGAAGATGTTAGCAGCGGTGCAACTGCATATATGCTTGATAAAATATTAGTTGAGCAAAAAGCTTATTACCATTTAGATTCAGCACCAGAAACAATTAGTGCCAAGGATCACAGATCAGCTTATGGTTCTGATGGAGATTACTTCTCTAAACCAAACATTGAGGATATCGTTGAAAAAGCATATGATATTATGCATGAAGTAAGCCCTTCAGATTTCCCTTCGATTTATTAAAATAAAATCAGACAGTTAAATATTTAAATCCGTCGATTAAACATTTTTTCTGAGGTCTTTAAAATGGAAGTTATACGTGAGGTCAATGTATTCTTCAGTATAACCACCTGACACCGAACGAATAGTTAAATCTATAATAATGATGTTATTAGGTAGCTTTGAAAACCTTAATATTGAACGAATGTAGCTAGCCCCTTGTTTTCCGCGTATATTAGTTTGACTATTCAATTTCAAATTATTAGAGCTTGCAACATCTACCCATCCTTCAACATCGATATATGGCACAATAATCCAGAAATCTCCGTGTTGATCTAATAAACCTGAAACCTTCTCTACAAATAATGCTTTCGGTAAACTTCGCTCGTGACGTGAATTTGATTTACGTTGATCCTCATTCTCCAAACCTGTTTGAAAAAATGGAGGGTTAGAAACAATCAAATCGTATTTTTTGGTTGTATCAAACTCTATAAAATCTAAATGAATTGAAGTAAGTCTTTGAGAAAAATTGGATTGAAAAAAATTATAAGCGCACTCCTTAGAAGCCAATCCATCGAGTTCAATCGCATCTATCTCAATTTTACTGTTTCGCTGAGCACACATCAAAGAAAGAACACCTGTCCCCGCTCCAACGTCTAATCCATAAGATTTACCGAACACATCAATTGAAGCGCCTAAAACCATCGTATCTGTCCCAACTCTCATAGGGGCATCACTTTGTTTTACATCAAAAAATTTAAACTTAAAAATGGACATTATCCTAGATAAAGATCAATAAGTCCATCTGGAGATTTAATATGTAGCTCTTTGTTATCCCTATCCACTTCCCTTACTACACCTTCAATCAAAGGAACAAGGATTTCCTTTTCATCTTTCATTATTTGAAGCAAAGGATTCACTTTTAAATCAATCACCAAAGAAAGTACACCAATATCTCCGTGAACCTCATCTATTACCTTATATCCCATGACCTCATGGTCATAGAAATTGATTCCATCCAATTCAGGTAATATTTTAGCAGATAAGTATACATTTTTACGTAACAACTTTCGTGCGCTTACCTCATTATTAACTCCCTCAAGTTTAACTGCAGAAAAACTTTTATTCTTAAGCTTAATGGATTCAATAAAGAATGGGGTAAGATTATCTCCTAAATCAATAAAAACAGCATCGAGTGATGCGTAATCATTTGGATTAGTAACATCTAAAAACAGCGAAACTTCACCTTTAAATCCGTGAAGTTTCGCTATATATCCTAAATGAAAGCAATCTGCTTTATTCATTTAATCTTTTTTAATTACTCTGCTGCTGGAGTATCCTCTGCTGCTGGAGTTTCCTCTGCCGCTGGAGTTTCCTCTGCCGCTGGAGTTTCCTCTGCTGCTGGAGTTTCCTCTGCTGCTGGAGTTTCCTCTGCCGCTGGAGTTTCCTCTGCCGCTGGAGTTTCCTCTGCTGCTGGAGTTTCCTCTGCTGCTGGAGTTCTCTGCTGCTGGAGCTCCTCTGCTGCTGGAGTTTCCTCTGCTGCTGGAGCCTCCTCTGCTGCTGGAGTGTTTTTCGCTTCAATTTCTTTAGCTCTTGCCGTAGAAACATCTACTTCAGCTTGCAACTTATCTGCTGCTGCTTTATCAGCTGCTTTAGATAAACCTGAAGCTTTAGCGTCTACTTTCGCTGACTTCTCCTCAACCCACTTAGCAAATTTCTCTTCTACTTGAGCTTCGTTTAAAGCACCTTTAGCGATACCTTTAATTAAGTGATTCTTATAAAGAATTCCTTTGTAAGACAGAATCGCTCTAGCTGTATCAGTCATCTCAGCACCATCTTGTATCCAATTCAATGTCTTATCGAAATCGATATCAATTAATGCTGGATTCATGTTGGGATTGTAAGTGCCTAATTTCTCGATGAAACGACCATCTCTTGGCGCTCTGCTGTCTGCAGCTACTATGTGGTAAAAAGCATTTCCTTTTTTACCGTGTCTTTGCAATCTAATTTTAGTTGCCATAATTGTTTTACAATATAGGGTGCAAAACCCCGATTTATAAATTTATTTAATCCTGCCTTCTCGAGACAGGTTTGCAAAGATACTACTAAAATAATTAAAACCATCCGATTAGCATTTTTTTTTAATTGAAACCCATACCTCAATTATAACCTATGAAAAATCTCTCCAAATTATTTATCTTCATTGCCGAAAACATACCCTCCAAAATCAATAGTCATGTATAAATTAACACTTCTACTTCTTTTAGCAATTACTCTAACTAGTAATGCACAAGAAATCAAAAACGATTCGGAGCTTGAACTTCGGGAAATAATGAAAGGCGATGATTTCATTGGACACCAACCTTCTTATATTCGATGGTGTCAAAATGGAGAACATATTTTATTTAACTGGAATCCTGAAAATAAACCCGGTAATTCTGAATATATCTACAACTTAAAAAGTAAGAAGATACTGAAGAATGACAACTTATTTTACGCATTTAACAGCCAATACCAAACCGACTCTTATTACTCGGAATCTGGAAATCTAATTCATTTCAATCACAAGACAAAAATTAAGAAAATAATCATTTCACTTCATGAAATGATTTTCAATGTTAAAGAATATGATGAAACCGTTTATTTCCAAATAAAAAGCGGCCTATACAAATATTGTAAGATAACGGGGGCAATTATACAACTTATTGAATTCATCAAAGGAGAAGGGGAAAGAACACCTAAGAATACATTGAACAATATGGAAGAGGAAGAGCTAGCCCTTTTTCAATTTCATAAAGAGCAAAACGAAATCAATGATTGGCTAAAAAACGAATCTAAGCTTGATGAAAAGCCAAAATCAATCTATTATCAAAAAGGTTCGGTAAGTAATATTCAATCGACTTCCGATGGGAATTTCATATTGTTCAGAACAAATGAATATCCTGAATTATCAAACACACATGTAGAGCACCATATTTCAAAAGATGGTCATTCCTATGTGGAAAACGCACGATCAAAAGTATCCGATCAAGATCCAAATCATAAACTTGGAGTGTACAATACAATCTCGGACAGTGTTTACTATATTGACTTCTCATCACTCAAAAACATCAGAAAGAAACCTGAATATCTAAAAAATTATAATATTGAAGGTGAGTATGAGACGAACAGAAACTTGATCATGCATAAGATTCAATTTTCCACCGATGGGAAAGAAAATGTCATTGATATTCGAAGTTATGATAATAAAGATCGCTGGATTGTATCAATTGACTTTGAAACTGGAAAAATAGAAACTCTTGAATATCAACACGACGAGGCCTGGATTGGTGGACCAGGAGTTTCAAATTGGAATATGGCGCAGGGAACACTTGGATGGCTAACCGACAATGAAACAATCTACTTTCAATCAGAAGAAACTGGATACTCTCATCTGTATAAATATCACATTACTAGTAAAAAGAAGAAGGCATTAACATCAGGCGAATGGGAGGTTCACGACGTTAAACTGAGCAAAGACGGTTCTAAATTTTACATTCATGCAAACAAAACACATCCAGGAAATCGTAACTTTTATCACTTAAACTTGAGTAATAACCAATTGATTCCAATTCTAGAAAATGATGGTAATTATGAAGTAAGTCTATCACCTGACGAAAAAACACTTGCCGTAAGATACTCTTACAAGAACCAACCTTGGGAACTTTACATAGCTCCGAATAGAACAAATGCAGAAATTGCTCAAATAACCTACTCAACTTCAGATGCATTCAAAAACTATAATTGGTACGACCCGAAGGTAACAGTGTTCAATGCAGCAGATGGGAAATTACTACACGCAAGAGTTTATACACCAGACGATTCAAAGAAAAATGGCAGTGCAATCATTTTTGTTCACGGTGCCGGTTACCTGCAAAATGCACATAATTTTTGGAGCGGTTATCACAGAGAATACATGTTTCACAACCTGCTACGCGATAATGGCTTTACAGTTTTAGATATTGATTATCGTGCAAGTAAAGGCTACGGAAGAGATCATAGAACTGCAATTTATCGCCATATGGGAGGGCTTGATTTATCGGATCAGTTGGATGGAAAAAAATTTTTAATTGATTCATTAGGAATTGACTCAGAACGTGTTGGGATTTACGGAGGCTCTTATGGTGGATTTATATCATTGATGGCTTTATTGAATACTCCTGGAGAATTCAAAGCTGGTGCTGCTCTTCGTTCTGTAACAGATTGGTCACATTACAATCACGAATACACGAGTAACATCTTAAATTATCCAGGAACTGATCCAGAAGCGTACAAACAAAGTTCACCCATATACTTCGCTGATAATTTGGAAGATAGATTATTAATGCTGCACGGAATGGTAGATGATAATGTTCAATTTCAAGATGTTGTCCGTCTATCTCAACGCTTCATAGAATTGGGGAAAACTAATTGGGAATTAGCCGTATTCCCTGTTGAAGCTCATGGATTCAAAAAATCGAGCTCTTGGAATGATGAATATCGAAGAATATACGAGCTATTTTACGAAGAATTAATTCTCAATAAATAATGGAAATAAGAGAGCTGGAAAGCAAAGAAGAAATGTTGGATAATTATACTATTCTCACGGAAGTATATCCTAGTTTAACACTAGAACAATACAGCAAAGAGTTAGATGATATGCTTGCCCATAATTATGGACAAATTGGAATATACAATGGAGATAATTGCCTTGGTATAACGGGTTATTGGATTGGTACAAAATTATGGTGTGGGAAATATATTGAATTAGACAATGTTGTAATCTCAAAAAAACACCGTTCGAAAGGCGTGGGAAAAACACTCTTTAATTACATGCAAATAAAAGCGAAAGAAGAAGATTGCACAATGATTGCTCTCGACTCTTATTCAGATAATTTCAAAGCACACAAATTCTTTTATGCACAGGGCTTTATTCCACGAGGATTCCATTTTATCAATATCCTGAATAAATTAGGTATTAGATAAAGCTACTGATTAATACCTTATACCTAGCGTTAAAATAAAACAATATGAAGACTCGTCTAATTTACTTATTTTTATAATTCAAACTAGAATTACAACTCATGAGAAACTTATTTACACTACTGGCCCTAGCCGTCAGCCTTTCTCCTTTTTCACAATCTGAATCTGCGACGAACTGCCACAAAAGAAATTCATTCACTGCAAATCAACTTAAAAGTAATGCGCTTACATTAGCTCAAATTGCTGAAACGGAACGTTACAATGTTCATTATTACGATCTTGACATTTCAATGACTAATATATCTACAGATATTGTAGGGACTGGAGAAATTCATGGAATAGCAAATGAAGCATTAGATAGTGTTCTGTTTGAATTATTCAACACATTTAATGTGTCTGATATTCGCTTAAATGGAACAGAAACACCATATAATCGTGTTGGGTCTTATATTAAAGTCCCGGTAAACTTAACTTCAGGTCAATCATTTGAAATTGCAGTTGATTATAGCGGTACTCCTCCAAACGGCGCAACAAATCCATTGGGTGGTGCTGGAATGACCAATGACTCATCTCCTTCTTGGGGAAATCAAGTTACATGGTCTTTATCAGAGCCTTTCTCTGCATACGAATGGTGGCCATGTAAGCAATCATTAACAGACAAAGCAGATAGTGTTGGAATTAAAATCACAGTTCCAAACACATGTAAAGCAGGGTCTAACGGTGTATTAGAAAATATTATTGACCTTGGAAACGGAACATCTCGCTACGAATGGAAGCATAGACATGCTATTGATTATTATTTGATTTCAGTTGCCGTTGCAGAGTATGTTGAATACAATATATATGCAAATCCAATAGGGTCTGCTAACCCCATTTTGATTCAAAATTATGTTTACAACAACCCAGCAACGTTGCTAAATTTCCAAAATGATATTGATGAAACCGTAGATTTTATTGAGTTATTTGCAGGCTTATACGGTCCCTACCCATTCGAAGATGAAAAATATGGCCATTGTATGGCTCCACTTTCAGGAGGAATGGAACATCAAACAATGACAACTCAAGGTTGGTTTGCAAAAGGACTAACATCGCATGAACTTGGCCATCAATGGTGGGGAGATAATGTTACCTGTGCCTCATGGGCTGATATCTGGGTAAACGAAGGGTTTGCTTCCTATAGTGAGTGCTTAATGCTAGAAAGTCTATATCCATCTGAGAATGATCAGCATATGCTAGATATTCACAATAACGTAATGTCTAATCCAAATGGATCTGTTTGGGTTGAAGATAGTTTAAATGAAAATCGTATTTTCAGCGGTCGCTTAACATATGATAAGGGAGCAGCTATTATTCACACATTTAGATTCATGATGAATGATGATGTCGCTTTCTTTAATGCTTTAAAAAATATTCAAGCAGATTTCACAGATGGAACAGCTCTAGGAATTGATATTAGAGACTATTTCCAAACAGCATCATCAGTAAGTTTTGATGATGCTTTCAACGAATGGTATTTTGGAGAAGGCTATCCAAGGTACTCCGCAACTTGGAATACGTCTGGAACAGACCTTTTATTGAATATTACGCATACAACATCGAGCTCTACTCCTACATTCACGAACCCGATTGAAATTCAATTTTCAAGATCTGGAATGACTGATACAACAATTCGTTTCGATATTATTGGAAACAATGATGTCTTTACAATACCAAATATGGGAAACACAACAAATATCTCAGAAATTGATCCTAATAACTGGGTTATCAACAAGGTAGGAACTATAATACATGACACAGATGCTACCGCTGGAATTACTGAAGAAAAAGCAGACTATTACGACATATTCCCAAACCCAACTTCAGGAAGTCTATCGATAATCACAGTCGAAAATGGAATAAACACGGTAGTTATTTTAGATTCTCATGGCAGAATAATTAAAAAAAGCCAATTTAAAAACAGCGTTGAACTTGATTTATCGAATGAGCAAAATGGACATTATATAATTCAACTGACCAATGATCAAAGTGAAAAAAGAATTAATACAATTGTAAAGAACTAGTATTTGCAGCTACAGTCATTTGCTTTTAAACATTTAGCGCAAACAACAAAAATATTATCTGTAAATCTCGGAGAAACAACATGTTGTTTCCCCTTTATTTTTATAGTGATTAGGGAATCAAACTCCTCTTTTTCTTCAATTATGATTTCATCCTGAATCACAAGACCTATTTTATCTACATATTGTAAAAATGCTGTAGAATTATCTTTAACAGCGACAATTTTTACTATATCTCCCTTACCTGATTCTGACAACGTCTTTCGGAAAGGAATAACAATTTCACCATCAACATTTGGAATAGCATCACCGTGAGGATCAAATTCAGGAAAACCTAAAAATTGATCCAAACGATTAATTAATTTTTGAGAATGTATGTGCTCCAATTCTTCGGCTAATTCATGAACTTCATCCCAAGAAAAGTCTAATTTTTCATATAAAAATGTTTCCCATAGGCGGTGACGTCGAATAACCATCATCCCTGAATTACGGCCTATTGGGGTTAACGAAATTTTCCCATACTTCTCATAACTCACCAAAGACTTAACTTTCAGCTTCCTAACCATATCATTCACGGTAGCGGGCTTAACCTCCAAGCAAGATGCTAATTTATTCACGCCGACCTCATCCTTCCCCTCTTCAAAAATGGTTAACTGAACAAGTGCTTTTAAATAATTTTCTTCTGTAAATGACAACATATACCAAATTTAAAAAATAAAACTTAATTAATTAGTTAGATTAGACTAACTTTTATAGTTTTACAAACAAAAAAACCAAAATAATTAAAAATTTAGCATTTATTATTCTTATCTTTAATAGCTTGTTTATTTCTGCACAAATAAACATTGACGGTATTATTATTTGCAATAATGAGGTTGTCCCTTTTGTGAAAGTTAAGCTAAAAACACTTAATATCAATGCAATAACAGACCTTGAAGGATCATTTAAACTTCGAAATGTACCGAAAGGTGTTCACAGTGTAGAGTTGTTTGCCTTTGGGTTTAAACCAAAAATAATTGAGATAAAATCTCCTTCATCAACATTAGAAATCATACTAGAAAAAGATCTACAAGACCTTAATGAAGTTGTGGTAAGTGGAACATTAAAGGAAGTGTCAAAAAAAGAAAGCACCGTAAATATTGAAGTGTTTACCCCTAGTTTCTTTAAGAAAAACCCAGCTCCATCAGTATTTGAATCAATTGGAAGTGTAAATGGTGTACGGCCACAATTAAACTGTAACATTTGTAACACAGGTGATATTCACATTAACGGATTAGAAGGCCCATATACAATGGTACTAATAGATGGAATGCCTATTGTTAGTAGTTTATCTACGGTTTATGGCTTAACCGGAATCCCAAATTCACTTGTTGAACGTATTGAAATTGTAAAAGGCCCAGCATCAACGTTATACGGAAGTGAAGCCATTGGTGGAATTATCAATGTAATTACAAAGAAACCTCAAAATGCAAACTTATTTTCTGCTGACATCTTTACAACAACTTGGTTAGAAACAAATACTGACATCTCACTTAAATCAAATGTAGGAGACAAAGCAACAGTTTTAACCGGAATAAACTACTTTAACTACGACTACAAGCGCGATGATAACGATGACGGATTTACTGACGTAACACTACAAGACCGTATTTCGATATTTCAAAAATGGAATTTCAAACGTAAAGATTATCGTTTATTCTCTGTAGCAGGAAGATTTCTGTACGAAGACCGATGGGGAGGAGACATGAATTGGACTCCTGACTTTCGTGGAGGAGATAGTTTATATGGAGAAAGCATCTACACTACCCGTTATGAATTACTCGTAAACTATCAATTACCGACAAAGGAAAAACTATTCTTGTCAGGATCTTTCAATCACCACAATCAGAATAGCTATTATGGAACAACGCCATTCATGGCGAATCAATTTATTGGATTTGGACAATTACACTGGGATAAGAAAATTGGAAAACATGATCTTATTATTGGGGCCGCTATGCGATTCACACAATACGATGATGGTACTCCTGCAACTCAAACAGCGGATTCATTAAACCCTCAAAATGCTCCTTCTAAATCTTGGTTACCTGGTGTTTTCATTCAAGATGAATTAAAATTCAATGACAAACACAAATTATTATTAGGGCTACGCTACGACCAAAACTCACTCCATGGATCAATATTTACTCCACGAATTGGATATAAATGGATGATTAACCCAAGTACAATATTCAGAATTAACACAGGTACTGGATACCGTGTTGTAAATATTTTCACAGAAGATCACGCTGCATTAACAGGAGCGCGTGAGGTTGTTATTTCTGACAACATTGACCCAGAACAATCTTATAATGGGAATATCAACTTTAATAAATCAATTGTTACCAAGAAAAACAAATACATCAACATCGACTTTACAGGTTTTTACACATACTTTACAAATAGAATCATCGCAGATTACGAAACAGATCCAAATTTCATCTACTATGAAAACTTAAGCTCTCATGCAATCAGTCAAGGGATTAGCTTGAACGTTACAGCAAAGGTGATCAGAAACCTGTCCATACAAGCTGGTGCAACATACATGGATATTGCAATTTTTGATGATGGTGATAAAAAACAACAACTATTAACAGAGAAATTCTCTGGAACCTGGGGGATAACTTATGACTTCCCGAAAAGCAATTTCAGTATTGATTATACAGGAAATGTTTATAGTCCAATGAAACTGCCATTATTAAACACCTCTAACAATTTAGATAATCCAGACCCTCGTGCGTCAATGTCACCTTGGTGGAGTATTCAAAATATTCAATTCACTTACAAAGGGTTTAAATCGTGGGAAATATACGGAGGGGTCAAAAACCTATTGAATTGGACACCAAATAAAAACACGCCATTTATAATTGCTCGAAGTAAAGATCCGTTTGACAAAGACGTTCAATTCGATGGAGATGGAATCGCTATGGTAACATCCGATAATCCAAACGGACTTACGTTTGATCCCTCTTATGTTTACGCACCAAATCAAGGAGTAAAAGGATTTTTGGGTATTCGATATACACTTCACGAAAATAAAATAAAATAATGAAAACAGCCTTGCTTTTCTTATTGTGCTCTACCCAACTTATGGTAAATGCACAATCTAAATTCAAGGATATATCCACCTTAGATAGCAGCTCTGTAAAGATCAAGGTTGTGATGCTAGGTGCAGACTGGTGTACAGTATGTAGAGTAAATGAAACTCACATTGAAAATAAGCAATTTCTAACGGAATTCGACCCCATCGATGTGAGTTTCTTTAAGCTAAATGAAAATTATACTGAGCCCATTCACTTCAATGGAAAAGTATATTTATATGAGCAGACATGTTTAAATGAAGGGACGCATCAACTTGTTAAAGAATTATTCAATAAATTAGAAAATAGCTATCCTACGTTTCTGTTCTTTAACGCTCAAAATCAGTTAATAGCGTCTTGGGCTGGCTTTGTTAATGAATCTGAACTAGAATCAGTTTTAAACGGTATTTTAAACCACATAGACTCTCCTGATTCAGTCAAGAGCATTTGATACTTATGTGAAGCCTTATTTCTAGAATAAGCATTAAAGTGCCACCATTCGCTTGGAATATTATAAAAACTGCTATACTTCATTACCCTTCTAAGTAATTTCCTATTTTGATATTGCTGCTTTGTTAATTCTCCAGATTTTAAAAATCGAGCTTCATACTTTGGAAATGCAATTTCCCTAAAATCATCGTACTCTGCACCCATATCTAATATATCTCCATTAGCATCCACTATTGTTAAATCAACCGCTGCACCAAAATTATGCACACTACCATTACGAGGATTCGATACAAACTTACCTCTACTATTTACAGGAATTGAATCTAGTGCATCCCACATTTCTTGTTGAACTTGTCGCGGACGAACACCATCATAAACCAATAACGAATACCCTGGACTAATAGAATCTAAATAACGCTGTGATTTTGATAATCGAATAGCAACATTTTTCTGTAAAAACAAACGTGTCAATGTATCATACAATTGTACACCCATAAAATTACCTGACGTCCCATACTTTAGGTCAATTTTAACTGTACTATCAATTGAAATCAATTCCACCAATCCTATTGACGTCATTATATTTTCTACTTTTAGTAGTAAATTGGAATCAATAGTCGTGACAGAGACTTCTTCTATTTTATCATCATAAACGATTACTTTATAAGGTATTTCGGTATCACAAGATGATAGAAATAAAATGAGAATCCAAGACCACTTCATTTTATAAAGAAACAAAATTTAAATGAATCGAAAATTTATAGAACTTTCTAATTATTTTTGAAGTAAATTATTTTTGTATGCCCATCATTTCAAACAAAGCAATCCAAATGCCTGAGTCACCAATTCGTAAATTGGTTCCTTTCTCAGAAATAGCAAAAGCAAAAGGTAAATCTGTGTTTCATTTAAATATTGGACAGCCTGATATTGAAACTCCAGAAGTTGCATTAAATGCAGTTAAAAATATAGACCGTAAAGTAATTGAATACAGTCATTCTGCAGGTTTTCAGTCTTATAGAGACAAACTTTCTAAATATTATAAATCAGTAAACATTGATATCTCACCTGAAGATATAATAATTACAACAGGTGGGTCTGAAGCATTAATGTTTGGTTTCATGTCTACATGTGATTCGGACGACGAAGTAATTATACCAGAGCCTTTTTATGCAAACTACAATGGGTTTGCCGTTGCAGCAGGATTAAATGTTATTCCTGTTACAGCGAATATTGAAAATGGATTTGCATTGCCTCCAGTTGCTGAAATCGAAAAGAAAATTACTTCTAAGACAAAAGCAATTGTTATTTGCAACCCTGGAAATCCAACAGGATACCTCTATTCTAAAGAAGAATTAGAGCAATTAAGAGATCTCGTTAAGAAACATGACTTATTCTTATTTGCTGATGAGGTATATCGTGAGTTCTGTTATGATGGCGCAATACCACTTTCAGTAATGAATTTGGAAGGGATCGATCAAAATGTAATTATGATAGATTCTGTTTCTAAGCGTTACTCTATGTGTGGGGCACGAATAGGCGCACTTGTTTCTAAGAATAAAAACGTAATGGCAGCAGCGCTTAAATTTGGTCAAGCAAGGTTATCTCCTCCAACAATTGATCAAATTGCAGCAGAAGCAGCATTATCTACACCACAATCTTATTTTGACGATGTAGTAGCTGAATATGTTGAGCGTAGAAACATAACGGTTGAAGGATTAAATAATATTCCAGGTGTATTCTGCCCAAAGCCTAGCGGTGCATTTTACTGTGTGGCTAAATTCCCTGTTGATAATGCTGAAAAGTTTTGCCAATGGTTACTAGAAAGCTTCGAATACGAAGGAAATACAGTAATGATGGCGCCTGCTAATGGGTTTTATTCAACACCAGGTTTAGGAGAACAAGAAGCGCGTATTGCTTACGTTTTAAATCAAGACTCATTAAGAAAATCTGTTAAGTGCTTAGAAGAAGCACTTAAAGTTTACCCAGGGAGGACCGTATAATATTAAAACAACTACTAATGAAAGTGCCATTTTCTGTATATTCATCCTTTACTAAATAAATTTATGGCGGTTTATCTTGATAATGCAGCTACTACACCTATAGCACCTGAAGTTGTAGATGCAATGATTCCTATTTTAAGAGATGGTTTTGGAAACCCATCTTCGACGCATTCGTTCGGAAGAAGATCTAAAGCTCTTATTGAAACTTCCAGGCGTTCTATTGCAAAGCATATAAACTGCCATCCTGCTGAAATAATATTTACATCTGGTGGAACCGAAGCAGACAATATGGCAATAAATTCTTCTGTTCATAAAATGGGAGTTACACACATAATTACATCTGAAATAGAACATCATGCCGTTTTACATAGCACAATTAATATCAAAAATATTGACGGAGTAAAATTATCACATGTAAAAGTAGACACCAATGGAAATATTGACTTAAACGACCTAGAGCGGTTATTGCAAGAAGATGGAAAAGCATTGGTTTCATTGATGCACGCGAATAACGAGATAGCAACATTACTGCCAATTCAACAAGTAAGTATATTGTGCCGACGTTACGGAGCACTGCTCCACTCAGATACTGTTCAAACGATGGGACATTACAAATTTGATTTAAAAGCATTAGATATCGACTATATTACCTGTGCAGCACATAAATTTCACGGACCAAAAGGTTCTGGGTTCTTGTATGTAAACAAAAAAGTAGCGATAGAATCTTTTATTCATGGTGGCTCACAAGAACGTGGATTACGCGGAGGAACGGAGAATGTACCTGGAATTGTTGGACTAGCAAAAGCAATGGACTTGGCTTATGAAAATCTTGAGGCTCACCAAAAACACGTACAGGGATTAAAAAGATATATGATAAACGAATTGAAAGGATTCTTTGATTATGTTGACTTCCATGGAGAAATTGATCCAGAGAAATCATTGTACACAGTATTAAACGTTTGCTTCCCAAAAACAAGCAAGGCAAGCATGTTACTTTTTACGCTTGACCTAAAAGGAGTTGCCGTTTCTGGAGGTTCAGCATGTTCTTCTGGAGCAGCTGTTGGCTCTCATGTTTTAGTTGGTATTGGAGCCGATATGACGCGTCCAAATACACGTTTTTCATTTTCTCGATATACAACAAAAGAAGAAATAGACTTCGCTTTAGAACAAGTTAAGACTGTTTTCGAAAAGACTTTGGTTTAATTTCGTATTTTGCTCTGAATGGCAAAACGCGAGATATTAATTCTAAGTTCATGGTACCCAACAAAAGAACAGCCTTTCCTGGGTAACTTTGTAGTTAGAAATGCGCAATTACTCAGCGAAGCTCATAACATTACCCTAGTTAATACTATCCCTTCAGACAGCGCTACAGAATTGTCGTTAAAAGAAAATAATACACAGGGATACCGTGAAATACAAGTCACTCATCCACGTGGGGGAAATCTCTACAGCAAAAAACGCTGGCAAAAAAAAGCCTTGAAACGAACCTTCTTAGAAACAGATAACTTTGATTTAATAATCGGACATGTATTATTGCCAAAAGCATTGCAATTTGTAGTCACTAAGAATAATTTTAATGCGCCACTTATTTTAATAGAACATGGGTCTTATTACCGCCCAGAGTTCCGACATAAATGGAATCGTTTGCATGAGTTTATATTACAATATACCCGTAAACATTTCAATGAGGTGGTTGCTGTTTCTCCATTTTTAAAGCAAGATATGAAAGCTGACTTCCCACAACATGAAATCAATGTTATTGGAAATCATATCGATACAGAAATGTTTAGCCCTGGTAAAGAAAAATCAAATTCCCACACTGCGTTTTTGCATATTTCAACCTTAGATCCATCGACGAAAAATCCACAAGGAATAATCGACGCATGCGAATTGTTAAAACAAACGGAAAACAATTTCCATCTGACTATCATTTGCGATGAAGACTATTCTGCATGGCAAAAAGAGGTAGTATCAAAAGGTCTAAGTGAGCACATAAGTTTTGAAGGACCAATAGCACCCCAACACTTAGTTTCTTTTTATCAAAAAGCAGACGCGTTCGTTTTGAACTCAAGCTATGAGTCATTCTCTATTGTCCTTGCTGAAGCCTGGTCTACAGGATTGCCCGTCATCTCTACCTCGGTTGGAATTGCTCATGAAATAGGCCCAACACTGGGTATTCAAACTGAACAAAATAATCCAAAATCATTAAAAATCGCAATGAAGGCGATGATGGAAAATAAAACCAATTATTCACAAGATCTCCTTCGTGAAAAAGCAATGCAGTATAGCGAACTAGTTATTTTAGAACAATGGATACAACTAATCAACAAACATGTTAAGTAAGCAAATCGCATTCGATGCCGTTCGAAAAGAACTTAATGGACGCACCTCTAGAATTCAAGTAGCGTTCGATGATTTAAAAAATGCCTTAAACTCAGAGTCGAAAAGTACTGCTGGCGACAAACACGAAACAGGGCGTGCAATGGCACAGTTGGAACAAGAAAAACTATCTAATCAGCTGGTACAAGTAGTTAATTTAAAGGAAGCATTAAGCAAGGTAGACCCCAACGAATACCATAAAGTTGTGCAGTACGGAAGCTTGATAAACACAAGTAATGGAACCTTTTTCTTCTCTGTAGGACTTGGTAAATTAGACATTAATGGCTACGATGTGTTTTGTATAACCGCCACTACTCCACTCGGACAACTATTAATAGGAAAGCGCAAAGGTGATAGTATAAAAATGAATGGAAAATCAATGAAAATTTTAGCTATTCTTTAACCTTTGGAACCTCATTAAAAAATTATCGATAAAAGAAATGATCTAATCCCTTATTAATTAAATCTCTCATGTTTCACATTTCCCCTAAGTTATTGAGGAATTAATAATATATCAAACACATCATATACGATTAAAAATGGCTTGTCATAGCTATGTTTTCTTAAAAAGAATTCAGTAAACGCCTTGGAATACTTTTAAAAAAAATCTAATTAATGTATATTGCCAGGCTATCTAAAGATGAAAGTTATGAGAGAGAATAAAATGCTAAGTTATATTAAAGATGTATTAGAAAATATACCAACTGAATGGTTGAACTTAACAACACATCGACTAGACGTTTACGATGAAAAATCAGCCAAAATTAAATTCTTAGAACAATTTGAAACCTTATTTAATAACACTAATTCTGAACTATCCGCACTGAGTGAATTACCTACTGCTTTCGATTATATTCGATTAGGTCATCCATTATCTTGTTTACTAGAGTGGACAATTGCTAACTTAAACAATATAGAGCCAAATAATGTGATAAGTTTTTCATCAAAGACGGTTCCTGTTTTGGCAATTCTAAGAAAGAATTTATTAGATAATGAGAACACTCAAATCATTTATAAAGGTGAATTACCAGATTTTTTTGATGTTGATGTACTTCGTTTGATTTATGGTTATAAGTTTGATTTAAAGAAGATTGAGAAAACAGAAGATATTCCCGTCTATAGCGGAAGGAACATTTTCATTACGCAACAAGATGAAATATCCAATTTCGATCTTACTCCAAATATTGACTTTCTAGTCAGTATTCATTCTCATCTGGGCAGTGTTTTATTAGTAAATGGTAAGCAAAACGAAAGCTACATATCAGAAATACAGCATGTCAGAAGAAGAGAGACAATTGCAATGACACCAGCCAATTCTCTAGCTGCCTTAAAATTTATACTAGATAAGACTTCCTTTGATAAGACAAGTAATATCGAGAAAGACAAAACACTCGTTTTAGATTCAATAAAAGAGATTACGGGTACAAAGACAAATGCACTAGTTGCTTCTAGCGGGCTATCTATTCAATATGCTATTTTGATGGGGTTAATTCACGATGCTCTAGAGAAACATAAAGGAAAGGCGATAAAGATTATTGTTCCTCCAAATTGTTATGGCGGCACAAATGACCAAGCCAGACGAGTTGCCGCTTGCATTGATAATGTTGAAGTGTTGGATTTACCAGTTGATGGCGGTAAAGATATGGTTCAAAGTATTGATCTAGTTTTAGAGAAAATTGCTATCGAAGATGCTATACCATACATAATTGCAGAAATACCAACAAACCCTAGGGTTGAAGTGCCCGATCTTATAAAATTAAAAGATGTTTTAAATGTAATCCGAAAAACTGCAACAGGGAAAATTGCTATTGACCCAGTTTTTATTTTAGATCAAACATTTTGTCCTAATATATACTTTTTAGGCGAAGGAGAAATGTTATCAACTGTTAGAGCCATTTCATATGCTAGCGGATCAAAGTTTCCAAGTGGTGGACTCTGCACTGCAGGCTATTGCGTGGCAAATGGGAAATCTGAAGCTTTGATGGCAAAAATAAAATTACACCTAAGGCTTTGTGATAATGAAGCCACTACTCTTCAAATGAAGATATTGGCAAAGCAATTACCATCAATGAAACAAAGAATTCATGATGCTTATAAAAACACACGTGAATTTGTCAATTTTATTAACGACACTTTGCCAGCAGCGAAAATTAATTTTGTTTCAGAAGAATTGGCCCATAAAGGTTTTACTCCATCAGTATTTTCATTAGACCTTCCTACTAAAGGGAATACTGATGAAGAAAAAGAATCTTATAAAAGAGCATTAAATCATAAATTAATCAATTTAATGATTACAGAAATCCCCAATGAGAGCAAGTATTGTGTGAGTTATGGACAATTAAATGGATGTTATTGGACGATACCCGCAACATCTACCCAAGGAACGACGAAAGAGGGTGATAAAGATTATATTGCCCGTGTAGCACTTTCTCCTAATATGAACCTTGAACTTCATAAAAAAGTCTTTTTAGATTTTGCTAAACAAATTTAATTTTGATGGAAAAGTTATTAAAAGGTCAATCTAATCTCCGATACTTAGGTCGAGCAATAACAAAATCAGGTCAAAAGTAAAGGAAAAAAGAATATTTAGATCTGGAGTTTTATCGCAGATTGATGAAAGTGACTTCTCGATATTAAAGAATTTAAATGTGGGGGGATATTATTGATCTAAGAATCTAATATCAAAAAAAATCCTTCAAGAAGAGTCTGATTTGTTTTTTTTAACCAAAAAAATTGTGCTGTTGGTTTATAATGATTTATAAAATGTACTTCTATTGATAAATAAATCGTAAAATATTAGAGTCTGTTTTACTCAAAAAATGAGTTTCAAAGAAGTTTATTATAGCCACCCATACCCCTATATATGAGCAAGCTTATGAAGGGATAATTGTGAGTCATGGTTCAGTAGTAGCTAGAGAGTATGGAATCTCTATCGATTGTAAATATGCAAGGAGCAATGATGAAATTTACAGAAAATAACGCGATAGAAATCAATACGGATTTATTAAGACAGTTTAAGTTGAAAACAAGCAGCTCCAAAAAGTACAATCGTAGCCTTATTCTAATTATTTAGAAAAATTCACTACATTAAGAAATATGAAACAATTTACTCTCTCCCTCTTTCTCTTATTTAGTATTACATTATTTTCTCAAAACTTTGACTGGCTGATTACAGCAGGTGGAGAACTGCCTGACAAAGGAACAACAGTAGCCCATGATGACTTGGGAAACACTTATATTACAGGGTATTATAATGAAGAAGCTGAATTTGGAATAATCCAAACTGGGTTTTCATTTTCAAGTAGTAAAGAAGTTTTCGTGGCAAAAATTGACCCCGATGGAAATTATCTATGGGTAAGAAACGGTTTAAACTATTACGATGACCGTGGATTAGGACTTTGCCTCGACCCTAACGGGAACGCCTATGTTACTGGCACATGTTGGGGAGGGCTTGAATTCGGACCGCTTAATGTTTATAATAGCACCAGTTATACAGATCAAATTTTTGTTACTAAAATTGATCCCGATGGTAATGTAATATGGATGAAGAACGCAGGTGTCGACAATAATGGTGGATTTCCATATAGTGATGATCACGGATTAGACCTAGCTTCCGACAGTCAAGGTAATATTTTTGTTACTGGATTCCTTTCAAATACAAATGACTATAATACACCTGCAACTTTTGACGCAATTGAAATTGACATGGGTGCAGAGGATACACTTGCATTTTTGGCCAAATTAGATAATGACGGAAATTGGCAATGGGTAGAGACCTTTCAAGGTATTGTTGACCATAGAGATAATGGCATAACAGTCGATGATGAAGATAATGTTTATGTAGTGGGTGGTTTTACTGATTCGAAATTTTTTGGGACGGAGATAATTACAAGTGATGGATCAATAGATATTTACGTAGTGAAATATGATAATAACGGAAGTTTTCAATGGGTAACACAAGCCGGAAGCACTCTAAAAGATAGGGCTAACGCAATTGTTGATGGTCATGATGGCTATATGTATGTCGCTGGTGAATTTAGAGATGAGTGCTACTTCGGGCCTCAATTTCTTAACAACTATGGAAACGCCAGTAAACGTGATATATTTGTTGCCAAAATAAATAAAGATGGTTCTTGGATATGGGCAAGGAAAGCAGGGTCAAGTAAAGGAAGTGATCGCGCAAATTCAATAACCTCTAATAACAATGGAAACATATTCGTTACAGGGCAGTTTAGTAGTGACGCAAGTTTTGGAGATAATGAAATCGATTCTAGTGGAGATAGTATTCAAGTTTTTATTGCAGCAATAGACACACTAGGTGAATGGCGTTGGGTAAAACAAGGTGGAGGGCCTAGTTTTGATCGTGGAAATGGCATAACATGCGATAACGATTGTAATCTTTGGGTCGTAGGTTATTTTGAAGATGAACTTACATTAGAAACAGTAAACGCCGCACCATTTAAAGGAAAAGACATCTTCACCGTTAAAATGTCTGATGTATGCTTTGATTACACAGTGCCACCACCAATATCACCCGAGTTACCGGAAACATGTATCCTTGATGTTCCGAACGTTTTCACACCGAATAATGATGGCTTAAACGAATTTATAACTTTTTCAACATCGTGTAATGTGCCAATAGAAATAAAGGTGCTAAATCGATGGGGACAAATAGTATACGAAGATAATAGTGCAGCAGCTCAATGGAATGGAATTTCAACATCAGGAGAACCTCTTTTAGAAGGAACCTACTTTTACTCTGTCACTGCATCTTTTAAGGATAATACCCAAGAAATTCATGGCTTTATCAATTTAATTCGCTAAAATAAAATTCAAATGATACTGCTGAATAATAGTTATTAATGTATTTTCAGGTCAGATGAGTTCATTAAAAACTCATTTACTTCAAATTCATTAAGTTCTCTACTCCGGGGAAACGTTCTACAGTAAATCCTTCAGCAAAATTCGCACCTATAGGTCTACCAAATTGTATCATGCGTGATGTTATAAAATCAAAAAAATCTTCACCTGAAATTGGTGTTTGTGGCTCTTTTGATTCAGGATCGAAGAACTGCGTCTTAAATGTTTTAATAACTTCCATTTTACGATCAACATACGATGATATATCAACAACAAAATCTGGTTTAATGTAATAGTCTTGAATATAATGGTAAACTGCTTTAGGACGAGTTGCAACTTGAGTATCATTATCCCACATTGTTTCAAACTTACGAAGACCTGATAAAAAACAGGCTTCAGAAACTAACTGCCCGGCTCTTGCATGATCTGGATGACGATCACTGATTGCATTTGCCAAAACAACAGAAGGTTGAAATCTTCTTATTTGTTCAACAATTAAACGCTTGTTCTCTTTATTTATTTCAAAAAAAACATCCGCTAGTTTTAAATTAACACGTGCATGAACCCCAAGTAAATTCGACGAAGCTTCAGCTTCAGCGTAACGTGTCTCAATAGTTCCGCGTGAACCCATTTCACCTTGAGTTAAATCAATAATTCCAACTTTTAATCCGGCATCAATATGTTTCATTATCGTTCCAGAACATGATAACTCTGCATCATCTGGATGCGCAGAAAAAACAAGTATATCTAACTTTTCAATCATACCTCTTCTAATTCTTTTTTCTTCATGTCCTTGTATTGACCGTTTCTAATAGCAGCAATAATAGTAAAGACTACAAAAATGATTATTGTAATGATTATTGAGTTTGGGATTTCACCTAAACCCTCACCTTGTGCATAGGAGTGTAATCCTACTAAATAGAAGTTTACTCCAAAGAAGGTAAAGATAATTGATGAATATCCCCAAAAACTTACCGTATTAAATAAAAACTTACTCTTCAATCCTGGAATATATCTCAAGTGTAAAATCACCGCATAGACCAAAACAGCAACAAGTGCCCATGTTTCTTTTGGATCCCACCCCCAATATCTACCCCAAGATTCATTGGCCCAAATACCTCCAAGAAATGTTCCTATTGCTAACATAAAGACACCAATAGTCATAGTCATTTCAGTTACATATGTCAATTCGTTTATGTTCATTGTAATTACCTTTCCATTCTTCTTTGTACGGAAGACGTATAACACCAAATTCAATAATCCAAGAATACATGCAATTCCTAATGGCCCATAAGAACCTGTAATAATTGCTACATGAATCATTAACCAATATGATTTTAATACCGGTTGCAATGGTGTAATTTCTGGATCCATTAAATTCATCTCTGTAACAAAAATCATTAATCCTGCTAAAATTGCAGTTCCTGCTATAATCGCAGCATTTTTCTTAGAGAAAATCAATCCGAAGAGCATTGAAACCCATGCAATGAAAATTACAGCTTCATAGCCATTACTCCAAGGAGCATGTCCTGAAATGAACCAGCGCATGTATACGCCATACCCGTGATATAAGAATATCACACAAATCAATGCTGTTAAAGCAATAGTAACCGATCTAAATTTTTTCTCTGACTTTTTTGTTGGCGAAACAAAAATCTTAACAAAAAACAAGATCAACATCGCTAATCCTAGTATCAAATATGAACTATATGAGTTTTTAAAAACATTCATTTTATTGTAGCTCACCTCCATTCTAACTTGCCTTTCCGAAGGTATAACTCCTGATGCTAATTCTTTTTGGAATTTCTTTAATTGATTCAAGTAATCTGTTGCCTTACCAAAACTACCTTCTTTAGCACCTTCATCCAAACTAGACAAATAGCGTAATGCTAAACTTGAAGAAAGTGAATCCTTCTGCATCAAAGCCATATTCATTGGGACGTACCATGTATTACTAGGGTCTTTTGCTAACGGTAAAATCTTTATGTAACTCCAGCTGAAGATGGCCTGAACTACTTGATATCTTTCTACCAGTTTAATCAATCGCTTTTCATATTCACCTCTCTGGGATTCTAGCATTTGGTGCGCTACAGAATATTCAGCTGCGAACTTGAATTCGCCTTGATCGTTTGTTAAATCAGCATATGAAATCAAGTTAGACGCCATATCTAAATCTTTTCGTAATGACGACTTACCTGAAACATAAATCATTGGAATTTTAGACCAATATGCAGGGTACATGTGCATGCTCATTACTGTTTGAACAGCATTGTATTCTTCATACGTACTACTCCTTGAAATTTTACGTAAGATTTGATCTGTCAATGTATGCATTGGCACTATCCTTCCTTGGAAATCTTGAACTAATAATGTTTCAAATTCTACTGAGTGCTCTTTTGACATAAAACGAATAACCGCCTCTGATTTTATTTCATCATTATCCTGTCCTTCAACTATAGTATGATCATGCCCTTCCCCTAGGGCATGATTATGCCCCTCATGCCCTTCCTGTGCAAAAACACCTGTCAACATAATTAATGCTGTAATGACAGAAATCATTTTCTCACGTTTCATACGTGACTTTTTGATTTTGTGATTTAAGTCTCTAAAGCGGCCATTTGGTGAAATTAGCGCTAAAATCATTCCAATCCCCATCATTAAATATCCTAAATATGAAATATTAGTTCCCCACCAGTCATGACTTACACTTAAACGTGTCCCTTTTTCATCTGGATCATAACTCGATTGGAAAAATCGATATCCCCTGTAATCCATTACATTATTCATGAAAATACGTTGATCTCTTGTATAGCCAAGCTCTTCATCAATAATAGTTACCTCACTTGCAAAAGAAGATGGTGAATCCGAACCAGGGTATTTATCTAATTGAAAATCTCTACATTTAATAGCAAATGGTAATGGTAGACTCATAGATCCATATTCCATCTCGTAAGTTAATCCATTAAAGTTAAATACTACATGATCTGGAATTGCTCCTTGTCCACCCTCTAGCTCTACTAAACGTGATTTATCACCATCTGATACAAGCAAAGTCAAATAATCTGATCCTTTTTTACGACTTCCTGATGAAACCTTCATACGTTTTGAATTAGCAACAACCCCTTTGAAAACAAATTGTTCGTTACCAACTTGATAAAGTGTCGTTGTTTGAAAAGCTACTAGTGAATCAATTGGAATATCCCGATACATTGAATCTGCGACATCCATTCCATTTTGTCTTGCTTTTTGCATTTCCGACATTGGCAAATAACGCATTGGGAGTTGTGTCTTCAATAAGATCTTTGGTCCTTGCTGAAAAATCTCAATCCCAGGCATTGCATCTTTTTTATTATACGAAAGGGCAACGTCCCCAATCATTAAAAAATCACCCTCAGAAACATAATTTGAACTCATTCCACCAGTTACTATCTCTAAAGATGAAGAACGTATGGAATCATTTATAACCAATGAATCAAGCATCTTTTTTTGAAAGTTGACATATTCTATTTTAATAGGAGTTGGGTGATTTGGAAATGCTATGTCAAAGTCAAAATAATTACTCGTCTGCTCTGACATGTATTTTTGACGGTGATCTGTATATTGTAATTTCCCGTCATTTATCTTGAACCAAACATGTGGGTCAGAAGAATAAATAAAATCTGTTTGTGCATTTTCACGTATCAACATTAATCCTTCAAAACTGATAAATCGTGTTACTCCAGCACCAATTATCATTACAATAAATGATAAATGAAACATAAATATCGCAGCCTTTTCACGTTGAAACATTTGATAACGAAAAATATTCGCGATAAGATTAATACATAAAAAAACCAACAGGATCTCAAACCATCTCGCATTGTATATCATGATTTTCGCTGTTTGAATATCGTACTTAGATTCTATCAAAGTAGCAGCACCAATAGCAAACAAAAAAATAATCATCCCAAGCGACATCATGCGCATTGAAAATAGTTGACGAGCAATTTTCTCCATAAATTAGAACTATAAAAAGTGACACAAAGATAATGAGATATTCAGTTATAACGGCACAGATCATCACAAGAGTTCCCTATTTTAACAAAAAGTAATCGTATTATAAATAAAGAATCGGTTATATCTGCTATAAAAAGTTGTTTATAAATTGTGAAATTGACAATTAGATTCCCTATTGAAAATGATCAAAAAAGATTAGCATACAATAAGATAACATACAAATAAAATAACTAGAACATTAAACTTATAGACTAGGTATACGACGTTGAATTATATAATTTTTGAGCATCTGAAATTGTTGAAATCACGAACCCAAAATAATAAGATTAATAAAGAATAGATTTCTCTTGTTTATAACGCTGTAATGTATGCGTCTAAATTCTTCTGAATGCGTTCTGTAATGTTTGACGTGTCCGATTTATGAAACTTATTACCTGTAATAACTTCGTATAATTCAATATAACGATCTGTAACTACTTGAACAAAATCGTCAGGCATAACGGGCATTATTTGTCCTTCTAAACCTTGGAAGCCATTTTCAATTAACCACTGACGCACAAACTCTTTAGATAATTGCTTTTGGGCTTCTCCATTTTCTTGGCGCTCTTTATAACCTTCAATATAGAAATAACGAGAGGAGTCAGGCGTATGTATTTCATCAATAAGAATAACTTGACCATCCTTCATTCCGAATTCATATTTAGTATCCACTAAAATCAATCCACGCTCTGCAGCCATTTCTGTTCCTCTTTGGAATAAAGACCTTGTATATTCTTCTAACTTTATGTAGGTATCTTCTGGAACAATTCCTTGCGCTATAATTTCTTCACGTGAAATATCTTCATCATGTCCCTCATCTGCTTTCGTTGCAGGCGTAATAATTGGAATTGGAAATCTATCGTTTTCTTTCATACCCTCTGGCATTGGAACTCCGCATAAAACCCGTTTCCCTTCTTTGTACTCACGCGCAGCATGACCAGACATATATCCACGAATTACCATTTCAACACGAATAGGTTCACATGCACTTCCAACTGCCACAGATGGATCTGGAGTTGCTATTAACCAATTAGGGACAATATCTTCAGTTGCCTTTAAGAACATTGTTGCAACTTGATTTAATACTTGTCCTTTAAACGGAATACCCTTTGGCAAAACATGATCGAATGCAGAAATCCTATCCGATGCCACCATAACTAATAATCCGTTGCCAAGTGTATAAACATCCCTAACCTTTCCGTTATATTCGTTTGTTTGGCCTTTAAATTCAAATTTACAATCGGTAATCGCGTTGCTCATTGCTTTTCTCTTATTAATTTTGGTGCAAAAATAGCTAATCTTTTAAATTGACACTACTTCTCACCTTCATTTTTGAAGCCAGTTGTATTTTGCTCTTCAGCAGAGTCGAATGCGGTAATAATTTTTTTCACTAAACCGTGACGCATCACATCGACAGAACCCATTCGAATAACTCCTATTCCTTCAACCTTTTCAAGCGCATCTAATGCAAATACCAATCCTGACTTCTGCCTCCGCGGCAAATCAACTTGTGACATGTCTCCAGTAACGACAAATTTAGCCGTCATCCCCATCCGTGTCAAGAACATCTTCATCTGCATTGTAGTAGTGTTCTGAGCTTCATCAAGAATTACAAACGCCTTATCCAACGTTCGTCCTCTCATAAATGCCAAAGGTGCAATTTCAATAACACCAAACTCTATCATATATGCTAATTTCTCGGCGGGTATCATATCACGTAAAGCATCATACAATGGCATTAGATAAGGATCTAACTTCTCTTTTAGATCTCCTGGAAGGAAACCTAAACTCTCTCCGGCCTCAACCGCAGGGCGAGTTAAGATAATACGTTTTACCTCTTTCGCTTTTAATGCGCGAACAGCTAAAGCAACTGCCGTATATGTTTTCCCTGTACCTGCAGGACCAACAGCAAAGACCATATCATTCTTATCAACGAGTTCAACCAAATTACGTTGATTGATTGTTCTTGCAGTTATTTTCGCTCCATGATTTCCATGAACGATAACACCCAAAGTTTTTTCCGTCGCCAATAATTTAGCGCCATCCTCTTGCATGAGGTTTTCAATGTTACGATCTGTCAAAGTATTGAATTTGTGAAAATGGCGCACCAATAAATCAAATTTGGCCTCAAATTGATCCATTACTTCTTCATCCCCAGTAATACTAACAATGTTACCTCGTGAAATAACCTTAAGCTTAGGAAAGTAAGTTTTAATATGCTTCAATTTTGTATTATTCACTCCGAACAATTCCAATGGGTTTATCCCTTTAATTTCTATTTTTCTTTCCAACAATAAGTGTTTTTATATTTTTCAACATTGAACTCGTCATCCTTTTACGTAGATGGTTCATTATAAAGTAAAGCTTTTTCTTATTTTTGAATCAAATTTATAAATTAATTAGCCGCTACGCTACTCATTTTATTCACAATGGGAATAATAACATTAACAACTGATATGGGATTGAACGACCACTATGTGGCTTCGCTCAAGGGTACTATCCTTAAATCTATGCAAGATGTACATATCGTTGATGTTTCGCATGCCGTAAGACCATTTGATATTTCAGAAGCCGCTTACTTATTAAGCTCATGCTATAAAGACTTTCCAAATGATACTGTTCATATTATTGGGGTAGATAGTGAGCCAATAGTTAATTTTGGTGGAACAGACGGAAGTTTCCCTTCTATCTTAGTTTATAATAAGCAATATTTCATCTCAAATGACAATGGTTTTTTTGGTTCGTTCCTAAAAGAAGAATCTCCCGAGTCTTTTTGGCGTATTGATAGTGTACTATCGAATCCTAACTTATTTCAATTCCCCACAAAGAACTTACTGTTAACTGCAGGACTGCTTTTATTGAAGGGAGATAAAATTGAAACAATCGCCTCACCGTTTGAAGGCTTTAAAAAAGCCTTCACCCCAATGGCAATTATGGAAACAAACCTGATTAAAGGGTATATTCTTCATATTGACAACTATGGAAATGCTATGACTAACATCCATAAGTCATTCTTTGAGCGTTTCGGAGTAGATACTTCATTCATTATCTATTTTAAGAAAAAAGATTATTATATCGATGAGATCTCAAGTTCATATAACGAAGTACCACAAGGTGAGAAAGTAGCTTTATTTAATGAAAATGGCTATTTAGAAATAGCTATTAATCGCGGTGCAAATAGAAGTACTGGTGGTGCCCAACAATTATTCGGATTACATGTTCACGATATGATCCGTATAGAGTTCACACCACAAGGATCTCGACAAACTTTAGATTCATTCTTCACATGATCACACGAATAGTCAAACTAGAATTTCAAGAGGGCAAAATTCTTGAATTTTTATCATTTTTTGACACGATTAAAAATGTCGTTAATAAATTCCCGGGATGCTACGCAATGAAATTATATCAGGACATTCACAACCCTTGTGTCGTAATTACATATAGTCATTGGGAGTCACAAGAAAAATTAGATAATTACCGTGAATCAGAAGAATTTATAGAAATATGGCCGAAAATAAAACCTTGGTTCAATAACAAGCCTGAAGCCTGGAGTGTAAATGCATACTTCAACGGTTTTGAAGTGGAATAACACACCGTAACACCTTCATTACTATTATCATTGCTAATGAACAATCGCATCTTAATAAATGATTTAACCACTTGGTCATTTAACGTTGAACATTCGGATAAGAAATCTTACTTTTGAATATTAATAATCAAACAAAGGAATGAGAGCATTATACTTCAAAGAAATTAGAAGCTTCTTAAGTTCAATCATCGGATATGTCTTTATCTTGATTTATTTGATCGCTTCTGGGATTATGCATTGGATAGCTTCAACTGAAGCTAATCTAATGGAAGGAACGGAAGCAGACCTTATTCCATTCTTTAACTCATCACCAATTATCTTTCTAATTTTAATCCCAGCAATTACAATGCGGTCTATTGCTGAAGAACGACGAACAGGTACAATGGAGTTGCTATTTACACGTCCAATTTCAGATTTAAAAATACTTTTAGCCAAATATTTCGCTAGTGTTACCTTAATGCTCATAGCAATTTTACCAACAATGGTGTACTACTACTCAATGGTTCAATTGTCCTTAGACCCGAATACATTTGATCATGGAGCGACAATAACATCATATATCGGCTTAATTCTATTGGGATCATCGTTTGTTGCAATAGGAATATTTACCTCTGCTCTAACAAGTAGCCAAATAGTTGCTTTTATTTTAGCACTTTTCTTTTGCTGGATTTTCATGCCAGATATTGGCGGACTTGCACTTTTAGGATCTTATAATCTAATGGGAAGTTTTGATACTATCGTTCAATATTTTGGAATGACATTTCATTACGAAGGAATTAAACGCGGAGTTATAGACACGAAGAATATTATCTATTTTATATCATTGATTTTCATATTCATTTATGGCGCTTTGACAGTAATTAAATCACTAAAGAAATAGACATGTCAGAAAGCAAAAAACTTATCAAAGGACTATATAACTGGACATTTTTAATGATTGTAGTCGTTGCTGTTATTTTAATCAATATCATTTCTTCTTTTATCTATAAGCGTTATGATATGACTGAAGATCAACGTTATTCATTAGATAATGGAACAGTATCATTCTTAGAGCAAACGGATAATTTCAAAAGTAGAGTAAACCTGAAGATTTATTTAGATGGTAACCTTCCTGCGAATATTAAGCATTTTCGTAATGCGGTTGAAGACAAGCTACAAGAGTTTAAGCAATTCACTGGAAATAGAATTGAATACCAGTTCATAAATCCAAATGTAGGAACTGAAAAAGAGCAACAAGAATTATTTCAAAACATCTTTGCCGAAGGAAAAGGTATTCTTCCTATGGATTTGGTTTATATGAAAGATGGCTCTCAAAGTAAAATGATGCTTTGGCCAGGTGCAATTATTGAATATGGGGGGTCAACAGTGCAAAGTGTTCAGCTATTACCAGGTTCCAATACTCGTCAGCCATATCAATTAGACAATATGTCTAGTATTATTCAAAATTCGATTAATAATCTTGAATACATCTTAGTTAGTGCACTTCGAAGGGCAACACAAGATACAAAACCACGAATAGGATTCTTACATGGGCATGGTGAATTAACTTGGCCGCAAACACAACGTGTTAGAGCCTTAATTTCTCCCTACTTCAATATAGCTGATGTAACAATTAACGATTCAGTTCATGCCCTAGATAATCTAGATGGGTTAATTATTGCCCAACCAAGATCACGCTTTAATGACAGGGATCTTTTTCTTATTGACCAATTTGTAATGCGTGGAGGTAGATTAATGTGCTTCTTAGATCAGTTAAAAATAAATACTGACACCTTAGAATCAACAGGCACAGTACATACAACTCGATATCCAGATATTCGTATAGATGATATGCTCTTCGATTATGGATTGAAAATTAATGATAATTACATCATGGACATACGCTGTTTACCTAAACAGGTTCCCTTAGCAAAACAGTCCATGATTCCATGGTTCTTCAACGTCATGGCATCAACTACAGCACACCCAATAGGGAGAAATGTTGACCCTGTAAACCTTGAATATACAAGTGAGATTCAATTTGTAAACCAAGACCCAAAGATTAAATTAACCCCAATTCTTACTTCAAGCACCAACTCAACGGTAACGGGATTAGCACCTATGGTTAGTTTATCATTGCCTTTAAATTACGGAAAGGATCCGAAATTAGTTTCAAACCCTGACAGCGAGACAAATAAAAAATGTTTAGCTGGATTAGCAGAGGGAATGTTTAAATCGCACTTCCGCAATCGCATTAGCGATGCCTATGCGAAAAACCCAGCGACAAAAACACTTGAATCAAGTAGTAAGGAAGGAAAAGTGTTACTTGTAGGGAATGGTCGTTTTATTGCAAATGAATACGACTCAATGCCAAACAAACTTGCAGCAGGATATCAATTCCGACCGAAACAATTGAATAATTTACAATTTAGTCAAGAGTTAATCAATATGAAGATCTCTCACTTTTTTGGAAATCAAGATTTCTTCCAAAACATGACGGATTATATGTTAGACAACAATTCTGTATTAGGTATACGTAGTCGTCAAATTGACATTCACGAAATTAATTCGGAAGAAATTAAAGCGAGTGCTAATTATTACAAAACATTAAATATTGTATTGCCGATTGGAATCATTATCTCACTCGCTTTTTTCTTTGGATTTATCCGAAGCAGAAAGTATACTAAATAAGTTATTATGAAAAATATAATTGCACTCATACTTGCATTAGCTGTTGTTTCTGGACTTTCATATTATGTTATTCAACTGAATACGAATAAAGGTAAATCAGATTCAGAACTTATTGATTTTGCCATTAAAGAGACAGATGAAATTGATAAAGTTATTATACATGATGCTTTTGGTAGAACATTTGAAATTATACGCGGCGTAGAAAGCTGGACAGATAAAGATGGTGGCTGTATTCAACAAACAAGTGTTGAATTCATTCTTAATGCATTCAGAACAATAGAGTTTAAAGGTTATCTTCCTGAAGAATCTCACGATAAATACAAAAAACTAATGTCTAGTCAGCATAAAAAAGTTGACATCTATGGAGACGGAGAATGGCTTAAGTCTTGGTATATGGGTCCAAGTGCACCCGACCATCACGGTCAAATCATGCTGTTGAACTCTAAGGAATATGGAAAAAGTGACAATCCCGTAATAATGAAGCTCAAGGGGGTTAATGGTATTATTGAACCACGCTTTTTTGCTGACCCTAAAAAATGGTTCTGCACAAACATTTTTGCTGTGCAATCACACAAAATAAAGGAAGTAGATTTAACATTCTACGATGAGCCTGAACGGAGTTTTACAGTTAAAAAAAACGGGTTCAACATGAGTGTTTTTCAACAAGGAAAACCTCTCATATCTGTTGACACGAGTATGATATTTAGATACCTTAACAACTATAAAAAAATTCATTATGACATTGCTAATTACGAGCTATCTAAGAAGCAGATAGATAGTATGAAGATGACTATACCTTTCTGCATATTATCATTAACTGAGACAAATGGTGACTTAACAAAATTAAAATGCTTTAGAATTAAGCAGAGTGAGTATACTCCTCAAGGTAAAGTAGAATACAGAGACATTGACAAAGATCGTTTTTGGGCAGAACTACCAAATGGTGAAGTTGTGAAATGTCAATATTTTGTTTTCAATCCGCTATTCTTAGGACACATCTATTTCCCTTCTATGCTTGATGCTAATGATGAAATATAGGAGAAGTAGCTAACATTTTGTTAATAACTCACGAATAAAAGAACAAAATCACTCATAGATAATCACCAATAAATTGATAGCTTTGAACGTACAAAACAAACGTTTAAAATGAATTTCGTAATCTCAAGTGCTTCTTTACTAAAGCACCTTCAAGGAATATCTGGAGTTTTAAGCACCAGCAACACTTTACCCATTCTCGATAACTTTCTATTTGAAATTATTGATGGACGGCTTACAGTATCTGCTTCTGATTTAGAAACAACAATGCGCACTTCAATGGAAGTTGAAGCAAAGGAAGAAGGTAAAATTGCCATACCAGCTAAGTTACTATTGGATGTTTTAAAGAACCTTCCTGATCAGCCATGTACTTTTTTAGTAAATCCAGACAACTTTGCGGTTGAAATTGCTTATGATAATGGTAAATCTAAAATGATAGGTTATAATGGGGATGATTTTCCTCGTACACCAGCATTAGATAAACCAAATTCGATTCTTATTTCTGGAGAAATTGTTTCAAATGCAATCAATAAAACATTATTCGCGACAGGTATTGATGATTTAAGGCCTGTAATGAGTGGAGTGTTTTGTGAGTTTTCTCCAGAGAGCATTACATTTGTTGCTACAGATGCACACAAGCTAGTTCGCTATACAAGAACAGATTCTCAGGCTTCTGGAAGTTCATCTTTCATTCTGCCAAAAAAACCGTTAAATCTTTTAAAGTCAAACTTAAAAGGCGATGAAGAAGTAAAATTAGAATACAACGATTCGAATGCTGTATTTACATTTAATGACATCATCTTAATTTGTAGGTTGATTGATGGTAAATATCCAAATTACGAAGCAGTAATACCTAAAGAGAACCCAAATGTTCTCAGAATTGATAGACTTCAATTCTTAAGCTCAATCAAGCGTGTTTCTATTTTTTCAAATAAAACAACACATCAAATTAAACTAAAACTAGCTGGCTCTGAGCTTTCATTATCTGCTGAGGATATTGACTTTTCAAATGAAGCGAATGAGCGTTTAACCTGCAATTATGTAGGTGACGACATGGAGATTGGCTTCAACTCCCGTTTCTTAATGGAAATGTTGAATAATCTTGATACTACAGAAGTTCGCTTAGAAATGAGTGAGCCAAGTAGAGCAGGCCTGCTAATGCCCTCTGAGGCGAATGAGCATGAAGACGTACTCATGCTTGTTATGCCAGTGATGTTGAACAGGTAATTACACAGATCTATATATAAAAAGCCACTTATTGAAGTGGCTTTTTATATATAGATCTGTGTTGAATTTTAGTCTCATTGTTTTTTCTTATTCGAACGAAAGTAAATGGCATCAATATAGAATAGTAGTTTCATCGAAATGCTGTTCACTTGAGGCTCATCGAACAGTGAATCGAAAGTTCTAAAATAACTTGCGTCTAAATCCGTCTTCGAATGAAAAATATTGTTCTTATAAACGATTCTAAGCTCACTTCCTGGCATAAACACCCATCGATAGTTTAAATCTAGAGTAAAGGCATTATAACTAGTATTGTGAGCCGACTCTCCACTATCTTCCAATGGGTTATATTCATTTACAACCATACTTGCATCGTCTTGTAGCGTTGCGAAGTTGATATAATCAACCTGTTGCCAATAATGTCTAAATTGTAAGTCAAATCCCATTCGTTTTGTAAACGAAAACTCTGTAGATAGTTTATTTACAACAACATCACGGTCTCTGAACCCTATTAATATAACATCCTCGTAGGACTCTTCTTTTGACGCGACAAAACCATAATCTTTCTTAATAAATTCAAGTCTTGTTTCCCAAACAAGAAACATTCTATCAGAAACACGGAACCTTGGGCTTATATATATCCCTGTTCCATACTGCTTTCTACCAAAGAATTTTTTAAACCAAAAATCACCATCTAAAGCAAACCTCTTACTGTAATCAGATGTAAAAAACCATTTTAACATGACATTTGGATTAAACTTCACTTCTTTTCCGAACTGGCGTGATTCAAAATGATCAACACTTCCAAAAGGATTAATATTCGCAGTAATACGTGTATATAATTGCTTCTTATGCAACCCAGCTAAATACGTATTAACGTTTAAATAACTAAATAACTGCGGCTTATAAAGCTCCTCATATTGAAAAGAAAGAAATGCTGATCTTCTATAGAAGTGTTTTGTTGGCTTGAAGTCATTCCAACTAATATCTACATCGTAAAATCGTGAATTATTATTGTATAAGAAGCCTAGATCATTAGGGTTAAACTTATCGCTTTCCTCACCATAACTAAATCCATACCTCCATGTCCCTGCAACCTTTCTTATCCCGGACGATAATGCATGTCCATATTCAGGTTTATCTCTAAAAATAGAAGATACTTTTAGATTAGATGAAATTCTGTATTTACCGTCAAATGTATATAAATCTACTGTTCCAGCGGTTACATTTGCATCGTGCGCCCTACCACTTCTCATTACATTGGTATTAACCAATGAAACTGTGCTGTTATTCTTTAAATTTTGAGAAAGAACGAAAACATTATAATTTGTGAGAGGATTAGTTTCAATATTTCGGTGCACCCCATTACTATCTTCAATAATCGCTTCAACTCTACCCTCCAACGCATTAAAAATACCAATCCCTAGACCTTTATTTGTTCTTCCAGAAACTTTTGTCCCGTTAATTAATGGTGCTTGTTGTGCATTTCGAATAACGCGCTCTCCTTTTCCTTTGTCCAAATCACTATATACAGATTCATAGTTATATGGCTGTCCACCAATTCGCCTTGTGTAAAAAACACCTCCAATATTGAACAAATCTGTTCCCTCTAAAAAGAAAGGACGGTTTTCATTATAATAAACCTCAAAAGGACCCAAGTTAAGAACCTCGTTGTCTGAAGCCGTTTGACCAAAATCAGGAATCAATGTCATATCAAGTGTAAAAGCATCATTCAGTCCGTACTTTAAATCCATCCCTCCTGCCAAACGACTTTTCCATGTTTGCTTCGCTTTAGAATTATCGTAAGAATTGACCAAATAACTTGTAGCATAAGGCGTAAATGATAGTCGGATTGGAGACTTTATTCCTTTCACCCCTTCCAACTTACCGGACTGCGTAATCTCACCAAAAACATTTGGGTCAACAGCATTCCATGTTGACACTTCTCTCACACGCCTAACTTGGCGCCAAAAATTTAAATTCCAATCTTGAACTTCTTTATTCGGAAAACGTATGGCAGAAAAAGGGATTCTCATTTCAAAAGACCATCCTTCAATATGCTTTACTGTAGCACTTTTCCATACTGCATTCCATAAGTAATCAGTACTCTTTATAGATTCTAATCCGTCAATCTCAACTCCTGCAGCTGTAACGGCAAACGTAAATGCATTGACATTATTCCCATATGGATCAATTGAAATTCTTACCCAATCAGCATTTCCAACTTGATCTCTTTGTGACAAAGAGTAACTTACAGAATCTGGAGATGGATCCTTTAGGATACCACCTACATAAATTGCCTCTGAATCATAATACAATCTTATTTCAGAAATAAATTCTGAAGCCCCCCCATAAACTGGTGAATTAACAATAAAATTGGAAACAATATCTGCCTCTTTCCAATGAGGCTCCTTTAATTCACCATCGATTTTAATTGGATTATCATTAAACTTTATGAAGTATGACTTCTGTGCTAAGACAGAGTGACCTAGAAATAATGCACAAATAAGTAGTTGAGCACGCGCAAAGCTCATATGAGTAAAATTGAAAAAAGTGAATCACAAAAGTAATACACTTATGCTTTGACAGGTATAAAAAAGTACAAATGGAAGAAAAAAAGGATGAGCACACAATTAAAAACTAAAGGCTCACCCTCTTAAAAAGAAAAAGTAACTGCACCATCATAAAGTGTTTTGCCATAGTCGTTCGCTATTAAATAAGGCGTATCGACTACTTACCATTCATCTCGACGAGGAAAACTTGAACGGAACCGAACAACAATTATTTTTCCATTAAAACAGAAAATAGGCCGGTAAATAAAATCGTGATATTATCAATTTGAAAAAAAATAACAGCTATAACTCCCCCAATAAAAAATGAGGTTATATACGTAAAAAGTAGTCTATAAAAATTCACTTTTCTCTTTTGATTTATATCGTTTAAATAGATAGAATTCATTATCTTTGCACTCTAATTTCATTAAAAAAAATGATTAACATAACGCTACCAGATGGTTCGGTAAAACAAGTTGAAAGTGGTACTTCTGCAATGGCTGTTGCGAAAAGTATCTCTGAAGGGCTTGCTAGAAACGTACTCGCTGCTAAAGTGAACAACGAAGTTATTGATGCAGATCTCCCAATCAAGGAAGATTCAACATTACAATTACTAACCTGGAATGATCAGGAGGGTAAAGCGACAATGTGGCATTCTTCAGCTCACTTAATGGCAGAAGCGTTAGAGTTTCATTTCCCTGGAATAAAATTAGCAATCGGGCCTCCGATTAAAAATGGTTTCTACTATGATGTAGATTTTATGGACCATACAATTACAGAGGCAGATTTAGAAAAAGTTGAGCAAAAAATGAAAGAATTGGCAAAGCAGAAGAATGCTTTTGTCCGTAAAGACATTTCAAAAATTGAAGCCATTGAATTCTTTAAAACTAAAGACGACGAATATAAACTAGAATTACTTGATGGCTTAGATGATGGAACAATTACGTTCTATACACAAGGAGATTTTACGGATTTATGTCGTGGGCCACATATCCCTCATACAGGATTCATTAAGGCCGTTAAGTTAACTTCAATTGCTGGCGCATATTGGAGAGGAGACGAAACAAGAAAACAACTTACGCGTATTTATGGAATCACATTCCCTAAAAATGCTGAGTTAACTGATTACCTTGAAAAGGTTGAACTTGCCAAGGCAAGAGATCATAGAAAACTAGGCAAGGAACTTGATTTATTTACGTTTTCACAACGTGTTGGACAAGGATTACCGTTATGGCTTCCTAAAGGTGCAGCACTACGTGAACGCTTAGAGAACTTCCTAAAGAAAGCCCAAAAGAAAGGAGGCTATGACCAAGTGATTACTCCACACATTGGAAGTAAAGAACTTTATGTTTGCTCTGGTCATTATGCAAAATATGGAAAAGATTCTTTTCAACCAATAAATACACCTGATGAAAATGAGGAGTTTTTATTAAAGCCGATGAACTGTCCCCATCACTGTGAGATATTTAAAGCAAGACCAAAATCTTATAAAGATTTACCAACGCGTTATGCTGAATTCGGAACAGTTTACCGTTATGAACAATCAGGAGAGTTACATGGATTGACACGCGTTAGAGGATTCACCCAAGATGATGCACATATTTTCTGTACACAAGATCAAGTTGAAGGGGAATTTAAAAAAGTAATTGATCTTGTATTATACATTTTCAAGACTCTAAAATTTGAAAACTTTAAAGCTCAAATTTCACTAAGAGACACTAAAACTCCTGAAAAATACATTGGTTCTGATGAGAATTGGGACAAAGCTGAGCAGGCGATTATTGACGCGACAGCTCAAAAAGAGCTAAATACAGTTGTTGAATATGGTGAGGCTGCATTCTACGGACCAAAGTTGGATTTCATGGTCGAAGATGCTCTAGGAAGAGAGTGGCAATTAGGAACAATTCAGGTAGATTATAATTTACCTGAACGCTTTGAATTGGAATATACTGGTGCTGATAATCAAAAGCATAGACCAGTAATGATTCATCGTGCCCCTTTCGGATCGATGGAAAGATTTGTTGCAGTATTGTTAGAACATTGTGCGGGTGACTTCCCATTGTGGTTAGCAACAGAACAAATTTCGATATTGCCAATTAGTGAGAAATACAATGATTACTGTGAAAACCTTTTACAATTACTAAATAATTACGATATTCGCGGATTCGTTGACAATCGTAATGAGAAAATTGGTAAAAAAATCCGTGAATCGGAACTAGGTAAGATACCTTTCATGTTAATCGTTGGAGAACAGGAAGCTGAGAGCAATCAGGTAGCAGTTCGAAAAAGAGGACATGGAGATATAGGCGCGATGAGCGTTGAAGCATTTGCCAAAATAATTAATGACGAAATTGAAAACGAATTAGCTTTAAACGATTAAATTAATTAATGAGAAGACCAAGTAACAGAAGGAATTTTGTAAAAAGAGAAGAAACTGACCAGCACAAAATTAACGAGAAGATTTATGCTAGAACGATTCGATTAATCCAAGATGGTGCTGAGCCTATACTTATATCTACAGCTGAAGCTCTGAAGCTTGCTGAAGCAGAAGATCTTGATTTAGTAGAAATTTCTCCTAAAGCTGATCCACCGGTATGTAAGATTTTGGATTATAGAAAATTCTTATACAACCAAAAGAAGAAACAAAAAGAGCTTAAAGCTAAACAGAGTAAAGTTGTCTTGAAAGAAATTAGATTTGGACCAAATACAGATGATCATGATTTTGAATTCAAACTCGCTCACGCTAAAAAGTTTTTAGAAGAAGGGAATAAAGTGAAGGCATACGTCTTCTTTAGAGGCCGTACAATTGTGTTTAAAGATAGAGGTGAAATTTTACTTCTTAAATTAGCACAAGAACTTGAAGATTATGGCCTAATTGAGCAAATGCCAAAACTTGAAGGTAAGAGAATGATTATGATGATCAACTCTAAGAAAAAACAGTAATATACTAGATTAACGATACACGTTATTCTACAAGAAGCTATATAGAGGTAACTTAAAATTGAAGAGAGATGCCAAAAATGAAAACTAAATCTAGTGCTAAGAAGAGATTCAAAATCACTGGAACTGGTAAAATCAAAAGAAAACACGCTTTTAAAAGTCACATCTTAACTAAGAAGACTAAAAAGCAAAAACGTAACTTGACACATGCTGGATTGGTTCACAAAGCCGATGAAGCGAATATCAAGCAACAATTATGTATGAAATAGTTTCATACTGGTTTATTTAAAAATGTTAACCCGATAACGAGTAACCAAGACATCTGAAAAATTGATGCACTCCTTGTCAAAAAACTTAAAATTATGCCTAGATCGGTAAATCATGTTGCTTCAAAAGCGCGTCGTAAGAACGTAATGAAGCACGCCAAAGGTTACTTTGGAAGAAGAAAAAATGTTTGGACTGTTGCAAAAAATGCAGTAGAAAAAGGTATGCTTTATGCATACACAGGACGTAAACAAAAGAAAAGAAACTTCCGTTCGTTGTGGATTACGCGTATTAACGCAGGTGCACGTCAACACGGAATGAGTTATTCTCAATTCATGGGGCTAGTTAACAAGAGTGAAATGGAACTTAACCGTAAAGTTCTTGCGGATTTAGCGATGAATCACCCAGACGCTTTTAAAGCAGTTGTTAACAACGTCAAAAAGTAATTACTAATTCTTCTATATAGCAAAAGCGTTCATTTTTATGAGCGTTTTTTTTTTTTTACATATAATACCTATATAACGAGAACATTATTGTGGGTTTATCATGAAAATTAAATATATTAGAGAAATATATTTATATAAAAAAAATTATGAAAAGAAAAATTACTCTTATTACATCATTCTTGATGTTAATTCAGTTATCATTTGCTCAAGTTAGTAACTATTCCGTTGGTCAAACAGTAGGCGACTTCACTGTGACAGATGTTCATGGCAATACTCACAATCTAAGTGCTATAGCTGCTTCAGGAAAATGGATTATACTTGATTTCTTTTTTGTTGCATGCGGCCCTTGTCAAGCAACAGTTCCTTTTTTCAGCGAACTTCACCAAAAATACGGATGTAACGAGGGAGATATTTTCTGTATATCTATAGATAGTGGAGACAGCGATGCCGAAGTATTAAGCTTTGAAAGTACATATTCTGAATCCTCAGGGCACAGCCCAGCACCAGCAGCATCTGGTACAGAAGGTGGTGGTGATGCAGTTGTTACTGATTTTGGAATTGGTGCTTACCCAACTTACTGCTTAATTGCACCAGATATGACATTAAAGAATGCTGATATCTGGCCTGTTAGCTCAATCGTTGAATTCGAATCTGCCATGTTTCAAACTGGATTCAGCCCAACTGCTATGAATTGTTCTGGAATTTCTTCATTGGATAAATTAAGTTTAGCTGAAATTAAGCTATTCCCTAATCCTTCAAATGGTAATGTAACTGTTTCTATCAATTCGATTGATGCTAACTATGCAACAATTGAGGTAAGTAACTTATTAGGTCAAGTAGTCTATACTACTAATAATGATTTAATCTTAGGGAATAATGATATCCAACTTGATCTAGCATATTTAGAAGCTGGCCAATATGTTGTGCGTATTTCTAATGAAACTGGATCAAGTACGAGTTCAGTTCAGATTAAATAAAAATCTATTTAAAAAAAGGCTTCAACAATATTGAAGCCTTTTTTTTTATGTGTTAATGATTAATATAAAATTGTATACCCTATTCTATAATTAGTTTTTCAGTTAAAATACCACCTTCTAAAATTACATTTACAGTATAAATACCTGCTGGTAAATCAACTTGAATTATCGAATCTACTCCATGTAGATTAAAATATTTATAAACGATTCTTCCTGAAATATCACTAATAAGAACATCAACTTGCGCATCTGAATTCCATTCAATATTAAAAATACCAATGGAAGGATTCGGGTACAGCCTAAATGTATTTGGTTCTATCTCCTCAACCCCCATAACAGAGACATCACAGATCTCATCTAAATTTGAATCGAAGAAAGTCTGAGCAAAATTAGCTACCGATAACAACCCATTTACATTTTCAATTTCTGTTGTTCCACTTCGATCATACAGAACTGCGAAGGTATACTTCTTATGCCCTTCATATTCTAAAAACCCATCTCCAACAGTCATTACTCCTCTTCTATCACCTGGAGAGTTACTCAACTCCAATTCAGACCATTCACCTGGATTATTAGGGTTTCCAGAATATTGATACTTTGTAACCTGACCTAAATCATCATAAACTGGCGAACCATCAATCCAAAACCCATTCATAACACTCCATTTTTGAAGAGCACTAGCTGGATCTGAATATGGAAATACGGCACCATTACTAAAACTAATAGCACTTTCCATGTCATGACTTAAACAAGCCATTCCTGCACTTGGGGGATTAGCTCCATATCCATTAATGGAACCAGTGTTCTCATCAATCTCATCTGCATTATACATATACATTATGTTAGCTAAGGAATCACATCCATAAAAATCATCAGCTGGGTTCCCTATATCACCGTCATAGACGAATGAAGTTTTAAAATCAAAAATAGTTTGTGTGCCACGATTAAAAACATCAATATCAATAAAGGTTGTATTGTTTAAATAATCAGTCGAATTAAACTGGTAAAACATAAAATGAACTTCAATGCCAATTGGATTACCTCCAGAACCATGAACATCAGCTTTATCATTCATAATAGTGTATACAGTTCGGTCTCCTTTAATACAAGGGTAATCTCCAGATGAAGGATCATAGAAGCCATTAAAATCCGTATCAACAAAGGGAGCTAAAAAATAACTCAGGCCTAAGGTAGTATCCCCATGCGCAGGCCAGTTTTCAATAGAAGTTGGAATGATGTATCCAGGTTGATTATAATTAGCAATATGATCATTAATCTCTGCCAATGTAACAGACCAAATTGTTTGTCCTAAGGGGTTAGGAATTATTGCTGTTGCAGAATTTAGGGTTAATGGTCCAGGCCATAAATCACTATTTGACCCATAAACATCCTGCCCAGCAAGTTTAAGGTGTCCATTTATATCTGTACCTCCAAACCAAAAAGCACTTGAATATATCGTATGAATCCCAGAACCACTTGGTATTTCATACCCCCCAGTATTTACCCCGGGGGTATTGAAGAAAAAACCAGCGTCAGTTATCATTGCATTAACGTTATTTTGATTTAGTGACTGTAGACTTTGAGCATTTATACTAATAGTTAGTCCGAGAGTCAATAAGATACATACTAATTTCATAATGAGTACTTTATTATTATAAGCCGAAGCTAAATAATTATTTAGATACATACTTAAAAAAAAACGATTATATTAAATCCCTTCAATTAAAACTCTAAAATGAAAAGAGATTCATGTAATAAGTTTGCCCTAAGTATTATATAATAATATCTTCAATCATGAGAATTCTTCTTTACCCTTTAGAATTCAGCCAATAAATATCAAACAGAGTAAATAGATATAATTATTCGCAAAAAAAGAGCCAGTCAAAATGACTGGCTCTTTTTTTATTTACAATTAAGTAAACTTATTTTTCATCAACTTCTTTTTCATCAACTTCTTCGAAATCAACGTCGGTTACTTCATCCTCTTGATTTTCATCACCTGCGTTTGCTCCAGCGTCTCCACCTTCATTTGATGCATTATACATTTCTTCAGAAGCAGCTGAGAATACTTGGTTCAATTTCTCCATTGCTGGTTCTAAATTATCCATATTCTTTGCTTCAAACTCTGTCTTCAACTCAGCAAGAGCATCTTCAATTGGTTGTTTTTTCTCAGCTGGAATTTTATCTCCATATTCTTTCAATTGTCTTTCCGTTTGAAAAATCAATGAATCCGCCTTATTAACTGTTTCAACTTCAGCTCTTAATTTAGCATCGGAATCTGCATTTGCCTCTGCTTCTGCTTTCATTCTTTCAATATCCTCTTCAGACAAGCCAGAAGAAGCTTCAATCTTAATAGACTGTTCTTTTCCTGTTCCTTTATCTTTTGCAGAAATATTCATGATACCATTAGCATCAATATCGAAGGTAACTTCAATTTGAGGAACTCCTCTTTGCGCTGGTGGAATATCTGATAATTGAAATCTACCTAATGATTTATTATCATTCGCCATTGCTCTTTCACCCTGCAATACATGTATATCAACAGATGGTTGATTATCAGAAGCTGTAGAGAACACTTCAGACTTTTTAGTTGGTATTGTCGTATTCGCATCGATTAACTTAGTGAAAACACCACCCATTGTTTCAATTCCTAATGATAATGGAATGACATCTAAAAGAAGTACATCTTTAACTTCTCCTGTTAAAACACCACCTTGAATAGCAGCTCCAATAGCAACAACCTCATCTGGATTAACACCTTTAGAAGCATCTTTTCCAAAGAAATTCTTCACTGCATCTTGAATAATTGGAATTCTTGTAGATCCACCAACCAAAATAACTTCGTCAATATCACTTGTAGATAAACCTGCATTTTTAAGAGCTGAACGACAAGGAGCAATTGTTCTTTCAACGATTTTAGAAATCAATTGTTCAAATTTAGAGCGTTGTAAGGTTCTAACTAAGTGTTTAGGGACACCATCAACTGGCATGATGTAAGGTAAATTGATTTCAGTTGAAGTAGTAGAGGAAAGTTCAATTTTCGCTTTCTCTGCAGCGTCTTTTAGACGTTGTAAAGCCATAGGGTCTTTTGTCAAGTCTAAGCCTTCGTCTTTTTTGAATTCAGCAGCTAACCAATCAATGATTGCATGATCTACATCATCTCCACCCAAGTGAGTATCTCCATCTGTGGATAAAACCTCAAAGACCCCATCCCCTAATTCAAGGATAGAAACATCATGTGTACCCCCACCGAAATCAAATACTACTATTTTCTGATCAACACCTTTCTTATCTAATCCATAAGCTAATGCCGCAGCAGTTGGCTCATTGATAATTCTTTTAATTGTCAGCCCAGCAATTTCACCAGCTTCTTTCGTTGCTTGTCTTTGTGAATCGTTGAAGTAAGCCGGAACTGTAACTACAGCTTCCGTTACTTCTTGTCCAAGATAGTCTTCCGCCGTTTTCTTCATTTTTTGAAGAATCATTGCAGAAATCTCTTGCGGCGTATATTTTCTATCATCAATTAATACACGTGGTGTATTATTGTCTCCTTTAACTACTTTGTAAGGTACTCTTCCGGCCTCTTTACTTACATCATCAAAAGATGATCCCATAAAGCGCTTTATTGAATAAATTGTTTTTGTTGGATTAGTGATTGCTTGACGTTTTGCAGGATCTCCTACTTTACGTTCACCACCTTCAACAAATGCCACAATTGATGGCGTTGTTCTTTTTCCTTCTGAGTTTGCGATAACTACAGGCTCGTTTCCTTCCATTACAGAAACACAAGAGTTTGTAGTACCTAAATCAATTCCGATTATTTTTCCCATGACTATTATTAACTATTTAAATTTTAATACTAATCTTTAGTCAATCTCTGTGCCATTGGATTTTCAGCCAATTTTTATGCCATTTTTGTCATTCTCTTTGGGACGGAAGCCGGATTTGATGTCGATTTGACAGTCAAAATGTCAGATTGCTGACAAAACATTAAAAATTAATCGAGTGACTTATATGAATTTACACTCATTTCTAACAGGGTTTCATATTGTTCAGCGGAAAGATCAGAATGGTAATACCCTATTGGATTTACTTTTTCTCCATTTTTAATTACTTCATAATGTAAATGTGGACCTGTTGACTTACCTGTAGAACCAACCAGTCCTATCAATTCTCCTCGCTTCAATTTTTGCCCTTCTATTATTTTAAATGCACTTAAATGGGCATAACGTGTTTTATATCCGAAACCATGATTAATCAGAATTGATTTACCATAGCCCCACTTTTTCTTTTCAATAAGCTCCACCACCCCATCTCCAGTTGCATATACTTCAGTTCCTCTTTTAGCAGTAAAATCCATGCCAGAATGCATTCTTCTACTTTTATATATTGGATCTATACGGTAACCGTAACCAGAAGCCATTCGTTTTAAATCTGAATTACGAACAGGCTGAATTGCAGGGACACAGGCTAAAAGTTTTTCTTTTCCTTTTGCTAATTGCAATAATTCTATGAAAGAAATACTTTGGGCATTCAGTCGCTTTTCTAGTTTATCCATTTGAACAGAAGTCGACTTTATCAATTCCCCATTTGAAACCCCAGATAAATATGCATACTTGTCACTTCCTCCTGTTCCCATTTGCCTTAGTTGATCCGGGAATTTCTCTGCATATAAAGCTGCACGGTATAAATCCTCATCACGACTTTCTATAACATCTAAAACTTCATTAGCTAGAGCTAAGTCTTTTTGAATACGATTTAATTCCTTAGAGTTTGCATTCAATTCTGCCTGTAATTGCTTTTCCCTTGGCGAGTTTATCTGCTTAGTAAAGAAAAATGCCAGAATCAACCCAAATAAAATACTTGGAGCTATCCACAGGATCACCCGAAACACCTTTTTTCCAAATGAAACATAGATTGCATCATAGGATAAGGTATTTGGATTATATTTATAATTCTGCTTTGACATATTCAAAATTACAAAGAATCTAATTGAATATTACTATAGACAGAATTATTTGAACGATTCTAGTTGTTTTCTCTTTTTAGCTCGGATTGAACTTCAAATAATACTTCCTTTCCACATTTATTAATTTCGAGTAAAAAAGACTAAATTTGTATAACGATTTTAGAAAAAAAACCACAATTGACAATGACAATTCCGGAGATACGCCAAGCATTTTTCGACTACTTCGAATCTAAAGGACATGAAATAGTTCCTAGTGCACCTATGGTTGTTAAAAACGACCCTACGCTGATGTTTATCAATGCAGGGATGAATCAATTCAAGGATTACTTTTTGGGAAATACACTTCCTAAGAATCGTCGTATCGCCAATACTCAAAAATGTCTACGTGTTTCTGGTAAACACAATGACTTAGAGGAAGTTGGTGTTGACACCTACCACCATACCATGTTTGAAATGCTTGGAAACTGGTCATTTGGTGATTATTTTAAAGAAGAGGCTATTGGATGGGCTTGGGATTTATTGACAAACGTGTATAAAATTCCAGTTGACCGCATATATGTAACTGTTTTCGAAGGGAATGAATCTGATGGTGTTCCGCAAGACACAGAAAGTATTGGTATCTGGAAAACACATATCGCTGAAGATCGTATTCTTCTTGCCTCTAAAAAAGATAACTTTTGGGAGATGGGTGACATTGGTCCTTGTGGCCCATGTACGGAAATCCATGTTGATTTGAGATCAGATGTTGAAAGGGCTAAAATCGATGGTAAATTAATGGTGAATGAAGATCATCCTCAAGTAATTGAAATTTGGAACAATGTATTCATAGAGTTTAACCGAAAGGCAAACGGATCATTGGAACCATTACCAGAAACACATGTCGATACAGGTATGGGTCTTGAGCGTTTAGCAATGGTAATTCAAGGAAAACAGTCAAATTATGATACAGACTTATTTCAAACGCTTATTAGGCATATGGAAAAAGTATCTGGTCTTCAGTACGGAAAGAAAGAAGAAACTGACATTGCATTACGCGTAATCGCGGATCACGTTCGTGCTATTGCGTTTTCTACAGCAGACGGTCAACTTCCTTCCAATACAGGTGCAGGCTATGTTATACGTAGAATTTTACGTAGGGCTGTTCGTTACGGATACCAAACACTTGGCTTAAAAGAACCTTTCTTATCAGAATTATTCATTGTATTAGTTGATTTAATGGGAGAAAAATTTCCCGAAATTAAACAACAACAAGACTTAGTATATAAAGTGATTCGTGAAGAAGAAATCAGTTTCTTTAGAACATTAGAACAAGGAATTGGCCGTATGGATCTTGTTATTTCAAAAACAAAAGAAGCAAATAGTAGTACAATCGATGGATCGACAGCGTTCGAATTATACGATACATTTGGATTTCCATTAGATTTGATTTCATTGATTGCTCGTGAAAATGGCTTAACGATTAACGAGAAAAGTTTCCAAGAAAAATTAGAAGTTCAAAAAACGAATTCTAGAGCAGCTACAGCAATTGAAACAGATGACTGGACTGAAGTTTGTGAGGATATAATACAAGGTTTTGAAGGATATGACTTACTTTTAGCAACGGTGAAAATCGTAAAATACAGAAAGGTAAGCCAGAAGAAAAAAGAATTTTATCAGGTAGTATTCAACTTGACTCCTTTCTACCCTGAAGGTGGTGGACAAGTCGGTGACACAGGTTATATTGAAGCGAACGACTCAAAAAATTCAGTCTTGGACACGAAGAAAGAGAATAATTTGATAGTTCATTTAATGACAGAAATGCCGGCAGATGTTAACGCAACATTCACCGCAGTAGTTAATAAAGCTAAACGCCTGGCTTCAGCAAAAAATCATTCAGCAACACACTTATTACACCATGCCCTAAGAACTGTTCTTGGGGACCATGTTGAACAAAAAGGATCATTGGTAAATTCGGATTATCTACGATTTGACTTCTCACACTTTTCAAAAGTAACTGATGAAGAGATGCTTAAAATTCAAGAAATTGTATCGAATAATATTCGCGAGAGTATCAAATTAGATGAAAAAAGAAATACTCCCATTTCAATTGCTCAAGAAATGGGAGCGATGGCTTTATTTGGTGAGAAATATGGAGATACTGTTCGTGTAATCAAATTCGGAAATTCAGTAGAACTTTGCGGTGGAACACACGCTCAAGCTACGAGCGAAATTGGATTATTTATTATTACCTCTGAAGGCTCTGTTGCCGCAGGTGTTAGGAGAATTGAAGCAATCACGTCTAAAAAAGCGGAAGTTCATTATGCAAACAAAGCCTCCAAGTTAGATGAAGTAAATATTATATTGAAAAACCCTAAGGATATTGCTAAATCTGTAAGTGAATTATTAATAAAAAACACAATGTTGGTTAAAGAACTTGAACAATTCCAAAAAGCCAAAGCCAAAGCCATTAAAGTAAAATTAAAGAATTCAATCAAGGAGTATAAGGGTGTTAATTTATTAACTGAAATCATTGAATTAGACGGTGGATCTATCAAGAACATATTATTCCAACTGAAAGGTGAAATAGATGATTTTATTGGAGTTATAGGCGGGAAATATGATGGTAAATGTACATTGAGTATAATTTCTTCTGACAATATAATTAAAGAAAAAAACATTCACGCAGGTAACATTCTTAGCGAGGTGTCTAAATACATCCAAGGAGGTGGGGGTGGACAGCCATTTTTCGCAACAGCAGGAGGGAAAAATCCATTAGGCTTAGAAGATGCAATCGCAGCAGTGATTGAAAAAATATAATATTGAAAGCTTCAAAAAACGTTTTACTGATTACTTTTTACTGGCCCCCCTCTGGTGGCGCAGGAGTACATAGATGGCTGCGCTTTTCTAAGTATTTTAAAGAGAACGGATGCTATCTTACTGTATACTGTCCAAAAGATGCCGCTTGGCCAGTAATGGATAAAGAACTTCAAAAACAAGTCCCTAAAGAAGTCACTGTTCTTCGAAGAAAAATATTCGAGCCACATAAATATTTAGGAAACAGAAGCTCTAAAGGAACTGGTTTTAGCCAGGATAAAAAAGCTGGATTGATTCAGAAATTTATTATTTGGATTCGTGGAAACCTATTTATTCCAGATGCTCGTGTCTTTTGGATTAAACCTTCCATCCGATTCTTATCTAACTATTTAACAGAACATCCTGAAATAAATACAATTATTTCTACAGGCCCTCCGCACTCAACTCATTTAATTGCGCGTAAATTAAAGGAAAAACACAATGTAAAGTGGTTGGCAGATTTTAGAGATCCTTGGACACAAATTGATTTTTACCAAGATTTAATGCCTGGTAAACGCACCGATGCAAAACACAAGCAATTGGAAAAAATGTGCCTAAAAGAAGCGGATGAAGTCATAACAGTTAGTAAGTCTTGCGCAAAAGGTCTAGAGGAAATTGGATCACGACCGGTTCATGTAATCACGAATGGATATAACTTCCCAGACTTTGATACATCTAAAATTAAACTTGACGAAGATTTTACCATTGTTCATTTTGGCTCTATGCCGTTTGCTCGAAATCCACAAGTAGTTTGGAACGCACTTTCCGAATTAGTTCTTGAGCAACCAGAACTTACTTTAAAATTAAAAATAAAGCTAATCGGAACTGTCGATTATCAAATAATTGAATCTGTAGAGTCTACAGGGCTCAAATCATATCTCCATTTAATATCTACTGTTAAACATTCTGAAAGTGTGAAAATGCAACGTCAAGCACAATTATTACTTCTGGTAGCAAACAATACAGGAAATGTGAAAGGGATACTCACAGGGAAATTCTTTGAATACCTTGGAGCAAAACGACCAATTATCGCAATTGGAAAGAAAGACAGTGATTTAGATACTGCTTTCAAATCGACACAAGCAGGTCATTTTTCAGACTTCAATGACACAGATAGCATGAAGGCATACATACTTGAAAGCTTCAGATTATATCAAGGAAAAAAGCTTTTTCATGAACCAATTAATCTTGAGCAATTCAGTTCAAAAAAATTAGCCAACGATTTCATCAAATTAATTTGATTCAATTAAAACCATTTAGCATATATCTATTGTATTATATTTTTCTATAATTTTACTTATCTTGCACAAAATTAATCACCTGTTAATCATCGCTTTAACAAAGAAGTGAATTATGAAATATAGAATGTTATCCTTATTGTCCATAATCCTTGTGATTTCCGTGAAAAGTCTGGATATCTCCGCAAAAGACTATCATGAACTAAGAGTAATGATACGTGCTATTCCACAAGATCCATATGCCTCCCAAATAGTTCCTTTCATTCTAGAAAATGAACTTGACAGTATTGTTTTCCGATTGGCTCAGGCTCCAGGAATCAAAGAGATGTATTTAGGGAAAAATGATAGCATCACAAGTGAGTTCCGTGCTTATGAAAAATTAAAGGAATTAGCTACAGAAAAGGAGTTAAACGAATTATTGGTGCACAATTCTCCTATCGTTAAAGTCTACGCTTACCGTGCATTGCTTGTGAACGAAATGAATATGGACTATGATGTTCAATCTTCATTATTACTAGACACAACATGTTTAGAGTGGTATATGAATAATATCCCAATCTCCATAACTGTTGGTGAACTGATTCAAATTCCGTTCCAAGAATAATTTAAGAGTAAGAAGAATAAAAACTACTGAGAAGGCAATATCGACAAGATAAAAGAGATTATGCCTTCCCCCTCGGGTTTGCAAACATTAATACATCACCTGCATTGATAACGTCACCTCCAAGGATAATTAATCGCTCAATAATATTTCTAAGTTCCCGTATATTTCCTGTCCAATCTGTTTTTTGAAGAGCAATTAAAGCCTCATCATCAAAAGATTTCCTTCCTATACCATGCTCTGAACAAACCATCGTCAAAAAGTGATTTGCTAGTAGTGGAATGTCATCACGACGTTCATTTAAGGAGGGTACGTGAATTAATATAACCGCTAAACGGTGGTATAAATCTTCACGGAAGTTCCCTTCATCAATTTCGTTTCGCAAATTCTTATTTGTTGCTGCAATAACACGGGAATTTACTTTAATATCTTTCTCCCCACCTACCCGTTGAATTACATTCTCTTGTAAAGCGCGTAAAACTTTCGCTTGTGCACTTGCAGACATATCTCCAATTTCATCTAAAAACAGAGTCCCTCCTGAAGCAAGTTCAAATTTTCCTTTCTTATGCTTAACAGCTGAAGTAAAAGCACCTTTTTCATGTCCAAACAACTCACTTTCAATCAATTCTGACGGAATAGCAGCACAATTAACCTCAATAAACGGCTGTGCTTTTCTATCACTTAAGTCATGTAATGAACGTGCTACAAGCTCTTTTCCTGTACCATTTTCACCCGTCACAAGTACTCGAGCATCTGAAGGAGCAACCTTCTCAATCATCTCTTTAACATTTTTTATTTCTTCCGTTTCACCAATAATTAAAGAACCTCTAAATTTCTTAACTGTTTTTCGAAGCACTTTTTTCTCTTCAATTAATACAGTCTTGTCTCTCGCATTTCTAATAGTTACCAGGATACGATTTAAATCTAGTGGCTTCTCTATAAAATCAAATGCTCCTTTCTTAATTGCTTGAACCGCAGTATCGATATTACCATGACCACTAATCATAATAACTGGAGAATCAATTTTCGCTTTTTGAAGTCCGTCTAAAACTTCCATACCATCCATTTCAGGCATTTTAATATCGCAAAATATAATATCATATGTGTCCAATTTAGCCTTGTCTAATCCTTCTTTTCCATTTTCAGCTTCGTCTACTTCAAATTCTTCAAATTCAAGAATTTCACGTAATGCCCTACGTATTGCTCTCTCGTCGTCGACTATTAATATTTTGCTCATTGATTTCTATTTTTGATAAAGATAATTAATTGATAAAGAATCACTTCAGAATAACTTAATGAAGTCTTGAATACTAATTATTTAAAGCCCCTTCTTTCAATGAAAAAGGTGAAATAATAATTCTTTTTATGTTGAAATAATTAATTACCCATAATATTTTTATAGCCGCTATTGGAAGCATCCTCTTTCTAATTTGAATAATCCAATCATTATCGAGTCGTTCTTGTAAAGTTGAATAAATGATCCATTCTAATCTTAACTTAACTTCCTCCAGCGATATTTCAAGCGCCTGTTTGTTTTCAGTAAAGGATCTATTATAAATCATTTCATAGATAGTTTCAAAGCTACCTGAAGAACCTATTAATATTTCTGAGTTTACTTTATTGAAAAAGTCACATTTTTCAGCATCTAAAAATTGAACAATCGCTTTGATACTCTCTTCGGTGAATTCATCAGGTTCATTCATGGTTTGAAAAATACGGGAAACACCAATGTCTAAACTGGTCAACTCCTTTATGCCGATTTTATCCGCAAAAATAAACTCTGTACTTCCTCCACCGATATCCATAACAATAGTAGCTTCAGTAAAGTCATATCCCCATTTGACTCCGCGGTAAATGTACTCAGCCTCTTGGATTCCTTTAATAATATGAATGTCAATATTCATTGTATCCTTTGCGTAATCGACTAAGTGATTACTATTGCTCGATGCTCTTAGTGCACTTGTGCCAATTGCATTTATGGATGCAACATTGTAATGGTCGCATTGAGATTTAAACAACTTTAAGGTATTCTTTGCTCGCTCTAATGCATCTTCTACGATCACCCCATGATTGATCCCTCCCATACCGAGTAGAACAGCTGCCTTGTTCGAATGAATAATTTTGAGTTTTCCATTCTCAATTTCTGCAATAATTAAATTGAATGTATTTGTTCCAAGGTCAAAGACAGCTTGTCGCATAGGTTTTTTCAATTAGGATTTTGTAACCATTTAAAAATATGTTTCAAACGAACACGATGTCCAAATTGCAATATTCCGTTCTTATATAAGCGTGAAGCTATTCCTAACATTGCGAACGCAGAGATAATCAATAAAAGCAGTGTGAGGTAAATCTCATAAACATGCCCTTGTACATAATATCCTTGGGCTAATTTCACCATGACTACAACGGGTGAAGTGAAAGGTAAATAATGTAGAACGTCAGCCATTGGGCTATCTGGATAATTCAACACATAATACCCTCCATAAAGTGCAAAGCATAATAAGAATATTAATGGCAGAATGAACTGTTGACCATCACTTTCAGACCCCATTGTAGCGCCAACAGCAGCAAATAAAGCTCCATAAAAAATATAGCCCGTAATAAAAAATAAGATAAAAAAAGCTGTCATATTTACAAACTGAACTCGGTTATATATTAATTCAACAAACTGATTGTACTCGCGCGATGTAAACATCGTTTCTTGATATGAATGATCTCCAGCCTGAAGTGCTAAATCATAAACATTCAGATTGGCAGCATTTAAAATATCTGGGAACAAATTCTCACGCATAAAATATAACCCTAGCCCTATCATAACTATCCAAATTAGAAACTGAGCCAATGCAGAAAATCCTACTCCAATAATTTTTCCAATCATCAATTGATTTGGTGAAGCAGAAGCCAAGAGAACCTCAACAATACGATTACTTTTTTCTCTAGAAACAGAACGCATGATTGTCATTCCAAACAAGAAGATAAATGTAAAAATGATTGTCCCATAAAAAAAACCAACCCATCCACTTAAGTCAGAAGACTGATTATTGGGGTCGTATACATCTCTGAAGTAAACAGATAAGGGTTGCTTTATCTTTCTAAAGTCTGATAAGGACAATGAGGTAAACTCATTTATCATAACTTCTTCCAATCGACGTTCAAAATGATATTGCACACGTGTTTGCATTCGAACAGATGGCTTCTCACGGAAAAATACAAATCCCATTTTATTTGAAAGTACTTTTTCGTTAACCTCTAATAGAGCATCATATGGCTGATACTTTTTCGCATTAGCAAACTCTTCCATTTCAATATATCCATCGGCAAATGCATATGAAATTGATCTATCTTCACTGGCCATTATTTTGTTACCCATGATTCCCGTAGGATCTGCGACTAAGACGTTCCAATGCTGCTTAGACTTCCCACCAAAAGCGAACATCAAATAAATCAAACCTAAAATAATCAATGGCCCTAGTACTGAAAACAAGACAAAAGATCTCGACCCCATTCGTTCTTTCCATTCTCTAATGGCAATTAACATACTATTCTTCATGTCGCTCTAATATCTTTGGTTGAACTAAATCAATAAAAACATCTTCCATTGTTGGGAGAACTTCCCAAGCAGCTTCAATTTTCACTTGTCCGATTAATACTTTGAGTAAATCCTCGAATGAGTTATTACCTCTCATCTTTATACGGATAACAAAACGATCATCTCCGAGCACTTCTTTATCTTGCACTTCAAATCCTGTCCATAATGCATTCACAAATGCAATCATACTTCCTTTGAAGCGAACTGCATATAACCCTATTTTACGTTCACTTTGTAATTCAGAAATTGTTCCCTCTGCAATTTTCTTCGAATTATGAATCAATGCCGCACGATCACAAATTTCTTCAACACTTTTCATATTGTGCGTAGAGAGCATGATTGTTTTTCCTGCTGCTCTCATTTCAATCAACTCCTGTTTGATCATCTCCACATTAATTGGATCAAATCCACTGAATGGTTCGTCTAAAATTAAAAACTTAGGCTCATGTAATACAGTACAGACGAACTGAACTTTTTGCGCCATCCCCTTTGATAATTCTTCGACACGCTTCTTCCGCCAATCGTTAATTTCAAAACGCTCAAACCAATAATTTATTTTCGCTTGTACACCCTTTTTTGAAAGGCCTCTCAACCTACCAAGAAAAACAGCATGCGCTTCAACCGTCATATTTTTATACAGACCTCTTTCCTCTGGTAGATAACCCATTTGTGCCAAGTGAACCTCTGTCATCAACTCACCATCAAATCGAATAGAGCCAGAGTCTTGTTGCACAATTCGGTTAACAACACGAATCAAAGTAGTCTTCCCTGCTCCATTAGGGCCTAATAAACCAAAAATCTCTCCTTTGTTCACTTTCAAAGAAATATCATTTAATGCTTCTTTACGAAAAAAGGATTTGCTTATATTTTTTACTTCTAACATAGAATTTATTCTTTTGTGAAGATAATAAAAATCATGCTTTAAGTTAAAAAATACTAATAGTCTATATCTTAAATGTCACAGTGTAAATTACACTAAAAGACTATTATTTTTATATTTGGGGAAAATAAACGGCATGAAAAAATATTTTTTCCTTCTATTTCTATTCCCATTGGTATCAATTGGACAAAACAAAAAAGAATTAAAACAGATGATTCTTGAATATCAAGATACTATTTCAAACTTAAGAACTGATCTTGATGCATTATACAATTCAGAGCAACTTCTAATTTCAGAAATCACAGAGAAAAGTAAAAAACTCAAAGATTCTGAAAATGAAAATGCGGTTCTTAAAAAATCAGAAAAGAGTCTTACAAGTAGTAACTATTTATTGACAGAAAAACTAAGTGCTTTAGGAGTTCAAAATGATGAACGTGGCATTAAAGTTAATTCACTAGAAACACAACTTTTCCTTTGTACTGATTCCACCGAAAAACTTAGAAATGAACTTCTCATTTCTGGACTTAAATCTCCTAAGATTATCATTCCAAATTCTAAGTTTTCTAAAAACAATCTTCTTGGTAGTTGGGAACTAATAACTTTAGCTTTAAGTGACAATGATGGATACAACTATGGTGAAAATGTTGAATACTTAGACTTCAATTCTATTTATGGGTACAACCGTAACTATAAGAATTCAAAGTATGATAGGGTCAAGGTTGTAATCCAGGATTTAACTTTCACAAAACCAAACATTTGCTCAATAAAACTAGCGAATGGTAACACTATAACCTGCCTGTACGAAGTAGACAAATCAGATTCAGGATTAAAATCAAATTTCGAGTTGAAGTTAGTTAATACAGTAAATGCTAAAATTTCAATCTCATTCTCTAAATATAATGGAACTTATATTTACTCCTATAACCTTTCAGATATAGAGTCATTTTTTGGATGGAACAATGGATATGATGTCTTTAGAGTTAAAGATATTGATTATGAAAATAATTATGAATCGCTTCAAAGTGATTTTAAAATGATAATAGGTATTGTTCAATAACTTAATTACTGCAACAACTTTTAACTGAAAAATTAACTGCTGATTTCTAGTATATTTACTCCGTTGAAAATATTTTCACCAAGAAACTATAATTGAATGTCCTTTTCAGATTTAGGCTTAGCACCTGCCCTTCTAAATATTTTAAAGAATCAGGAATATGAAAATCCATACCCAATTCAAAAAGAAGCAATTCCTTCAATTCTTGAAAAACGAGATTTACTTGGGATTGCTAGAACGGGTTCAGGTAAAACAGCAAGTTTTGTTCTACCTATCTTAACAAATCTTCAAGCTACTGAAATCAGCCAAAATAGACATGTAAACGTATTAGTACTAGTTCCAACACGAGAGCTTGCAATACAGGTTAGAGATGTATTTCATATATTTTCTGTGGGGCTTCCTAATCCGATTAAAACAATGGCAGTTTTTGGTGGAGCGTCAATAAACCCTCAAATGAAAGCAATGCGAGGTGTTAATATACTTGTCGCAACTCCAGGTAGATTAATAGAGTTAGTAGAATCAAATGCAGTTCATTTATCATTGATTCAGACACTTGTTTTAGACGAAGCCGACAAAATATTAAATCTTGGGTTTAAGGATGAAATGGATGAAATTTTCAAGCTTCTCCCTAAAAAACGTCAAAACCTTTTGTTTTCTGCAACGCTTAGCGAAAACATTGATGCTATTACTCAGCTCGTATTGAAAGATCCCAAAGTTGTGAAAATTGAATCGGGTGAAGCGAACCTATATTTAATAGACCAATTGGCGTATAATGTAAGCGAAGAGAAAAAAGGTCCATTGTTACGTTACCTCATTAAGAATCAAGACATGCAGCAGGTGCTTGTTTTTGCATCATCCATATTCAAAGCGGATAACATTGCTGACAAACTAAATAAAAACGGTATACAAGCTGTTGCGACACACAGTAAAAAAAGTTCAAAAGCACGTAGAGATGCCTTGAGTAATTTTAAAGATGGAAAAATGCGCGTTTTAGTCGCAACAGACCTATTATCTCGTGGTATTGATATTGAATTCTTAGCCTGTGTGATTAATTACGAATTACCTAGGTCTCCAAAGGATTATTTACACCGAATTGGTAGAACTGGTCGCGCAGAAGCTACAGGTAAAGCAATTACTTTAGTAACTCCTGAAGATCAACATCATTTTAAGATTATTCAAAAGAAAATGAAGTGCCAAGTTGATTGTGAAGATGGCGATGCTATCAATTTACAAGGATATTAGGCGTAAAACTATGTTTAGCCATGTTTATAAAAGCTTAATTGATGAACACTAAACTAAAAAATACTGTTACAGATGAAAAAAGAAATTGCTGTTATTGGTGGAGGTCCTGCGGCATTGGCTTTTGCTTCTTTTGTCGACACGTCTAAATTCGATGTCACCATTTACGAAAAAAACAAAGCATTGGGACGTAAATTTTTAGTTGCCGGAGATGGTGGTTTTAATCTTACACATTCTGAAAATATTGAACAATTAATCAACAGGTATACGCCTGTCTCATTTTTAGACGGTGCCCTTCGTGAATTCACGAACAATGACACAAGAGTGTGGCTAGAGAATTTAGGAATCCCAACATTTATTGGAAGTAGTAAACGCGTTTATCCTGAAGGAGGTATTAAACCAATACAAGTAATCAATGTTATTATTGATAAGTTAAAGGAGAAAGGAATAAACTTTGTTTTTAACAAAACATGGACAGGCTGGAATGATAATGAGCTAACGTTTGATTCTGAAGAATCAATAAAGGCAGACAAGATTGTATTTTGTCTTGGTGGTGGATCCTGGAAAGTTACAGGTTCAGATGGAGCTTGGTTAAACACATTTATTGATCAAAACATTGAAACAATCCCCTTCGCTCCTGCAAATTGTGCCTATAAAATAAATTTGTCAAAAGATTTCATTCAAAGAAACGCTGGGGAACCATTGAAAAATATAGCGGCTTCTTATGGTAAAAGAACACAAAAAGGAGAATTAGTCATTACTGAATTTGGGATAGAAGGAAACGCGGTATATGCCTTAAGTTCTGAGATACAACCGATACTTGATCAAGGCAAAAGCGTGTATTTAGAAATCGACTTCAAACCTATATTTACAGAAACTGAAGTCTTTAATAGATTAGAAGAATCTACATTCAAAAATAGTACTGAAACACTCAAAAAAGGATTAAAATTGAGTAGGGTTCAGGTTGACTTACTTAAAACAATATTAACAAAAGAACAATATACATCTAACAAAAAGCTTGCGCATTGGATCAAGCAGTTTAAGCTGGAAGTAACAGATTCTGCAACTTTAGATGAAGCTATATCAACAACTGGAGGATTGTGTTTGGGTGAGATTGATTCAAATTATCAACTGTATAAAAAAGAATCCAATTATTGTATTGGCGAAATGTTGGACTGGAATGCACCGACTGGAGGATATTTACTCCAAGCATGTTTCAGTATGGGTGCATTACTTGCTAATCATCTGAATACTTCTTCAGATTCGTAGGTTTCGGACGTTTGTCTTCTCTGGGTCCTCTTAAATGAATGACTAACCCATTTAAAAAATTTCTCAATATTTGATCCTGTAACTCCATGTACTTAGGGTGCTCTTCACTTCTGAAGAATGCTCCAAGTTCACTTTTAGTTATTTTAAAATCTACAAGCGCCAGTATCTTAACGATATCTTCGTCTCTTAACTTAAGAGCTACACGTAATTTCTTAATAATATCGTTGTTTGTAAGTGCCATGTACTTTCTAATTGATGCGCAAGTTAAGGAAAAGAGCGAAATTCAATTGCTCATCAATAGAAAAAATTGATTTACATCTAATTATTTATGATTTTCATAATTTACTTGTACTATCAATTATCATAAAACCTATTTGACTAAAGATTAAAAAGAGCTATATTACTCGTATGCGAGTATCGCAAAAATAAAACATAAGCATACTATGACATTTTACGACTTAAGTGTAAAAACACCACAGGGGGGGGAATTAATAATGAGTGACTTCAAAGGCAAGCCTGTACTCATTATTAATACAGCTACAAAATGTGGCCTAACACCTCAATTCTATGGGTTAGAAAACCTTCATCAGAAATACAAAGACAAAGGACTTGTTGTACTAGGCTTCCCATGCAATCAATTTGGAGGTCAAGAACCAGAAACGAATAATTCAATGGAAGAGAATTGTAGAGTAAATCATGGTGTCACTTTTCAATTGACAGAAAAAATTAACGTGAATGGTCCAAGTACACATCCCATATTCAAGTACTTAAAACGTGAATTAAAGGGGTTTATTAGTAATAATATAAAATGGAATTTTACGAAATTCTTAATTACAGCAGATGGCAATCCTTACAAGCGATATGCTCCAACTACAAAACCTCATAAGATCAATAAGGATATTCAAAAACTTTTGAAATAAAGGAATTGAATTCCGTACTTTTATGTCATGGGAAATTTAATGTCAATTGCTCAACGTAAAAAATCAAGATCTCTGATGGAAGAGCTTTCTACATCTGTAATATCCTTTGCGAATGGTGTAGGAAGCGATTTTCGAGGAAAAAATAAAGGTAAACGTCAAGTAACCATTTTAACGGAAGAATCTTGGAACACTACATCAAAAATTTATGGGGAAAAAATTCCATGGACAGTCCGTAGGGCAAATTTATTTATCTCAGGTTTTGATTTAGAAAACTCAAAAGGAAAAAAACTAGTCATCGGTGATGTTCAACTTGAGATAACTGGTGAATTAAAACCGTGTAACCGAATGAATGAACAATTAGAAGGATTAACAGAAATACTTACTTTCAATTGGCGCGGAGGGGTTTGTTGTAAAATCATTTCAGAAGGAGTAGTTTCTATAGGAGATCCTATTTCTTTAATCGACTAAAGTCTGTGGAAGTATTCTGCATTAATGTAAGTACTGAAAATAAATTTTCATGAGTAATGATCTGATTTCCTGTTAAGTGCAGATTATCATCAATAGTAACTCAAACTTGAGCAGGACCCCCTGTTCACTTTTCAACAAAATAAGGACTCTATGATTCAACAGTTATATTGATAGAAATAAAAAACACCACTAATATCTTTAGCTAAGAATATGGTGTGTCACCAGTCAATTTAATCAAAAAAATAATTGCAGAGATAAAACATGAAGCACAAAAAAGTCAACTTCAAATGAAGTTGACTTTTTTAATTTATAATCCTTAACCTTATTTGATCAAAACTTTTTCTGTAGTCTGGAAACTTGTATTACCTACTCTTACGAAATAGATACCCGTTTCTAGAGAACTAACATCAATGGTACCTGACACTTTTTGGTCTTGTGGCTGTTTTAAACCTAAAGTCTTAACAACTTGTCCATTCATTGCAATTACTTCCATCACAACAGAAGTATTACCATAAATACCAACAACATTAATATTTAAATCATCATTCGACTGGTGAATATTCATTTCTAAGTTAGTATAATATGGATTCTCGATATCGATACCAGCATCTCCAGCTAACCTAAATGAGAAAAATCTAGTTCTACTTGCTCCACCAGCTGCTAAATATTCACCTGTATGCCAAAAAGTTCCTCCATTCGGATCTAAAGACATATGCCCATAATCACCAAAACGATCAGTAAATGTTTGAGAGCCTTCACCATCAATAGCCGTTTCTTCAGCAAATGTCATTTGTCCTAGTGGATCAGTACTCAAACGTCCAGTATATCGAATACCAGGATAAATGGATGTAGAATTACAAATACTATATGCAAGTGCAATATTACCATAGTTATCCATGGCAGCGCTGCTCATAAAACGACTATCGTTCGTTGGGTCATATGTTCCTGCTTGATAAACCGACCAATTACCGTCGTTTGCGTCTCTTAGCTCATACCAACGAACCGCAGACCTATTGCCTCCCATATCAACAGCATGAGACAATACAATTGTATTATAACCTGTCCAACGCATGTGTTGAGCACGATACATTAAAACCCCTTGAATAGCATCAATTCTTTGTGATGTGCCGGGTTGTGAAATATTTGCAAATCCACCCGTAAATACTGCATCAAAAGAAGGAACTGATAACTGCTGTGAACTTGAAACAGAAGTGTTTCCAGTATTTGTCCAATTTGTATTCATTTCGTAAATCTCAATTTGATCTTGAGAAACACCATTAAATGCATTGTCCTCTAGATTAAAAAAGTAACATGGTGTTCCACTTGGAGGCAAAGAACCATCAGAATCAGCTGGAAGAGGGCTTCTAAAACCACCTGAACCTAAGCTAGGTAAGCTCAATGATACCATTTGAGCAGTTGGGTCTCCAGCTAACATTTTGTCTCTTTCAAAAACAACAGCTGTATGAGTAGAGTTTGATGTCATATAATAACCATCCCACCAAATTGAATACTTTGGATAGTCCGGGAACTGTGAGAATGTATAACTGTAAGCATAATAAGCACCTGTTGGGTCGCCTGTTTCAGACACAGCGATTAATATTCTATTTGGACTCTGATTAAACTGAGAAATAAACCAGCGATCAGCGTGTCTATCATACATTACAATTGGATCACCTGCATTATCACTTCCAGACCACAGTGAGCTTAAGCTAAATGTACCTCCAGGAACAACACTTCCTGTATTTGTCCAACAGCGAACACTTGTATTTACAGCTTGAACATAATGATTAGGCCCAGCTGCTCCAGTTGGGTCTGGTGGTAATCCAGATCCACTCAACCCATTTTTATTAACAATTGGGGCCCTATTCGATTTTGTTCCAACAACTGTTTGAACAACTGGATCAGTTTCAATTTGAGCTTGTGCTTCTAGATAACCATCACGTTCAAAGTTATTTCGTATTTTTAGTTTATCTGCCGAGGGGATCTTAGAATCTTCTAATTGTGGCCATTCTCTAGCTGGCGAAGTGTGCAAAAAAGCAGATGGTTGAAAAGTTGTTACCTGCTGTCCATTACTATTGGTTTCAATGTGTTTATGACTCATTCCTTGGGGCATATCAGATTTCTGAGACATTACAAAATATGAGGTAAAAAAAAGTGCAATTGTGAGTGTTTTCATTTTCATAGTTTTAATTATTAAATTTAAAAAATGACCTTTTAATAAACAAAATTTTATTCAATATTACGACTTTTAGTCCATATCGACTATTAATCTATAAATATACTTGGTCTTAAAGTTGAAATATAACTTCTTATAATCGAGCTATTATTTTCAAGTTAAATCGACGCGCTGTTAAGTTATTTGGAATTGCGTAGTATTTTCCTTGTGTGTCTTGCACCCATTGCTTTGAGAGCACGTTATTTATTCCAAGTAGGTTAAACACCTCAAACGACACAATTAAATCTGTAAAATTCTTATTCCAAAAAGTCTCGTGCGCTCTTTTCTTATAAAAAAAATCGTATGATGTTCCAATATCTACACGGAAATAAGAGCGTAATCTTAAGGTATCTTTGTAACGTTCAAAATCTGGTGGGCCATAAGGAAGTGGTGTTCCGAACTGCATCCCCATTTGAACTGTAAAACTTTCATAAATAGGCATTCGATCCTGTATTAATGCTCCAAAATTAAGCCATTGATCCGTCGGTCTTGGAATATAACCAGGGTTTACTGTAACCGTGTCAACAACGGTTTGATCTTCACTAAATCCGAAAATAATTTTATCTCCTGCGGCATTATAATACTCGTTATAATAATCGCCTTTTATATCTTCTTTCGTAGAAAGCAAACCAAGTTTAAAGAACGATTCAATTCCTTTCACAAACTGACCATGAATATTTAAATCTAATCCATATGCGTATGCCACAGCATCATTAATGGCATAATAACGTGTTCTTACATTATCAATTTCATAAGGGTTTACATCCCATAAATACTTATAATATGCTTCAACTGTAAACTTGAAAGGCTTCTCCCTTCCCCACATTCCAAAGTAAACATCAGAACCTAACACAAAATGCGCAGATTTTTGCGACTTCACATCTAAATTTAAATTTCCAGAAAAAGTTCTGAACTCTCTATAAAAGGGTGGTTGATAATACATCCCAGTGGAAAAGTAAAAGCTTACATCTCTTCGTATTACTTTTTCATCCTTGACCATATATGCTCTTGGAAAGTATTTAATTGACGCTCTTGGAGTTAGGAAATATTCTCCGTTTGCTGTTGTATGCCCTGTTCTTGCACCTATACTCAATGCCCATTTAGACGGAGATTCGACAATGGTATTTGTAAACGTTTTCTCTAATTTTATTTTAACCCCGTTTTTCTTGATCTTGTATTTTTTGGCTACAGATACCCGTTTATTTCTTTCATTTTTCGACCAAATTGAATTGAATTGAATAAACCCTGTATATCTCTGAGAATAAAGGTTTAAATCACTTTTCAAGGATTCAAATAGTGTGATTTCATTTGTGCCAGATTGAGGAATAGCATAACCAGCTGAATCAACTAGTTTCCATTCACTTAACTTATCCGTAAAATAATCTAATTGAAAGTTGACCCCCCACTTCAATGCATGATGTTGAAACCTCGTTTTTTCTTCATCCTTATAGCCCTTTTTAAAAGTATGAGAACCATTATGATAGATGTTTATAATGTTAGCATTTAGCTTATTACGCGCATGAGAAAGATATGAACCCACCCCCAGTACGGCAATTGAATCTCCAAATTCCTCCTGAGTAGGATCTGTTTCCAATTCGTTAATATAATACTCCGCAAGAATATCAAAACTTTCCTCTTCTACTGTATTAAAAACCGTTACATATAAATCAAGGTTTGTTTTTTCATTTACTTCCCACTTTAAAGAAGTACCTCCCATCATCGTTGTAAATTGTGTTTGTTCCTGACCTTCGAAATATACTCGGAATGAATATGCTTCATTAGCTGTTCCAAAATCTGTTTCTGATGATACTGGCGTAAAACGATAGTTGTTTGAAGAAAAGTGTCCGATTACTGACCATGTTAAATTTTCCGTGATGGCATAATTTGTTAAAAATTGTACATCCCAAAAAACAGGATTATATGCCCCTTTTGTTGGAAGTGCATTTAATAAATAACCATTTGAACGATACCTTGCTCCAACCAAATAATTTAATCTAGCGTTTACCGCATGCTCGACATGAGCTTCAGTACCAAGTAAAGATGCCATCACGGAACCATGAAGTACTGTAGGTGTTTTATATTTTATATCTAAAACTGAACTCAGCTTATCGCCATACTGAGCATCAAATCCACCGCCTGAGAAGCTTAAAGACTCAACCAAGGCTGAATTGATGAAACTCATCCCTTCCTGCTGCCCAGAGCGCGTTAAAAATGGCCGATAAATATTAAATCCATTTACATAGACTAAGTTCTCATCATAACTACCACCACGAACATTATAATTTGTTGTTAACTCATTATTAGAGGTTGCTGGTGTACTATAAATAAGATAGCGTTCAGCGCTTCCCATTGGAAGGTTCTGCCAATCTATTACTTCAAGTTCCGGTAAGTCAAAAAGATCAGTTTGTCTAGCTTTCACATCAACCTCATCTTGCTGTAAAAAGCTGAATCGTATTTCGCCTAATTTATTGACCCCTTCTTTAAGTATTATTGTTTTTATTTTAGTAAGATTGGATGTTCTAAATTCAACATCAACCCTATCAAGCTTATTAAAAGTAAAATTAAACGCCCCATTTTTATCAGTATACAAAATTGGGTTTATTGCTTTTTTAGCAATGACTTTAACATTGTCTATTGGAGTTCCTTTTTTATCTGTGCACACACCTAAAAGACTTATTTCTTGGGAAGAAGAAAAGCCTGTGAATAGTAATAATAGTAAAAAAAGTAATCTGTGCATCGTACAAAAGTAGCTTTAGAAACGAGAAATGAGATGGTTTATTTTAATCAATTAATTTTCTCTAATAACTAAGAAGTCTTTTTGTTCAGGATCAATCGCTTTATATAAGATTTCAATTCGCTCTGAAACATTACCGTCCGGAGAAAAAGAAATAATGTTTGAAGAGCGCTCCTGCAATTCACCCTCAGGAAAAAGCTTCTCACGTATTTGCTCAATAAACTTCATAGATTGTTCATGATTCGTTTTTGATAGCTTGATTAACTTTGATTTTACTCCATCAATTTGTTTATTTAACTTCGCCTTTTCAGCAGCAGCATACGTTTGCATATTGGGCTCAATCAATAAAATTGAATCTTCAATTTTATTTCCAAGTTCAACTGCAGCTGCTTCGATTTCTTCAAAATTCAACTCTTCACTAGAATGAACTTCAATGAACTCACGTTTTATAACATCTGTATGTTTAAAGAGATCTTCTAGAACCAAATCAATTTTTGTAATCTTTTTAGAAACCGCTTTTTCAATCCACATCATTGAATTTCTAATTCCAATCATTGGGTAAGATACTCTCATTATATCAAATACGCGTTTCAGCTGAAGCCAATAAGAAATCTCACCAGCACCACCGATATAAGCCAGGTTTGGCAGAATCGTTTCTTGATACAATGGTCTAAGTATGACATTGGGTGAAAAACACTCTGGATTTGATTGTACTTTTTCAAGCAACTCTGATTCAGAATAATTCCCAACCTCTTTAATTGTAAACCCCGATTCTGATTTTTCTATACGCTGACGTATTCCTTTTTCGATATAGAATAAATTTATTTCACGGGCTAAGACTTGAATCTTACCTCCATCTCTCTCTAATTCTTTATTCGTTTCTAAAACAGCTTTATATGAAAACTGTTCTTTCAATTCTTTTTCAATTGTTGGAATGAATAATCGTTTTAAATCGGCATTATCTCCATCAATAATAAGTAGTCCATAATCCTTAAATAATTCATGAACTAAATTGAATGTTGCCTCTGCTAGGTTTTTTCCATCATAAATTTTCATTAAATGATGTATCTGCGCATCGGGATGATTCCCAAAGAACCGAACGACCTCAGCTTTAACTTCATCAAAACCTTCTAAATGAAATCTTCCGACAGGGCCTTTCTGCGATGAATTCCAGGTAACTTTTTTACCATATAAATTAAATGACTGAATTTCTTCAAAATCATGATCTTCTGTCGCCATCCAAAATACAGGTACAATTTGAATTCCATCGTTTTCTGAATTTAAGCGTTCAGCCAATTTAATTACATTAATAATTTTAATTATAAAATAAAGAGGACCCGCAAACAAAGATAATTGATGTCCTGTTGTAACCGTAAATGTATTCTTCAGCTTTAACAGTTCAATATTTGCAACTGACTTTGTATTATTATCAACATTTAAATATTCTTTTTCTAGCGTTGATACTAAAGCTTCACGCTTTGTGTTTAAATAACTCGACTCCTTCTCAATACATTGACTTACAAAGTTTTGAATTGTGAATTCACGATGAATGTAAGGCTTATAAAAAGCCTGATTGTAAACCAAATTAATGTGTTGAGCATTAAAAAGATTTAGATCACCTCTATTAAAATTGAAAACCTGCATATGCAAATGTAATTAAGCTTACGAAAAATGGGGGAAATAATCACCAAAACCTATCTTTGTATAAATTGAAATTTTATGGAAGCAATAATTAAGACGAATAAAGGAAATATGAAATTGGAGTTTTTTGAAAACGATGCTCCAAAAACAGTCGAAAACTTTGTTAAGTTGGCAAAAAAAGGATACTACGATGGCTTACAATGGCACAGAGTCATTCCTAACTTTGTAATTCAAGGTGGATGTCCTAATTCTAAACCAGGAGCTAGTGGGCATGCAGGTACAGGTGGTCCAGGATACGAAATAGATTGTGAATTATCTGGTGGAAACCAACATCACGAAAGAGGGGTGCTATCTATGGCTCATGCAGGAAGAAATACAGGTGGATCTCAATTCTTCGTTTGTCACTCAAGAGAAAACACAGCTCACTTAGACGGAAACCATACTTGTTTTGCTAAAGTGATTGAAGGAGTTGATACAGTTGATGATATTAATGAAGGAGACAGTATAGACACAATTGAAATTATCGATTAGTTTAAAATGGAGGATAAAGCGATTGTAATTGGTTCTGGAATAGGTGGGCTATCTGCTGCTATTCGTTTAGCAAATAAAGGTATTGAGACACATGTTTTTGAATCTAACCCTTTTCCTGGAGGAAAGATAAATAGTCGCTCTATTAATGAATATAGATTTGATCAAGGTCCATCAATATTAACTTGCCCAGAATATATTGAAGAACTATATAAGCTTTGTGGAGAAGATTTCAGTACGTTTGAAATGGCAAAGCTGGAATCTTCTTTCAAGTACTTCTTTGATGATGGTGTTGAGTTGTCATTAAAACACGATCGTAAAAAAGTAATTGAGGAAATTTCGACAAAGCTCAAAGAAGACCCACAACAGATTGATAAATATCTCAAGAAAGCTGAGATGAACTATAGCCTCATTGCCCCTATATTCATTGAGAAGTCATTACATCGATGGCGACAACTATTGGGTAAAACACTAATCAAGGCATTACTTAAATTACGTCATTTTAAGTTGTTTAGTACGATGTATCAGGAAAACTCGAAGTTTTTCAAAAATAAGCGGACTGCACAAATATTTAATCGTTTTGCAACTTATAACGGAAGCCACCCTTATAAAGCTCCTGCTATGCTAAATATGATTTCTCACTTAGAGATTAATGTAGGGCCATATCTTCCAAAAAGAGGAATGATTCAACTGACAGAATCGTTAGTTGAGTTAGCAAAAAAACAAGGTGTGCAGTTTCATTTCAATGAAACTGTTGAAGAAATTCACCTAAATGGAAAAACGATCATCGGTATCTCTACTAATAAAAAGAAATACGATTCAAATTTTGTAGTTAGTAATATGGATATTTCTCTGACTTATGAGAAACTACTTCCAAGCATAAAACACCCCAAGAAAATACTTAATCAAGAACGCTCTAGTTCTGCCATTGTTTTTTATTGGGGCATAAATAAATCATTCCCTGAATTAGAACTTCACAACATGGTCTTCTCCGATCAAGAAAAAGAGGAATTTGATAGTATTTTCTTAGAAAAGAAAATGTTTGAAAGTCCTTCTATTTATATAAACATTTCTTCTAAAGTTGTAACCAGCGATGCTCCTAAAGGCTGTGAAAATTGGTTTGTTTTATTAAATGCCCCTATTAATACTGGACAAGACTGGGATAAAGAAATCGAGATTAAACGTGAGTTCATTATTCAGAAATTAAGCAACACACTCAAAACAGACATTCGCCCGCTTATTCAATTTGAAGAAATTCTTGATCCAAGAACAATTGAAAATAGATATAGTGGTAAATCTGGATCGATATACGGCAACTCATCAAACAGTCGTTTTTCGGCATTCTATAGACATCCTAATTATAGTAAACAAGTGAAAGGGTTGTATTTTGTTGGGGTTTCTGTACATCCAGGGGGAGGTATACCATTAGCTCTGTGCAGCTCGAAAATTGCTACAGATTGTCTTTTCAAGGATTTTAATCTTATTTAGATTAAAATAATCTTAATACTTAATGTATAAAAGAACCTCAGTTATCAACAATTGAAAGAAACAATTTCTTTTTCTCTAGCAAAATAGTAACTTTGATGTAATGAATGATTTTGTTGTATCCGCAAGAAAATATCGTCCCCAGACCTTCGACACAGTTGTTGGTCAAAAGTCGATTACCTCAACTTTGCGTAATGGTATAAAAAATGATCACTTAGCACAAGCTTTTCTATTTTGTGGGTCTCGCGGTGTAGGAAAAACATCTACAGCTAGAATATTAGCAAAAACGATTAATTGCTTTAATCGATCCGAGACAATTGAAGCCTGTGACAAATGTGAATCATGTGAGTCATTTAATTCTGGAGCTTCCTTAAATGTTTATGAGTTAGATGCTGCATCAAATAATGGAGTTGATGAAATACGGAACTTAATAGATCAAGTTCGAATTCCACCCCAACTAGGAGATTATAAAGTATATATCATTGATGAGGTCCACATGCTCACTGCTTCTGCCTTCAATGCTTTCCTTAAGACATTAGAAGAACCACCAAAGCATGCAATTTTCATTCTTGCAACAACTGAAAAGCATAAAATAATTCCTACGATACTTTCTCGTTGCCAAACATTTGATTTCTCTAGGATTAAGGTAAAGGATATTGCCAGTCATTTAGCATCAATTGCTGAAAAAGAAAGTATTACGACTGAGCCTGATGCTTTACACATAATTGCTCAAAAAGCTGATGGAGCATTGAGAGATGCACTGTCAATTTTCGATCAGATTGTTACTTTTTCAGGTAATACTGTTACCTATGAAAATGTTATTGAGAATTTAAACATTCTTGATTATGATTACTATTTCCGTATCATAGAAAGTGCGTTGAAAGAAGATATTCCAAATGGACTACTTCTACTTAATGATATCATAGAGCGTGGATTTGATCCTCACAACTTTATAGTAGGTTTAGCTGATCACTATAGAAACTTACTTGTATGTAAAGATGTAAGAACGGCTCAATTACTTGAAGTAAGCGAGTCTATTCAGCAAAAATACATTGATCAATCGAAAGAAATTGATGCAAATCATTTAGTTCGTGCGCTAGGTGTTCTAAGTAAGGCAGATGTTGAATACAAATCATCAAAAAACCAACGACTCCTGGTCGAAATGGCCCTCATGCAATTGTGTTCCATTACCCAGGAGCTCGAAAAAAAAAAATCTTAACTGATTCGGTTGACATAATTCCATTCTCGAATCAAAACCTTAGAGGTTTAACCAAAAAAATTATAGTAAAGCCTACTGTCAAAAAAGAACCTAAGAAAGTTTTTATGCAAAAGAAAGCACCTCGTATTATGACTTCCCCATCAGGACAAGTTAGGACAAGTGCTATTTCGATTAAGAAAATGCTTCAGAAAACGGAAGAAATTAATGAAGAGAAAGGGTTTGACATTGACAATCTGCCTAAGAACGAATACAGCATAGACGATCTTAAAATGGCCTGGAGGAGGTTTGCTTTCGAAATGAAAGAAAAACGAAAAGAGACCATTTATAATGCTCTAATTAAGCGAGATCCAAAACAAGTCAGTGATCATGAATACGTTTTAGTTGTAGACAACCAAGTTCAAATTGATTATATAAAGCCGTTCCTTGGAGAATTAATAGATTATATTAGAGCTGAGGTGAAAAATTACCTCATAGATTTAAAAATGGAGGTTTCTAAAAATCAAGAAGCCGAAGTTAAGTTTCAAACAGGGAAAGATAAATTTGCTTCACTTGCGCAAAAAAATCCTAACTTACACACATTAAAGGACAAATTCAATTTGGATATTGAATATTAATCACATTTGAAAACCAAATTATCTTTTGTTCTTATTAATAAACTAATAATGGAAAAAGATAAAAAAATGGCTGTCTTAATCGACGGCGACAACATACCTTCAAAATACATTAAAGAAATGATGGAAGAGATTGCCAAATATGGTAATCCAACAATAAAACGTATTTATGGAGACTGGACGAAACCTCAACTTTCTAAGTGGAAGAAAATACTCCTTGAAAATGCAATAACACCTATGCAGCAATATGCTTATACAACTGGTAAAAATGCGACAGATTCTGCTATGATCATCGATGCAATGGACATTTTGTATTCAGAAAAAGTTGATGGTTTTTGTATTGCATCTAGTGATAGTGACTTTACACGATTAGCAATGCGTATTCGAGAGACAGGGCTTAGCGTTATTGGGATTGGTGAAAAAAAGACACCTGACCCTTTCATTGTAGCATGTGACAAGTTCATTTACCTAGAGATTCTTCACAAAATAGATACAGATAAAGAAGATACGTCTACACCTACAGAAAAGAATAAAAGGATAGATGTTATAACACCTAAAGTAATTAAGTTAATCACTCAAACTGTCAATGACATTGCAGACGAAGATGGTTGGGCATTTCTGGGTGATGTCGGTGGTTTAATTCAAAAGAAACAACCCAATTTTGATTCAAGAATTTATGGTTTTGAGAAATTAACCCCTCTAATTAAATCAACGGGAAAATTTGAAATCGACCAAAGAGATAGTCATAAAGGAAGAGCAAAATTAATTTATATTAGAATAAAAGACTAACATTTTAGACAATCCTCACTTGATATAAAAAAATAAATATGAAATCTCTAATATTACTAATTACACTTTCTTTTATTGGTGAGTTATTTGCTCAACAAACAAATGAAACTATTAATATTGGAGGATTTGAAAGAGAATATATTCAATACCTTCCAGTTGGCTTTAATTTGGCTACTGAATCTTTACCTGTTGTATTTGTTTTACATGGATTAGGTGGTAGTAATTCACAGATGGAACCTATTGGATTTAAAGAAATTGGAGACACGGCAAGATGCATTTCAATCTATCCTCAAGGACTAATAAATTTATTCGGACAAACCTCATGGGATAACGGTACATTACTCGCAGCTAATGTAGATGATATTTCTTTTTTCAACTTTATGATTGATGATCTTATTTTAAATTATAATGTTGACATTACACGTGTATATTTTACAGGATTTTCAATGGGAAGTATCATGAGTCATCACTTAGCTTGTGTTTTAAATAATCGTATTGCTGCAATTGGAACAATGTCTGGAACAATGTCTACAGATGATATCTCAAATTGTGCTCCCGTTTACAAAACTCCAGTGATGCATGTTCACGGAACTGCAGATGCTACTGTACCTTATGCTGGTTCAGCACTTCCCTCTTTAAGTTTGGTTACGGAGACAATGGATTTTTGGATTAACGTTCATGACTGTTCAGCAACAGTAGACTCAACACAGCTGCCAGATGTTTCAAATGACGGATTGACAGTTGATCGATTTGTATATCAAAATTGTGACCCATCATCTTCAGTGGAACTTTGGCGTATAAATGGAGGAGGACATAGCTTTTTCTATGAGCCAGTTAATGACTTTACAGAATCAGTAGATCTCTGGATGTTCTTCAGGAAATGGTCACATTCTAGCCCTGCTATTGTTGAAGTAAATGAAATATCAAAAATTTTATTTTTAATCAGTCCGAATCCATCAAAAGGTGTTTTTAAAATAACAACTGAGGTTGCAAATAATATTTTCATTTATACTACTGCAGGTAAATTAGTTCACTCCCAATATATTACTTCAGGAGAAACAATAATGAATATTTCTCATTTACAACGTGGTATTTACATTTTAAAATATGGAATGACTGGAGAATTAACCCAACGCGTGAGTATCCAATAGTTTACAATACTCTTCTATACTTGAAGGAACAAATCCTTCAATGGTATAGTTAAGCATGTCCTTAATCTTTAAAATTTCAGGATATTGTTTTGCTTCTATGGTATAAAGTTGAGCAAATGTTCCAACAACTTGTATTTCGTGAAATTCACGATTATTAACGATTTTATAAAAAACCTTATCATTTGAAAGTTTTCTGTACTGAGGAAAGTCGGTATCTTTGTCTAACATAATTACGAAATTAAATAATGTTCACGAATAAAACACATAAACAGGCAGATGAAGCGCTAAAGAAAGGAAACTTTGAGAAATCAATTGAACTATATTCTAAAGCATTAAAAGAATCGCCATACGAATGCAATATTTTATCCGATAGAGGGGTTGCCTATCTTCATGCTAAACAAAAAGATAAAAGTCTAGCCGATTTTGATCGTGCGGTTGAACTTCAGCCTGATTACAGTTATCGCTATGCTTCACGTGCATTTGCACGGAATAATTTCGGAGATATTGACGGAGCTATTCTCGATTATGAAAAAGCAGTCGGGCTTGACCCTGAAGATGCAGTTGGACAAAATAATCTAGGTTTATTACTAGAACAAAAGGGGTATCAAAAAGAAGCTGATGATCGTTTCAAACGCGCTGATTCTCTTTCAGAAATGGAAGATGAGTTACTCGATGTAATAGATGATTTAGAAGAAAATCATAATCTTAATATTGACTTCAAAAAAAACGAGGTTAGAGAAGAGAAAACATCGACTAAATCTGAATTTAAAAAAGTATTTACTTCAATAATTCAGTTTAAAGAATTTATGACATTTCTAAAGAATGGATTCAGAATCAAATGACAAAAAAAGAAAAAGCAGACTATCTCGTTGAAGAATTAGAGCGGTTATATCCAAAGACTCCTGTTCCATTAAACCACACAGATTCATACACCCTATTAATTGCTGTCTTACTCTCTGCGCAATGCACAGACAAGCGGGTAAACCTAATTACACCGAGTTTATTCAAGTTAGCTAACAATCCTTTCGACATGGTAAAGCTAACTGTTAGTGATATTCGTGAAATAATTCGCCCTTGTGGGCTTTCTCCGCGTAAGTCTCAAGCAATTTTCACGTTGTCTGAAATGATGATTGCCAAATATAATGGTGAAGTTCCTCAAAGTTTTGAGTTGCTAGAGGAGTTCCCAGGGGTTGGACACAAGACAGCTTCAGTGGTGATGGCACAAGCATTTGGGGTGCCAGCATTCCCTGTTGATACTCATATACATCGTTTACTTGTACGCTGGGGAATTACATCTGGGAAAAATGTTGAGCAAACAGAAAAAGATGCGAAAAAAGTCTTTCCTGAAGAATTGTGGAACAAACTACATTTGCAAATCATCTTCTACGGAAGAGAATATTCGCCCTCACGCTCACCAAAAGCTGATCAAGATTTCATTACAATGAAAATTGGCACTACCAAAGCAAAAAAAGAATTGAAGTAATTCCATTCAAGCTTATAATTCTACCGTTTATAATTCTAAAAATTAATCATTTAGAATGATTATCTATTTTAGGATAAAAAAATGATACTATGATTTTTAAACATGTATACATTCCATTCTTGGCTAGTGCTCTTGCGCTAACCTCATGTGGATCAGATAAACATAAAAATGATTACTCATTAGCTTTAAATGAAGTGAAAATGGGAAACCTTAAGGTTGATCGTTTTGCTGATATTCAAGTATTACGTTATAATATTAAAGACTTTCATAAACTTTCCCTAGATCAAAAAAAAATGGTGTACTACATGTCACAAGCAGGATTAGCTGGTCGTGATATTATTTATGATCAAAATAATCCATATAATGTTGAAATTAGAAATTGTCTAGAATCAATTATAGAAAACTACAGGGGAGATCGTGAAAGCGAAAACTGGAAGAACTTTATGGTTTATTCAAAGCAAGTTTGGTTTGCAAATGGAATTCACCATCACTATGGAATGGACAAAATAATACCTAATTTCTCGCGTGATTACATGAGAATATTGATTTTAGAAACTGGTGCTAAAATTAACACTAACACGATGGAGGTTATTTTTAGTAAAACACTTGAAATGAAGCGTAAAGTTAAAGATGCTGACGTTGATATGATTGTTGCTTCAGCTAATGGGTTTTATGGTGAAGGAGTTACTCAACAAATGGTGGAAGAATTCTACGCGAATAAATCAGACAGTACAGATCTTCACCCTATTGAACTTGGTTTGAATTCAACATTAATATTAAAAGAGGGGAAACTATATGAAGACGTATGGAAATCAGGTGGGAAATATGGTAAAGCCATTGACAAAATTACGTTTTGGCTAGCTAAAGCTCTATTAGTTGCAGAAAACGACGACCAAAAAGCTGCGCTAGAAAAATTAATTGAATATTATAACACGGGGGATTTGAAAATATGGGATGATTACAATATTCTTTGGGCAAAATCTACAAAAGGTGATATCGATTGGATTAATGGGTTTATTGAAGTTTATGGTGATGCAATCGGAAGAAGAGCAACTTTTGAAAGTGTTGTTCAAATAACCGATTTCGAAGCCTCAAAACAAATGTCTGTAATTGCTGAGAATGCTCAATGGTTTGAGGACAACTCTCCCCTTATTGATTCACATAAAAAGAAAGAAGTTAAAGGTGTTTCATACAAGGTAGTACAAGTTGCTAGTGAATCAGGTGACGCCTCTCCTTCTACTCCAATTGGGGTTAACTTACCAAATAACAATTGGATTCGTCAAGAACACGGTTCAAAATCAGTTAGTTTAGGGAACATCATTTCGGCCTATGCAGAAGCGGGAGGAGAAGGAATGACAGAAGAGTTCGCTTATGACCAAGAAGAAGTTGATCGTGCAAGAAACCACTCCTATTTAGCAGGTAAACTTCATACCGCTTTACATGAAGTTGTTGGACATGCATCAGGTCAAATAAACAAAGGTGTTGGACAGCCAGCCGTAACGTTAAAGAATTATGCAAGTACGCTTGAAGAAGCACGTGCAGATTTAGTTGGACTATATTATATCATGGATCAAAAGATGATTGAATTAGGATTAATTACAACACTAGAGGTTGGAAAAGCTGAATACGATGGCTACATCAGAAATGGTATGCTAACTCAATTGCAACGCTTAGATTTAGGTAAAAATGTGGAAGAAGAACATATGCAAAACCGTCAGTTGGTTGCTTCATGGGCCATTGAAAAAGGTGCTTCTGAAAACGTTATCGCGAAAATCGCGAAAGATGGAAAAACATATTACAATATTACTGATTACGACAAGCTAAGAGTATTATTCGGAGATCTATTAAAAGAGATTCAGCGAATCAAGTCAGAAGGTGATTATGAGGCTGGAAAGAGCTTAGTTGAAATTTACGGTGTAAAAGTTGACCAAGTATTGCACCAAGAAGTCCTTAATCGTGTGAAGCCATTAGACTTGGCTCCATATAGTGGTTTTGTTAATCCAATATTTGTTACAGATAATGACAAAAATGGAAATATCATCAATGTAAAAATTGATAACACACAGACATTTGAAGAGCAAATGCTTTATTATGGGAAGACTTATAGTATTTTAGAGTAATTGAACTATACAATTTAAAAAAGGGAGTTCGTTCAAATCGAACGCCCTTTTTTTATACACATTAATCAACAATCTATGAAAACAAAACAAGAAATTGTAGAGAATTGGCTGCCTAGATATACAGGAGAAAAATTAGAGAATTTTGGAGAATACATCCTACTATGTAACTTCCAAAATTATGTGGATCGCTTTGCTGAAATACATAATGTAAAAGTTATTGGTAACGATAAACCGATGAAATGTGCCACCGCTGAAGGAATTACAATCATTAATTTTGGAATGGGAAGTGCATCTGCAGCAACTTGTATGGATTTATTGTCAAGTATTAAACCAAAGGCAGTTTTGTTCTTAGGGAAATGTGGTGGATTAAAAAAGAAAAATGAGGTTGGGGATTTGATACTTCCAATTGCAGCAATTCGTGGAGAAGGAACCAGTAATGATTACTATCCACCTGAGGTTCCTGCACTGCCATCATTTGCTTTACAAAAAGCGATTTCAACAACTATTCGCGATTTCAATCAAGATTACTGGACAGGAACGTGCTATACCACAAATAGACGTGTTTGGGAGCATGATGATGAATTTAAGCTGTATTTACAGAAAATTCGTGCCATGGCCATAGATATGGAAACTGCAACGGTTTTTACCGTTGGCTTTGCGAATGAAATCCCAACGGGAGCTTTACTACTAGTATCTGATCAACCAATGGTTTCAGAAGGTGTTAAAACCAGCACAAGTGATAATAATGTTACAACAAAATTCGTTCATTCACACCTTGAAATTGGGGTCGAATCATTAAAACAATTAATAAATAAAGGCCATACAGTAAAACACCTAAGGTTTAGCTAATACTAGTTATTAGTGTGTGTCTTTTTTTTTAAAAAAAAATTACTATATACCATACGTAATTTACATTATTATATAATTTTACACCAAATAAAATACCAATGGAATTTTTAGACAACATTTTTTTAGACAATACCATATTGGAATGGTTAATTGCATTAGCTTATATTATAGGATCATTTATCTCAGTTAAATTACTGTACTGGATAATCTCTAATGTCATTAAAAAGTTAACTCAAAAAACAACAACAGATCTTGATGATTTGTTATTAGAAACGCTTGAAAAACCAATTGTCTACTCTATTCTTTTATTGGGATACTGGATTGCAATTCATAGTCTTAAATTTAGCAATCAAAAGGTCCTTTCATTTTTAGAAAACTTTGCTCTTTTTACTGCTATTATTATTTTGACATCTATTATTTCAAAATTATTTAATGCTGTTGTTACAAAAGTGGTTTTACCTTATATTGAAAAAACAGAAAAGGGACAGAATAACTTTTTACTTCCCCTTATTAGAAAAACACTCGGGTCTACTATATGGATGTTTGGAATTATCATTGCCCTTGATAATATTGGCTTTGATATTACTGCAATGATTGCTGGTCTTGGTATTGGAGGGTTGGCTTTGGCATTAGCCGCACAAGATTCAGTGAAGAATATTTTTGCAGGCATAATGATCTTTCTCGATAAACCATTTAAGATACAGGATAGGATTCAAATTGAAGGATATGATGGTATAGTAGAGGAAGTTGGTTTGAGAAGCACCAGAGTAAGAACTTTGGATGGACGTGTTGTGACGATTCCAAATAGTACCTTTACAGATACAAGTGTGGTTAATATTACCTCACAGCCATCGTTAAAGATTATGTTAAACCTTGGTTTAACATATGATACTGATGAGAAAGAAATTCAAAAAGGTGTTGATATTTTAAATCAGATTGTAGCTGATCATTCTGATATTCTTGATGAAGAGTGTGAAGCTGGATTCAAAGATTTTGGTGATTTCTCATTAGGAATATTATTCATTTATTATATCAAGCCAGAAGCTCATTGGTTAGACTCTCAAAATACAATTAGTAAAGAAGTCTTAAGACGATTTAATGAAGCTAAACTAGACTTTGCATTCCCAACCCAAACGATTTTCAAAAAAGAAATTCAATAACACTTCTTGTGATATAAGATTATCCTCTTAGCAAGAAAGATGTTAGTCAGGAACTATATGCGAAAACAGTAAGATTTTGAGTAAAAGGTCTATTTATCTTCTGGGGTTAATCACACTTATCCTATTTCCAATTCCAACATTTTTGGGCCTGTATTGGTTTGAAGATATTTTCCCTTTAGAAATATTACAACTAAAAAACCTCTCTGTCTTTAAATTAGGTATTGGAATACAGTTAGGGATAGTATACGCGTTCTTAGCACTTTTGCTTATGCAAGCTACTGTTTTCAAGAAGATGCCTTCAGGGGTTGAGAGTCTAGTAAAAAGTATGAACCTGAATTTATTAGACTGCTTCTTTCTTTCCATATGCGCCGGAATTGGAGAAGAGCTTCTCTTTAGATCTGGTATTCAGCTTTGTGTCGGACCAATAATAGCCACTCTTATATTTGTAGCAATTCATGGATATTTAAACCCATTCAATTGGAAAGTGTCTTTATATGGATTAATCGTCTTGCCCTTTATATTTCTAATCAGCTATGGCTATTACGAATTCGGATTATGGTTTTCCATTGGAGCACATTTTTCCTATGATTTTGTACTATTAGCCGTCATAACAAAATCGGACGACTAGCGTACAATGATTGATAGTCGATTTGTTTGCAAGACCATTAAGCAATTGGGAACTGTAACAATACGATCAATTTCTAACACCTCAAAATAGCGGAGTGTGCACAAATCTTCAGGTAAGCTTAGAATAGTACCCGCACCGGAAAGATGAAGTTCACGTAACTTTCTACAGTTCGTCAATGAATATGGTATTTCCAGTATGTTATTTTGATTCAACTTCAGAAACTGAAGTTCGGTGCATTCTCCAATTTCATCAGGTAAAACCTCGAAACCGTTATACTTTAATTCAAGTACTTCTAATTTTTTTAAATCACCTATTGTTTTAGGTAAGGTCTTCAATTTGTTATTATTCAATAAAAGCTGTTCAAGATTTACCATTCCGCCAATTGAAGAAGGAATCTCAACTAAGTCGTTATATTGAATAGATAAAATCTTTAGTTTTTTTAACTTGGAAATAGATTTAGGCAAATAGCGAATATTATTCTTACCTAAATAAAGCTTTTCAAGATTAACAAATTCTCCTATCCGATCAGGAATAGAGTCAATCTTATTACCATACAATCGTATAACTTTCAAGTTAGGATTCAAAAATGCTTCTTCAGGGAATTCAGATAAGCCTTGCCTAGAAAAATTTAAATTATTTCCTTCTCTAGCAGATTGAAAATCTTTCAGTCCTGCACAACCAGAAAGTAAAACAAGGAAGAGACAACAACTTAAATAGTGTATCGGCATAATCACTAAGTTAGATTAATTCAATTAAATAACACTTTAAAGGGAAGTATTCCATCTTTTTTTTGCATCTTCGAGTTGAATATTACACATTATCTAACGCCTAATAATGGTAGAAATAAAATTTAAAAGCATGAAAGAATTAAAAAAAGTAGTCTTAGGAATCATACTAATCTCTAGTTTTTCATTAACCGCACAAGATACTGAGGAATCAAAAATAAATAGTAGAGAAGTTAAATCAATAGAAAAAATATCACATATTAATTCTTTACCAAGAATAGATAAGTTGAACTTTAAAGAGTTAGCTGACATTGCAACTAAAAAATTAGCAACCGATTTAAGTTTATCAAAAGAGCAAATTGAAACTGTACGAAAAATTGAATTTGGACTTCTCCAAAAAAATCAATCCATAAGAGATAATAGAGAACTCACAGTAGAAGAAAAACAAACGTATCTAAAAAAGAATAGTCAAAAAAGGTCAGCCATGATCGCACGTGTATTAACTCCAGTACAAGTGAAAATATTTGAGAAGTTGAAATTAAAAGAAAAAAAACTACCAAAAAAAAAGGTCAACTTTAAAAAGTTAGCTGACATAGCAACTAAAAAATTAGCAACTGATTTAAGTTTATCAAAAGAGCAAATTGAAACTGTACGAAAAATTGAATTTGGACTTCTCCAAAAAGAGCAATTAATAAGAGATAATAGAGAACTCACAGTAGAAGAAAAACAAACATACTTAAAACATAATAATCAAAAAAGGTCAACTATGATAACACGTGTATTAACTCCTGAACAAGGGAAAATATTCGAGAAGTTGGAATTAAGAGAAAAGAAAGCTAAAAAGTAAAACTACAAGGCCATATAGTTTCAATAAAAAAAGGTTATTTTAATAACCTTTTTTTATTGAAACTATATCCTTAAATATCTTTTTAAATTTATCGACTTTCGGTCTAACGATAGATTGACAATATGGATTTTGAGGATTTAGCTCTAGATAGTTTTTGTGATATTCCTCTGCAGGGTAAAAATCAGGGAGTATTGATATCTCAGTAACAACAGGGTTCTCCCATACCTGAGAATCATTTAGTTTTTCTTTATAGAACTGAGCCTTTTTTTTCTGCTCTTCGTTATGATAAAATACAACTGATCTATATTGAGTTCCTATATCATTTCCTTGTCTATTCAATTGGGTTGGGTTATGCACAAACCAAAACAACTCTAATAATTTTTCAAAGGAAATTTGGTCTGAGTCAAATACGATTCTTGCAACCTCCGCATGCCCTGTACTTCCGGAGCAAACATCATTGTAATTAGCAGAATCATTAGATCCCCCAGCATAACCAGGATAAACCTCAAGTATTCCTTTTACATCTTTAAAACAAGCTTCGATGCACCAAAAGCATCCAGCACCAAATGTTGCATCATTTATCATACTGCAAATAAAAGAATATTATTGAATTTTAATGAATTTTAATGCCGCTGAATTGATACAATATCTTAATCCTGTCGGTGCAGGACCATCATTAAAAACATGCCCCAAATGCGCATCGCATTTATTACAAACAACCTCTCCTCTAACCATACCCTGAGAATCATCAACAGCCTGTCCAATATTCTTCGGTACAGCGGGCGCATAAAAGCTTGGCCAGCCTGTCCCTGACTTAAATTTTGTGTCTGATAAGAAAAGTAAATTATCACAACAAACACAGCGATAGTCTCCCTCCTCTTTATTGTCCCAATACAGACCAGTAAAAGGACGCTCTGTACCCGATTTTCGGGTCACTCTAAATTGTTCTTCAGACAAAATGGCCTTCCATTCGCTATCCATTTTCAATACTTTAGTAGAGTCATCTGAAGTCATTTGAAATAAACTTTCCCCAGATATTAAAACATCAACATTCTTGTTATCTATAATTTCGGCGCAACTCAATAAAATGAGAGCGACAGAACCTATCAATATTTTTATCATCATCCTGAATATTTTATATTGTTTAGACGTAATATAGGAGTACTTTTGTTCGATGAAGTTAAATTATTCTAAAAATTTCTGGATTATCTGTTTTTCACTCTTGTTCTTCATGACAAGTTTCAATCTGATATTACCTGAATTGAATGACTTTATTACAAGCATGGGAGGAGCTAAACAGAAAAGTTTAATTATAGCCATGTTCACTATTACAGCAATGATTTCTAGACCTTTTTCGGGTAAACTATCTGACACAATAGGCAGGAAAAAAGTCATGTATATAGGAATAGGGGTTGCTATTATTGTATTATTATTATACCCTTTATTTGCATCTGTAGGTCTTTTTTTATTTTTAAGATTAATGCACGGCTTTAGCGCAGGTTTTCTTCCAACTGGAGCAACAGCACTAGTAACGGACATTTTACCCATAGAAAAAAGAGGCGTAGGAATGGGTATATGGGGAGTATTTATTTCACTCGGATTTGGCGGTCAAGCACTAGGGTCAATTATTCGCATAGAGTTTGGAATGACAAGCCTATTTATTATAGCTGCTTTTTTCGCAGTAATTTCAGGGATTCTGATTATTCTTTTAAAAGAAACTTTACCGAATCCTGTCAAGTTTAGGTGGAGCCTTCTAAAAATTACTTGGCAAGATGTCTTTGAGCCAAGCGTTATTCCCGCCGCAGTTGTTATGTTTCTCGCTGCTTCTTCAACAGGAATTGTACTTGTGTTAACACCAGATATGTCTGGTTTTTTTGATATTCAAAATAAAGGTTGGTTTTTAGGGTTCTATGCTTTTTCAACTATTTTCATTCGCTTATTCGCAAGCGGACTATCAGATAAAATAGGGAGACGTAAAACACTCATTTTCGGACTTTCGCTTATGAGTATCTCTATGACTTTAGTTGCACTATCAACCGAATGGAAGTCATACACCTTTGCTGCTATAATGTTTGGTGTGAGCACCGGAATATCTAGTCCTACACTAATGGCTTGGACTGCTGACTTGTCTCATAAAAATAGACGTGGAGTTGGGGCAGGAACATTATTTATTGCTTTAGAGTTTGGTATTATGTTTGGCTCTGGCTCAACAATGTTTACATATGATAATACACCTGGATCTATTCCCTCTGCATTTTGCATCGGAATAATTATGGCGATTATAGGCGTGTTTTATTTAATATGGCATTTAAATTATCGCCATTCAAAAACATAATTCATCCTCCATCTTAACTAACTTTCTAATATATTTAACCGCAATGTAAAATGGGATAGTATCAATCAATGCAAAGGAATATTTTAGCATAGCCAACGATCATAAAAACACCTGGGAAGATTATAAACCGCGACACTCTGCGTCTTACTAACCTTATATCTTCTACGGATTCTTTATTAAACAATTCTTAAAGTTAATTCTTAAAGGAACGAAAGATTTGAAATTCTCTAATTTTAATTATCTTCGACTTATAAACAGACTGATTTGGTACGGATTACAGAACATCAATTAACAAAACTCTACTACTCCATTGGAGAAGTGGCAGATTTATTTGATGTAAACACCTCCCTCATTCGTTTTTGGGAAAAAGAATTTCCTATCATAAAGCTTAAAAAGAATAAAAAAGGGAATCGCTTATTCACTCCCAAGGATGTTTTAAAAATTGATACAATTTATCATTTGGTGAAAGATTGCGGATACACGCTAGATGGTGCAAATAAGGCAATGAAATCAGGTCTTAATTCCAAAGAATCAAATGAAGATTTGACGCAAGAATTAATTCTACGCCTAGAAAAAATCAAACAGAAATTGATTACGCTAAAGTCCTAATTAGACTTTAAATGTTTTAAACGTCTGAAGAAAGACACTTTCACTTACCTCAACATCATATTTACACACCCCTATTTCTGAGATTAAGCAAGTTAGTATTTTACCGTCTTTATTTTTCTTGTCGTTACGAAGCATTTCAATCATTGAGGTGATTGCCTCATCTGTAAAATTAGGTATTTCATAATTTGAGGTAATAAATTTCTTAATGCGCTTATAATCCTCTTGACTTAAAGAAGCATGATCTATCGAAAGAAAAGCCTCCATCAGCATTCCAATAGCAATAGCATGACCATGTGATAGGTTTAAACTTTTCATATAATATCCTTCAATCACATGACCAATCGTATGACCAAAATTTAATGTTTTTCGTAAGCCGACTTCCATATAATCTTGAGCAACAACAATCCTTTTTACTTCAATGCAATCTTTTAAAAGTGTATCATCAATATCCCCAAGGTTATCGTACTGTTTAGTCACTCGATTGAACAGTTCTTTATCATGAATTAATCCATGTTTTATCATTTCAGCTAAACCACTATAGACTTCAATTTCAGGTAAAGTTTCTAAGAAAGAAGTGTCAATAAAAACAGCTTTAGGATTTGAAAAAACACCTATTTGATTCTTGTATATCCCTAGATTAACTCCCGTTTTACCACCAATAGAGGCATCAACCATTGCCAGTAAGGTTGTTGGTATATTAATGAAATCGCACCCACGTTTAAAACACGAAGCAATAAATCCTCCCATATCAGTAACCACTCCACCTCCAAGGTTAATAATTAAATCATATCTACCTATACCATATTCCGTAAAGGCTTCCCAAGCTCCAAGTGCAACTTCCAATTGTTTATTGTCCTCACCTTCCGGCAACAAAATAACCTCTGCTCCATTAAGCGCTTCGAAACTTGTAATCAAGTAACTCAAGCAATGCTCATGTGTGTTTTCATCTACAATGATTACTTTTTTAGCAGAATTATATCTAGATAGTAACTGTTCAAAAGACGATTGTAGTAATCCACCAAGTTCAACGGTATAATCTCCAGCATCTAAATACTCCATAACGGACTTAAATTTTAAGTAAAAATAGTGAAATGTTGCCCCAATCTAAATAAAAAGATGAAAAGGGTATATTCTAATAATTAAAAGCGATTAAATTTGCTCTATGATTTCATTCGACAATACTGAAATAGCATTTAATAGTAAATCATCTAAGGATTTAAGAAGGGCATACTGGCTTTTCAAGATTGTAGCAAATCCTAAAGTAGTTTCTTTTGGAAAATGGGCGACTCATTTTGCTATAAAAACACATCTCCCTATTAAAGGAATCATAAAAGCGACCATTTTTAAACAGTTTTGCGGTGGAGAATCTATTACGGAATCTTTAAACACATCCAATCAACTTGCTAAGTATGGTTTGAAAACGATACTTGACTATAGTATTGAAGGAAAAGCGGAAGAAAAAGACTTCGATAAAACTGTAGCAGAAATTATAGCAACCATTGAACAGGGGAAATCAAATGAAAATATTCCTTTTGCCGTATTTAAGATGACAGGGATTTGTCTATTTAGTATACTTGAAAAAGTGAATACTGGGATAGAGAAGCTTGATACAGAAACACAAGTAGAATACGATAAACTAAATCAACGTGTAGATCAAATTTGCAAAGCTGCCTTTGATGCAAATGTACCTGTTTTCATTGATGCTGAAGAAACATGGATTCAAGATGTTATTGATCGCTTAGCGAAAGAAATGAGTTTGAAGTATAATAAGAAACGTGCTATCGTATTTAATTCAGCTCAACTATACCGACATGACCGATTGGTTTTTGTTAAAAATGAAATCGTACACGCGAGAGAACATGGCTATTTCTTAGGAATAAAGCTTGTTCGTGGTGCATACATGGAAAAAGAACGTGAGCGTGCTAAAAATAAAGGATACTCTTCACCAATTCAGCCAAACAAAGAAGCAAGTGATAAAGACTACGACAAAGCAGTTGAAACTGTATTAGATAATCTTGATGTTACCTCTGTATGTGTTGGAACACACAACGAAGAGAGTTCGGTTAAACTGATTCAGCTTATGATTGATCGTAGAGTTGAAAAAAATGATTCAAGGATCTATTTTGCCCAGCTACTAGGCATGTCTGACCATATTTCCTACAACTTGTCATACAAGCATTACAATGTTGCTAAATATGTCCCTTACGGGCCAATAAAAGATGTTTTACCTTACCTATTAAGAAGGGCAGATGAAAATACTTCAGTGGCTGGTCAAACAACACGTGAATTATCACTAATCATTAAAGAAATATCTCGAAGAAAGGCCTCTATAAAAATAATCTAATAGAAAAAAGGAAAGTACCTCCTTGCTTTTTTTTATTCACTTTTTATTTTATCACAGTGATGTGTCCGTTAAAACTATACTTATCATCATTAATAATGTCTTTACAGCCAATAGCCCAATTATACATTCCTGCCTGAACAATACTCCCATTAAAAACACCGTCCCATCCAACTAAAGGATCATGACTTTCCCAAATCACTTCCCCCCAACGATTGTATATATATAAATCAAAATCATAACTGTCGATTCCTAAAACATGAATGTTCCATGTCTGATTGAACTCGTCATCATCTGGCGTAAATGTATTTGGAGCAAAAATAATTACATCGTCTACCACAGATACAAATTTAGTTACCGTGTCAATACAACCATAAGCATTAGAGACCATTAAAGTAACGGGATAATCAGCAGGCTCACCTGATGGAAAAACTACATTGTTTACATCCTCATTTGTTGAAGAAGCAGGATTTCCGTTCTCAATTTCCCAACCCCAAGAAATTACATCTACAGAACTCTGATTAATTAAAGACACAACAGGATTAAAGATCGTTACATTGTTTGGAGTAATTAAAAAATCTGCAATAGGAACATTATATACCTGTACCAGGTCGGCATAAGATATCATATATTCACATCCATCATTCGTTAAAATATTAACTGATATCGAGTAGATACCAGCAGATTGATATGTATGATTAAAGTCTTCTTTCCCATTAAATACTTCGACGATTCCATCACCAAAATCAATTGTAGTTGTTAAAATATTAGTTGAGGGTGTTGTATTAATAAAGTTAACTGTATGGGGCAAACAACCACCTAATATGTCACCAAGAATACTCGGAAATACATTTTCAGGTTCAGTAATCGAATAATTCACCTCTACTAAACAATCATTATCATCTGTAACCTCCACCATGTAGTCACCTGAGCAAATAAGTGTTCCATTTCCTACTTGATTTCCATTTACATCACTAAGCCAGTTATAAGAATAATTAGGTGTTCCACCATTTGATGTAACGATTACAGAGCCATCACATTCACCAAAACAACTTGCTGCTGTTGGAATAGCATTTGCAGTTAATATAGTTGGTTCAGTAATTATAAAATCTTGACTTGAGGAACAACCTGAAACTGAAGAAACAATTATATTATGAACTCCTGAAGAAAGACCATTGACTGTGAATGGACTTCCTGTAAAAATAGATCCTCCACCATCTAATGAATAACTATCAAAATTGACACCATTCAGTGTGAATGAACCATCACTAACTCCAAAACAACTTGCTCCAATAGTATCAATATTATTAATAGATGTAACTATCTCCATAATATTAACAATTGCTTGAGCGAAACAGCCATTACTATCAACAGTATAAATATAATCACCAAGAGACATTGTCTGAGGATCATATGGCATTAAAAAGGGGGCGCCTGATGGATCAGTCCAGGAGCCATTACTAGAGGCCCCTACACCCAATAATGAAAATAAATCTATGGGTAATCCACTAGAACAAACTTCTAATGTGGTATCTAAACCTGGATTTGGAACTGCAGAAGTAGAAATAACAATATCATCTGAAGTTGAACATAATGGATGTCCAATAGGATAAATAGTAAGAGTTAATGTTTCTTCAATATTTGTTGTCGCTGTTGGATTAAGGATTGAAGTAGAATCTACTACGCTAGAAGGAGTCCATTCATATACTAAATCAGGCACACAATTTGACATCCAATTTCCACTAACATTTGCAGTTAAATTTGGTCCTTGAGAAAAAACAATATTAGCGTCTGAATCAATAACCTCAAATGAACACTCTCCAATAAAAGCACCAATCGCATTAAAAGTATATGCTATAGTTGCCCCAGTGGGAACAGAAAGGTTAACAACAAATGTAGAGCCAGTAATAATCGTGTAATCTGTAGACACCCCATTTATCGTTATAGTAATTGTATTTCCATTCCAACCATCACCAAATGTATCTTCTAGGCTTAAGATATAATCACACGACGAAACAATTCCTACAACTTGACCGTCTAATTGCACACCAGTACCACCACAAATTGTAGTATCATTTCCTGCAAAAGAAACAGGGTTATCATTTACAGTTAACATAAAACTTGTATCATGAATACACCCAAAATCATTAGTAACGAAGTAATCATATACATAAGAGCCCGAAGCAGTTGGAAGAACTCCTAAATCATTGGCATCAGGAGAAATTGAAGTTTGAAAAATAGGATTTAACCAATATGATGAATCTGATTCTGCACCAATATCTGGAGTGAAAGTTGTAATTGATGGATAATATGAGGGATCTAATGTTATACCAAAACTAAATAATGTTCCATCGTCTGCTGCCCAATTATCAATAACAGTTAGTGTCCAAACACCATTAGTTGGGCATCCTACTAGGTTATCTAATGGGTCAATTGACTCATAAGTACCTGCAGGAATTGTATTAAGCGCTGGATTACTAGCGACCCATTCGACCCAGGTTTCTGTAGCATTTGGTGCGAAGCAATAATTAAAAGGGGTACCAATAGTTGTGGGATCGCTACAATCTACATTATCCGCTTGAACAGGTATTCCTATTTGAGTAGCACCACCTCCTTGCTGATGAAGAATTGCATTTTGACCACTTGGACATTCAATCATAATAACCAAATCACCCATGTAAGAATGCTCAAGCTCTAAACATATATCCTGTATATCATTAACGTTAAGAATAGTTGTACCCGCAGAGAAACCTGTTTGAAGCAACTCAATATCCTGAGAGACCCCTAATAGAGTGTCAGGTAAGCAACCGTCATCAATACTCTGGCTACCAGGGAATCCTGCCCATTCCACCTCATATGAATTTGGATCCGCTGAAACAGAATAAGACTCCCCAAGACATATTTCTCCGTTCCCAGGAAAAGTTGAGAAATCAGGTAGTGTTTCTACCTGAACAACCAAATCCGTTAAATTAGGATTAGAGCATCCGTTATCATCTGTCACAAATAATTGAACCCTGTAATGACCTGGAACAGAGTACGAATGTGTTACATTCTGACCATTATCAGTTGTGCCATCCATAAAATCCCAGTTAAAATCAACTAGATTAAAACCTGGTTGTGCAAAAGAACCCTGATTTTGAAAATCAACATCTTGATTCAAACAAACACGAATACTGTCAGGTGTTATCCCTCCGATAATAACAGCAGCTGCCTGGGGATTGTTACAAGGTGTCTCACAAGATACACTAGCAGTAAACATTCCGGTACCGATACTATTTGAATAAAACTCTAAAGTTATGCAACCCGTTGGATTTAATGCCGTAGCTTCAATAACAACTCCTTGTAATTGATTTGTATTGTAATTACCTAAAGAGTTTGCAGCAGTTGAATTCCCATCAAACACACTCATATTATCCAAATTTGGATTTTGCTGTGACCCAGTATTAGTTCCATCTAAGCTAAATAAATTAAAAACTACAGAAATAATATCTCCAGGTGTATCAGGACAAATTGTGATTGTAATATTTTCATTATTTGAATATCCCGGGCCACCTTGTCCTCCCGAATCAATTATAAAACCATTACACGTATTAAAAGTTGTGTTATTATTTACTGAAGTAAAACTAATTGGAGCTTGTGAAAAAGAAGAAAACGAAATTAGTAAAGAAAAAAATAGAATTAATCTAGAATATAAATATATCATATAGTAACTATTAAATTTTAAGACCATTAAAGAATAATATGTTTCAAATTATCGAATTAAATTGACTGACCCTGTAATTATTCTATGCTCATCAGCTGACGATAATTTAAATATGATTTTCCAATTATACATTCCATCATTCATTATTTTTCCTCCATAAGTACCATCCCAACCAATTTTATCATCGTGAGATTCCCAAATAATTTCACCCCATCTATTAAAGATTAACATCGAAAAGTCATAGGGGTCATATCCTGAAGTAAAAATAGGGAGAAAAATTTGATTGTGGCTATCTCCATCAGGAGTAAATGAATTCGGTATATAGTAAATCAATTCTTCAATAATATTGATTGTAGCATAAGCTGTATCAGTGCATCCCATTGATGAAAATGCTACTAATTCAACAGTATAAGCACCTTCTACTCCTTCTGAAAATTCATGAAAAGGATTTTCTATTATTGAAATTTCTCCATTACCGAAGTCCCACTCGTAATTAACAGCCCCTGTAGAATTATTTATAAAATTAACATCTGTATCAAGCGTTGTTAATTGACTCGATGATGGTGTGAACGAAGCTAAAGGAGACCCCTCAACATTTATATAATCCTGATATATTATACTAGCAGTACACCCTGAACCTGATATTATATTAAGGATAATATCATATGTTCCGACATTAGGGAATATATAAGGAATAGTACCACATCCTGTGACTGTTTGTCCATTGATTAGCCATTCACAATTAGCCAACCCGCCTGGTGCATTTGATGTATTTGTAAAATTAACCGTTAATGGTTCACACCCTGAAAGAACATCCCCAATAAAACTAACGCTCACTAAAGAGTCTACTGTAATTGTTAAGCTATCTGTTGAAACACATCCAAGATTATCTGCTGTAATTGTGTAAGTGGTAGTTATAAATGGGTCAAATTGTCCATTTGGCACAAATGGACTCCAAACAACAGGGACACCCAACGGGTTAATCTCAGAAATTGTTACAAGGTCGCCTTGACAAATTATTTGAGATGGACCGGCATCGATTGGAGGCTGAGTAGCTAGGATTGTTATCTCTTGAAAAACCAAAGTTTGGTTTCCACAATCATCTGTTATACTGTAAGTTCTTGTAATTTTCTCCATATTACAAACATTTCCATCAGAGATGTCATTAACCCAAGTAACGATAGGATTTAGAGTGCAATTATCAGACTCTGTTATAACAACTGTAGGGTCTGGAAAGGGAACATCCATTGAGCTAGGTACAGAAATATTAGCAGGATTAGATGCTATTGGAGGAGTTACATCATTTACGGTGATAATTTGATTGACTGTAATTTGATTTCCGCATTCATCAGTAATTGAATATGTTCGTGTTATTATCTCTGGACATGATAAGCCATCTGAAACATCTCCTTGATAAGCAACTATTGGATTAGCAGTACAGTTATCTAATTCGTTTGTTACCTCTAAGATATTAGGTAATGGAACATCTCCCATACATCCAACATTTATGTTAGCTGGTGCTGATGCCGTTGGTAGTGTTGTATCATCAACAGTGATTGTTTGTATAGCCGCTGAGGATGAATTTCCACATAAATCAGTATACACCCAAGTTCGTGTTATTGTCTCTGGACAATTCTGTCCATCTGATATGTCTACTCCTATCGCTATGCCTGGTGAATCACAGTTGTCTGTATATCCAAGACTTATCATTGCTGGAAGATCTCCAAGACATTGAACTAAAATGTCTGCAGGTGGATATGATAGAACAGGAGGTGTTATATCCATCACAGTGATAATTTGATCAACTGTGATTTGACCTCCACAAATATCTGTAACTGAATATGTTCTTGTAATTGTCTCTGGACAAGACAATCCATCTGAAACATCTGAAACAAATGCAACAGTAGGTATTCCTTGATTATCAGATTCATCTATTACAACATTTATATCAGCTGGAGGAATATCACCTATACACTCAACGTTAAGAGGAATTGGATTACTAGCCGTTGGTAAGAAAAAATCAGTAATTAATATTAAGTGAGCTACATTAATTATATTTCCACAGTCATCTGTAACACTGTAAATACGTGTTATCGTTTCTGGACAAGTATTGTTATCGCTTACTTCACTCACAAAAGCTACCACTGGATTTACAATACAGTTATCCGTTTCGTCATTTACAACAGTGATATCCACTGTTGGTGCTGGACCTCCAGGAACTATTGTCGTTGCTGGGTTACTTGCCGTTGGCGGTATTGTATCATCAACAGTGATTGTTTGTATTACTATTGCGTTATTTCCACATGCGTCGGTTACTGTCCAAGTACGAGTGATTGTTCCGCCACAAGTACCTCCTACTAATGGTCCATCAGTTCCCGACACAGTTCCTGATGCGTCACAGTTATCAGTATAACTAAGATTTGTCATTGATGGAACATCGCCCGAACATTGAACAGCTATTCCTGCTGGAGCTGCTGACATTACTGGAGCAATATTATCGTTGATTATAATTATTTGAGTTACCGGAGTCGATACATTTCCACATGCATCTGTCCATGTCCAAGTACGAGTGATTGTTCCGCCACAAGTACCTCCTACTAATGGTCCATCAGTTCCCGACACAGTTCCTGATGCGTCACAGTTATCAGTATAACTAAGATTTGTCATTGATGGAACATCGCCCGAACATTGAACAGCTATTCCTGCTGGAGCTGCTGACATTACTGGAGCAATATTATCGTTGATTATAATTATTTGAGTTACCGGAGTCGATACATTTCCACATGCATCTGTCCATGTCCAAGTACGAGTGATTGTTCCGCCACAAGTACCTCCTACTAATGGTCCATCAGTTCCCGACACAGTTCCTGATGCGTCACAGTTATCAGTATAACTAAGATTTGTCATTGATGGAACATCGCCCGAACATTGAACAGCTATTCCTGCTGGAGCTGCTGACATTACTGGAGCAATATTATCGTTGATTATAATTATTTGAGTTACCGGAGTCGATACATTTCCACATGCATCTGTCCATGTCCAAGTACGAGTGATTGTTCCGCCACAAGTACCTCCTACTAATGGTCCATCAGTTCCCGACACAGTTCCTGATGCATCACAGTTATCTGTATAACCAAGGTTGGTCACTGCTGGAACATCGCCCGAACATTGAACAGTTATTCCTGCTGGAGCTGCTGACATTACTGGAGCAATATTATCGTTGATTATAATTATTTGAGTTACCGGAGTCGATACATTTCCACATGCATCTGTCCATGTCCAAGTACGAGTGATTGTTCCGCCACAAGTACCTCCTACTAATGGTCCATCAGTTCCCGACACAGTTCCTGATGCGTCACAGTTATCAGTATAACTAAGATTTGTCATTGATGGAACATCGCCCGAACATTGAACAGCTATTCCTGCTGGAGCTGCTGACATTACTGGAGCAATATTATCGTTGATTATAATTATTTGAGTTACCGGAGTCGATACATTTCCACATGCATCTGTCCATGTCCAAGTACGAGTGATTGTTCCGCCACAAGTACCTCCTACTAATGGTCCATCAGTTCCCGACACAGTTCCTGATGCATCACAGTTATCTGTATAACCAAGGTTGGTCACTGCTGGAACATCGCCCGAACATTGAACAGTTATTCCTGCTGGAGCTGCTGACATTACTGGAGCAATATTATCGTTGATTATAATTATTTGAGTTACCGGAGTCGATACATTTCCACATGCGTCGGTTACTGTCCAAGTACGAGTGATTGTTCCGCCACAAGTACCTCCTACTAATGGTCCATCAGTTCCCGACACAGTTCCTGATGCGTCACAGTTATCAGTATAACTAAGATTTGTCATTGATGGAACATCGCCCGAACATTGAACAGCTATTCCTGCTGGAGCTGCTGACATTACTGGAGCAATATTATCGTTGATTATAATTATTTGAGTTACCGGAGTCGATACATTTCCACATGCATCTGTCCATGTCCAAGTACGAGTGATTGTTCCGCCACAAGTACCTCCTACTAATGGTCCATCAGTTCCCGACACAGTTCCTGATGCGTCACAGTTATCAGTATAACTAAGATTTGTCATTGATGGAACATCGCCCGAACATTGAACAGCTATTCCTGCTGGAGCTGCTGACATTACTGGAGCAATATTATCGTTGATTATAATTATTTGAGTTACCGGAGTCGATACATTTCCACATGCGTCGGTCCACTGTCCAAGTACGAGTGATTGTTCCGCCACAAGTACCTCCTACTAATGGTCCATCAGTTCCCGACACAGTTCCTGATGCGTCACAGTTATCTGTATAACCAAGGTTGGTCATTGATGGAACATCGCCCGAACATTGAACAGCTATTCCTGCTGGAGCTGCTGACATTACTGGAGCAATATTATCGTTGATTATAATTATTTGAGTTACCGGAGTCGATACATTTCCACATGCATCTGTCCATGTCCAAGTACGAGTGATTGTTCCGCCACAAGTACCTCCTACTAATGGTCCATCAGTTCCCGACACAGTTCCTGATGCGTCACAGTTATCAGTATAACTAAGATTTGTCATTGATGGAACATCGCCCGAACATTGAACAGCTATTCCTGCTGGAGCTGCTGACATTACTGGAGCAATATTATCGTTGATTATAATTATTTGAGTTACCGGAGTCGATACATTTCCACATGCATCTGTCCATGTCCAAGTACGAGTGATTGTTCCGCCACAAGTACCTCCTACTAATGGTCCATCAGTTCCCGACACAGTTCCTGATGCATCACAGTTATCTGTATAACCAAGGTTGGTCATTGCTGGAACATCGCCCGAACATTGAACAGTTATTCCTGCTGGAGCTGCTGACATTACTGGAGCAATATTATCGTTGATTATAATTATTTGAGTTACCGGAGTCGATACATTTCCACATGCATCTGTCCATGTCCAAGTACGAGTGATTGTTCCGCCACAAGTACCTCCTACTAATGGTCCATCAGTTCCCGACACAGTTCCTGATGCGTCACAGTTATCTGTATAACCAAGGTTGGTCACTGCTGGAACATCGCCCGAACATTGAACAGTTATTCCTGCTGGAGCTGCTGACATTACTGGAGCAATATTATCGTTGATTATAATTATTTGAGTTACCGGAGTCGATACATTTCCACATGCGTCGGTTACTGTCCAAGTACGAGTGATTGTTCCGCCACAAGTACCTCCTACTAATGGTCCATCAGTTCCCGACACAGTTCCTGATGCGTCACAGTTATCAGTATAACTAAGATTTGTCATTGATGGAACATCGCCCGAACATTGAACAGCTATTCCTGCTGGAGCTGCTGACATTACTGGAGCAATATTATCGTTGATTATAATTATTTGAGTTACCGGAGTCGATACATTTCCACATGCGTCGGTTACTGTCCAAGTACGAGTGATTGTTCCGCCACAAGTACCTCCTACTAATGGTCCATCAGTTCCCGACACAGTTCCTGATGCGTCACAGTTATCAGTATAACTAAGATTTGTCATTGATGGAACATCGCCCGAACATTGAACAGCTATTCCTGCTGGAGCTGCTGACATTACTGGAGCAATATTATCGTTGATTATAATTATTTGAGTTACCGGAGTCGATACATTTCCACATGCGTCGGTTACTGTCCAAGTACGAGTGATTGTTCCGCCACAAGTACCTCCTACCAATGGCCCATCAGTTCCCGCTACAGTTCCTGATGCATCACAGTTATCTGTATAACCAAGGTTGGTCATTGATGGAACATCGCCCGAACATTGAACAGCTATTCCTGCTGGAGCTGCTGACATTACTGGAGCAATATTATCGTTGATTATAATTATTTGAGTTACCGGAGTCGATACATTTCCACATGCGTCGGTTACTGTCCAAGTACGAGTGATTGTTCCGCCACAAGTACCTCCTACTAATGGTCCATCAGTTCCCGACACAGTTCCTGATGCGTCACAGTTATCAGTATAACTAAGATTTGTCATTGATGGAACATCGCCCGAACATTGAACAGCTATTCCTGCTGGAGCTGCTGACATTACTGGAGCAATATTATCGTTGATTATAATTATTTGAGTTACCGGAGTCGATACATTTCCACATGCGTCGGTTACTGTCCAAGTACGAGTGATTGTTCCGCCACAAGTACCACCTACCAATGGTCCATCAGTTCCCGACACAGTTCCTGATGCATCACAGTTATCTGTATAACTAAGATTTGTCATTGATGGAACATCAGCAGAACATTGAACAGTAACCGACGCAGGTGGTAATAAAAATACAGGTGGTGTAACATCACCTATTATAATCAATTGCTGAACATCTGTAAAATTTCCACAGTCATCTGTTACACTGTATGTTCGAGTAATAATTTCAGGGCATGTATTTCCATTAGAGATATCTGAGATAAAGGTAACTAATGGTGAGGATGTGTAATCATCTGATACACTTATTACATCTGATATATTAGGAACAGGTACATCCCCTATGCATTCAAGATTTATTGATATAGGGTTTAAAGCTGTTGGAGGCAGGTCAACTGAAACTGTAACCTGAGATGTGGCTATGCATCCACCATCGCTAATTGTCAACTCATATGTTGTTGTTGATATAGGAGAAACATTAGTTTGTCCATGGTCTTGATTAGCACCAGAAAGATTTATAATACCGGAACTTCCACCATTATTCCATGAATAAATTGCTCCTTCACTATTACAAACTGGATCTGCACCTATTGTTACTGTCGAACCTAGACATACTATTTGAGTTGAACCTGCATCGGCTGAAGGAGATAGCACTGTTACAATAGTGTAAGCTGAAGCATTGCATGGTGCAGTTCCAATAGAGTAATTTACAGTAAATATTCCGGGGCCAGCTAGTAAAGGATTAAATACTCCTGTTGAACTTACACCTACACCACTCCAAAAACCTCCCGGATTGACTGCACTTAACTGTATTGGATTATCTGATATACATAATGGTGATACTGGATTGATAGTTGGGTTTGGTGAACCTGTTTGAGCACTACCAGGAAAATTACTTAACTCTAATGTGAAGCTAGTCATAACATTACTCCAATCTTCAACTAAAATCATAATCACATCGCCAGCAGAAACAATTGGAGCCGGAACTTCAGATGAACAGGGGAAAGTTGATCCAAATTCATTACAACCATCATAGGCTGAGGCATAATTGCATCCAATTTCTGTTCCTAACGAAAGTTCTACACATGGATCTGTTGCATTGGTTATATCAAATATAGATACATCTAAAAAACCAGTAGTTTGGTCGCCATTAATAAGAAGGTTTAAATTTCCGCCAGTAGTTATATAAAGAATAATGTATGCATAATTTGGGCTTGCTGCGCTATTATAGTAATCTAAACATGAAGAAGGATTTGCTGAAGCGCTAATAAAACTAAAAGGTCCTGCAATACCTGGAGTGCAAATAGATGTGTTTGTGTTACATTGAGAATATGAATTCGAAAATATAAAAAACGTAAGTAAGAGAGCAATTAAACTTTTCATTGCATATTAATTGAATAATTCAAAACTTCGAATCTTTTCAGAATTGAATTGAGATATTCGGCTGAATGATCTGCTGAAATAATCAAATGAATAGATTGATCAAGGTGATTCAGTTCGATTGAAATAATTTCAGGAAATGCTATAAAAAAACGACTTTCCCAAATATCGATACGCTGGGCTAGTAATAATTTATTTGAGGTTAGCGCATAAGATATGTTTCCATTGGAAAGGATTTCCTTTTGAACAACCGTCTCTGAAGTATCCTGAAAAGGAACTACAGATGAATGGTATTCAGCCGAAAAAGTAACGCTTTGAATACTTATAAAAAACAAAAGAAAAAGGCTTATTTTCATGATTAGCAGGCTTTAATTAAAAAACGATTTTATTGCTTTATGGTTGCCTAGAGTAGCTAGGAGAATTAATAACTGAATAGAATTATAATAGTATTGGGTAATTAAAAGTATAATAATTTTCACTTCTGCAACCAATCAACACCCTTTTTTAAGTTATTAAGAGTTAATTCTTCTTGAGAATTCGGTTCTATTTCTTTACAATATTCCCAGTTTGCAACAGGAGGTAAGCTCATTAAAATAGACTCTGTTCTTCCTCCGGAAACTAGACCAAATTTTGTTCCTCTATCACTCACTAGATTAAACTCTACATAGCGCCCTCTCCTGATGTTTCTCCAATCGACATGCCGCTTAGTTATATGCTCTTTAGCACCGAATTTCACTTGAGAACCATACAGTTCTGACAAGGTGTCTCCGAGCTCAATACAGTAGCTTAATAGTTTTTCTTTAGAATTATGTTCGTCTTCTTTCAGATGGTCAAAAAATATGCCGCCCACACCACGTGTTTCATTCCTGTGAGCTAAGAAGAAATAGTCATCAGCCCACAACTTAAATTTGGTGTAAAATTCGCTATTATATTTATCACAAACTGACTTTAATCCAGTATGGAATTTTTGAGCTTGACTTGGAACAATATAGTGAGGTGTCAAATCAATTCCACCTCCAAACCAATACCTCCCATTATCTAATTCGAAATAGCGAACATTCATGTGAATGATTGGAATATGAGGACTGTGAGGGTGAATAACAATAGAGACACCTGTCGCGAAAAATGAATCACCCTCAATTTCAGTATTTTTTTTCATCAGATCAGTAACCGCCCCATGAACTTCTGAGAAATTCACTCCACCTTTTTCTATAACACCTTCGCCACCAATCATTCGAGTTCTTCCGCCGCCGCCATCAGGCCTAGTCCATAAATCCTCTTGAAATTTTGATTTTCCATCAACACGCTCAAGCGATTGACAAATTCGATCTTGTAAAGATTGAAAAGATTCCGCTATACTTTCCTTAGTCATTAATTCGATTCTCTAGACTTAATCAATTCAAATTCTTCTTGTTCAATCAAGAATATTTTAGAATTTTCATAACCATCATCCTGAGAAACTTGCCTCATGTTGAAGTCATTCATCAATAAATGCTGTTTTTTTCCATCAAGGAAAAAACAGCTTAAATAGTAAAGCACCACATCATAGGCCTGCATAGACAACTTAGACATATCTGTTTTAAAAATGGATCTATACGCTCTATTCATATTGATCGCTAATTCAGAGTAATAATCTTCCATATTTGAACTTACGTAGTGAAAATTATATCTATTTTTATATATATTATTAATTTCTGTAAAAGTCAACCACTCTTTAGTTCCATAAACAAACAAATTATCTGCATTAGATCTGAAAGAAGATTTATTTAAGTTATTCATAAACTTAACTGCGGTACCTCTATTCAATGTAGGCAGAACAAATCGTGTATTAACACCTCGCTTAATGTAAGTCTTAAAGCCATCAACTGTAGTTTCAATTAAATTCGGGCGATCCCCATCAAAATCAGTTTCAACAAACGTTTTACGAAAAGCCTCATAAAGAGGCATACTGTTAGCTTCATTTGGCTTAATCAATAATATATTATCATCAGCGTTATTCTCCAATATGTACAATGCTAAACCGTTCATCAATGAAATATTCGAAGCAACACTTGCGTATACAAGTCGGTTATCTTTCAACAGACTTGCATCAGATGAAACAGGTGAAACCATTCTTATTTTATGCTGCTTACAATAAGCTGAAACTAAATCCATATAATCAGAAACCAAGGGTCCAATAACTAAGTCCATATCAGTAAATTTTTCCTCGCTCAATACTTTAATAATAGAAGCAGAATCATTACTCGTATCAAAAAAGTGAACTTTTGCATTTAATCCCTGCGCCTGAAGTGAATCTAGAGCCATTGAGGCCCCCATATAAAACTGCGCCGACAAATATGACAAGTATTTAGAATAACCGGTCGCAGGATCCAAGTGAAACGGTAAAAGAATAGCAATACTATACTCATCTTTAATCTCAAAAATCAAAGGGTCATCACTTTCAGGGTCATACTCTTCAGTAATCACACCAAAATCAACTTCATCTATGCGTTCCATTTTAACAGGAATGATTAATACTTGCCCTTCATATAATGAATTTGAAGAAAGATTATTATCCTTAATCAGGTCAGAGGTTGTCACCATAAATCTCTTTGAAATACTGTAAATCGTTTCATCAGCCATTACGATATACCTAACAGTTGAATCACTAAAAGATACTGCAGCCTCTTCTCTAATAGAATTTCTAGTAGTTGTATCAATCACAAATGGGTTTTCTATCTCTTCGACTTCAGACTCTTGTTCTACTTTAACTTCAGAGGTTGCATAACGTGGTACTTTTATCACCTGACCCTTTTTTAACCCCTCAATAAGATCTGGATTTAATTTAATAAGTTCATCTACAGACATCTCAAACGTCATAGAAAGACCGTAAAGTGTTTCTTTATCTTTGACTATATAATCTTCTATATTATCATATATTTTTTTGATAGGAATCATTACAATCTGTCCTAACTTCAATCCTTCTTTCAATGATGGGTTTTTACTTAAAATGACCTCTACAGGGACATCGTAAATTTGCTGAAGTACCCACAGTGTGTTGCCGTCTTCAACCTTATGCTGATAAAATCGTTCTCCATTCTCCTCAATAATACTAGCGATGCTAGGTTGGCCAAAAGCAACAAAAGAGCAGCTTATTAAAATTGATGTGAGAATATTACGCATAGTTCAAAATTACGGAATTGATTTTACAATCCTTGTGCCAATAATAAAATTACTCCCACTCAATTGTTGCGGGCGGCTTAGAACTGATATCATAAGTAACCCTATTAATACCCTTCACTTGATTAATAATCTTATTAGACACTTTTGCTAAAAACTCATAGGGTAAATGACACCAATCAGCTGTCATACCATCCGTAGAACTAACAGCTCTTAATGCAACGGCATTCTCATACGTTCTTTCATCGCCCATTACCCCTACAGATTGAATAGGTAAAAAAATTGCTCCCGCCTGCCAAACATCATCATAAAGACCATCTTCTTTCAATGTAGAAATAAAAATGTGATCTACCTCTTGAAGAGTCGCTACTTTTTCAGCAGTTACATCTCCCAAAATCCGAATCCCTAATCCGGGTCCAGGAAAAGGGTGACGCCCTAAAATATTAGGATCAATATCTAGCGATTTACCAATTCTCCTAACTTCGTCTTTAAATAACAAACGTAATGGTTCAATAACTTTAAGCTTCATGTAATTTGGTAATCCACCAACGTTATGATGAGATTTTATCGTGGCACTTGGTCCACCCGTAGCAGAGATAGATTCAATGACATCAGGATAAATTGTTCCTTGACCCAACCATTTTGCATTCTCAACTAATTTCGATTCTTCGTCAAAAACATCTATAAATACTTTTCCAATTGCTTTTCGTTTAGCTTCAGGATCTGAAATCCCTCTTAATTCTTCAAAGAACTTGTCGGAAGCATTAACTCCTTTAACATTTAGTCCCATACCTTTATATGATTCTAGAACAGAAGAAAATTCATTCTTCCTTAGAAGTCCATTATCTACAAATATACAATGAAGATTTTTACCTATAGCCTTATGAAGTAACACTGCAGCAACAGAAGAATCAACTCCTCCCGAAAGACCCAAGATTACTTTATTATCACCTACTTGGTCTTGAATTTTATGTACTGTCTCTTCAACGAAAGCTTTTGGTGTCCAATCTTGAGTACATTCACAAACACTAACTAAGAAATTCTTTAACAACACCGACCCTTCCAATGAATGATATACTTCAGGATGAAATTGAATTCCAAAAGTTTGTTCGCCTTCTATTTGGTAACCTGCATACTCTACATCTTTAGTACTTGCTATCATCTTGAAGTTACTTGGAATCGTTTTGATTGTATCTCCATGAGACATCCAAACTTGTGAATCATTTGAAATTCCATTCAAAAGAATATTTGATTGATCTACAAAAGAAAGATTTGCACGACCATATTCTCTAATAGTAGAAGGCAAAACTTCACCTCCAAAACTATTCGCCATGTGCTGAGCACCAAAACAAACACCTAATAGAGGAAATCTCCCTTTTATTTTTGATAAATCCGGTTTTGGGGATTTATCATCTCTAACAGAAAAAGGACTTCCTGATAAGACTACACCTTTAATATTATCTGTTAATTCAGGGCACTTGTTCCATGGATGGATTTCACAATAAATATTCAATTCACGGACTCTTCTAGCAATTAGTTGAGTGTATTGAGATCCAAAGTCGAGTATTAAAATCATTTCATGCATGCGCCAAAGATAATGCGAATCATCTAATCTAATTCGATTTACCACACTATATTTTAGGATTTTATTCTAGACAATGTGTCAGTTAGAATCAATTTGGAATAATTTATGAAGAAGCGAAACACAATTGAAGCCCTAACTCTTTCATTAGGAACTGGAATTTATTAAGTTTACACATTCGAAATTTAGTTGAATAATGGCGATTAATATATTTAAGAATTTATTTGGTGATAAGTCTGTTAAAGACAGAAAAGAGTATCAGCCATCCATAGATAGAGCGAATGAGTTTCAAACTAAATTCAAAAACTTATCAGACAGTGACCTAAGAGCTAAAACTACACACTTCAAAGCTGTAATCACTGAAGGCACAAAAGAATTAGAAGCAGAATTAAAGACACTAAAGGACAAAGCTGCAGATGTTTCTACTTCAATTCATGATAAAGAAACTTTTTTTGAGTCCATAGATAAAATGACTCAGAAAATTGACTCCAAAATTGAAGAAGTTCTAGAAAAAATAAGACCTGAAGCTTTTGCTGTGGTTAAAGAAACTGCGAGACGCTGGAGTGAAAATGGCCAGTTAATCGTTGATGCTCAAAGTTTTGATAGAGATTTAGCAAGCACTAAGGACGGAATAACAATTGATGGAGACAAAGCAATTTGGTCAAACACTTGGTCTGCTGCTGGAGCTGAAGTTTCTTGGAACATGATTCATTATGATGTCCAGTTAATGGGCGGGGGGGTTCTTCACAAAGGAAACATTGCTGAGATGCAAACCGGTGAGGGAAAAACATTAGTTGCTACTCTACCTGTTTATCTAAATGCATTATCTGGTAAAGGGGTTCACGTAGTAACCGTTAATGATTACTTGGCAAAACGTGATTCTGAGTGGATGGGTCCAATTTACCAATTTCACGGACTATCTGTGGATTGTATTGATAAACACAGACCAAACTCTCCTGAGCGTAAAAAAGCCTACTTATGTGACGTCATTTTTGGAACAAATAACGAATTTGGGTTTGATTACTTGCGTGACAATATGGCAGGAAATACAAATGATCTTGTTCAACAAAAACATCACTACGCAATTATTGATGAAGTAGATTCTGTATTGATTGATGATGCAAGAACGCCATTGATTATTTCTGGCCCTACTCCCCGTGGAGACGAGCATGAATTTTACGAATTAAAACCTCGTGTTGAAAATATTGTTGCTGCACAAAAGAAATATGTTGCTCAGTGTTTAGCTGCTGCGAAAAAGTTACTTACTGTGATTAATGGTGAAGTTGCTGATTCAAAACAAGCAAAACAAATGTTAGAAGATGGAGGAAAAGCTTTATTAAGAGCATTCCGTGGTCTCCCTAGAAATAAAGCGCTTATCAAATACTTATCTGAACCGGGAATCCGAGCTCATCTACAAAAGACTGAGAACTTCTACATGCAGGAACAAGGTAAGCATATGAAAAAAATTGATGTTGAATTATTTTTCGTTATTGATGAGAAAAACAACACGATTGAATTAACAGATAAGGGAATTACTTTGATCTCTGGAAATGATGACAAAGAATTCTTCATTATGCCAGACATTGGATCTGAAATCGCTCGTCTTGAAAAACTAGGACTTGATCCATCGATGTTCATAGAAAAAAAAGATGTGTTGATTAGAGACTATAGCATTAAGTCTGAAAGAATCCATTCGATTAATCAATTACTTAAAGCATACACGCTATTCGAAAAAGAAGTTGAATATGTTATTCTTGAAGGAAAAGTGAAAATTGTTGATGAGCAGACGGGGCGTATCATGGAAGGAAGGCGCTATTCTGACGGACTTCACCAAGCGATTGAAGCGAAAGAAGATGTTCAAGTAGAAGCAGCAACTCAAACCTACGCCTCTATTACACTTCAGAATTACTTTAGAATGTATCACAAGTTATCTGGGATGACAGGTACAGCGGAAACTGAGGCAAAAGAATTCTGGGACATCTACGAATTAGACGTTATTGCTATTCCTACAAACCGTCCAATACAGCGTAATGATGATCATGATTTCGTATTTAAAACGGCTCGTGAAAAATTCAACGCTGTAATTGAAGAAATAGAAAAATTAGTTGCAAATAAAAGACCTGTTCTAGTTGGTACAACAACAGTTGAAATATCTGAACTACTTGGGAGAATGCTTCAAGTGAAAGGTATTGATCACCAAGTATTAAATGCCAAACATCACCAAAGAGAAGCTGAGATTGTGGCAAATGCCGGCCTACCAGGAGCAGTAACAATTGCAACAAATATGGCAGGTCGTGGTACCGATATTAAACTTGGTGCTGGTGTAAAAGAATCAGGAGGTTTAGCAATTATCGGAACCGAACGACACGATTCACGTCGAGTCGATCGTCAGTTAAGAGGTCGTGCTGGACGACAAGGTGATCCAGGATCATCTCAATTCTTCGTTTGTTTAGAAGATGACTTGATGCGTAAATTTGGATCTGAGAGAATTGCTAAACTAATGGATAGGCTTGGTCTAAAAGAAGGCGAGGTAATTACGCATAGTATGGTTTCAAAATCTATTGAACGTGCACAGAAAAAAGTAGAGGAAAACAACTTTGGTGTTCGTAAGAGACTACTAGAGTATGATGATGTCATGAACGCTCAACGTAAAGCAATTTACAAAAAACGTAAGAATGCACTATTTGGTGAACGCTTAGACATAGATATTGATAATATGTTCTTTGATGTTAGTGAGGCAATCACTCTTGGGTTTCCCAAAACTGAATTCAAAGCGTTTGAAGAAGAATTATTACGTGTAGTAGGTACTCAATCTCCCGTTACTGAAAAAGAATACGAAACACTTGATGAAAACACGGTAATCAATAAAGTTTATAATCAATTAAGAAATCAGTACGATAGAAAGAACGAAAAAATTGCAGTCGCTACAATGCCTCAGATTAAGCATGTTCATGAAACGATGTCTGAAAAGTATCAAAACATTGTATTCCCTTTAACAGACGGTCGTAAAGAAATGCAACTTGTGGTTAACCTAAAAGAGGCTTACGAAACTCAAGGTCATATTATTTCAACTGCATTTGAAAAGAACATTGTTCTTAGTATGATTGATAATGAGTGGAAAGAGCACTTACGTGAAATGGATGATCTTCGTTCAGCAGTTCATAATGCTCAATACGAGCAAAAAGATCCACTCTTAGTTTACAAACTTGAGTCTTTTGAATTATTCAAAACGATGTTAGTTCGCCTGAATGGAGAAACCATGGAGCTATTAATGAAACTGGATATTCCTGCTACAGAAAAAATTAAGACAACAAATCAATCTGAAACAACTCAGAGTAATTACGAAAAAGCTAAAGAACAGCAACAACCCGAACAACTAAGTAATAGACAAGGTTATCAACAAGCAATTCAAAATTCTGGAGCACAAAGACAAGAAAAAAAACAGCCGGTCGTTGCGAAAAAACAACCTGGTAGAAATGATGCTTGTCCATGCGGAAGTGGAAAAAAATACAAACAATGTCACGGGAAGTAAACAAAATTTATTCGACTAGATAATGGTTTACCATTTAAAAAGTCATATCACATGGATAATTCCTTTTTTCTAAAGAGAATAAAATTCAAATATTATTTTCAAGAGAGGAGATATTATTTTCATGCTCTAAAACGATTAAATCATTAATTTCTAGCACTAATTGTGCAATTGAAATTGAAGAAAGAGAAGCATACGAGTTTTAATCACGTATTTTTTTGTGATATTTGAATTGTGAAAAATACGATTCGACAAGTATCAATTATTGGAAGTGGAAATGTTGCCTGGCATTTAGCAATTAATTTTGTGAAAATTGGTGTTAAGGTAAGTCACATATTTGGTAGGAATTCAGCGCATGTAAATTCACTGTGCTTAGAAACACGAGCTATTCATACTAAATCGATCACTGATTTACCAAAAAATCAATTAATCATTATTTGCACTCCTGACCATTCTATATTATCTCTTTGCAAATCAATTGACTCAAACTGTCCTATCGCATACACATCAGGATCCATCGCAATAGAATCTTTACCTCATCGTGAAAATTTGGGGGTATTCTATCCACTGCAAACATTCTCAAAGCATATAGAACTCGAATTAAGAAAAGTTCCGTTTTTCATTGAATCAACAAATGAAATATTTACACATAAATTATTTGTTCTTGCCTCAAAAATAACAGACACTGTCACGTTAGCTAATTCAAAAGAACGCAGTGAACTTCACTTAGCAGCAGTTTTCGTGAATAACTTTACAAATCATATTGTCCATAAAGCTCAACAATATTCAGAATCAAAGTCGATTGATTTTAATCACTTATTGCCCCTTTTAAAGGAAACCGTTCATAAACTTGACCTAGACTCCGCATTTAACTCTCAGACTGGACCTGCAAGAAGAGGCGATAATGCAATTATTAAGAAACATACAGATCACTTAGAAGGAAGTATTAAAGAGTTATACAGACTTATAAGTGAAAGTATAAAAGAAACTTATCATGACAAGCTTTAAAGAACGATTAAATCATATTACAACATTCATCTTCGATGTCGATGGTGTATTAACGGATGGAGGTGTTTCTCTTTTCAAGGGGGAGGTTGTAAGAACATTAAACTCTAGAGATGGTTATGCATTGCAGTATGCAGCTAAAATGGGATACAAGATCTTTATTATTTCTGGAGGAAACTCGAAAGAGGTTGAAAATAGATTAGCTAATCTAGGGATCACAGAAGTCTTTATGGGATCAAATAATAAGGTTGAAATATATAACAATCTTAAGTCAAAGTACGACATTAAAGATATTAATGTCGCATACATGGGCGATGACATACCAGATTATAAGGTTATGCAATTGGTTGGATTATCTTCTTGCCCACAAGATGCTGCTGTGGAAATAAAGCACATCAGCCACTATCAATCTCCTTTCATGGGAGGTAGACATTGTGTTAGAGATCTTATTGAACAAGTATTACGTGCTCAAGAAAAGTGGTTCACCCAAGAAGCATTTGAGTGGTAGTCCATTATTGAATCATTAGTTTAATTCGAACTGGAACAACTGTTCCTCCTGTTAACTCTATAAAATACAATCCACTCTCCTCTTGAAAAAAAGAAAGGTTCAATTCTTTATGAAAAATTCCCGATCTCAGAATCTCTCCATTGGAACTTATTATTCTATAACTTTCATACAACTCTGTCTCAGAAACTAAAGTAACATCTCCAGCACTTGGATTTGGAAATAACGTAACTAAAGATGAAAGGTCAATTTCGTCTATAGATACAAGGGTGTTAATATTAGCCCCATTGAGATTGTCAGGATAAACATCTACAGGGCCGATCTTAGCGACGGTAACTTCATTTCCGCCGGATATTACACCTGTGCTATGACCAATGATAATTGCCCCACCGTCAGAAGTGCCGATAATTTCACCTGTATAATCAGGATATGCATGAGACATTCCAAAACTGTTTTGATAGCTCCAATTTGAATTATACTTATGAATAGATATGTCTTCTCCAAACGGATAGCTTGAAGCATTCTCATAAACATAAGAAGTATAATAATCTCCATTATTTCCAAAGTTTGTGATTTTTGAAAAGTAATCTTCACCTAGTGTAGGATCAAAATATTCTGATTCAATCACCCCATTATTATATATATAAAATCTGCATGAATTTATATTTTCTAAAGGGTTTTTCACTCCTCCAACGGCAATGATTCTGTCTGGATTACTACTATCGAAAGCTAAATCATTCACCCAATAATCACCGTTGTCGCCGAAGGTTATTTCCCAAAAAACAGTCCCATCATCTTTCAAGTACATCATATATCCTTTTGTATGAATGGAGTCTTCCAAGTAATATTCACCACCAATAAAATAAGTTGAATCCGTATACTTCAGAATACAACTTGCCTTATCATCACCCATACCTCCTATTGTCTTTGTCCAAAGCGTATCACCTAATATATCTGTTCTAACAATATAAATATCTAAATTATTAGTTTCATTTGAACTCATTTCTCCAACAAGTAATGTCCCCGTATCTCTTGTTAATGCAGCATCATTTATGCGATCCCAACCTGTTCCTCCATATGTGTTTTCCCATTCAATATTTGCTGATTCATCAACTTTAGCTAGATAAAAATCGAACCCCCCTGCCCCGTACGAATTCGTGTAACCACAAATGAAATAACCAAAATTCTTTTTATAAAGTACGCGTCTACCTGACTCCGATTCTGACCCACCATAACTCTTCGACCACATATAATTACCCATACTATCAATCTGCATAAGAAAAGCTTGAGAAGACTCGTTACCAAAGCTACTCGAAGCTCCAGTAACAACGTAGCTACTATCTTCCATCTGAATAATTCCTTCCCCAAAATCAGCACCATTATCACTATAATAATTAAAGAATGATATCTGTCCGTAGCAGAATGAACTGAGAACAACTAATATAAATAGTACTATTAAATTGCGCATCTTAATCGAATAAATAATGATTGACCACTAGCCTTTTTCGTTACAAACCCAAGGAAGTTTTCTGAAGCTAATCCCACAGAATAATTCCCGAAATTGAAGTTTGAATAAATTCCAGTTCTAAACTTTCCAAAGCCACCATAACCGACGTTTAGCCCAAAGACAACAGTCTTAAATGGACTATACTGTACTCCAGTATATATATAAGGGCTAAAAATCAGCGTAGGATAAAATCTAATACCAAAGAATGACTGCAACTTAGCGTTCATATTATTATTTACAATTTTTCCCACTTGTAAATAACCAGGTAATAGAGTTGTTCTATTTTTTTCTATTGAATGAACTCCTAGTGAATCTAAAATACTCAATGAATCAGAAATTATCGAGTGTCCGCCTATTAACTGTTCAAATTCAAATCCATTAAGTGAAATTGCTGTATCAATGGAATAAACGTTTTGCTTTTCATTCATGTATGCAACTCCAATATTTTTAGCTTTAAATTGAATGTACGAAATTTGATCCTTGAATATAGAAATTGGTAGTTTGAAATCAATATCAAATCCAAGTCCAATGCCTTGATTAAACTTGTTGTTGTTTGCTAATTCAACATCCCCATCTAAGATAAATTCAATTTGATCACCGTTTATATCTTGAGTAATTTCTCCTGTTCGAAAACTTGACCTCAAGCTACTATTAATGTTATATAAATTAATTGAAATCGCCGATTTAGACTTTATATCTACCATACCAAACCCAAGCTTTTGATAGCTCATAAATGAAAAATTGGAACCTGAAAAATCAATCGTCTCGCCTTTATATCTATCGTTACCATAAAATGACAATCCAAATAAATCTTGAGAATAAACTCCACCTCCAAAAACATCAGCACCTACCTTAATAAGGTATCCCCAATTTTTCTTTTTGAATACTTTCTTTGTGTAATTTCTATATTCAAGATTAATGCCTCCATAAACACCTATTCTATTCACTACACCATGACGATTATATGAATTATCTTTTATTGTATTATCTATATATCCTCCAAATAAAAACTTCCCGCTTAAATCTTTTTGAATAGCAGTACTAGCAAAGTCAATTCCTCCTTCAACGATTATCTCATGGTGCAATATAAGGGTGTCATAACCTAATGGAATGAGCTGTCCAAAAACACCTGATTGAAAAAAATTAAGAAACGCTATACATGTGATTATTCCTTTCATAGCTAAAGTTTATTCTCTGAAGTGATTTTCGTTTTAACTTTCACAGCAATAAAAGCACCTACAGTAATCCCCACTGGTTCATTTATATTTGATACAGGATTGATCGTATTAAACTCAGACTGAACAATAACGTGCTTGACTAAGTTAATATCATCTAATATCTCTTCTCCTAAAATAAGACGCAATTCAGAATTTGCTACCATCAATCCTGATTCTAAATCGATTGATCCAAACTGAGCAGATTCAATTTTACTTGTTCCATTCGATTGATGTAAGACATTTCCTAACGCGTCTAAAAAGAATAATTTTAAACTAGCAGAACAAGGAAAAGCATTACTTATCTGAACTAGCAACTCTCCGTATTTCACATTTGTATCGTCTGCGTTCTGAGTAAAGTCTAAATCAAAAGTGTCTCTTAAAACTAGTTGATCAAGTGCTATCATTAATGGTAAATCTATATTTAATCGCACTCTAAATTTCCTGTTAGGAAATAGTTCATCCCAGCCACCTGTTACATTACCCCAAGGGTTCAATTTAATGCTGTATCCCAATTCATGTTTAGACCCTAAATTTTCTAAAAATGATTCAATATTTGAATTCGAACTATTGAATATAATCGTTTTTAAACTTGGATTAATTGCGTCCCATGTACCCATTGCAGGATCTATATTGAAGGAGTTTCCTACTTGCGTACTTGATAAAGTAACGACATTTCCAGAAGTGTTTTCATTATTAATAGTCGTTAGGATACCTTCTGCATTTACTTTAATCCCATTCTCAATTTCAACTGTGATATTGGTGTTTGGCAAATCAAGTACACCAGATGAAACAATTCCTAACTCTTCAATTTCAACAATTGTAGTGTCATAAAACAATCTGTTACCAAAATAACCACGAGCATAGTCAATTTTAACATCTCTCAACCTTACATCTACTTGCGTGATCTCATTTGGTGTAATAGCTACAGGTGAGCCCATTGGATCAGTAGAGACAGTAATTTGCGATTTTAACTTATTGAATCCTCCTCCTGTAATACCTGTCAAATCCATTTTATACCCTGTAAGATCAATAGTTTCTTCTATAATTCCAGGATTTGCATTTGTTCCAGGTGGTGCCGAATATTGGTTTGTAAATGTTACACCATCTTTAGTTACACCTGGCAATTCTACATTAAACATTGTAGTTGTACCCAAAGGATTAGCGACTTTAACCTCAATAAAACCTTGTTTTAGAATGATTGTTTTCAATTGTAATTCTTCGACAGCCAAGTCGTGTTCTTCTATTGAATTAACAAAATTAAATCCTGGAGGCAAATTAATAGAGGCTGAGAAAACAAACGCTTCATAAATGGTTGTATCTGGAATTTCAAGTAAATCACCTAAATCTAAATCGAACAGTGTCCGCTCTAGGTTCAATTCGTAAAAACCACCTACTTCACTTAACGTTGAATCATTGACTAAATTAACAAGCGATAAAGTGTCGTTTATCACTGGTAAGCTCCAATCAGTATTCCAAACCGTTTTATTCTTTTTACAGCAAACAATTAGTAGTAAAAAGAATGCAAATGCAATTAAATTCTTCATTGTAAATAATAACGGTTTTTTAGTCATCTTCGTTGGTTTTATACACGTTCTATAATCGTAGCGTAACCCTGTCCTACTCCAATACACATTGTAACCAACGCATATCTTTTTTGTGTTTTTTGTAACTCTATTGCTGCAGAAAGCAGAATTCGAGCTCCTGTAACACCAAGTGGATGACCTAATGCAATTGCACCACCATTTGGATTAATCCGAGGATCATCATCTGCTAACCCCATTTCTCTTGTACAAGCAAGAACCTGAGCAGCAAATGCTTCGTTCAATTCTAAAATATCCATTTGATCTAAGGTCAAACCTGTTCTTTCTAATACTTTTCGAGAAGCATAAACAGGTCCAACTCCCATAACACGAGGTTCAACTCCTGCAATAGCAGCGCCAATAATTCTTGCCAATGGCTTTAATTTATATTTCTCAACAGCCTCACCGGAAGCAATCAATAAGGCAGCAGCACCATCATTTAATCCGGATGCATTTCCAGCTGTTACCGAACCATCTTTCTTAAATGCAGGCCTTAATCCAACAAGAGTATTCATTGTAGTATTTGATCGAACAAACTCATCTGTATCAAAAATGATTGGGTTTTTCTTTCTTTGGGGAATGGATACAGGAACGATTTCTTCAGCCAAACGACCAGACTCAATTGCCTTTGTTGCTTTTTGCTGAGACCACATGCTAAATTTATCTTGAGCTTCACGTTCAATCCCGTATTTCTCAACTAAATTTTCAGCAGTCATCCCCATTCCTTCTGTTCCGTATAACTCCTCCATTTTTGGGTTTATAAAACGCCATCCAAATGACGAATCGTGCATTTGTGCATCTCTACCATAAGGCTTAGATACTTTAGAAATCACCCAAGGACCTCTAGTCATATTTTCGACACCGCCAGATATATATATATCTCCAGCTCCATCTTTAATTGCTCTAGAAGCATTTATTGTAGATGCCATTCCAGAAGCACAAAGCCTATTTACTGTCTCACCACCCACTTGCCATGGAAGTCCAGCTAATAGTCCGGACATTCTTGCCACATTTCGATTATCCTCTCCAGCTTGATTTGCACAACCAAAAATAACATCTTCAATTGCCAACGGATCAACAGAAGGGTTTCTTGCTAACAATTCTTTAATTACAATCGCACCTAAATCATCTGTTCTGACCGGTCCTAGTGCTCCACCAAAGCTTCCTATTGGAGTTCTCACACCATCAACTATATAAACTTCTTTTGACATACTTCTTCTTTTAAAATACTAAATTAACAATTTTGGTATTGCTAAAAACTTCTCTCAGCAGTTAGGTACAAAGTTTGTATTTTGGGAAAAAATAAATTAAAGATCCCTGATGAAAGAACAAACTAGGGTATTGCAGTAAAAGCATAACTTTTAGTAATAATAGTAGCGTTAATAAACATCTCCCTTGATACTGAAAAATTTAATGTTAAATTGGATCTACTGGTAAAAATAATGAAAAATATGCCTTATTTTAATAATTCAGGTTACACAGATAACATAGTTTCTGCGATAGCAGAATAATTCACTGTCTCAAGATTGTGCTCATTCAACACAATTTTCTACTTTTGAACAAATAATTTAAGATGGAAAACACGTTAACGGAAAATCATATTTTATTTTTTGATAAGCTTTTGAAAGAGGGGTGTTCAATAAGTGCAGAAGACTTATTTAAATATAGTCATGATGAAACGGAAGATATTTCAATCTTGCCAAACGTAGTTTTAAAGCCAAAAACGACGGAAGAAGTTTCTAGTATTCTTAGTTATTGCAATACGCATGAAATACCTGTCACACCATCTGGAGCACGAACAGGGCTAAGTGGTGGAGCCATCCCATTACATGCTGGTGTTGCAATGTCGATGGAGAAATTTAATAAAATCCTAGAAATAGATGAGAAAAATCATCAAATCACTACAGAACCAGGTGTAATAACCCAAGTACTTCAAGATACAGTAAAGGCTAAAGGACTTTTCTATCCTCCAGACCCTGCTAGTAAAGGGAGTTGTTTCATTGGAGGAAATGTATCTGAAAACTCCGGTGGCCCAAAAGCAGTAAAATACGGAGTAACAAATGAATATGTATTAAATCTCGAAGTTGTATTACCAACAGGAGAAATAATTTGGACTGGAGCCAATGTGTTAAAAAATGCCACAGGTTATAATTTAACACAATTAATCACTGGGTCAGAAGGAACTTTAGCCGTTATCACCAAAATTGTTTTGAAACTAATTCCTCATCCGACACACGATTTATTGATGCTTGTTCCATTCTTTAATGCTGAAGAAGCATGTAAGGCGGTTGCCGAAATATTCAGACAAGGAATTACCCCGAGTGGATTAGAATTCATGGAGCGCGACGCATTAATTTGGACCAAAGATTTTATTGGAGATGATGCGATTCATATTGGGGAAAATCATGCTGCACATTTATTAATTGAAGTTGATGGGTTTAATCCAGGTTTATTAATGGATGACTGCTCTAAAATCATGTCTGTTTTAGAAAGGTTTGAAACGGATGAAATCTTATTTGCTGAATCACAAGCTCAAAAAGATACACTTTGGAAGTTAAGACGTTCAGCTGGAGAAGCTGTAAAAGCAAACTCAATCTATAAAGAAGAAGACACTGTTGTCCCTAGGTACGAGCTACCTACCCTACTTTCACATATCAAACGCATTGGAAATGAATACGGGTTTAAATCCGTTTGCTACGGCCATGCTGGTGATGGAAACCTACATGTAAACATCATTAAAGGTGATTTGAGTGATGAAAAATGGAACAATGAACTTCCGATAGCTATTAGAGCACTTTTCAAGGAAGTTGTTAAGCTTGGGGGTACAATTTCAGGTGAACACGGAATTGGACTCGTTCAGAAGCCTTATATGGACATTGCGTTTTCTAACAAAAGTATTGATTTAATGAAGGGTATTAAATCAGTATTTGACCCAAATGGAATTCTAAATCCAGGGAAAATATTTTAACCCTTCAAGAAGTCTGTGTCACCTGATTTCATCTTGTGATAAGATTTACTCAAATAAGCTAGCATGATTCTCATAGAATCAAACGCATCTTCTGTTTCTGCACTGATTTCTTTTTTCTGAAGTTTCAGTAAGAGTTTCATGTACATTGCATGAAACGCAATTTCGATATGATTCTTGTCTTTTAGGTTAGACTTCGCTTTAAACTCATCAATATAATTCGTGGCGTGACTATAAACCCCAGAATATTTAATATTCTCCATACTAACCATGGTATTATGTAAATACGAGAGTTCAATAAGGATTTCTTGGGTCGAAACTAAATGTCCAATTTTTTCTATTTTCTGATTTTTCATCTGTGCTACTAACCCTTGATACCATTCACGGTATTGATTAATAAAAGATGCATCGGGAAGTTGTGGCTGAACGTAGTTCTTGAGTATTGCGTCTACATCAAAATGATACGCTCTAATAACATCTTCAACTTGATACATGTACAACACATACTCCGCAATATTTTCGTTTAGCTTCTGTTGGGCTACTTGCATTCAAAATTATTTTTCAATGTAACCAACAAGATCATCTTGATGCTGATTCAAATATTCTGTAAACTCTTTTGTTACGTCCATTGATGAGTGAATGTATTTAAACTGTCCCCCACGAGCATGCACTAAGAACAAATCAATTCCATTTTCTTCAGAATACTTAGCGGCAAAGAATTCAATTTTATTTCCTATAACTTCCATCTTATTATAAGTCTCTTCTTCTAATCTAGCTCCTTCAGTTTGCTGAAGTTGCATGATTGCTTGCTCTTTCTGTTGGGCAGCCTGTTGCATTTGCATCGCTTCATTTTGACTCAACAAGTTTGCTTTGGCTCTTTCTTCATACTTAATTATATAATTCTGAAGATCTTGACTTTTTCTCTGAATTTTATTTTGATATGCAAGCTGTTTTTTTGTGATTATTGAATCCTGCTCTCTAAAATATTTGAAGTGAATTTGAAGACTATCTTGATTGTAAAAACAAATCTTTAAACCACCCGTATCTCTTTTTTCTGAACTTTCTGACGCACTATTCTTTACAGTTTCTTCTTTTTTAGTCTTCGTAACGCAAGAAGCGAAAGACACTAAGGCAATTCCAATAACAACTAAATATTTCATTTTGTGTTTTTTATATTAAATCCATTTGACCAATCTGTTCTCATTTCAACAAATCTTTTTAAAGAGTTACTTAAAAGCTCATCTGTAATCATATTCTCAACATCACCAAGCCCACTAACATCTGTTTCCGAGATCTTAAATGATTGCTCGAACTGACCCAATTCAATCTTAACAATATACTTCTCATTATAATTGAATATTTGAATCTTATATCGTTCGTGTGGAATGTCTTTAACTAATCTCATTTTTTCAACAAAAATAACAGAATTATTGCTCCCTAAAAGAAAAAAAGCATTCCATCACAGAACACTTTATTTTGAATAATTAATTCCTGCATTAAGACTCAACCATATCTGACTCGTTATATTCTTTGAATATGAATGGTACTTTAACCATATAAGCATAATCCTGACCCACTTCATACATGTCTATATCCTCTTTTTTATAACCCCATTCTACACAAACATCAAATCCACGTTCGGCAAGCTCATTCAATTTGTATAATAAAAACAAAATTCTTTTAGACGAGGAGATATTAAAGTATTCAAGATCTATTTTAAATATTGTTTTCTGAGCTGGCTGAATTAAATATGATTCAAACCAATTTAATATCGGCACCCAAAAATCATCCGAATTATCCGGTATTGATCTCCCTTTAATTTCCATAACTCCAATTAATGGATTAAATGAAATTAGGGGGGTTAGTACTGTTCCGATAATTGATAAACCTTCCATTAATAATAATTTGATGAAAAATAATTTACCATTTAAAACCCTATCAATCATATTATTTGATAGCTAAAACAGTTTGTTATTCATAAATAAATAGTACTAATTCCATTTCACTCATTCAAAAACACAATATGCTCGACAAGAGCTTCGATAGGCCTTCTCAAAAAAATTGTGCCATTGTAATTAAAATTATTAAATATAGGCCTTAAAATATCTCGGTTATAATACCCATACCCTCCCAAAACTGAAATATCTTTAGTGACCTTTGAAGCAAGGTGCTTTTCACAAAAAAGCTCAGCATTTTTTAAGTGAAAGTCGTTGAACAATAAACGATATTCTCTTAGTCTAAAGCTCAAATCGCCCAGAATAAATTTATGTATTTTTTTTTCAATTGCCTTGTTAATTAGAGAAATATTCGCAACCGAATCAAAAACACTTCGCTGCCTATCCGTTAAACGGTTTTCGTTATAAGCTTCAAATACTAATTTACCAAAATAAAAACCACTTCCCTCATCTCCTATCAAATGTCCCTCTCCTCCTATGACATTTGAAACTTCATGCTGCTCCCAATCAAAGAGTACAGAACCTGTTCCTAAAATAGCGACATTACCATTTTCATTACCAAACAAGGCTAATCCAGCACCATGTAAATCAGATTTAACAGTAACATTCTGAAAACCTATTTTAAACAATACTTTCTCAAGATGACTCTTACCCTGACTATTAAAGCAACCTGCCCCAAAAAAAAAAACTTGTGCATTCAACATGTAATCATGCGATGTCCAAAATTTTATTTCCGAATTCACAAAATCATCATCACAATTAAAAGGGTGGTAACTTTTAGTCGTGAAATACGTTTTTGTTTTACGAAAATCTATAAAACACCAATCTGTTTTAGAACCACCACTATCTGCTATTAAATACTGTCTCACATATCTAATTTATTAATCTTATGCATAAGCACTAATCTTAAACCATGACTTTTCAAGAAGGAAAACCTTCTACCAAAGAATATCTTTTCTATACCCCAAAGAGATACTGAAAATCAACGGGCTCCATTGGCGGTCTCCCGTCTGTGGATAAACCTCATAAAGAGTTAAATCATTTGACGTCTGAGAAAAAATCATATAATCGATGTTCATATCCAAATAAAATGTTCCATAACGAGCAAATGAATATTTAACTCCACCACTCAATCCAGCACCAACACTAAATATTGAACCTTTGAAATCATAACCTTGACCAACAGTGTAATCTTCAGAGTTCAACTCTACAGCTGAAGTATCATTTAACTCATAATCTGGACTCACACTATTAAAAATAAGTTTCATAGATGTCCCTCCATAAGCGCCAAATCCATAATCAAAGCCATTACCAAGGTAGTACCTCGTACCCCCTTCAAGGATATTATAATTCATTTTCACATTATAATCAAACAACTGAGGATTTACAGGATTTGTTGGATTATTTGCAATTGCGAACCCCAGATAAGGACTCCTTTTCGATTGACTAAAATGGTGCGTAAACTTTCCATAAAATGAAACTGCATCATCACGAGGGATCTCTAAACCGAAATGAATGCCTGCATAAGGGTTTGGATTTCCAAAAGCAATAAGAGAACTTACTCCACCTGTTACACTAACTTGTGCTCCAACTCCAGTTGAAATAAACAATACGATTGCTACAATACTATTTTTCATATTTCTTTCCATTTAGGTTTTACTTTCTCTATCTCTGCAAAAACTGGGCAACTTTCTTCATGAGCTCCTTGTAAATAACCAATCCCCATTAAAAACTCATTTACTATTTATCCTCCTACAAATTTAAACGTCTTTTTGAATAATTTAGTCCATTTATCTTTAATTAAAAAGATGATTTTGATATAACCAGTCATTAAAATTAACATATTCCGCTTTGATATGCAATAGTTGTTGAGCATTGTATATCGCAGCATTTACCTTTAATTTATTACGAATAATTCCCGGATCTGATAGTAATCGCTCTAAATCACTCTCAGAATAAGCGGCCACAGTATCAATATCAAACTGATAATAAGCCAATTTAAAATTATCATGCTTGCTCAATATAGTTTGCCAAGATAGCCCTGCCTGATTAATTTCTAATATTAATCTTCCAAATAATGCGTTGTTATCTTGTACAGGAAAACCATTTTTATTTTTGTGATATTCGACATGTACATCTTTCGTTTTTGTTTATAGGCAATAATCACAGTAATTCATACACGCTAGACGATAAAACTTATATGATGGTTTGCCATTTCGAAAAAAATCCAATAATATTATCACTAATTTTAATGATAGTCATTCCTTTTATCTAAAAAGCAATCATTATTCACGATTTTCAGCTAAAAGAATCTATCATAGATACTATGATAAATTAAATCTAAGATTGTTACTTTTACATATATAAAAAACAATTTATGAGTGTTTATTCTTTCAACGGGTTTATACCAGTAATTAAAGAATCTAGTTTTATTCACCCTAAGGCTAGTGTTACTGGCAATGTAATTATTGGAGAGAACGTTTATATAGGGCCAGGCGCGGCAATCCGTGGTGATTGGGGCGAAATAGTTATAGAAGATGGGTGCAATGTTCAGGAGAATTGTACTATTCATATGTTTCCGGGAACTACAGTTACGTTGAAAAAAGGAGCGCATATTGGGCATGGTGCAATTATTCATGGAGCAACAATTGGAGAGAATTGCTTAATCGGAATGAACAGTGTAATTATGGATAATGTTTTAGTGGGTGATGAATGTATCATTGGTGCACTTTCATTTATACCAGCTAAGATGCAGCTTCCGAAAAGAAGTCTTGCAGTTGGGAACCCAGCAAAGATTGTTAAAGAAGTTTCCGATGAAATGATTTCTTGGAAAAAAAAAGGAACAGCATTTTATCAGGCTTTACCTAAAGAATGTTTTAACACATTAAAAGAAGTTGAACCATTAAGAGAAATAGAAACAAATAGACCAACTCAAGATGAAAATTTTACAACTTGGGAATCAATTAAACACAAATAAATGAAGTATTTATTCCTATTAACTGTGAGCGTATTGAGTAGCTGTGCAGTAATAATAGCTCCATCAAATGAAATCAATAGAATTGCCAAAGCTTCTTGTGGAAAGTGCAACTTTGAAATGACTAGTGATGAATGTGAGTTAGCAATTGAACTAAATGGAAAGTACTATTTCGTAGAAGGCTCTTCAATAGATGAACACGGCGACGTACATAATGCAGCGGGACTTTGTTCTAAAATTAGAGATGCAAAGGTTTTAGGAAAAGTTAAGCACGGTGTTTTTGTTGCTGAAAAGTTCGAATTAATAGATATAAAATAAACTCTATTATGCAGAAGAAAAATTAATATTTTACGCCTGCACTCCCTTAAACTAATCGTATTATGCGAAATATGTTTGATATAACGATTTTGACAGATCACAGGTATGTTAACCCTTCTGAGATTGAACCATATATTCAAAATATTTTAGACGAGGACAATTACCTATGCAAAGCAATGCGAGCAGAGGGTATTGAAGTAAATCGGACAAATTGGGATAATCCAAATTTTGATTGGAGTAAAACGGAGTATATCATGTTTAGAACTACTTGGGATTATTTCGATCGGTTCACTGAGTTTTCAACTTGGCTAGAAAAGGTAAGTAAAGTGACAAAGTTAATTAACCCTAAATCACTTATCTATTGGAATATTGATAAGCACTATCTTCTTGATTTAGAAAAAGCAAATATTCGCATTCCTAATACAAAATTCATTGAAAAAGAGGAAACTCGAAATTTGAATGAACTTTGTTCTGATGTTAAGTGGGAAGAATTTATACTAAAGCCTGTTGTTTCTGGTGCTGCTCGACACACTTATCGATTTAAGATGAAAGATGTTAACCAATACGAAGCAATCTTCAAATCTTTGATTTCAAAGGAAGGAATGATGATACAGGAGTTTCAAAATCAAATACTGACCAAAGGCGAAGTAGCGTTTATGGTTTTCGGAGGTAAATACAGCCATGCTGTTTTAAAAATGGCTAAAAAAGGAGACTTCAGAGTACAAGATGATTTTGGCGGAACCATCTCCAACTATATTCCAAATAGCGAAGAGATAAAATTTATAGAGCATGCTGTAGAAGCTTGTACCCCCACTCCTGTTTATGCTAGAATCGATGTTATCTGGGATAATCAAGACGAACTTTGCATTGGTGAGATCGAATTAATTGAACCAGAGTTATGGTTTAGAATGAGTCCAACAGCAGCGGCTGATTGTGCAAAAGCCGTGAAAAAATATATTTCTTAGGCTTCAATCGGTTTTTTTATTAATCCATTCCAAAGAATATAAATTCCAGCTAAAACGAAAGGAATACTCAACATTTGTCCTGTGTTAATAAAAGAAGTAGCATCTCTCGCAGCTTGGCCTAATTTGATGAACTCAATAAAGAATCTTGCACTAAATAAAAGGATTAAGAATGTTCCGAACATTACACCAGGACGTCTCCAAGCACTCCTATTCCAAAACAAAAACAACAAAATTCCAAATATAAAAATGTAGCAAATTGCTTCATATAGCTGTGCCGGGTGACGAATTGGAATCAATTCCCAAGGGCAATCGTACGGGAAATAACAATCATTATATAAGAACCTAAACCCCCAAGGAACATCCGTAATGCCACCAACAATTTCATGATTCACTAAGTTCCCTAAACGAATAAATGTTGCCGCTACTGCTATTGGGGCAGCAATTCGATCCAGAATCCACATCAATGGCTTTTGAACCACTTTCTTTGAATAGATTATCAGCGCAATTAAAATTGCAATGGCACCACCATGACTCGCTAATCCACCTTCCCATACTTTAAGAATATCCAATGGATGAGAGAAGTAACCTCTGCTCATTACGATTCCTTCTGAAGTGATTTCATCAAAATAAGGTCCGTAAAAAAACACATGACCAAGTCTAGCACCAATAATTGTAGCTAAGACCATATAAAGTACCAGCTTATCTAGTTTCTCATCTTCAATTTTCTCACGCTTATACATGCGCTTCACCACAAAATATCCTATAATTAAGCCAGAAACAAACAATAAACCATACATGTTTGGTGTCTTATATCCTTCAATAAGTTCCGAACTGACATCCCAATTAACCGCTAAATTCACTTTATATAATTTTACTGATTTGCTATAAAGATAGTGTAATTTTGATTCCTTTAAGGGAGAACAAATGACTATATTCGCTAAGGTTAAAATAATAAATATCATATCACTCTTAGTTAAAAAAGAAGATAGGATATCTGTATGATTATTTTATCTAAATACTTTATTCAGTATATAATTAATGGACTTTCAACTTTTTAAACAATTAATTCAGGAGCAAATAGCAAATGGATTACCTGGAGAAACTGCGCACAGTAATCTGATGCCAATGAATAGGTCATTTACAAGTGTCTTTTTAAAGAACAAAGCTAAACACCGTAAATCTGCTGTTGGATTAATTTTATATCCAGAAGTTGAAACTATGAAATGTGTGCTTATCGAGCGTCCTAGTTATGATGGTTTTCACAGCGGACAAATCAGCTTTCCTGGTGGTAAAATGGATCCAAAAGATCCACACTTAGAGTATACAGCACGAAGAGAGTGTTACGAAGAAATAAATCTTCCAATGGGAAACGGAGAATTAATAGGAAAATTAAGCGAAGTTTATATTCCTGTGAGCCAATTTTTAGTGCAGCCCTTTGTTTTTGTTTTGAGTCAAAAGCCCCTATTATCCCCTGATGAAAGGGAAGTTAAATCAATTATAGAGTTCGATGTCTTTCATCTTTTAAAGGATAGTGTTTTGAAAACAAAAGACATTATGTTGACTAAGGGATACAGCGAAAAGAACGTGCCTTATTTTGATCTTGACGGTCACACCGTATGGGGAGCAACCGCTATGATAATTTCAGAATTTAGAGAAATACTTCGTGTCGTTTGCTAGAAGCTATATCGAGTAATAAGGAATAGTTTTATAACTCACAACAGGTCTACAAACACATAGACACAAAAAGAGGAACAAATTTAATGACTTATTCCTCTTTCTACTAAACCATGCTAAAACTATAAAACTTAGAATGGGGTAAACTACTCCCTCATTCTACAGTATAAATATATGAGTTATTTTCATAACTGAAACAAAGCAATGTTAAATTTTATGATAATCCAACATCCAGTATCATCATAACTAAGAACCCTCCTATAAAACCTAGAACTGCTACATCTGTATATTTATCACGTTGAGTTTCTGGAATTACCTCTTCCACAACAACATAAATCATTGCCCCAGCAGCAAAAGCAAGCGCATAAGGTAAAATCGGCTCCATATACACTACTGCAAGTGCACCTAAAACACCAAACACGGGCTCTACAACTGCAGATAATTGACCGTAATAAAAACTCTTTCTGCGACTAATCCCTTGTCTTCTTAATGGCATCGCTACAGCAAATCCTTCAGGGAAATTTTGAATTCCAATTCCAATTGCCAATGCAACAGCTCCTGCAATTGTAGCGCCATCCATACCTAAACCTGCTGCTCCAAATAAAACACCTACAGCAAGTCCTTCTGGAATATTGTGAAGTGTAATTGCTAAGACCAATAATGTTGTCTTGTGCCATTCCGTTTTCACTCCTTCTTTTTCTGACTCTTTAAAATTAATGTGCAAGTGAGGCATAATCTTATCTAATCCAAATAAGAATATCGCACCTAAAAAGAAACCTACTGCTGCAGGCATCCATGGCATATTTGGATACATCGTTTCTGACATTTCAATTGCAGGGTTTAATAAGGACCAAAAACTCGCAGCAACCATAACCCCACCAGTAAATCCTAGCATCCCATCTAGAACGCCACGGTGCATTGTCTTAAAAAAAAATACTAACCCCGCTCCTGCAGCCGTTAGTCCCCAAGTAAACATAGTTGCATAAAAAGCGGCTAATACGGGGCTTATTGACCCTAAATATTCAATTATTGCATCCATAATTACATCTATCGTTCAAATATTGTTAGACAAATCTAACTAATCTATTTTAATAAAGAATTAACAAGTAAGGAATTATTCTAGGATAAGAAAATTGTATATCTTTGAGCCAAATTTTAGTTAAAAAAAAGAACACAATGGTAACGAATAGAACATTTACAATGTTGAAGCCTGACTCAATTGAGAACGGTAATATCGGTAACATCCTGAGTATGATTACTGAAGCAGGATTTACAATCAAAGCAATGAAATTCACACAACTTTCTAAAGAGCAAGCAAAAGCTTTTTACGAGGTACACGCTGAAAGACCATTTTATGGTGAACTAGTTGAGTACATGACTTCTGGTCCTATCGTAGCTGCTATTTTAGAAAAAAACAATGCCGTTACAGACTTCAGAGCTCTTATTGGGGCTACTGACCCATCTGAAGCAGCTGAAGGTACTATACGTGCTAAATACGCTGAATCTAAAGGAAGAAATGCCGTTCACGGTTCTGACTCTGATGAAAATGCTCAAATCGAAGGTGAATTTCACTTTTCTGTTTCTGAGATTTTTTAAGTAAAATTTTATCTAAAAAAAGGCTTCTATCATTTGATAGAGGCCTTTTTTTTATATTAAATGATTACATTTGAATTCAAACATATTTGCATGAAAAATTACAGCTCAACTGTAGAAACTAGATTCATTAAGTACGCGAAAATTGATACTGCTGCGGATCCTAACTCAAGCTCCTTCCCTTCTTCAATGATTCAAAAAGATTTGGGAAAAGTATTGGTTGAAGAATTGAAATCGATCGGAATTGAGAATGCAGAAATGGATGAGTGGGGTTATGTTTTTGGCACAATTTCAAACAATACAGGAAATGAGAGTCTGCCAACTATTTGTTTTTGTTCACACATGGACACGGCTCCAGATTGCAGCGGAACAAATGTTAAACCTATTGTTCATAGAAAATATAATGGGAGCCCAATAACCCTTCCAGATGATTCAACACAGGTGATTACAACAACTAAACATCCTTATTTAAAAGAAAAGATTGGTGATGATATCATTACAGCGAGTGGATTAACATTACTTGGAGCAGATGACAAGGCAGGAATTGCAATCATTATGGATTTAGCGAATCACTTAATGTCGAATCCAGACATTCCTCACCCTACAGTTCGTATATTATTTACCCCGGATGAAGAAGTTGGCAGAGGTGTTGAACATTTAGATATGGAAAAACTAAACGCAGACTTCGGATATACGTTAGATGGTGGGACTTTAGGCTCTTTAGAAGATGAGAGTTTTTCTGCTGATGTAGTTAAAATTAAATTAGAAGGAATTACTGCTCATCCTGGTTACGCTAAAGGTAAAATGGTAAATGCAATGAAAGTAATGTCAGAATTCATTGCGAGCTTGCCGAAAGATAGCTGGTCTCCTGAAACAACAAAAGATCGTGAAGGTTTTGTACACCCTGTTTCAATCCAAGGAGGAATGGAAGATGCAACTGTATCCTTTATCATTCGTGATCATATTACATCCAAATTAACAGAATACGAACTACGTTTGGAAGAGTTATTCAAAGCAACGCTTAGTAACTATCCAAAATTGAGATATACATTTGAAGTGATGGAACAATATCGGAATATGAAGGAGGTACTAGTAGATGTACCTTTTGTTTCAGCTTATGCAATTAATGCTATGAAATTAGCGGGCATCTCTCCTAATCCAACAATTATTCGAGGAGGAACCGATGGCTCTCGACTTTCATTTATGGGATTACCTTGTCCTAATATTTTTACTGGAGAAATGGCTATTCATTCGCGTCATGAATTTGTGAGTATACAGGATATGGAAAAAGGTACAGAAACATTGGTTGAATTGGTCAAAATATGGTCAAAACACAGCTAGATGGATTACAAGCTTATCATAAAAGATATCAAGGCAAAGAAATTCGAGAATATTTATTTTCTTCACGGAGAGGAACCCTATTACATCGATGTAATTACAAATGCAATTATTGAATATGCATTGGAAGAGCATGAACGTGATTTCAATCAAACGATACTTTATGGTAAAGATTCTGACACCTTGAGTATAATCTCAGAAGCAAAAGGATACCCAATGATGGCTGAACGACGTTTGGTAATATTAAAAGAAGCGCAAGATTTAAAGGGATTGGAAGATTTACTTCCCTACTTTGAACAACCTTCTAATCAAACCATATTCGTCATAAACTATAAGCACAAGAATTACGATTCTCGAAAAAAGAGCATGAAGGCAGCATCCAAAAATGGAATTGTATATAAATCGGGTAAAGTACCTGATTACAAACTAGTTGATTGGATCGGAACGTTTATAAAATCGAAAGGTTACGGAATTACTCCAAAAGCAAGTATGCTTCTCGCAGAATTTGTAGGAAATGATTTAAGCAAGATTTCGAATGAACTTGATAAATTGAGTATCCTCGTTGAGACCGGAACAACAATCAATGAAATTCATATTGAAAAAAATATTGGTATTTCGAAAGATTACAACGTGTTTGAATTAGTCAATGCTATAAGCGTACGAGATGTAACAAAAGCAAATACCATTGTAGACTACTTCAATCATAACCCGAAAGCCGCACACATAGTAGTTGTCGTTGGGAATCTATTCAATCACTTTTCGAAGTTGATGAAGATCCACTTCTTACCAAATAAAAATAGGGCTACCATTGCAAGTACATTAGGAATTCCTCCGTTTATTGCAGGACAATTACTTACTGCGACAGAAACATATAACCCAAAGAAAATTGCAGCAAATATCACATTGCTTCACGAGTATGATTTAAAATCAAAAGGAGTTGGGAATTCATCATTTACTTCTGGACAATTGATGAAAGAACTTATTTATAGATTGATGCACTAATGCGATTATTCTACGATCCAAATATCAGCCCTAAATACCATAAATACAGATTGAGTGAAGAAGAATCAAAACATGTTGTTCGTGTTCTTCGTATGAAAACGGGAGACGAAATTGGTATTTTAAATGGCAAAGGAAGTTTGTACACCTGCGAAATCGTTGTAGATAACCCAAAACGTTGTGATTTAAAAGTTAACGGTGTTAAAACGGAAAATAAACCAATCAGTGAAATTCACATTGCTGTTGGCCCAACAAAACAAATGGAACGCATTGAGTGGTTCATTGAAAAAGCAACCGAAATAGGAATTACAGAAGTTACTTTAATAGAATGTGAAAATTCAGAACGCATTAAAATTAAAACAGATCGTCTGGAGAAAAAAGCAGTTTCAGCAATGAAACAATCGCATCGAACATTTCTTCCAAAAATCAACCCACTAACCAACGTCAATCACTTCATAAAAAACAATCCAAATGGGCTAATCGCTCATTGCTTTGATGAAAATAGAGCACATATCAATGATGTATTCACCTCAGTAAATTGCCCAATATTAATTGGTCCGGAAGGAGATTTTACTCTAGAAGAAATTAAATTAGCAAAGGAGTATGGATATAAAACAATAACTTTAGGAGAAAACCGATTACGTACGGAAACCGCTGCGCTTTATACATGCATGCAAGCCAAACTACTAATTCAATGATTAATAAAATTTTATATACTGTATGCTTAACGCTTCTTTTACAATTCACATCTCTGGCGCAGGGATATCAATTGGCTGTTCTAAAATATAATGGAGGAGGTGATTACTATGCTAATCCAACGGCATTACCTAACCTAATATCTTTTTGCAATGAAAATTTAGGAACATCAATCAGCAGGGAAGTTCCTTATGTAGAAGTTGGTAGTTCTGACCTATTTCAATATCCTTTAATTCACATGACTGGACATGGAAATGTTGCTTTTTCTTCAAGTGAATCTAAAAATTTGAGAAACTATTTAATGGGAGGAGGTTTCCTTCATATCGACGATAACTATGGAATGAATGAATTTATTCGTGTAGAGTTGAAAAAGGTATTTCCGAATAATGACCTGGTAGAATTGCCCTTCAATCATGAACTATTCCATCAAAAATACGATTTCAATGGCTTACCAAAAATCCATGAACATGATGGGAAACGCCCTCAAGCATTTGGAATTATAATTGATGGCCGATTAGTTTGTCTATATACATATGAAACAGATTTAAGTGATGGTTGGGAGAATAGCGAAGTTCACAACGATTCTGAGAACAAAAGAATTCAGGCAATGAAGATGGGTGCTAATATTTTGATGTATGCATTTATGCAGTAGTGAAAACAATTACAATTCTAACAAAGATATGTTAAAAAGAAATCACCAACTTGGAGTATTATATAAATAAGACACTAATGGAATTCAATCATATCGAGAATAAAAAACCTATTTATCGAATTAAGGCATATCTAAAAGAGCACCTAAAAAAATATGCGCGTCTAGATGAATTACCTGTCACATATGAAGACCTAACTCAATACCGGGAGATTTTCCCTCTGGATGATGATGCTGGGAACAAGACTTTGTGGCACATGGCGATGTATGACCAAGAAAATTTAGAATATTTAAGTAAAGGATTGGTTGAAGTTTATCAAAAGCTAGTATCAGAAGGGGACATCATCCCCTACCTTAAAATTGACCGCATTGACTTCTGTTCTTTTGGGAATTCGAAACCGTTCCGAGTACGTGTTGTAAATGAAATCAATGATAACTACGATTACTTTTATGTTAAGAAGGCAGATGCTTCTAGAATCTACGGACTTGAATTGGAGGAGATTTTCTCCCCAGACAATGTAAACTATTTAGTAGATAAACAAACATTGGTAGAAGAGCATGTTGTTGGGATTCCTGCAGATGATTTTATTTTAAAAAACAAGAAAGTTACCATTGAAAACAGATTACGTCTTGCAAAAGAATTTGTAAAGTTCAATGAGCGGTGTTTTGTTCGATTATTAGGAGATATGCGTGCCTATAATTTCGTCGTTGAAATTACACAAGATTTTGATAATGTCCAGTACCGATTACGCGCTATGGATTTTGATCAACAAAATTTTGAAGGTCGGAAAAACATTTATAAGCCACAATTTTATAGCGATAATATTGATCTAGTAGATTTAGTTCAAGAACTCATGAAGGAAGATGTTGTTAAACAATACCAACGTATTGAGCGTGTCGCAATGAAAAAACGATTCTTCGCATATCGTCAACGAACACGAAGTCTACTCCGTCAAATGCGCAGAGATAAAATATCAACCGACCAAAATATTGCATTACTAAGTACGGAGCTCTCTAAGTATCACAATGACACTATCTTTTTAGACTACAATAACATGGGAGACATATTAAATAGACACTTAGAGAAAAGTCTTAATGTTGACATACTTTCTAAAAACCCCGCTACAGGATAATAATTACCTCTGAAAAAGCGGCTCGAATTAACTCATTGATTAAAGTAATTAAGATCCACAGCCAATACAATCGATGTGACTATCCATTGGCTTAACTCCTTTCAACTTCATTTCTAAATTATGGATTTCGTCTTTAATATCCATGTCAGTAAACATATCACCTGTTAGGTTACCTTTTAATTCCTTAATCTCTTCTTGTAATGTTGTTTGTGTAATCATGTCTGAAAAAATTTATTCATCACAAATTTGCAAGGAATTTTCATTCATTTTTAAACTTTATATACAGAAGTATTAAAAAGTTATTAACGATAACAATCGTTAATAAAGTAGCCTAAATATGAAAACACAATCTACAAATTAGACTTTATTTAAAATAAACTCTAACTAAAGATATATCTTTATACTATTATCACCTTATTATATTCTTATAACTAAAAGACTTTTGAAATGCATGGGAGAAGATATCAATTCGGATTTTAAGAATGATTTATGGGAATACAATTACTTCTCTGATAAATGGGTACAAAGAATGGATTACCCTGGACCTGGAGGGTCTGGTGCGATTGCATTTGTTCTGCAAGATGTTGCGTTTGTTGGCTCTGGATATAACGGAATTTTTAACGATGACATGTATAGCTACCGAAAACTAGCAAGTTTAGAAGGTCACTATTCCGCTTCTGAAATCAATCTTTACCCGAATCCTTCTAATGGGAAGTTTAAAATTGATATTATTTCAACTGACTTAGATTTAACAATCTACTCTTTAGCTGGACAAAATGTGACAAATACTTTTTTGATCAACAAAACATTGAAAGGTTTTGAGATTATCAATTCGGATGCGGTTTCAGGGAATTACATTGTAAAATGTAATCATACTGAATTAGGAACCATCTATCATTCAAAAATAGTAATTCTATAATTCATGAAACATTTGTTGATTATAACCCTCTTTCTTGTTTCTTGTACTGAAACAAATACACCTAAAGAGCTCGTAGAGTCCAAATTGGGTGGTTATGAAGCTCCATTAGTAAATAATGCTGTAAACTCTACCGAATTAGAAGATACCTCTGATTGGGAGACTAAAGAAATTCAAACAAACTCAAGTAGTTATTCTTACACTATTATTAATAACGAGAGTGGATTGGGATATGGATATCAAATACATCAAGATGGAATGATGTTAATTAATCAAAAGCATATCCCTTCTATTCCTGGTGTTAACGGATTTGAAACAAAATAAAAAGCAACGGTTTTAGCAGATTACATAATGAAACAGGTTGAAAAAGGAAACTTCCCTCCTACAGTTAACCGAGAAATATTGGATAGCTTAAAGGTAATTTAACTTTCAATAATTGTAACTTCATGCTCAAATAAATATAGACTTGATGCACGATATCATTAAAGATCTCAACTGGAGATACGCAACGAAAAAATTTGATTCTTCTAAAAACATTAAAGATGAAGACTTTGAAGTCATTAAAGACTCTTTACGTTTAGTACCAACATCATATGGCCTTCAACCACTAAAGTTTATTATAGTAGAATCTCCTGAATTGCGTCAAGAGCTTCAGACAATGTCATACAACCAATCTCAAATTGTAGATGCATCACATCTTATAATCATATGTTCTTATCGAGACCTTAATGAAACACATATAGATGAATATGTTGCGAACATTAGTTCAACACGAGATGTTCATGAAGAGATGATGAAAGGATATGGCGACTTTATGAAACTTACGATTAGTAAGATGGATGATGATCAGAAATTTCGATGGAATAAGAATCAAGCATACATCGCTTTAGGTCAATTAATCCATACATGTGCTACGTTGAAAATTGATGCAACACCGATGGAAGGGTTCAAAGCAAAAGACTACGACAAACTACTTGGTTTACGTGATCAAAACTTAACAGCATCGTTAGTTGTTCCAATGGGATATCGACATGAAGATGATGAGGCGCAACATCAGAAAAAAGTACGGAAATCACAAGACGATTTATTTATCACAGCATGAATTTGATAGGTTTTGAAAATAGTATAGATGACATTTCGTTATAGAATCAACTCTTAAAATCATTCCTTAATTAAAGGCAGTCGGATTGAATAGATATGTTCTGAATTCTTCATTTTTAAAACATAAAATCCTGTTTCATTATTCGAAATGTCTAATGTCAAAACTACTCCATTTGAATAGTAAAATGGGACTTCTATTCCTTCCATATTAATCAACGTAATTTCATCTATTGGATTAATCTTTGTGATTTCAAACATGCCACTCCCAAGTGATTTCAACGTATACTCTTTAGAATATTCATTTAAAGAAGCTGTAGTGATTTCAATGTCATACTCCACAGAGTCAATATCACAAGGACTCTCAGCAATTAAAGTAACCGTATATGTTCCGTTTTCTAAAAATATGATCGATGGATTCTCATCTTGGCTTGTATTTATATTGTCAAAATCCCAATAGTACGTTGTAGCACCTAAACTTAGGTTTGTGAAATCAACCATTCCATCTGTAATTTCATATGAATAATCTGCTTGTGTATACTCTGACATCGGATGGAGACTCCATTGATCTAAACTATCTAAAACTGTTATTGCAGCAGCATTCTGAAGGTCTGCAGCAACTTGGGCTGAAAGCGAGCCGATAAATGGCGCTCCAACCGGACTTTTTCTAAAAACAGAGGCATAAAAGGTACAAGCTGCGAGGTAGGTTCCTTCATAGCTTGGATGTGAGCCATCACCAGCATACAATACTATTGCTGGATGATTGTCTCTAACATATTTCCAAGCAACTCCAACTGGACTAACAGATCCGTTCACTGAATCTGCAATTCTAATGTAACCACTCCTCAACCGAGCACTCATTCCATCAAATGTTGAAATGGGTTCCCATTGAGGATCACCGTTCTCTCTACCCCACGTCATAAACATCATCACCTCAGAGCAGTAGTTATTTGCATACACACTGTCTGCTAATTGAATTGCATAAGGAATTGTATTAACATTCACTTGAGCCTCTGAAAATGAAGGCTCTTGACTCTGTGCTTGAAGTACAACATAATCCCAAGCTTCGGTATTAATTTTGGTGTAAGTAGCTAAACTACCTGCATGACTTGCTAAGTTTGATCCGCCAGGAGTACTCGATTCAAATGTAACATTATCTCCTAATGAAGCTGATAAATCAGCTAGTGTCGTAGGTAAATCATTTACGTATATATAGCTATTCCCAATAAATAAAACAGAAGCACTATCCTGTGCTTGAAGATTAGAAAAACTAATTAAAAATATAACATTATTAAATATTCTTTGAAACATTTTATACAATTTTAGTTCTTTACAAACAAGACTATTAACTTTGGGAATAGTTGCCACGCCTTATAAAGACAAAAGCATTAAATAGTTGAAATATGAAATCACTTATGAATATCTATTTTCACATACTATCAATATTTATATCAACAGCTATTAATAGCTCAGCCTATGCCCAGTTTGGATTTGAATACGATAATTCTATACTTGTCAAAAAGGGAGTAGACACCTTGAGAAATGCTTGGGGAGGTGGGTTGAATTATGCGCAATTTTCTGATTTCGATTACGACTTTGATGGTGATATGGATTTGTTTGTTTTTGATCGAAGCAAAAATAATATTCGTGTATTTACACAAGAAAATAATGGCGGATTACATTATAAATTAGCCTACAATTCAAAGAATAAATTCCCATCAAATATTCGTTATCGAGCCACAATGATTGACTATGATAATGATGGTCGAAAAGATCTATTTACACAAGGAATAGGTGGTCTTAAAGTATACAGAAATGTTGGAAGCATAGAGAGTGGACTTCAATGGGAATTGGTAAAAGATTTAATTTATTCACAATACCCTGATAATTTAAGTAATCTGATTATTAATTCAAGTGATATCCCTGCTATTGTTGATGTTGATGGTGATTCTGATATTGATATTTTAACCTTTCATCAAGGAGGAACAAATTTAGAGTATCATCAGAACCAAAGTATGGAACTATATGGTGTTCCTGATTCATTGACCTTTATTTTAAAAAATCAATGCTGGGGGAAATTCTCAGAAGATATGAATACGAACTCACTATTATTAAATGACACTAGTTTTCCTTGTCAAGGTGGTGAAATTGCTAATCCTGAATCTGTAGACACTCCAGTAGAAAAAGCAACACGACATGCGGGCTCTACTCTACTAGCTTTCGATTATGACAATTCTGGTGTCCTTGATTTAGTCATTGGGGATGTTTCATTCACCAATCTTAATTTATTGATTAACGGAGGATCATCTGTCAATAGTGATTCACCGATAATCTCGATTGACAATTCATTCCCCTCGAATACCACACCTGCGAATATCCAATTGTTTCCAGCAGCTTATTTGGTAGATGTTGATTTTGACTTAGTGAAAGATTTAATTATTTGCCCCAATGCGAAGAATATTTCTTTTAATGAAAGTAGCGTTCATTTCTATAAAAATATAGGAACGAATGAAGCTCCAACGTTTGTTTTTACTTCAGATAACTTCCTGCAGAATCAAATGATAGAGCACGGAACGGGTTCTATCCCAACATTTACAGATATAAATCAAGATGGATTACAAGATATGCTTATATCAAACTTCTATCGATATAAACCTGTTTTAGAAAAAGAAAGTACACTCGCCTACTACCAAAACACAGGAACTTTATTAAATCCTGTTTTCACCTATGTCGATTTTAACTACTTAAATCTGAGTACTGAAACTTACGGCTTACGATCTGTTCCTGCTTTTGGTGATATTGATGGGGATAACGATGATGATATCATCCTAGGAACAGAAACAGGAACCCTTGTCTATTATGAGAATACAAGTATAGGTTCTGGTGCAATTTATACAAGTGGAACAATTAACTTTCAAGACAATACGGGAACTCCAATTAATGTTTTAGCATATGCACATCCTCAACTCTTTGATTTGAATAATGACGGGTTACTTGACTTAGTTATCGGCAATAAGAATGGTGAAATATTCTACTATGAAAATGTAGGAACATCAGTAGCTCCATCTTTTCAACTGGTGAATTCAATGCTCGGAAACATTGACATTACACCTAATTTTCCAGATGGATATGCTGCACCACACTTCTTTCGCCTAAATGGTGATACACATTTATTTGTTGGTGGTATTGACGGAAACCTAAATTATTACAATGATATTGATGGAAACTTAGCTTCAGGGCAAAGTTTTGCATCTGTTTCTGATTCGTACTTGAATATCGACGTTGAAAGCTACAGCTCATTTTATTTAAACGATATAAATCAGGATGGGAATCTAAACCTATTTGTAGGACAAGATCTTGGAGGATTATTTCATTTCGAAGTAAATCCAAATAGTAGTGCATCGGTCGCTGAATCAAAACAAGATTATTTAGTAGCACTATATCCAAACCCTGCAAATGAAATAGTAACAATCGCTTTTAATAAAATTCAAGGAACTGAATATACCATACGAAACATGAATAGTCAGGTTGTGCAGCAATCAATTATAGTATCTAATAAAACGCTATTAAATACTAGCGATCTGCCTAAAGGAATCTACTTTGTACAGATTATGCTTGAAAATGGATACATGACAATTAAGAAGCTGGTGAAACATTAAAGCTTCAACACTTTTTCATAATATGTAGGAAAAGTCAATGTTGGTTCTTCTAAATATATTCCAAATAAAGTTGAGCCACTTCCTGTCATTGATGCATAAAGGGCACCTTCAGAGTACAGTTGGTTTTTTATTGGTTCAATTTTAAGGTGTTTTTTAAATACTGTAGACTCAAAACTATTTGTTAACTCCTCTTTCCAAGTTTCCATAGACTGTCCCATAACCTGAGTAATCGGTTTACTATGAGAATATTCAATATTAGAATAGGCCTCTTTCGTTTCGATGTGAATTCCAGGATTGACAATTTTCAGAAACTTTCCTTGTAGCGTGAAATTTATATTTTCAAGAATTTCTCCCCTTCCTTTTACAATCTGTACATCTTTCCTTATAAACAAAGGACAATCACTTCCTAATTCACTAGCTAATAATCGAATTTCATCATATGAAAGGTTCAATTCAAATAAATCATTTAATCCCAATAGAACATAAGTTGCATCAGCAGAACCACCCCCAAGGCCTGCACCCATTGGAATCGATTTCAATAGATGCACGTATACATTTCCTATTGAAAAACGATCTTTCATTAAAAAAAAAGCCCTTACTACAAGATTATTTTCTTGCTCAGAATCAATAGCCAAACCCGTCTGAACGAATTTGAAAGAATCCTTTTTAATTATCTCTAGTGAATCAAAAAGTGGAATTTGATACAAACATGATTCAATTTCATGATATCCATCTTCACGCTTACGTAAAACGTTCAATCCCAAATTGATCTTAGCTGGCGGAAATAATATCATAATACAAAGTTAGAACAACTAAACAATTTTTGTAACTTTCGCCCATCAAATTAGATGATAAAATGGCTACTTATTTAGATTTTGAAGAACCGTTAAAAGAATTAGAAGACCAAATTAGTCAAACCAAGGTGATTGGTGAAGATTCTGAGGTCGACATGACGGATAAAATAGGAGAATTAGAGAAAAAATTAAATTCTAAAACGAAAGAGATTTTTTCTGGACTAACTCCTTGGCAACGTGTACAATTATCACGTCACCCAGACCGTCCTTATACAATGGAATATATTGGAGGTATTACCGATGGTACATTCCAAGAGTTGCATGGAGATCGTAATGTAAAAGATGATAAAGCCATGGTTGGTGGATTCGGTTTACTAGATGGTGAAACGGTAATGTTCATTGGACAGCAAAAAGGTGTTAACACAAAGATGCGTCAATTTAGAAATTTCGGAATGCCAAATCCTGAAGGATACAGAAAAGCACTTCGTTTGATGAAAATGGCAGAGAAATTTAATAAACCAATTGTAACATTCATTGATACTCCAGGTGCATTTCCAGGATTGGAAGCAGAGGAAAGAGGTCAAGGTGAAGCAATCGCGAGAAACATCTATGAGATGATGCGCTTGAAAGTTCCTGTGATTTGTGTTATCATTGGTGAAGGAGCTTCTGGTGGTGCATTAGGAATTGGTGTTGGTGATAAAGTTGTAATGATGGAAAACACATGGTATTCTGTTATTTCTCCTGAATCTTGTTCATCGATATTATGGAGGTCATGGGACTACAAAGAAAAAGCGGCAGAAGCATTGAAATTGACCTCAGCAGATATGAAGAAGTTAGGAATTGTTGATGATATTATCAAAGAGCCATCTAACGGTGCTCATAGGGATCATGCTGGTGCAATTAAGAAAGTTAAAAGAGCAATTAAGTCCTATTTAGCTGAATTGAAGGACCTGAAACCAGAAGATCGTATAAATTCACGTATTGAAGCATTCTCTAATCGAGGTGTTTGGAAATAGCAGATTGATTTTATCAAAACATATTTATTTTATGAAAATATCTATATCCTCTATTTTAATTTCAGTCTTATCTATATCTTTTGTTTTACTCAGTTCTCAACAATGCACCCAAAGCGAAAAAGAATTAGATGAATCTAATATCTATCCATCAAATGCGATAGACTTTTCTCAAAGTATGCTTGTTTATATCAAATCGGAGCTCCCCTATCAATCGTATTCTGATACATTGCGAGAGATCAACTTAAAAAAACTAAAATCTGAATTAAATAGTCCTGAAAAAAAATTAGCCTTTTGGTTAAATATTTACAATTCACTGGTCCAGATTCGCTTAGCTGAGAATCCAAAACTTTTTGAAGACAAACACGCATTTTTTAAAACTAATGATCTCATTATAGGTGGAGCAAAATTAAGTTTGGATGATATTGAGAATGGGATTCTCCGTTTAAAAACGGATGTTTCTAATCCTTTTTTCACTCAGCAATTCAGACTTGACTCTATTGAAAACAGAATTCATTTCACTTTAAATTGTGGTGCAACTTCATGTCCGGCAATCGCCTATTATAATCCTAAAGAACTGAATAATCAATTAGAAGAAGCGACACAATTTTATGTAGAGAATAATTGCGAATATAAAGCTGGTCAAAACGAAGTAATGATTAGTGAGCTTTTTTCTTGGTTTAAAGATGATTTTAATGGTGAAGATGGTGTAATAGAATTTCTTAAACAGTATAAAATAATCCCAGAAGGCTATTATCCGAAAATCATTTACAAAAAATATGATTGGGGAATTAAACCGGTAAATTTCAATTGATGAAATAAAACTGTAAGGTTATTATCAATATATTTAATGATTCATGATCTTCCGAACAAGCTACATGAACAAAGTTTTAAAATTATTCCAAGACTTAAGGATGGGCTTCTTGACAAAAAATGAATTGGATGTTTTTGGGTCAAACCTATTGATAACACCCAAGTAAAGTGTGAAATTGAATTACTAAATTGATACCTCTAAAAACTTAGAATGAATCCGATTATTTCAGTAGTAATTCCTGCGTTTAATGAAGAAAAATCAATTGGGAAGGTTGTTGCAGATATTGATCGAAACCTAGTGAAATACGTTATTGTAGTTAACAATAATTCAACGGACAATACAATTGATATCGCAAAAAAAGCTGGAGCAATTGTTCTTGACGAACCTAATAAAGGATACGGTTGGGCATGCTTAAAAGGAATTGAAAAAACCAAAGAATTAAACACAGATATCGTTGTGTTTTTAGATGGTGATTACTCCGATTACCCCCAAGAAATCGAAAATGTTGTCGCTCCTATTTTAAATAACGGAATGGACATGGTGATTGGCTCTCGTACTTTGGGTAAAAGCGAAAAGGGTTCTCTGACGCCTCAACAGGTTTTTGGGAACTGGTTGGCCACTCGATTAATTAGAATATTTTATGGTGCATCGTTCACTGATCTAGGACCGTTTAGAGCCATAAAGGCAAGCGTACTTGATGACCTTGAAATGAGTGATAAAACCTATGGTTGGACCATAGAAATGCAAATAAAAGCTGTTAATAAAAAATATGAATTTCAGGAAGTTGCAGTGAATTATAAAAAAAGAATTGGTGTTTCTAAGGTAAGTGGTACAGTAAAAGGTACCTTATTTGCGGGAATAAAGATTATATTTACTGTCTTTAAATACCGTTTTTAGCGCAGGAAAAAGTATAATAATACTATGGATTTGAATATGTCTATTATTAAAAACCTTGCAGCATTACTCATGTTGCTAATTTCCTTTGTAGGAAATAGTCAAGAAGCTCGCGCAGATTCATCTTTGTCTCGAACATTTTTTGGAAATGTTACAGATGAAAAGACGAATCGCTCTGTCAAAGAATTAAAAATTGAAATTAATCGAGTTGGCTCGGACGAAAAGTTTAATACTAAAACAAATAACGACGGGAGTTTTACCTTTAAAACTATTCCCATTGGAGAATATAAATTAACAATCATTGACGAAGATTACAGAAAAGACGCATTTAATTTCGAAGTGACAGAAATACAGCCTTCAAAATTAGATTTTGGAGTATCCAAAAATGTCTCATGGATGTTTAACTGGGGAGACGCCTATTATACTGAGCATTATTGGTCGCACTTAGTAGCAAGAATAATTATTGGTATTTATTTCGCAGGGTTGGTCCTTGTCTTATTTTACAGTATACTTCAATTAACATTAGCTATTGCTTACGTTAAGAAAAAGAAATCTACTGTCCGCCCAGTTTTTGACCCTAAAACAGCAAAAAAAGTTACGATTCAACTACCGATGTATAATGAATTGTATGTTGCTGATCGTATTATAGAAACATGTGCAGCATTTGAATATCCAGCAGATAAATTTCAAATCCAAGTATTAGATGACTCTACAGATGAAACAAAAGATGTTATCGCTAAAAAGGTTGCCGAAGTTAAAGCAAGAGGTGTAAATATTCAGCATATCCACAGAACAGATAGAACTGGCTATAAAGCCGGTGCGCTTGATGATGCTATGGATCAAGTTGAAGGAGAATTCATCGCAATTTTTGATGCTGATTTTATTCCTAAAAAGGATTGGTTGCAAAAAACAATGCCAAATTTTGACAGTGATGAAGTTGGTGTGGTTCAAACACGTTGGGGACATATAAATAAAAATTACTCCTTACTTACGGAACTTCAAGCATTTGGCCTCAACGGTCACTTTGCAATTGAGCAAGGAGGAAGAAGTGCTTCAGGACATTTCATCAACTTCAATGGGACTGGAGGTATATGGAGGAAAAAATGTATTGAAGATGCAGGTGGTTGGGAACACGATACGTTAACTGAAGATTTAGATTTAAGCTATAGAGCACAAATTAAAGGTTGGAAGTTCCGCTATTTAGAAGAGGTCATAGCTCCAGCTGAGCTACCGATTACAATGTCGGCTCTTAAAAGTCAGCAACATCGATGGATGAAAGGTGGGGCAGAATGCTTTATTAAGATGTGGAAGACAATGATTACTGCTAAAAACGTGAAGTTATCCGATCGTATTCACGGACTATCTCATCTATTTAACTCTTCTGTATTCATTTTTATATTAATGATTTCTCTTTTCAGCTTACCTGTTCTTCATATCAAAGACAGTTTTACTGATTTAAATTATGTGATTCGTTACGGTTCTATATTCTTAATAAGTACGGTGTTCTTAATGTTCTATTACTGGCATTCTTATAGAGATAAAACAGAGAAGAAAATAAAATCATTCTTTACGTTTTTAGGGAGATTCTTTTTATTCTTAATGGTTTCAATGGGACTTGCACTAAACAATTCTGTTGCGGTATTGGAAGGCTACCTAGGTATCAAGAGTTCATTTGTTCGTACACCTAAATTCAATGTGAATGTTAAGAACGAATTCAAAGGAAATAAATATGATAAAAAAAGTCTTTCCATTCTAAATATTGGTGAAGGCTTACTTGCTGCAACATTCTTGTTCACAGCAATTAACAGAGGTTTTTATGGCGATTTAGGAATGGTACCATTCCACTTAATGCTTGCATTTGGTTACGGATTAGTGTTTTATCATTCGGTTGCCGAATTAAGAACCCAGAAGATGTAAATGATGTATAAACGTATACTTATTGCGTTTAGTATCGTTGTATTTCTTACATCCATTTTCTTGGTGAACTGGCAAGTTGACCGCACACACTTTGGCTACATTTTTATTTTATACACGCTAGCTTTTTCTGCATATATCACCCTGATTCGATATAAGGACATACTAGCATTCAAACATCTTATAGCTATTGCAGGAGTCGCTCATTTAATCTCCATGATCTATGAGCCATTTTTATCCATCGATTACTATCGTTTTATTTGGGATGGTGAAATAACATGGGTAGGGTTCAATCCATTCGACTTTAAGCCAAAGGAATTATTGAACGAACCGTTTGTTCAAAACAGTACTTACCTTTTAAGTATTTACGATGGTATTGGTGAATTATCCCAAGCGAATTACTCTGTATACCCTCCAGTAAATCAAGGCTACTTTTTACTCGCGACAGCCTTTACAAATTCGTTGGCGATTAACACCTTTATATTAAAGTTATTGATTGTAATTACTGAGATTTTCGGCGCAATATATTTGAGGAAATTATTGATTAATTTGAATATTAATACGTCAAGAATTTGGCTACTATACCTAAATCCCCTTTGGATAATAGAATGTACAGGGAATGTTCATTTTGAAGGAGTTATGATTTCATACTTTTTCATTGCAATGTACTTTCTAATTCAAAAAAGAATCATTTATGGAGCAGGGTTGTTTGCTATTGCTATTCAAATTAAGTTGATTCCACTAATGCTTCTTCCTTTCTTCTATCGCTTCATGGGACTTTGGAAATCAGCGCTATTTTATACTGTCACGATTTCTATTGTTGTAGTACTTGGATTACTCCAATTGAATTTAGATAACATTGAAAATTTCGGGAATAGTATTAGATTATATTTCCATGTTTTTGAATTCAACGCGTTCATTCTACACTATTATATTCAGTATGGCATTGCTGAGACAGGCTGGAACTTAACAAGAGTATACGGGCCTCAATTATCGAAAATTGCGATAGGGATAATACTGACACTTGCACTCTATGGACAAATTGCCGATTGGAAAAAATTATTCAATCGAATGACTATTGCTTTTTTCATCTACCTACTATTCAGCAGTACGATACATCCATGGTATATATTAACTATACTTGCCCTCTCTCTTTTTACAAATTATACCTTTCCACTTCTTTGGTCTTTCTTAATTTTCTTCTCTTACGTTTTTTACAATGATAGTAATGCGTTTGACGCTCGAATGATAGTTAATATCGAATACATTTTATTAATTGCATTGTTCATATATGAAATGATTAAAAAGAAATCACCATTTACTTTTATGAGACTAGACTAGGTTCTACTTCTTTCTCTGTGGAACATAGTCATGGCCATGTCCACCCCAAGGATTACAAGACAAAATTCGTTTTATACCCAAATACAGTCCTTTTATAGGGCCCCAGACTCTTAATGCATCTAACATATATGTTGAGCATGTAGGAGTATATCTACACGATTTGGGAAGAATAGGACTTACAAACCATTGATAAATTTTCACCAAGGCAACGATTGGAAAATTAAAAATTTGCTTTATCAAATTCATAGTTTACAAAAGTATTATTTTTGAACGCTCCAGTGTTGATTATTAAGTAATTTCTGTAACTAGACACATGTTATATGCGTTATCTTTAAAATTGTCTATTAACAACTAAAACTTTTCATGCGTATCTTTTTAATCTTATCCGCTATTCTATTTTCTTTCATACCATTATCTCAACCCCTATATTCTTGGGACGAAGAAAAGATTGAAGTAAAAAAAGGCAATGAGAATAACACTATTCTTAGCGCGAAATCAATTATCTCAGAAGGGTGGTCAGAATTGGCTCAACCTATTTTCTGGAAACAGGTTATGGAGTTGACTCCAGATTCCGTACTAATAAATATTGCAGCTTCAAGAATTATTGTTTCAAAAATGAGTGAAATAAGCTGGAACAAACAAACAGAAAGCCAAAAGAACAATTTTAGAGATAGTATAAGAACACTTCATGGGCTAGCTAGTGAAGATAGAATTTTCTGTACTACTGGAAAAAATGATTTTTACAAATTTGATATTGTTTACGAATCAATTAGTGAAGGAGTTGAAGCTTTTGAGAAATATAATGTAGATCCATGGTATGCTCAAGCAATCTTATTGATTGAAAGCCCTGGACAATTGAAAAAATCAAAAGTTGGTGCATACGGACCGTTTCAATTAATGCCATCTGTGGCACGTGCTCAAGGATTAACTGTTAGTAAATATAAAGATGAACGCTCTGATTTTAATAGAAGTGCATATGGGGCATCTAGACTAATTAAACGCGTATGCATACCTGAAGCGAAACGCATCCTTAACTCTAATGATTTAGACTACAAGGAAGGTGATATATGGTTCAGACTGTTTGTATTACACGTCTATCATGCAGGAGCAGGTAATGTTAGGGCTGTTATGAATAAAATAAGCCCAAAAGTAGGAGGACAAGAATTAATAAAGTCGATGTGGCAAAATACAGCAGCTAGTTTTGGCAATAACTCTCAAAATTATTCTCAGATTGCTTTAGCCTCACAACTAATTTTACATGAAATTGTGCATGAAAATTGTGATTACATATTAGACTGTGCCCTGCTAGATTGAATCTTTTAATCTTTCTTTTCTATGAATTTCAAAGAGGTAGAATTTACGCAATGACGGGTATTCTTTTTTGTAAGTCTCTCCCCTTCGAACACGTGCCCTAAGTGACCATAACAATTGGCACATACAATCTCAACTCTTCTTCCATCAGTATCTTGAACTCGCTTCACAGCTCCCTCAATTTCATCATCAAATGATGGCCATCCGCAACCCGAGTGAAACTTATCTTTCGCTGCATACAATACTATATCACATTGGCGACAAACATAAGACCCCTCTACAAAATGATCATTATACTCACCGATAAATGGGGCTTCTGTACCTTTATTTATAATTACACGTGTCTCTTCTTTATTTAATTTATTCATGATTTAAAGGCTAATTCGATTTATCTCTGAAGAAAATTCTTCAATAAGACCTTGGGCTGTTTGTTTTAAAATGTTCTCTTGCGCTTTTTTTGCTTTTATATACAATACACCACCATTATCATTTAAAAAAAATGATAATGCATCTTTTGTACTTTGCTCAGCTGAAGAACTTGAGCATGAAGTGAAAAAACCAGCGATAAATAAAACTATAATTAGTCTGAAATAATTGTTTTTCATTTAATTTGAATTTATTAATCAAAATTAATCAAAATTAATAAGCATAAATTATACCAACATCTATTACTGAATTAATATATTTGTAAAATGCATCTGGTTGAACCATATTACCAATGGCGTAACCTTTATGTTGCATCAGAAGACGAAGCCTCTCCATTCTTTGGAAGAGAGTATAGTGAATTTGAATTTCACAATAGCATCTATAATTTTTACATTCATCCACAGTGGGACTCTATCGAATCACCTACACTTTTCATTAAAATATTATATGTAGACTATGATGCATGCTATGCTATCATTGAAATGATCGGTGAATGGAATGATGCTATAGAAAATGATATAATGACATTAAAGCGCGATGTAATTGAAGAACTCACACGGTATGGAATTGACAAAATTCTACTCATTGGTGAAAATGTATTAAACTTTCACTCTTCTGACGATTGCTATTATGAAGAATGGATTGATGAGGTTGAGGAAGGCTGGGTTGCCATGATTAACTTTCATGACCATGTAATCACTGAATTTGAAGACGTTGGAATTGATCAATACTTCATTATGGGAGGTGAAATGGAAATGATTGAGTGGAGAACATATTCTCCAGAACAATTATTCAAGAAGGTTAGCAGTATCGTTGGTAAACGATTGAAATAAAAAAAAGGTGCTACCAATGGCAGCACCTTTAGTATCTAATCGTGGTTAAAATTATTTCTGAATCATAATTTTAGAGGACATCGCTTTATTCCCTATGAATAAATTAACAATATAAACACCTCCTCTTAATTCGTTTGGCAAAACAATACTCTCGCTATTTTCTCCAATTTTAGATTCACCTAAGTCAGTTGTAAAAAGTGAACGTCCATTCATATCAACTAAATTCATATTCATATTACCAACAGAAAGAGAATTGAAATCAATGATTAATTTATTTCCACTTGAAGCATAGCCAGCCATAAAATTTGACTCAAAAGTAGCTTCCTCGGTAATACTTGCAGTGCTTCCTAAAATATGCTGAGATAAATAAATCAAATCACCAGATGATGAATAATTAATATTTGCAATATTAGATGCAACATAAAATGTTACTAACCCCACATCAGTATCAGGTGCATTCCAAGTCCAAAACCAAGGGGTAGATATACTACTCCCTGAAGCTGTATGTGAAACATACTCACGACCAGAATCAGAAAAATCTTGTGTTCCTCCTGCTCCAACGCCAGTAAAAGATCCTGCATTCGTATCCGTTCCATCAAGAACCACTGCTGAAAATCCTTTTTTAGAGGGGTTAGATGCCATTTGAAGACTTACAGTATAAGATTCTCCTGCAGTATAGTTAGAAACTAAAGTTGTACCATCTAAAACCATCAATGTATTCTCTGCGGAGCCATCTTGAGCTGTACCTATATGGCACTGAGTACAATTTGCGTCCCCTGGAGCTCCAGTTAGACCGGATTGACCACCAGAAGTAAAAAAATGACTTTTTTTATAAGCCGAAATTGTTCCATTAGTTGTCCCTTGAAAAGATAAAAATGCAATTGATGCAATAGCAGTAATTCCTAAAATGTAATTTTTCTTCATATTTTATATTGTTTAATTATTTAATGTCCCTTGTAATATCCAACATTCAATTTGCTGAGCGATGCTATCAGAAAGCTTAGGTGTATCTGTAGGCATTGGTAAGTATCCACTTTCATGTCTTATGACGGATAAAATTCGATTAGCGTTATCTGACACATTTGCATGATTTGTGAAATCATATCCAGCAGCTGATGTCATGGCATCATGGCAATTACTAGTCGCACAGCTTTGATTTAAAATTGGCTCTACTTGAGTAGTATAATACATTGTATCTATACAATTTGGATTAATCACTATATCGACTTTATCTTTCGTACAAGAAAAAAAGATCAATGTGGTAATTACTAAAGTTAATGTTGACAATAAAATAATTTTCATAATTTAAAGTTTCTTGTAATACTAAACCCTAATCTAAACTCTCCGTTCAGCCAATCAGAATAAGTTCCTGGAATAAACTGGGTTTCATTAAATCCTTTTGAATTTGTCATAACGACTTTAAATACGTGCCCATTTGTTGAATATTCAAATCCAGTAGATAAGCTATTGAAGTTGTTATCACGAAGAGGAAGACTGTTATCATGAAATACATAGTAGTATTCGGCGATGATTCCCATTTCTTTAGAAAACTTTAAGTTAAACGCTGCACCAAGAGCAAACAGTCCATTAACATCATCAATAGCAACATAATTTCTATGCACATAGGTTGGCATTAAAGCTAAACTAAATCGTTCTCCAAATTTACGAGCCATATTAAGCTGTGTGCTATAGGCTATTCTATGTGCAAATTTTGGAAAGCTATTAACCTGACTTTGATCAGCACTTACTTTCATATAAGACAAGGTAGAAGAGCCAATAAACGTCATGCTAATTGGTGTTTTAGACGATTTATTCTGCGTCAAAACTCTATATTTTGCAAAACCATCAATTAAAGATCGATATGGGCTTCCTGCTCCTTTACTTCTACCAACCCCAATCATTAATTTATCCGTAATACCATATTCAAAAGCAAAACGAATATCTGAGGCCTGATCAAACCCGAGCCAAGACTGAGCCAATTCAGAAGCATTCCAGCCTGGAAGCATGTCACCAAACCTATGCTCAATTCTAAACTGTAACGTTTTCTTTTTTAAAGTCTCAACAGAATGTCCATTTAAAATTCTCGTGCCGTTAAATGTCTCCTGGGCGTCTTGAGCATTTGACCAAAAAAACAGAATCGAAGTTAATACTACTAAAATATTTTTTATTTTCATTTGTTAGCTAGTTGTTTAATATAAGCCACCAGATCATTAATTTGATTGTCACTCATTTTTTCTTTTGTATATAAAGGCATATATTGCTTTCTTCCTACTTTGGCATAAGTACCGTAACGGATAATCTGATATAATGACTTGTCCTTATAGTTTTTAAGGTTCTTTACGAACATTTTTCCGGAAAGACGATCATTATCTAAGTTTAGATAGGTTACTCTTTTGTTAGCATGGCAATGAAGGCAGCTTTTACTATAAATAAGCTTACCATTTTCTACATTTCCTCCTTCACCAAACTTTCGTGAATTGACATCCATTGCTGAAATAAATGTTGCGCTATAAGCAGTTCTATGATAATTCATTAATTCATTTTTCAAGGATTCTTTGTCCTTAATATTTAAATCAGAAATGTTTTGAATGGCATTTAGTGATTCGTTATTTAACTTGAGATCTTTAACTTGAAGCTCATTCTTCTTGTAGTAATGCATAATTGCTTCTAATTCCCAATCTTTCAAATAACGTCCAGATGAACAATATTTAGCGCAAATTTGAACTGCATTCTCAAGCGTATCACGTGCATTTGTGACTAGGGTACCATATTTTTTCACGTAATCATCATTATAAAAAGAGGTGCGATTATATATTCCATAAAATGTAGATCCTGGTAGATAAGGCAATGAATTATCTTTCGAAAAACTTAAACGTTCAGAAGGATTTTCACTTTCAAGTGATTTAAATTCTCTTCCAAGATTGTGACAATCAGTACAAACAAAAAATGACGAAATGCGTTTTGACTTATTCCCATCCTTACGCGTCATTCCATTAATGATAAGCTCCTTACCCATCTTCGCTTTTGATTCATCATACACTTCCATTGAATGTGAGTACTTAGTAGCACCTAGCTCTGTGAGAACATTCTCCAATGTAAGATTTGAGACTTGATTATTACTCAATTTTTCAACCTCTGCACTTTTTGTTGTTGACAGAAATAGTAATACGGTAGTGCAGCTAACGAATAATATAAGAAGAAATCTATTCAATACTCTTTGATTTTATGACAACTCTGTGACAATGTACGAAATAAAAATTATTCAAGAAGCATCTTCATTACTGCATAAATAGTTCTAAAATGCATATATTTAGTAGACTCTAAATTAGAACACTGTTTAACAACGAGATGTTGGAAAACTTTAGTAAATAAAATCTCATGTTGATGAGAATAAAAATCGTTTGAGAAGTATTAAAATCACTAAATAATCTGGCGGAGATGGCTCATGAGAATTACTTTTGATGCAATGTAATTATGACAAAACAAGAACTACGACATAACTATTTAGAGCTAAGAAAAACGCTTTCACCGAAACAACTTGAAATAATATCTGAGAATATTTGTCATCGTGCATTCAGTAATTTTCAATTAGAGAAAAAACGTATAAGTCTTTTCTTACCAATAGAGCGTACGAGGGAAATTAACACATATAAAATTTGGGAAAAGGCAATATCCTTTGGTGCCGAAGTTGCTGTTCCAAAAATAAACCATAATACGAATGAACTAAAACACGTTCTATTCGAATCTAAAGACCAATTAGAAATTGCTAAATTCGGTATTCCTGAACCAAAAAGAGGTCGTGTAATCGCTGCAGAACATTTTAATTATGTATTTCTACCATTATTAGCCATTGACTCTAACGGCTACCGGGTTGGTTATGGTAAAGGATACTATGATCGTTTCTTGAAACGCTGTTCACCGCGCTGTAAATTTATTGGATTGAATCATTTTGATGAAATCAATGAGGGGATTTCTGATCTGCACCCTCTAGATATTAAATTGGACGCCTGCATTACGCCGAACCAAATAATTCGTTTTGAATAACACTCAAGGAGTATTCCCATCGTATTAAGTCCTTCTACTTACATAAGTGTACCATTAGAGCAAACAACTTTAGTAAAAATAAAGCCTGCTCTATAATGCTAAAACATAATATAGACAAGTTCTGTTGAGTATTAGATATAAACAAAAAAACCAATCAAATAAATGAAGTGGCTATTGCAAATAGGTATAAAAAACAATACCCCAACTACTTGCGTAATTGGGGTATGTTAAAAGTGGCGTCGACTTACTCTCCCACCCTCAAAAGGGCAGTACCATCAGCGCAAGTAGGCTTAACTTCTCTGTTCGGAATGGGAAGAGGTGGACCTTACTGCTATAAACACCTAAAACTTTAAATATGCTTAAGTAAAATGACTATCGGATGATTGAAGTAAAAATATTATAAAAATTGAGAACTATAAGTCTACGGGTAATTAGTACTACTCAGCTTTGACATTACTGTCTTTACACTTGTAGCCTATCAACGTAGTAGTCTTCTACGGCCCTTAAAAGAAATCTCATCTTGAGGTGAGTTTCGTGCTTAGATGCTTTCAGCGCTTATCTCATCCGAACGTAGCTACCCTGCGATGCAGCTGGCGCCACAACAGGTACACTAGAGGTTCGTCCACCTCGGTCCTCTCGTACTAGAGGCAGGTCCTCTCAAATTTCTAACGCCCACAACAGATAGGGACCGAACTGTCTCACGACGTTCTGAACCCAGCTCGCGTGCCACTTTAATGGGCGAACAGCCCAACCCTTGGGACCTTCTCCAGCCCCAGGATGTGACGAGCCGACATCGAGGTGCCAAACCACTCCGTCGATGTGAGCTCTTGGGAGTGATCAGCCTGTTATCCCCGGAGTACCTTTTATCCTTTGAGCGATGGCCCTTCCATGCGGAACCACCGGATCACTATGCTCTAGTTTCCTACCTGGTCGACTTGTCGGTCTCTCAGTCAAGCACCCTTATGCCATTACACTCTACACACGATTACCAAACGTGTTGAGGGTACCTTTAGGAGCCTCCGTTACTCTTTTGGAGGCGACCACCCCAGTCAAACTACCCACCACACAATGTCCCCCATAAAGGGGTTAGACACCAGATAATTCAAGGGTGGTATTTCAAGGACGACTAATCTACGCCTAGCGACGCAGCCTCGAAGTCTCCCACCTATCCTACACATGAATTACCCAATATCAATGTGAAGCTATAGTAAAGGTTCACGGGGTCTTTCCGTCCCGTTGCGGGTAATCGGCATCTTCACCGATACTACAATTTCACCGAGCTCATGGCTGAGACAGTGCCCAGATCGTTACACCATTCGTGCAGGTCGGAACTTACCCGACAAGGAATTTCGCTACCTTAGGACCGTTATAGTTACGGCCGCCGTTTACTGGGGCTTCAATTCAATGCTTCGCCGAAGCTAACATCTCCTCTTAACCTTCCAGCACCGGGCAGGTGTCAGGCCTTATACTTCATCTTTCGATTTTGCAAAGCCATGTGTTTTTGATAAACAGTCGCCTGGGCCTTTTTACTGCGGCCAGCTTACGCTGGCGTCTCTTCTCCCGAAGTTACGAGACCATTTTGCCTAGTTCCTTAGCCATGAATCACTCGAGCACCTTAGGATTCTCTCCTTGACTACCTGTGTTGGTTTGCGGTACGAGTTGTTATAACCTGAAGCTTAGAGGTTTTTCTTGGAAGCGCTTAGGGACACTATCCACTTTGCCGAAGCATCGTGGTACTATCAAGTTCGACAAGGTCGGCGGATTTGCCTACCGTCCTTATATCTACACTCTTTAACGTACTATTCCGTCAGTACGCGGTCCTTTCATTACTCCGTCACCCCATCGCAGTTATAACAAGTATGGGAATATTAACCCATTGTCCATCCACTACCCCCTTCGGGTTCGCGTTAGGTCCCGACTAACCCTGAGACGATTAGCGTCGCTCAGGAAACCTTAGTCTATCGGTGAGCAGGTTTCTCGCCTGCTTTATCGTTACTTATTCCTACATTTGCTTTTCTATGCGCTCCAGCGGACATCACCATCCGCATTCAACGCCCATAGAATGCTCCCCTACCAGACAGTGTAAACACTGAATCCATAGCTTCGGTAATACACTTAATGCCCGATTATTATCCACGCACGATCGCTCGACTAGTGAGCTGTTACGCACTCTTTAAATGAATGGCTGCTTCCAAGCCAACATCCTAGCTGTCAATGCAATCGCACAACGTTTGATCAACTTAGTGTATATTTTGGGACCTTAGCTGATGGTCTGGGTTCTTTCCCTCTCGGACATGGACCTTAGCACCCATGCCCTCACTGCTCAGTATATTTTATAGCATTCGGAGTTTGTCAGGGTTTGGTAGGCGGTGAAGCCCCCTAGCCCTATCAGTAGCTCTACCTCTAT
>CAJJBE010000002.1:132500-282500 GCA_905182335.1 Flavobacteriales bacterium UBA4466 | reverse complement strand
TAAAAGTTCAAGATTATGATATTCAGCATCAATTTGCTGCGATTCAAATAGTTTCTCAAAAAATGATTTTGAAAATGAGTGCGACAAAGATTGTCCTATTAATCCAAATTTTCTCATTGTAGCGCTTATTAACATGAAATGAATTACGCTTCTTTAGGCGCAAATTTCTCTAAAACAAAGATCAGTAAAAATCCTGTACATGCTAAAAGAGCAGCATACATAAACAGTGAATCTCCTGAAAAGTTTCCTGGCAAAACGTTATCTTGAATAAATGGAACTACTTCACCATGACTATTAACTCTAGTATTCTTGGTTTCTTTCCATGGCCAAACCTTGCTTAAAGACCCCACCATAAAGCCAGCCAACAATGCAACCGTTAAATTTTTGAATTTACTAAACAAGTACTTCAAAACTCTAGCAAATGAAAGCAGCCCTATTAGACAACCTAGACCAAACAACCCAATAACCAAAAGGTTTTTCTCACTAATTGCTCTAAATACTTCATCATAACTACCTAATAGAAGTAATATAAACGCTCCTGAAACTCCTGGTAAAATCATTGCACAAATTGCAATCGCTCCACTTAAAACAATATACCAGCTAGCATCAACAGGTGCAACAGCATTAATCGAGGAGATGTAATATGCGACAAGTGCTCCAACCCCCATTATTCCAATAATTCCGAGAGACCATTTTTCAATTGACTTCGATATTAGCCAAACACTTGCGATAATTAAACCAAAGAAAAAGCTCCAAATCAATACGGGGTGTGCGCCTAATAAATGTGAAACAACTTTAGCTAAGGAAAAGATGCTAATCCCAATTCCTGTAAATAAAAAAACAAAGAAGGTTCCGTTAATATAATTCCAAAAATCCTTGAACCCTTCTGCTTTCCAAACCTTAAGCGCAGCTAAATTGATATTATTAATACTATCTATCAACTCTTCATAAATTCCTGAAATAAACGCAATCGTCCCTCCAGAAACACCAGGAACAACATCCGCTGCTCCCATTGCAATTCCTTTAAGTGTAAGTAAACCGCATTGAATTGGTGATCTTTTTACCATTTAATAATTTTCTAAATGAGATTCGATATTTTCAATCCAGCTTAGCATACCTCCTTCCAAAACTTTTACATTTTGAAAATCGTATTCCTTATTTAAAAGGTTTGCTACAGCCACAGCACGGTTACCTGTTTTACAAACAACGATTGTTTCTAATTTAGGGTTCAACTCATTTATTCGTTCTATAATTGTCTCCATTGGAATATGAACTGCTTTGAGTTTACAAATCTGCAATTCATACGGCTCACGAACGTCAACCACGACTAAATTTTCGTTTTTATCAAATTTTTCCTTAAGCTCTAAAGAGTTGATATAATGCATACTTTAACTAAAAATTAATTGTTACAAATATATTAATTAGCAACCAAGAAATGAAGATGATGAATTATTATTTCACTTTTACAGAAACAACCAAAATGAAAGTAGCGACTGGTTCTCCTGAATTATCTGTAGCAATAACCTCTACTGGCTCATTAATACGCTGACCTATTTCTTTACTCTTTATCATTGCAGCTTTCACGACATCACCTTGATTACTTGTAAATGTAATTTCTGATTCAGCACGCTTCAAAAATTTAGCGTTCATGCTTTTAAACGCAAAAGAAACAGGACGACCCATTTTTTTTGAAAAATAAAATGCATGCATGCCCGCCGCTACATCTGCACCAACGGACAATGCACCGAAATACATTGAGTTTAAATGATTCTTTGATCTTCTCCTTAGCTTAATTCTAATTTTTGATGTTTCATCATTCAATTCTAAAAGCTTAGGGCGAACAAATCCAATCATTGGGATTTTCAATGTTCCCAATAAGAGCAACAACCATTTCATTTTCCTCAAAGAAACATCTCCAGGGTTCTTATTATACGACATATTCCTTTCTTAATTCACTAATAATATCACCTAAAGGACGAATTGATTTTACATGCTCAATACTAGGGCCTGCACACCAAACAGTTTTATACGTTGTGCTAAAGGCTGCTTTTTGTAAATTCTTCATCCCCTTGAAAAAAGTAAAAGCCTTAAACCATTTTTTAAATCGCTTATTCTTATTTAACAAACGCTCAAACCCGTTTTGAGTTGTTCCTGTTTTTTCAACATACGGCGTATTAATGACAGTGCATGGCGTTCCAGACAATTTAGTAGTCATTACGATATCATCTTTACCATAATCAACACATGCCTGCTTATATTCTTGAGAAATATTAGCTTCTATTGATGCGATGAAAATACTACCCATAGAAACACCATCGGCACCGCTCTCAATAATACTTCTCAATTCTTGTCCATTCCCAACACCTCCTGCAGATATTATAGGAATACTGCATTCTTTTTTAAGTAATGGTAAAAGTTCTTTGTATGATATTGGTCCTGCGTGACCACCAGCTTCTTTATTTACAGCGATGATTGCATCAGCACCAAGAGCCTCGACTTTCTTAGCATATTCAACATTAACAACATCGCAAAAGACCTTAACATTATGTTTCTTGGCCATTTTAATCGTTTCTTCAGGAGAACCTAAGGATGTAATGATAAAATCGACACCTTCTCGACAGCACGTTTTAAGCTGTTCTTTGTATAAAAAGTTAGACTTATTGACAATTAAATTGATCCCAAAAGGTCCGTTTACCTCTGTTTTTATTTCGCGAATAACATTCTTCAATTCGTCAACCGTTCGATAATTTAGTGCAGGAATAGCTCCTGTAACACCAGATTTTATTGCCTCAATAATCATCTCTTTATTTGACACTAAAAACATAGGTGCAACAATGATAGGAAATTCAATTCCTAGCATCGTACTTAACTTCAATTCGCTTGGTGCTATTTTCATAAAGTGAATATATATATTTTTTTACTATGTACGCACAACATGTAGTTAAAATGACAAGCGCTTTGGTTACTTTTGTTTCATGTCGAAAAGTAAAGCTTGGATTAGCGCATTAAGATTAAGAACATTACCACTTTCTCTTTCTGGGATATTATTAGGTTCAGGTTTTGCTCATTACAATAGTTATTGGGATACGACAATCTTTGTTCTTGCAATGTTTACAACCATTCTTTTTCAAATTGTTTCAAACCTTGCAAATGATTTAGGTGACGGAATTAAAGGAACAGATAATAATGAACGAATTGGTCCGGAACGAGCTATTCAATCAGGTGATATTTCTCAAAAAGAGATGAAGATAGCTGTCGTTTTTACAGCAACCTTAAGTTTATTATCTGCAATTGCGTTAATATATTTCAGTGCAACGAATATGCCAGATTCAATTGTTATATTCTACGTTATTTTAGCAATTACATGTATAGCTGCAGCAATTACCTATACAGTAGGAAAAAAAGCATATGGCTATCACGGAATGGGTGATATTATGGTGTTTATTTTCTTTGGTGTTGTAAGTGTCCTTGGTGTTTACTCACTTTACGCTAAATCGTTCTTAGATCTAAGTGTATTACTTGCCATTTTTGTAGGGCTTCTAAGTACTGCCGTGCTAAACTTGAATAATATGCGTGATTACCATAACGATGCTAAATCGAAGAAGAACACCTTGGTTGTTAAAATGGGACAGAATAATGCTAAGTTTTATCATTTACTATTAATCATAACGGCGTTAATTGCTTTAACTCTATTCCTAGATCAACTGGGAGAACCTCTTGCCTTTTTGATCTTACTCCCCTCAGTTATTTTATTCGTTCATGCTAGAAAAGTCATGCAGATTAAAAACCCGAAAGACTTTGACCCTGAATTAAAGAAGGTAGCATTAACCACATTTACAATCTCGTTAATCACAACAATTGTATTAATTCTATTATGATCACTGCTAAGTTTTCAAAGAATACGTTTCAGTTTAAACAACCAAGCGGAACAAGTCGAGGTGTCTTAACAGAAAAGCATGCGTGGTTTATTGAAGTTTGGGAAACAGATACACCTGAAGTTTTTGGTGTTGGAGAATGTAGCATCATTCCAGGATTATCTCCTGACTTTGACTCTTTCGAAAAATACGAGGAGAAACTTAAATCTTTATGCAAAAATGTAGATTTGAATTTAGACTTCTGGCCATCGATAAAATTTGGATTAGAAACCGCTCTTTTAGATCTTAAAAATGGAGGGAAAGGAATTATTTACGATAATGCCTTTACGAGGGGGGATATCAAAATTCCAATTAATGGATTGGTTTGGATGGGTGATTCAAAATTCATGCATGAACAAATCGAAGAAAAATTAGAGGCCGGATTCACTACAATAAAAATCAAGATAGGTGCAATTGATTTTGATTCTGAAATAGAACTTCTTAAATCAATTCGTAAGCGTTATTCAAAAGATGAAATTACATTGCGTGTTGATGCCAATGGTGCTTTTACTCCTGATGAAGCTGAGTTTAAATTGTCAAGACTGTCTAAATTAGACATCCATTCTATTGAGCAACCTATTAAAGCTGGGCAGTGGAATGCAATGTCAGATCTTTGCTTAAAAACGAAACTTCCTATTGCGCTAGATGAAGAACTTATAGGTATTCATTTAAGTACGGATAAAATAAAATTACTAAAGCAAATATCACCGCAGTTTATCATTTTGAAACCAAGCCTTCATGGTGGGATAAGTGGCACACAAGAATGGATTAAGATTGCGGAAGAATTGAATATACCTTGGTGGATTACATCAGCGCTAGAATCTAACATTGGTCTGAACGCAATATGCCAATTAACTGCAAATTATAAAACCACTTTACCTCAAGGGTTGGGTACAGGATCACTCTATTTGAATAATGTTCATTCAAAACTAACTGTGAAAGATGGATTTATATCAATTAGTCAATTATAAAATTGTGACCTACTTATTAAGTAATAGAACGTTCCGCTAATAAACCTATACCTTTTTTAATCCTATCCGTTTTCTTTGAACATCTAACTCTAGGACTTTAACATCTACGTGTTCATGTAAGGAAATAAATTGTGAAGGATCTTCAACATAAGTATCCGCCAAATTCGATTTATGAATTAATCCATTTTCTTTAATCCCAATATTTACAAAGGCTCCAAAATTTGTCACATTAGTAACGATACCCGTCAATGTCATTCCAATAACAACATCACTAATCGTTTTTAAACGATAATCAAACTCTAAGACTTTTACTTTCTCACGCGGATCTCGAACAGGCTTTTTCAATTCAGAAATTACATCATCAAATGTGTATTTATCCACCTCAGGAAAATCAGCTTGTTTCAGTTCTGATAATAACTCTGAATTACCGACTAAATCCTCCAGTTTAATCCTATAAAAGGCGGCTATTCTTTTTACGAAATCATAACTTTCCGGATGAACAGAAGAATTGTCCAAGGGGTTTTCACCATCTTGAATACGAATAAACCCTGCAGATTGTTCAAATGCTTTATCACCAAAACGTTTAACCTTTTTCAGTTCAGCCCTTGATTTAATCTTACCATTTTCATTTCGATACTGTACTATATTCTCAGCAATAGTAGCACCTAGCCCAGATATATAGCTAAGTAAATATGCGGAAGCTGTATTCACGTCTACACCAACAGTATTTACACAAGAAACTACAACATCATCTAAAGACTCTTTTAATAATAGTTGATTTACCTCATGCTGATATTGACCTACTCCAACAGATTTTGGATCAATTTTCACCAACTCCGCTAATGGATCCATCAACCTACGTCCGATTGAAACAGAGCCGCGCACTGTAACATCGTAATCAGGAAACTCTTTACGTGCAATTGAACTTGCTGAATAAATAGATGCTCCATCTTCTCGAACAACATAAACTTCAATATCTCTATTAAAACGGATATGCTTTACGAATCGTTCCGTCTCTCTACCTGCGGTTCCATCACCAATAGCTATCGTATCAATTTTATAAGACTCTACCAATTGTGAAATCTTCGCTTCTGCTTTTGCCTTTTCTTTTTGTGGAGGGTGAGGGAAAATTGTTGCATTTGTCAGTAAAGCACCATGTTCATCAATACAAACAACCTTACATCCAGTTCTGAATCCAGGGTCAATTGCAAGAATACGTTTAGCTCCTAAAGGTGGGGCAAGTAATAATTGTCTCAGATTTTTTGTGAAAACAGAAATTGCTTCCTTATCCGCTCGATATTTCGCTATATTCAACACCTCATTTTCTAATGAAGGTCGGAGTAATCTTTTATAAGCCTCACTACAAGCCTCCTGAACTAAAAGTCCACACTCATCATTTCCTTTAACAAAGAAACGCTCAATTTCATCTAGCGCATCTTCATCTTCTGGGCGTGCTTTTAAAGAAACAAATCCTTCTCTGTTTGCTCTATATAATGCCAGAAATCTATGGGATGCGCAACGACTCAATGATTCTGAATGATCAAAGTAATCCTTATACTTTTCACCTTCACTGTCTTTTCCTTTTACAAGTTTTGATTTCAATGTTGATTTGCGTTCGAAAAGTTGTCTTAAATTAGCACGTAAACTTGTATTTTCATTAATCCACTCAGCCATGATATCTTTTGCACCTCCAATTGCAGCATCTTCATCTACAACATCACCCTTCAAAAAGGGACTAGACATTTGAATAGGACTACCCCCTCTTTGTGACATTATCATTTTAGCCAAAGGCTCAAGACCAAGTTTCCTCGCTTTCTCTCCTTTGGTTAAACGTTTAACTTTATAAGGCAAATAAAGATCTTCTAATAAGGTTAAATCAAAACATGACTCTATGGAATTACTTAAATTAGTTGTCAGTTTACCCTGCTCATAAATGGCAGAGATTATGGTTTTTTGCCTAGAAATCACATCATCAAATCTTTTTCCTTCATCCCGAATAGTTCCAACTTGAACCTCATCCATTCCACCTGTCATTTCTTTTCTATATCTTGAAATAAATGGAATTGTCGCATCATCTTCCAAGAGACTCAAAACATTCTTGATTGATTTTACTGGAAGCCCATTCATCTTTTTGATAAAGTCTACTTGAATCATAATTTTCTATTGTACCTCAAATATAACTAACGACATCTTTTAGTATCTTCGATAAAAAGAAAATTTAATGAAAAAACTCATATTATTTATTGGAGTAAGTTTATTTATCATTTCTTGTTCTCCAAAAACAACGGAAGTAATAGAAACCGTCACTGGGACTGAAGCAAAAACTGAAGCAGTATTAGCAATGCCTTCTGCAGAAACCGCTGAAGGAAAAGTTATTTATGAAGAAAAATGTCACCGTTACCATAAACTTAAGACAGTCACTGATTATAGCGAAGCGCAATGGGCTAATATTCTTCCAGATATGGCTAAAAAATCTAAATTAGATGAAAGTCAAACAGCTTTAGTTGATCAATATATTCATTGGTCAATAGGAAAATAATTCATGCTTAAAGAACTAAAGGTAATTGATGCTAGTTCAGTATTAGCAGGACCATCTGTAGGTACATACTTTGCAGAGTTAGGTGCGAAAGTTACTAAAATTGAACACCCTAAACATGCTGATGTAACTAGAACTTGGAAGTTGCCTTCTGAGGATTCTGCAAGTCCTATTTCAGCTTACTTTTCAAGTGTCAATTATAATAAAGATTATATAAAACTAGATTTAAACCTGGATTCTGATCATTCTGCATTTCTTGATTTAATTTCAGACGCAGATATATTAATTACCAATTTCAAAAAAGGTGATGATTTAAAGCTCAATATACTTGACAAAACTCTTCACGAGATTAATCCTTCCTTAATAATTGGGAAAATTAATGGCTATGGTGAAAACAATGGTCGCGTGGCTTATGATTTAATATTACAAGCTGAATCTGGATTCATGTCAATGAATGGAACACCAGAAAGTGGCCCTGTAAAAATGCCTATTGCGATGATTGACATTCTAGCAGCTCACCATTTAAAAGAAGCTATCCTTTTAGGATTACTAAACCGTGTAAAAACAGGAAAAGGTACTTCTGTTAGTGTATCGCTTTATGATGCAGCATTGAGCAGTTTGTCAAATCAAAGTAGTAATTATTTAATGGGAAACCATATTCCTCAGCGAATAGGAAGTCTACATCCTAACATTGCTCCATATGGAGAGCTTTTTACTACTAAGAGTGGTGATTTAATCACATTTGCAATTGGTTCAAATACACATTTTAATAAGCTCTGTTCCGCTTTACAACTTAAAAATATTCCCTTGGATGATCGATTTAAGACGAATCAAAAACGTGTTAATAATAGAACTATTTTACAGAAAATTTTGCAAGAACAAATAAATGACCGGACAACTTCTGATATATTAGATAAGCTAAGCGTTCTGAACGTGCCAGCCGGGAAAGTCAACGATTTGGAAGAAGTATTTAAAGCACCTGAAGCTCAAGAATTAATTCGTAAAGAATTGATTGATGGTGTTGAAACATCACGTATCACATCCGTAGTATTCAAATGAAAATTGAAATTCGAAAACCAATAACTCCCAAGGAGTGGGATGACTATTATAACATGCGCTATAATATTTTACGCAAGCCACTGAATCAACCGCTCGGTAGTGAAAGAAATGACGGGGACTTAGCAGGTCAGCATTTTGCATTGTACGAAAATAAAATTATACGTGCAATTGCGAGACTAGATAAAAGTGGAGAAGGAATCTCACAGGTACGCTTTGTTGCAGTTAACACCGAAAGTAGAGGAAAGGGGTTTGGTAAATTAATTATGAATGCCTTAGAGGTTCACTCGGAAAACGGAGGTAACACAAAAATGATTCTTCATGCTCGTGAATATGCAGTAGATTTCTATTTGAAATTAGGATATACAAAAATCGATAAGAGCTATAAGTTATTTGATGTTTTACAGCATTATCTGATGGAGAAAATTTACTGATTTACCTTATTAAGCTTTCTCGATTGTTCATCAACTCGCTTTGATATCAATCTAAATAATAGCTTCGTATCTTGATGATTTATTTTTCTACCGAAAAGAATCGCCTTATCTTTATGCTCAAATTCAATTCGTTCCCCTCCTTTTATCCAAGGCGATTTCTCCCAAATAGATTGAATGGAATTCGGTTCAACTTCAACCACTCTGATTTTAAGTATATTTTCGATATAGTAAATACCAGCCTTACCGTAGCCTTTGATAGACCTCTTATACGAAACTGAAACCTCATCTATTTTAATAAGCTCTCTACCCCAAAGTAGCCAGAAAAAAGATCGAATGACCTTGACTGCAAAATACAGCCAGAACGCCATAAATACAATTAAAATTATATTCTCTTGCTTAGATAAGGCTAGCTTAAAATAAGCCCAAGTAATAACTGCTCCAATTGTAAGCCACATTGCAACCCACGCCCCCATTACTGCTTTTACCCAAGCCAAATCTTCTGGATAAATAATAATTGTTGTTTTATTCTTTTCTTCAACAAAGCTAATGCGCTTCCCTATCCATTTCATACTGTAAAAGTACCTATTTTTATTTGAGTTTCTAGCAAAGAAAAGGGCGACAGATGCCGCCCTTTTAAATTTAAATAGATTTCAATTATTTAATAATTAATCTCTTTGTCATTTTAATATTGTCTATTGTTAACTCAACAATATAAACTCCAGCTTCGAAAGAAGACGTATTCATACTAACTGTTGAAGTTGTATTCAATGTTCCGTAATATCTAGATGCAACTTCTTTACCCGTCATATCAAAAACAGCTAATTGAACTTCAGATTTATGTTCAATTATAATTTCTACTGTTGCAGATGTTGAAGTAGGATTTGGAAAGATATTAAATGACTGAATTGGATTAGCATTTAAATCATCTAATCCAGCAAAAGCTACTACAGATTTACCAGCATTATCAATTTTCCCAGTATTATCAATTAGTAATCCGATAATATGAATATTATTGATATTCCATTCTACAGGTAATGTAAATAAATATGTACTTGAGTACTGCTCACCAGCATTAACTACTGCTGGAAATAATCCTGATTCACCAGCAAAAGAAGGCTGAATTCCACGGGCAACATGATCATATACCATATCAGCAGCTGGCACTGGATTGCCAAGCGCCTCAAATCCACCCATAACTCCCTGTGCACCACCAGAGTAACTATTTGACTGATCATACCCATCAACTCCTGTAACTCCATCTTCAGTAATTGCACAAGCTAATTTATAAGAACTATTTGCTACTGCTTGGAAGTCTGCAGTAACTGTAACTTCTAATACACGTGTTGCTGGATCCCAATTTGAAGTATTTGAAATCAATGCTTTTGGAGCAAGTTGTAACCTAGTTAAAAAATCACTTCCCATTGCTCCTGGATCAACTTCAACTCCTCTGTCTACTAATGCTTTTGGATATCCTGATATTAAACCACCAATAGCAGCATCGTAATCAGCATTGGCCATTGGGTCACCATTGTGAACGGCTATTCCAGCCCAAAGATTTGGGTATAGCGTAGCAAACTCATCCATTGCAACTGTACCTCTTGGGCACCACCCACACCATGTTCCAGTACCTTCTTCTCCTACGACAATTTTTCCTTCGCCAGGAATAATTGGATCAATAATAATTGATTTTGAATCATCAGTTGCATCAGCATCTTGTCCATCACCATTCACATTTGAAATAGTTACAGTCATTACATTAGAACCAGCTACTAAGACAACTGATGAAGCAAACGCATACTCATAAGTATCTAAAGATAAGAGGTTTACTGGTCCTACACTTTCTTGAATTGAAAATCCATTATAATCATAAGTAATGTCAAATGAAGTAATAGCATCAGTACCAATATTTCTGGCTGTAGCAACAACGTCTCTGGTTGCTCCCTCAACTCCATCGATAGCATTTATCAAACTCATACCTCCATTAACTGCCGAAAACACTCCTGGTGTATGGAGATATTGAACATCATCTACGAAGAAACCTGCCTCATTATTTCCCCCCTCAGTAGTTGGATTTGTTGGATATAAATTTAGAATGCCAATTTGTCCAGTTGGGTTGGAAAAAGATCCTTGTGAGACATCATCAATAAATAGTTCCCAAAGGTTTGTTGTAAGATCCATATCGATTCTAAGATTAAACCAATTCCCAATAGGGTAAGTTGAAGTAACGTAAGGAATTCCTTGATTCGACAGTTTGATGGTGCCATCCTGTAACATGAAACAATCCATTGCCCATATTTCAGCAGGAACTAAAGTTCCTTGTAAATTGAAGTAAGCTCCTTTTCCTGATTCAACATTAAAATTTGCCTCAAAAGAGAATGTTCCGGAATTATAAATTTGAGAAAATGGAAGAATAACATCTACAGGGCCTCCACCAATAGATGAAAAGTAAAGTGAGTTTGCTCCACTTGCTGCATTTGCAGAAGAAATTAAAACATCCTCAGCAACTGTGCCTGGAGTCCATGTAGTCCAGTCTGCAGAAGAGACAGTTAGATATGAACCTGTAGTATACGAGTCAAAATCATCTGAAAACTGAGCAAAAAGGCCTGTAGCAATTGTAAAGCTTAACCCTATTAGTAATATTTTTTTCATACGTTTTTTTTTTTAGTCTAATATATATAGTTATGATATTTTACTATTCTATCAGCCTTTCATTTAAATTATGATTAAACTCTTATTTAATATATCTAAAATCTTGACTGTTCTTAATTGCCTTCACTGATTCAAGAATTAAGTGTATTGCACTTTCAACATCTTCTTTTCGACACATCTCCACCGTTGTGTGCATGTATCGAAGAGGTAATGAAATTAATGCGCTTGGCACACCTTCATTTGAGTACGCAAAAGCATCTGTATCCGTTCCAGTAGCTCTTGAAGCAGCAGCACGTTGGAAAGGAATTTTATTCTTTTCAGCAGCATTAATTATCAATTTTAATAAATTATTTTGAACTGCAGGGCCATATGTTAATACCGGTCCTTTACCAGAATGTAAATCACCATTTTCAATTTTATTGACCATAGGTGTCTGCGTATCGTGGCAAACATCTGTAACTATAGCAACATCCGGTTTAATTTTTTGTGCGATCATTTGCGCACCTCTCAACCCAACCTCTTCTTGAACAGCATTAACGATGTACAATCCAAAAGGTAATTTAGTTTTTTGTTCTTTTAATAACCTTGCAACCTCAGCGATCATAAATCCACCCATACGGTTATCCAAAGCACGACCTACATATCTATTCTTGTTCAAAGTGATAAACTCATCTTCAAATGTTACCACACACCCAACATGAATCCCCATTTTTTCAACTGCTTCTTTTGTAGAACAACCACAATCTAAGAAAATATTTTTCATGCTTGGTGTTTCTTCTTTTTGGTGACGCATGTGAATTGCAGGCCATCCAAAAACAGCTTTTACAACTCCTTTCTCTGTATGTATATTTACTCTTTTAGAGGGAGCAATCATATGATCAGAACCTCCATTTCTTCTTAAATAAATAAAGCCCTCTGCATTGACGTAATGTACAAACCAAGAAATCTCATCAGCATGTGCCTCAATAACAACTTTATACTTGGCTTTTGGGTTGACAACACCTACAACAGATCCATAATTATCAGTAAAATACTCATCAATATTTGGTCTAATATAATCCAACCACATCTTTTGTCCTTCTGATTCGAAGCCAGTTGGAGATGCATTGTTTAAATACTTTTCTAGAAATTTCTGTGATTCTTTTGTTATTATCTTTTTCATTCTATTACTTTTCTAATTAATCAAATGTAATGAAAGATTCTACCTTAATAGAGTCACATTTCCCTTAATAATGTTTTCAACATTATCTACACACGTAACTTTCAAATAATAGTCGTAGACATCAGGGTCTAGTTTTTTTCCTCGGAATTCGCCATTCCAGCCATCCAATCTATTAAAGGACTCAAAAACTAATTCCCCCCAACGATCATAAACTCTAAAAACCATCTCTTTTACAGTTGCTCCTCGAACATAAAGCACATCATTCTCGTTATCTCCATTTGGAGAAAATGCATTTGGGATATAAATAAACGGATCGTCACAAATAAATCCAAAAGACTTGATAAGTACTGTATCCGATTCTACACATATTCCATCTGTAACAGTAAGAACAAACAAGGTAGTTTCATTGATTTCTACAGTTGTATTTTGAATGTTTGGGTTACTTAATAAAGAAGCTGGCGACCACGAGTACGAAAATCCATTAGGAGCTCCATAAAGCACTACAGTTTCACCTTCATGTACATTATAATTAGACGCACTTGCAATTACGGAAACATCGGGTATATCCCCAACATTAATTAAAATTGAATCTTCCACCAAACAGCCATTTGAAGAAAGAGCAGAAACATATAGGAACTGACTAATCTGTGGCGAAATTAAAATGACATCAGTTATTGAGGGAGTCACAATAATTGAATCTGGCGACCATGTGTAAGAAAAGATTAAACTCGGATTAGAATTTATTGCAGTTATTGTTGTTGTATCACCCAAACATAAGTTTGTATTTCCATCCAATAACATATTGGACCCAAGAAACTCAATTACGACCGAATCAATCAAAGAACAAGCAATATTACTCGCCTGCACATAATAAGTCCCAGCCGCATTTGGCGTAACTGTATACAATGAATCAGACAAATCTGCATTTAATGTGTCTGAAAAACCAATATCACTAGACCATACATAAACAGTTGCAGTGCCGTTTGTGTAAGCTATTAAGTCGATGGGAATAGAATTACATAGTTCTTGATCAACAGTTGTCGATAATGACAAGGAATCTAGCACAGTAATTATAATTTGAGCTGTATCTGTAATCAAACAAATAGAATCTGTAACGTATAGGAATACATCATATACTCCAGAGCTATCAAAAGTAACCACAGGGTTAAAAATTATTGAAGTTGTATCACCATTTCCAAAATTCCACAAGTACGAATCTGAACCAGATGAGAAATTTTCAAAGGTTACGATGAAATCGGCACACCCGAGATTATCATCTACAGTAAACTCAGCACTTGGAATCAATTCAAAATCAAATTTAAAGACCAAATTATTACAATTTCCACTTAAATTTTGATCCGACCATGCCCCTGTAGATGTTGGGAAATCACTGTTGCTCCCACAGCCTCCACAAACCGATTGGTACACAATACCATTTCTATCAAACCTTGATGTTCCACCATCAACATGCTCACCAGAAATACTTCCTCCGAGGTAAGAACCGTAAATAATATCCGTAAAATCGCGTTCAATTACCACTAAATAAAACCCAGGACTTGATGTTGTACTTTGAAAAGCATCATCCGTTAATGGCATTCCACTAAGCGCAGTATTTGTAAACAAACTAGCCCCCCAACCAGAGATATAAATATTACCGCAGATATCTACAAGAAAAGCCGAAGGTGAAATATTAATAGCAGACCCTCCATTTCCGAATACCGTTGAATGAATAACATTAACAAGGTTAGAATCTAAACTCATGACAAATTGACTACTGTTAGGTATTACAAACCCGGAGTTAATTACTGGAAAACTTCCATTAATTGATTGCCCAACTAAATAAACTTGATTTAAACGATCAACCTCAACAAAATAAGCTTGGTCGTAATTTGTAGTTCCAATGTATGAGCCATTAATTATAGTCATTCCATCTGAAGTAATCTTCATTACAAAACCGTCTGTTTTTCCACCATTGTAAAAAGCCTGCCATCCGGCGCCCATTCCTAATAAATCGTTTGAGCATGTTCCTCCAGAAAAAAGAACATTGTCAGATTCATCTACCTTCACAGAGTAACATGCATCTTTTTCTGATCCGCCATAATAACTAGACCAATGTAATACCGATAAATCAGAAGATAATTTAAAAACCACACCATCTTGCTTGCCAGCATTTGAAGGTTGAAAAGCATTTTGAGTGGGAAAATCACTTGATCGTGTACACGAAGCGACAATGCAGTTTCCTGCTTGATCCAACATTATCTCTCCTCTAAACTGATCTCCATAATTTGTCGTCAGTGAATCATACAATCCAGGATTATCATTGTAACTAACACCATCATTTAAAGAGCCTCCCATATAAGTTGACCCAAGTAAACTCAATCCATCTGCGCTTAGCTTACTCACATAAATATCAGTCCCATAATCCAAATAATGTACCCCGTTACTCGTGAAATTAGCTCCTATTACTCCTCCGCCATGAGTTGGTTGATATCCATTTTGGATTGGGAAATCGATACTAGATGTTGCGCCATATAAATAAACATTATCACTTGAATCACAGATTAAACTATGAACAGTCTCTGTACCAATAGTGTCATCTCCTCCACCGATAAAACACGTCCATAGCATTGCATAACCATCCGATGAGTATTTCGATATAAACACATCAGTAACTCCGTATGTCCCTGCAGGATCATTGGCTGATGTCATTACATTCGTTATTGTTGTTGTCGTATTCCATGCTGGCGAAGGAGTTGGATAAGAATTCCCAAAAACCATTCCTCCAGAATATGCCGACCCATCATGCCCATATGTTGCAGTCATTCCAAAATTATCTGTAACTGAACCACTATAGGTCGCAAAAACTAATATAGGGTCTATAATTAAGGTCACATTTGGATTGTATTTTCCTAAATCAAACTTAACAGAATTCCCCTCTAAAACAAACTTGCAATCAACATCACGTATGTGGCCATTGACAATTTGATACACATAAGGTTTTTGCTCGATAATTTCACCGAGATCTGTCTTTATGATTAAATTACCTTTTCGATCTAGATTTATTTTTTGATGGCCATTGTACTCCAATAATATCTGATTGGGATCTATCTTTGGCTTAACATGAAACTCATATTTAAGTTGTTCTTCTTGTTCAATTAGTTTTAAGTCAATACCATCATATAAATCTCCCAAAATTGCTTCACCATAACCATGAACATCAGATGCCCATTTCGATTTATCTGACCCTATAAAGTAGTTGTAGTATGAGGTACTTTTATTGAATTTCTCAATAGAAATAATATCATTTGCACCACGAAACAAGAGCTCGATTAGGCGTTGTTTCGTTTCTGGGACTACATCCTCGCTAACCGTTTTGTGATGGAACTTTTCAACCTGAGAAAAATCCTGTAAATGAAACAAAAACCTCCCTTGCTCTACCCATAAATTGCCGCCATCAAACTTCGATTTAAATAGAACACTCTCTTTCCATTGACCTTTATTTTCGATGAATGCATGATGTATCGAATGATTGTGACTAACCTCTTGACTAAATCCAGTCTTCAGAAAAAACAAAGTTAAAAGCAGGAAAAATCTTATTTGCATAGTACTAGAAGTTAACTCTAAATTAGTCAATTATAGATAAGACGACAAAACCATCAAATAAGTTTACTGAAAACCTTATTTTTGAACTAAGTAAAATTATATGGAAAATCGTATTACATCTTTATTTAAAATTAAGTATCCACTGGTTCAAGCTGGAATGATATGGTGTTCAGGCTGGAGGTTGGCTTCATCTGTATCTAATGCTGGCGGACTAGGCATCATTGGCTCTGGTTCAATGTACCCCGAAGTCCTTGAAGAACATATACTAAAATGTCAAGCAGCAACGAATAAACCATTCGCTGTTAATCTTCCAATGTTGTATCCTGACATTGATAAGCACATCGCGACAATAATTAAATACAAAGTCCCTATTGTTTTTACTTCAGCAGGAAATCCCAAAACATGGACGACCCGCTTAAAAGAACATGGAATCATTGTAGTACATGTTGTTTCTAGTTTGAAGTTTGCTAAAAAAGCAGAAGATGCAGGCGTAGATGCCATTGTGGCAGAAGGTTTTGAAGCTGGGGGGCACAATGGTCGTGATGAAACTACAACGCTTTGCTTAATACCAATGATTGCAGAAGCTATAAAAATTCCTTTGATTGCAGCTGGTGGAATAGGGACAGGCCATGGTATGCTTGCAGCAATGATACTGGGTGCGCATGCGGTGCAGATTGGTTCTCGCTTTGTTACATCAGACGAATCCAGTGCACATGACAATTTTAAAAATGCAATTGTAGAAACGAAAGAAGGTGATACACAATTGACATTAAAAGAGGTGACTCCTGTGCGCTTAATTAAAAATGAATTCTACCTAAAAGTAGCAGCAGCATATAAACAAGGTGCTAGTAATGATGAACTTAAGGAGTTATTAGGGAGGGGTAGAGCAAAGAAAGGAATGTTTCAAGGAGACTTAGTGGAAGGTGAGCTTGAAATTGGGCAAGTTTCTGGCTTGATTAATGCTGTTAAACCAGCCGCTAACATTGTGTCTGAAATTATTTCAGAATACCGTTTAGCTCTCAAAGAATTATCAAACGATAAATACCTATTTTAATGTTAAAATACGACAGGTTTACCCTTAAAAATGGACTAACTGTTCTCTTTCATAAAGACACAACAACTCCATTATCAGTGGTAAATACGCTTTATGATGTTGGCGCAAGAGATGAATCAGAAGATAAAACTGGATTCGCTCATCTTTTTGAACACTTAATGTTTGGAGGGTCAATAAATATTGCAGATTTTGATACACCTTTACAGCTAGCTGGTGGAGAAAATAACGCGTTCACTTCAAATGACGTCACGAATTATTATGATGTTTTACCGGCGAATAACATTGAAACTGCACTTTGGTTGGAAAGTGACAGAATGTTGTCTTTAGCTTTTACAGAAAAAAGTTTAGAGGTACAGCGAAGCGTCGTAATAGAAGAATTTAAGCAACGCTATTTAAATCAACCCTATGGAGATGTATGGCTAGAATTAAGACCCCTTGCTTATAAAGAGCATTCATATAAATGGGCAACGATTGGAAAAGAGCTTTCTCATATCGAAGACGCAACAATGGATAATGTGAAGTCATTTTTCAAAAAGCACTACTCTCCTTCAAATGCGGTTCTTTGCATTGCAGGAAATTTTGAATTAGAAGAAGTGAAATCACTTGTCCAAAAATGGTATAGTGACATTCCTTCTGGCACTAAGTATAATAGAAACTTAACTAAAGAACCGGAGCAAAAGGAATTTAGAGAAAAGACAATTGAACGAGACGTACCTACGAATGCCTTTTATTATGCATTCAAAATGCCAAACAGACTACATCATGATTTTTTTACAGTTGACACCTTATCTGATGCCTTAGGTAGAGATAAAAGTTCTTCTCTTTACCTGTCATTAAAGAAGGGGCAAAACTTAGTGTCTGACATAGGGGCATATATTACAGGGTCTATCGATGAAGGGTTACTTGTTATTTCAGGAAAACTAAATGATGGTGTCTCATTTGATGATTTTGACCAAGCCCTTTGGAAAGAATTAGATGACTTTAAATCACGTGCTATCTCTGCAGATGACTTGGAGAAGATCATGAATAAAATTCGTACAGCGAAGGAATTTGAAGATATGGGGATATTAAACCGAGCAATGAATTTATGTTCATATGAACTACTTGGAGACGTTAGCCTAATTAATAAAGAATCTGAAATCTATCATAACATAACAGCAGATAATATCCAACGTGTTGCAAAATCAATATTGCAAAAGTCATCTTGTTCATTACTAAAGGTTAAAGCGAAATAAAATGTTAAATAGAATAGTTCAGCCAGAATTAAAAGCAATAGATAAAATTGAATTTATCGCCCCTAAGGAGTATAAAATAAATCCACATGTGAGTTTGTATCATATGAGCGATGTACCTAATGAAACAACCCGTTTTGACCTCTATTTTGATGCTGGTAAATGCCGTGGGGGAAATTCCATGGCAAGTTTTGTAAATGGATTATTGCTTTCAGGAACAAAGCATAAAACATCGATTGAAATCAATAATGAAATCAATGGAAAAGGTGGGTTCTATGAATCCGGTATTTCTCAAGAAAACTCAGTAATTTCAGTGTATTCTTTACGTGAAAATGTGCTAGACATCTTTAATACGATCAAAGACGCTATCAAAAATGTCGCTTTCATTGAAAAAGAAGTACTTGAATTTTTATCAGATAGAAAACAAGGATTTAATATTAGTCTTCAAAAGGTAAACTATCTTGCGCAACGTGCATTTCAAGAAGATTTATTTAACTCAAATGATAATTATGCCAAGGCGACTGAGTTATCCGATTTTGAAAACGTAAACATCCATGACCTTAAAGATTTTCATAGTGAATTCTATTTAAAAGGACTTACGAAGATAGTAGTTTTAGGTGATTTAGATGAAGAAACGATTCAACATTTCATTTTTGGAGGGAATGAATTTGCAATAAATACAAAGCCGAAATACATTGATGAAATCCAAAATAACGCTGGAATTCGTCATGTTGAAAAATCAAATTCGGTACAATCGGCAATCCGTGTAGGAAAAGTCTTGTTCAATAAAAATCATCCTGATTACTTAGACTTCTTGGTCTTAAATACTATCCTTGGTGATTATTTCGGAAGTCGACTTATGTCGAATATTCGTGAAGACAAAGGATATACTTACGGTATTGGAACGATGGTTGCTGAGCTTAATAATGTAGGATACTTCATGGTTGCTACTGAAGTTGGGACTGATTTAAAGGAGGCTACACTTAAAGAAATAAAATTTGAATTTGAGCGTCTTAAGACTGATTTTGTTAAACCTGAGGAATTAGAACTTGTTCAGAATTATATGCTAGGACAACTCCTCAAAAGTGCCGATGGTCCTTACGCCATGACGGATTTATTTATCAGCGTTGAATTACATGATCTTGATTTAGAGTTTTACAACAGGGCTATAGCCTCCTTGAATAGCATCAATGTGGAAAGAATTCAAGAACTTGCTGTTAAATATTTGAATTGGGACGACATGAGTATTGTAACTGCTGGATAGCAACGTATTTATAAAAAAATCGTTATTATACTACATGACTATAAAACACGTTATTAGCTCTATGATTAAGGCATTATTACTACTTATATCTATGGTTCTTCTCTCTTTTTCAGGAGGAGCTACCCATGTAATAGGTGGAGATATCACATGGACCTGTCAAGGCGGTGATTATGTCTTTCAATTGGTTATATATCGTGACTGTAACGGTGCTGAAATTAATGCAATTTCTGAAGATCTTAAAGTTTGGGGGCATCCGACAGTAAATACAATTGGTTGTGGTTTTATATCTAGAACTGATATCTCACCATTCTGCACTGAGATAGCAGGAGGACCTGAAGCACTATATTGTGGTAATGGTCCAAATACTGGGAACGGTTTAGGAGCAATTGAGAAAATCGTATATCAAAGTGCACCAACAACATTGGTTGGAAACCCTCCATCTGAAGGATGGGTGTTTACTTATGAAGATTTTTCTCGAAGCAACACTATAACGAACCTGGTTGATCCTTCCACAAAAGGAATTACATTACTAGCGAAAATATTTACTATTCCTGCTACAGGAACAGGTTGTATCGATAACTCTCCTCAATTCTTACAAGAACCTTATTTTGTGAGTTGCTTAGGCGAAAATTATGAATACAATATGAATGCCGTTGACCCTGACTTAGATTCTATTCATGTCACTTTTGGTGTTCCATATGATTATTTAAATGGAGCCAATTATGTTGCAGGAGTAACACCAGTACCTCTTGCTTTTGAAGCTGGGTTTACGTTTGATTCTCCAACACCAGGAACTGGAATGAATCCGACTAATATTCCAGCACAAATAAATCCTAGCTCTGGTAGCCTGACTTTTTTAAGTACTAATTCCGGAAGATTCAGCGTGAAGGTTCTTGCGCGATCATACCGCAATGGAGTTTTGATTGCAGAGGTTGAACGTGAAATGTTACTCATCATTACAAACTGTGCTGATACAAATAATAAACCGGTAATTGCAGGACCTTTTGGAGGGCTCTTCGAAACAGCAATCAACGCAGGAGACTTGATCAATTTCAATTTGAGCTCTACCGATATTGAGGTACTTCAAGATGGTACACCGCAAAACAATATTCTTTCAGCAAGTGGCCTTATGTTCGGAACTACTTATACTAGTAACACCGGATGTGAAATTTCTCCTTGTGCAACCCTTGACACTAGTCCATTAATTACAATGTCACAAGGCGTTTCAACAAATTTAAACTGGCAAACATCCTGTGATCATTTAGTTACTCAAAATGGAATGATAGCAGATGTAATACCCTATCACTTTGTATTTAAAGTTCAAGATAATTACTGCTCTGTTCCAAAAGTGAGCTATGCTACTATCACTATAAACGTGGAAAATACAGGTGTGATATCAGCTCCTAAAATAGATTGTATTCAAACCAATGAATTCGGGGACGTTACTATAAATTGGTTACCAGTATTGGATCCTATAGGTTCTTTCAATGAATATCGCGTTTATTCGCTTCAAGGAGGTTTGCTTAGTTCAATTTCTGATATAAACACAACAACATTCACCGAATTAGGAGTGACACAAGCAAACGATTATTATATCGCTACTGCATCAGGTTGTGATGGGAATACAGAGAGATACTCCGATACAATTTCTAACATTTACCTCGATTTAAATAATCCTGGAAATGGAACGGCCCTTCTTCAATGGAACGATCCAATTTTACCGGGACTGAATTCAATGGGGGGTTATTATCATATTTATCGCGAGTATCCAATGGGAGCATGGACACTCCACGATAGTGTTCCTTTTGACTCTCATTTTTACAATGACACAATTACGGTTTGTGAAGATTTTTTTAGTTATCAAATTATGCTTCCAAACACACCGTGCAATTATAGTTCAAACATTCAAGGCGGTTTATTTCAAGATGATATAGCTCCGGATATTCCAGTTCTCGATTTTGTTACTATTGATACCTTAACTGGAGCTGTTACTATTTCCTGGAATCAAAACGGTCAAGATGATACGTTTGGGTATGTTATATATGTAGAAAATGCGAGTGGAGCTATTATTGAACTCGATAATGTATTTGGAATAAGTACAACATCATACACATATAACCCCGATATAACTTCTGGTCCACTTACCTACTCCGTTGCAGCTTTTGATTCTTGTTGGGCTACAAGTGTACCGCCAACATACCAAACATCAGCAAAGGGAGACATTCATACAACCTCATTTTTAAGTTCATCATTAGATATTTGTAGTCGCCAGATTCAACTTTCGTGGACACCTTATATTGGTTGGACAGGAACGAATGTATATACTATCCTTGGGTATTATGGAGCTAGTGGATGGATTGAGTTTGGAAACACTACGAATACAAATTTTATTATTGATGTTTTCCCTGGTGAAACGTATACATTCGTTATTCAGTCAAACTCAGAAATTGGTCAAGAATCCTTTTCTAATCTGCAGAAAACCTTTGTAACTTCGGCAGGACAGCCATCCTTCAACTATTTACAAGTAGCGACAGTTAGTAATGAAGAGGTAGACTTGAAGCTTTACATTGACGCTAGTGCGAATATTCTCGAAATATCATTCCAACGTTTAGAGAGTGCTGTTTTTGTAGAGTTAGGGCGAGTACCAGTAACAGTAAATCAGCTTACATTTATTGATAAAGATGTAAGTGTGAATGATTATTTCTACACATATAGAGCACAAGTAGTTGATAGTTGTGGTCAACTACGTGACACCACAAATGAAGCACAGACCATTCTGCTGTCTATCACAAATGATGAGAATTCAAAAATAAATTATTTAACCTGGACAGGTTACCATGAGTATGAAGGTGCCATTCTCGGTTATGATATCTACAGAGGATACGACGATATATTTAACACTGGTCCTATTGCATCGGTTGCAATTGATTCAAGACACTTTGTTGATGATGTAAATGATTTTGTAACTAAAGGGAAAATATGCTACTACATTGAGGCTATTGAGGCTATGAATACATATAACTTCTCAGAAGTTAGTCGATCTAATGAAGCTTGTGTCACACTTCCACCTTTGATATTTATTCCGAATGCTTTCACACCTGAAGGACTTAACACAATATTTAGACCAATCCTGAATGACTTTGATCCAACAGATTACGACTTTACTATTTTTGATAGTTGGGGACAAGTACTATACAGAACGAATGATCCGGAAGAGGGGTGGAACGGAAAGATTTCTTTATCAAACGAGATGGCAAATTCCGGAACATACCTTTACATGTTAACATTAAAGGATGGAGATGGTATCGAGATTATAAAAAGAGGACACGTTACCTTGTTGAAATAACATTACTTTTGTTTTGTGAAACGGATTTTAATTATTCAAACAGCCTTCTTAGGAGATGTAATTTTGGCAACACCACTTGTTTCAGAATTAAACCGATTATTCCCAAATTCTGAGATTGATTTCTTGGTAAAGAAAGGGAATGAATCATTACTCGCAAATAACCCTAAATTAAAAACAGTTCACGTTTTTGATAAATCAAATGGAAAATGGAAATCACTATTTGGATTAATAAAACAGTTTAGAAAATATAACTACAATTTAGTTATCAACTTACACCGTTTTGGAAGTTCTGGACTAATTGCAGGGTTGAGTAAAGGGGAAAATCGCTATGGTTTCAATAAGAATCCTTTCTCATTCCTCTATTCAAAGTCATTTAATCATACTATTGGAGACGACACTCATGAAGTAGAGCGAAACTTATCTATAATTAAAGAGTTTGGCGCCGTTTCAAAATCACGACCAGAATTATTTCCATCTGAAGAAGAAAAGCAATCAATTTCAGAACTTACAGTAGGTAATTATTACTGTATAGCACCTGCTTCTGTTTGGTTTACGAAGCAGTTACCAATTAATAAGTGGATAGAGCTTATTCAAACACTTCCTCAACAGGATAAAATCTATTTAATAGGAGGAAAAGATGACTTTGATTTGTGTGAAACTCTTGCAAAGAAGAATACAACACATAACATTAAAATACTTGCGGGAGAATTATCTCTTCTGATGTCAGCTGCACTGATGGAAAAAGCTACTAGAAACTACATGAATGATTCCGGTCCTCTTCATTTGGCATCTTCAGTTAATGCATCAGTAACTGCATTTTTCTGTTCTACAACCCCTTCATTTGGATTTGGACCATTATCTGAAGACTCTAAAGTATTAGAAGTAAACAATTTAGACTGCAGGCCTTGTGGGCTGCATGGGTATAGAACTTGTCCGAAAGGACATTTTAAATGCGCGGAAGAGATTGAAATAAATTAAGCTTTTTTCAACTGAAGTTCCATGATGAAATCTTCCATCAAATATCCTTTTCCGATATCGATATCCTCCTCACCAATTACATTAAATCCGACATTCTTATAAAAATCAACGGCTTTATTAAATCGATTTACATTAAGATGTATCGAAGTCAAATCAAAATCAAAAGATATATCAATAGCATGATTAAGTAATGCTCTACCCAATCCTTTGCCCTGAGCTTCTTGGTGAACATAGATTTTATGTATTCTAAGAAAACCTGAATCTGGATAATTTGGCTCTAACCCCATAAATCCAAGCGCCCTCCCTTCAGACTTAATTAAATAGTATAAATGGCCTGTTTGAACTTGTTCCTGTAATGTATTAATATCATACATCCAATCAAGCATATATGTTATTTGATCAGGAGTTAAAATATCTTTAAACGTATCTGGCCAAATTTCTTTGGCTAAATGGTTCACTATAAAAACATCTTCTGCACTAAGTTGATTTATCTCTATCATAACAATCTCTTATTCTTCAAAATTAAAGAATAAGAGGTTCTCCTTTTAAAGGAGAAAAAGTAAGTATCAACAGTTTTTTCAACTATCCCCTCCCTTTAGTCAGCTTGGATTGTTTTGGTACAGGTTTTGGCCTTGGTGATGGTACAACTGGTCGTGGTGATGGCTTTAAGATAACCGGCCTTGGCTTTGGTGCCGGAGGTCTTGAAACGGGTTTAACAACAGGTACTTCTTTTACTTCCTCACGTCCATTTATCGGATAATATAGCTTATTATTTTCTATTGGCTTTATCGTTTCTGGCTGAGGTTTATTTGAGGACTCTTTTTTTAATTCAGCGTCCTTTCTATCAAGAACTGGCTTTGCGATAAAAGGTCTTGTTCCTTGGTTATCATTTACCATTGGTTTCCCTACCGGTCGAAGTTCAACATCGTCTGTAGGCTCTATAAATAATGGTTCACTTGTTGGTTCAATACTTAAATAAGCATTGTCATAAATACACCCTTGCATATCTCTGCTAGAAATACCTTGCTGTTCACAGTTTTTTCTCGAACGGCTAATTGTTCGTTGATTCAAATCATTCATATCATGAAAAACACGAGGAAAACTAGGGTCGGTGTAAGTTTCAGTAGATGTGCCAGGTCGGTAATCAAATAAAGAATTGAACTGTGTAATACGATATTCTTCAGCAAATTGTCGTGCTAAAGAAGCTTGTCTTTCTTTGCTTACATAACCTTGATCTCCAAAAGGATTATTTGGAATTCTGTGAGTAACATCAAAACTAGTATAATCGTCAAATTCAGAACCATTAGCATTCCCCATTAATCCATAATATCCAAGTCTTGAGCAAGGTATAATAGAAACCCCAACGTTTAAGAAATCCATATTTCCACTTCGTCTCACTTCAGTATTTACTGACTCTCCTGTTGGCCAATGGACTGTATATTTATTATTGTCTTTACGTATTGTACCTCCATTTTTTAAGAAATAAGTTCTTCTTGTCATTCTTAAAGCTTGTCCATTCACACGAACAGGAGTTGAATAATCACTATCTGGATAATCACTTGCATAGATACAAACACGATCACCTGAAACGTTCATAGCGACTGCTGTATTTAAAGAGAAGTCTTGTTTTTGTGGTTTTTGACGCGTTTGAACTTCCATCTGACTATCATCTGATTTAGTTAAAACGAATTCACCCACCGTTTGAAATGAATAACGTGCACCATCATAAGAAACTAAATGTGGATCCCCGTATGATCTTCCTCGTACGGTTTCACAACCAACCGAATTTACAATATTATGTAATTGAATTAGCACACGGTCACTAGACTTATTCTTACGATATATGTCCAAAAGTCGACTTCTTGAATCAGCAGGAACCATTCTCATCATTTGATGTGGCGTAAAATTTTCTGGAAATGTTCGCTCAGGAATTCTTTCATTGTTGGATAATGCTTCAATACTTTTGGCCAACCATGGTCCCCGGACATTGTCCCATTTACTTAACTCTTGTGTTATTGATGCTAATGAATTAGATTCTTCAGAACTACGCTGAGCGAAGGACGATAATCCAATAATTAATGATAAGGCAAGTAAGTAGTTTGTTTTCAAAAAATGAGCTTTAAATCCAATTAAATTATACAAAAGATATGCCATTTTTTAAAGTGAGAATTATTTCAAAAAAAAATCCTGCTATTTGTAGCAGGATTTACTATTCTAAATGATTGAAGCTTAACCTCCAAAATCATCAAATCTCACATTTTCATCAGGAACACCCCACTCATCACACATTTTAATAACAGCTTGATTCATTAATGGAGGACCACAGAAATAGAATTCTATATCTTCTGGTGATTCATGTTTAGATAAATACTCATCCATTACTACTTGGTGAACAAACCCTTTAAAGCCATCTCCCCTTGGATCTTCAGTATTTTCCTTAACAGCCCAATTATCTTCAGGTAAAGCATCAGATAATACTAAGTAAAACTTAAAGTTTGGAAAATCTTTCTCTAAATCTCTAAAATAATGAATATAGAATAACTCAGCTTTTGACCGACCACCGTACCAATATGATACTGTACGACCCGTTTTCAATGTTCTAAATAATTCATATAAATGGGATCGCATTGGGGCCATTCCGGCACCACCGCCAATATATAACATCTCTGCGTCTGATGTATTAATGAAGAATTCTCCATAAGGTCCAGAAATCGTTGTGTTATCCCCCTCCTTTAAGTTAAAAATAAAAGATGAAGCAATCCCAGGATTCACATTCATCCAAGCATTACGATTTCTATCCCATGGTGGGGTAGCAATACGTACATTCAACATTATTCTTCTTCCTTCTGCAGGATAAGAAGCCATTGAGTAAGCTCTTACAACTTCTTCGTCATTTTTCATGACAAGAGGCCATAGACCAAACTTGTCCCAATCTGCTTTAAATTTATCTGGCTCACCTGGGTGGTCCTGAGGATGCGCTGAAACATCCATTTCTGAATAATTCACTGTACACTTAGGTATCTTAATCTGGATATAGCCACCAGCTTTATAAGCCATATCCTCCGGAATCTCAACAATAAACTCTTTAATAAAAGTTGCAACGTTGAAATTAGATACAACAGTAGCTTCCCACTCTTTAATACCTAAAACTTCATCTTCAACATGAATTTTCATGTTTTCTTTTACTTTCACTTGACAACCCAATCTTTTATGAGCTGCAATTTCTTTTCTTGAAAAGTGAGGCTCTTCAGTTGGAAGTATGTTCCCACCGCCTTCTAAAACGTGGCATGTACATTGAACACATGTTCCACCTCCACCACAAGCTGATGGTAAGAATATTCCATTATTACTAAGTGTACTTAATAAAGTGTCACCTCCATCTACTTCAATTATTTTTTCACCATCATTGATATCGATTGTAATCTTACCAGATGGAGATAGTTTTGCCTTAACAAATAGTAGCATTGATACCAATATCAATACGACAATTAGAAAGACTGCTAACGTTAACGTTAAACCTAATGATAATTCCATTTTCTTCTAATTAAGGATTTATATTATTTGTGTCATCTGACTGAACAGTTTTCGCTTTCACCTCATCTTTACCATACTTAATACCTGAAAAGCTCATGAATGCGATTCCCATTAATCCAGTAATGATAAATGTAATTCCCAATCCTCTTAAAGGTGCAGGAACATTTGAATAGCGTATTTTCTCACGAATTGCTGCAATTGCTACAATAGCAATGAACCAACCAATACCAGAGCCAAGAGAGAATGCCGTAGCATCTAAAATAGTTGAATATTGACGATCTTGCATAAACAATGCCCCCCCTAAGATTGAACAGTTAACAGCAATAAGAGGTAAGAAGATACCAAGAGCTCCGTAAAGCGCTGGTGCAAATTTCTCAACTAACATTTCCACTAACTGTACAATAGATGCAACAACCGCAATAAACATAATGAATGAAAGAAAACTTAAGTCAATTGTGCTGGCACCATTAACTCCCCAATCAGGATTTAACCATTCAAGTGCTCCTTCTTTCAATAAGTAGTTTTCTAACAAGTAATTCACTGGCACTGTAACGACCAACACGAAAATTACTGCTGCTCCAAGTCCAACTGCTGTCTTAACAGTTTTTGATACCGCTAAATATGAACACATACCTAAGAAGTATGCAAAAATCATATTCTCAGAGAAGATGGCTTTTATAAAAATATCTAATGTACTTTCCATAATCTATTTATTTGAACGGTTTAGTATTCTTCTATTAATGCTTTGTTACGAGAACGTTGTACCCAAATGATAACTCCAACAATGATAAGAGCCATTGGAGGCAAAATCATCATATTATTGTTGACATATCCTAAAGAGTACAATCCATTTCCTTCAATGTAATCTCCAAAAATTGGAAAACCGTACAAAGTACCAGAACCAAATAACTCTCTAAATACAGCCACTAAAATCAATAGGCCAGCGTATCCCAAACCATTACCAATAGCATCCATAACTGAAGGCCAAGGTTTGTTTGCCATTGCGAATGCTTCAAAACGTCCCATAATAATGCAGTTAGTTATAATTAACCCTACGAACACTGAAAGTTTTTCAGAAACATCTGGTAGAAATGCTTTCAACACCTCATTTACAATAATTACCAAAGCGGCCACGACTACCAACTGAACGATTATACGAATTCTCGATGGAATCAAGTTTCTCAATAATGAAATGATCAAGTTTCCTAAGACCAAGACGAAAAGTACCGCCCCCCCCATTACAACACCTTGCTCAACCTGAACCGTAATTGCTAATGCCGAACAAATACCTAATACTTGTATAGTCACTGGGTTGTTATCTGTTAAAGGATCCGTTATCAACTTCTTATTCTTCTTAGAGAATAATGGGTTTCTAGGTGCTTTTGTTTTTACAGTTTCACTCATATCACTTCTGATTATAAAGTTTTAAAGTATTCAACGTATGGTTTCATACATCTATTTACCATTTCTTGAACTCCAACGGAAGTAATCGTTCCTCCTGTAATTCCGTCAACTTTCGTTGTTTCTTTACCAGATCCGTTTTTTACCACTTCAAATTTAATAGCTATACCATTTTGATCTGAAATTCCTTCTCCAATCCATCTATTGATAAAAAATGATTGCGAAATCTCAGCCCCTAAACCTGGTGTTTCTCCTTTGTGTCCAAAAGAAGCACCCTTGATTGTTTTTAAATCTTCACCAACACTGATATTACCCCATATTGGTCCCCAGAGACCATTTCCAACAACAGGTATAACATACATTGTTTCACCATCTTTCGCTCCTACAAATAACGGGAAATTTCTATCTTTTGAATTCAAGGTCTTATCCTTGTATTCTTTCTTGATATCTATATTAAAGGCTACTACAGCTTCTTTGATGTTACCATTAGCATCAAGAACTACTGCTTTATCTAAATTTACATATTTGTCAAATTCAGCTTCTCCATTCGATCGATTAATATTAAGCGCATCGATATCCATCATTGCAGAAAGAATATCTAATTTTTTCTTAACCTCAGTATTTCTATCCTGTCTTGGCTTCAGCCCCATAGCCAATAAAGCTAAGATTGATCCAACAACAACAACTAAAACAATTGCGAAGCTGAAAGTATATCTGTTACTATCTCTATTAATTGCCATAATTATGTCGTTTTAACTCTTTTTAATCTTCGTTTTATATTACCCTGAACAACATAGTGGTCAATTATTGGAGCCATAACATTCATAAATAAGATTGCAAGAAATACTCCCTCAGGATATGCAGGATTCAGCACCCTTATCATGATGGCTAAAAAGCCACCAAGGAATCCATATATAATTTTACCAGTTTCAGTTTGAGATGCTGTAACTGGATCTGTAGCCATAAAAACCGCACCAAAAGCAAAACCTCCAATAGCTAAGTGAAAATGAGCAGGTAAATCCAAAAATTCATTTCCTCCAAATGCATTTAAGATTAATCCCATAACATAACCACCAATAAAAAATGAAGCCATAATTCTAAAGGAACCAACTCCTGTACCTAACAAAATAAGAGCCCCAATTAAAATTGCAATTAATGACGTCTCACCTATTGAACCTGGAATAATACCCAAAACTGAATCCAAGAAGGAATAACTGTTTGCATAGGCTTCTAATCCATTACCCAAAACTTGTTCGCCTGCGATAGTCGGCTTGTCAGACATGAATGTGGCTAAGTCTCCAAGTGCCGTTGAACCAGTAAACCCATCCACCTCATCACCAGCCATCCAGACTTTATCTCCAGACATTGAAGTTGGGTATGCAAAAAATAAGAAGGCTCTGGCCGTTAAAGCAATATTCAAAATATTCATTCCTGTTCCTCCAAAAATCTCTTTTCCAATAATTACGGCAAAGGCTGTTGCAACACCTACCATCCATAGAGGAACGTCTGCAGGCATACACAATGGGATTAACATTCCTGAAACCAAGAATCCTTCATGTAAAGAGTGCCCCCTCAGGAATCCAAAGAGAAATTCAATTGAAAGTCCAACACCGTATGAAACTACTATTATTGGTAAGACAACCCATAAACCTGTCATGAATTTAGCCCCTCCATTAGCCCAGAAATCAAGATTTCTATTGCCAGCCTCAGCGACCTCTGCCCAATGTCCTGTGTTGTATATACCGAATAACAAACATGGAACCATTGCCAAGACAACAGTCATCATTGTTCTTTTTAAATCAACACCATCACGAATGTGTGTCCCTTTTGTTGTAACCAACTTTGGAGTAAAGGCAAAAGTTGCCATGGTCTCAAATAATGGATTCCACTTTTCGTATTTACCACCTTTGATAAAGTGGGGCTCCATTTTATGTAAATATTTCTCTAAAAATTTCACGGATTCAGTATTAAGTTTACATGCATTCGCTAGCAATTAAGTCTAGCCCTTGCCTAATTTTATCTTGGATATCTATTTTTGTTGTACAAACGTATTCGCACAATGCAAAATCCTCTGGAGCTACTTCGTAAATACCTAAATTTTCCATTCCATCAATATCATCAGTAATAGCGGCCTTAGCCAATTGCATTGGTAAAATATCGAAAGGGAAAACTCGTTCCAATTCTCCAGTTACAACAAAAGCTCTTTCCTCACCATTCGTATTCGTGTCTAATCGAAACTTTTTGCTTTTAGGTAATATAAACGTTGGGAATAATCTAGAATTTGAAAACTTATCAAATCCGAGCCCTAACCATCCAGTTGTTAGAAAGAATTTATATTCATTGCCTTCCGGAATCACAGTGATTTGATTATGATAGAATCCTAAATAGCCATCTTTCGAAATCTTATCACCTGTAAGAACATTACCGCTAATAACACGAACGTTATCTGAAGTGATTTGTCCTTCTAGAATATCAGCAACATTTGCACCAATAATTGTATCGATGTAATGAGGGTTTTTAATTTCTGATCCTGTTAAAGCGATAGTACGCTTAGCATTGTATTTACCATTTAAGAAATAGCGCCCAATAATAGAAACATCTTGCGCGTTAACCGTCCAAACAAATTCTCCTTTATTCACTGGATCAATATGGTGAATTTGAGTCCCCACATTTCCAGCAGGATGCTTACCTACGATTTTGTTTATCTCAACCCCTTTTACATCTGTAAAGGTTGACTCAGCGGTAGCCTTACCATTAATCGTTAAGTGAACCTTACCAGAAGTCAACTTCTTTAAAACCTCCATTCCAGCATTAAACTCTTTGTTTTTTCCTTGAAGGACATAATTAAAATCTGGAGCTAAAGGTGAGCTATCAAAGGCTGAAACAAAAATTGATTTCGGCTCATTTATAGGATTTGCAACAATATCTAGTGGCCGTTGTTTAACAAAGGGCCATAAACCTGAAGCAAGCATTGTACTTTTCACCTCATCATTAGACATTGATTCAACTGATCTAATCTCAGAAATTTCAAATTCTTGATTTTGAGATGTTGAAATCAATACTTCTAAGATTCTACGTTTTTCACCTCTTACTATTTTCTCTATTTCACCAGAAACTGGAGAGGAAAATTTAATAGGCTCATTATACTTATCTTGAAAAATAATTGTTCCTGCTTTCACTTCCTGCCCTTCTTTAACGAGCATTTTTGGCGTCATACCATGAAAGTCACTTGGTTTTATAGATACCATTTTGGGCATAGCAACTTCAGTTTTCACCTTGTTGGCTGCACCTATTAATCTGATATTCAAGCCTTTTTTAAGCTTTACTGTTTTAGACATGCATTAAAGCGTTTATAAATACAAATGCAAAAATATAAAATTCAACTTCAATGTTATTAGAAGAAAAGACTGAAGATTGTCATAACACATAATTTAGATTGATTATAAATAAGGTAATCGCCTTTAACTAGAACATATTAACGTATATACAATCAGTAATTATATGTAATATTATTTATTATCTTAGAATTGAAACAAGCTAATATGGACACATTAATTACATCCGGAATCCAAATATCTGTATCAACAAATTATAGACCTGACCTTTCGGACATTGCAACTTCACATTACTTTTTTAATTATAAGATAATGATTGAAAACACGAATGATTTTGAGGTGCAACTACTTGTACGTGATTGGCATATCTTTGATTCACTCAATGAAATCCAATATGTAAATGGACAAGGTGTAATTGGGGAGCAACCTATACTTAAGCCTATGGAGAAGTTTAAATATACTAGTGGTTGTGAGATATACTCTGACTTAGGTCAAATGAAAGGGTTCTATACATTTAAAAATCTAGATGACACGAGCCTTTTTCATGTATATGTGCCAAAATTTAAGCTTGAATATCCTGGAAAGTTAAATTAATTTTAATGGTTTAGCTCAAACTATTCTCTAGAAAAAAGTTCGAACTTAGGACCGTAAGGCCCGGCTAAACGGCGTAGCCAACTTTTGCTGGCTATGAACGTTTTAGCCATTGTTGGCAGTAGGTTTTTCTCAGCAAGGGAATTAAAGAATATCTTCAAAACTAATAGTGTAAATTAATAAATATTTATTCTACAGATAGCTTATTCCCATTAAATTTTCAGAAACGTCCCACAATCTTTTAGCTACATCTTTGTTCATCGCCCGTTTGGCGATTTTGGCTTTGCCGGGTTTACCTTTAGTTTCGCTAAACCCAGTTGGACCAAAGTATTCGCCTCCTTTTACCGGATAATGTAGTGCTGCCATTAAAGTTGGAAGAGCACCATTCTCGTTACTATGTGAAATCAGAGGTTTGAAAATAGCCAACAAGAACGATTCGACTTTAGTCATGTGCCTTACCAAATTCGTTTCAGGTGATGCCCCCGGATGAGCCGCAAGAGAGATTGTATTGCTATCTTTTTCTTTTAATCTTCTGTCTAATTCAAGTGCAAACATCAAACAAGCAAGTTTACTTTGATTATAGGCTTGTAATCTATTGTAGGATTTTTCAGATTGTAAATCTTCGAAATTAATAGTTCCCATTCTGTGTGCCATAGAGCTAAGTGAAATAATCCTTGCTCCTTTAGTTGTGTCCATTGTTTCGAGCAACAATCCTGTGAGCAAGAAGTGACCTAAATGATTTACACCAATTTGTAATTCAAATCCATCTTCGGTTTTATCATAAGGAGTGAGCATTACTCCTGCATTATTGATTAGCAAGTCTAAAGATGTGTATTCAGCTTTAAACGTTTTAGTAAATTGTCGAATAGATGCCTGGCTGCTCAAATCCAAATGCATTGTTTCCAATTTTGCATTAGGTATGTCTTTAATTATTTTATCTATGGCTTTGTTTGATTTTTCAATGCTTCTGCATGCCATGATGACTTTTACTTTTTTCTTGGCTAAAGCTTTTGCTGTTTCGAAGCCTAAGCCAATGTTTGCACCCGTTACAATGGCAATTTTGCCTTCCTGATTCGGGATATTATCTATATTAAAACTCATAATTTTATTCTTTTTTATTTGAGAGATTGGTACCAATTATTAAACACTTCGCTCATTTTTTGAGGATGACTCTCTGTTAGAAAATGTTTGCCTTTGCCCACATAAAACTCCTCGTAATTCTTAAAGTGTTCTCTTGCATAAGCAACTCCTTTTTTCCTGTTAAGGAAACCTGTTTTTGCATAGAAGTAAAGAATGGGAATATCGGTTTGTTTGAATTGCTCCGCCAATCCATTGATCAACTTTTCAAATTCAGATTTTCCTTTTCCTTTTTTTGCGGACATTTGAGCAGGATCCGGCCCGTACAAGGCAGCATATCTTCTTTCTTTATTTTCGAATGGAGCTGCATATTCGGCGAGTTCTTCCTTTGATAGTTTTCGTTTGGTTAGAATTTGGGGGAATTTCTTACCAACGTAATTTTTCTCTACATATAGCTTTTTAGCTTTTTTAGGAGATTTCGTTAATCTCATCACTAACTTTAAATTTAACGGAAGATACTTATAAAAATAGGAGGTAGGCATAAACGGTGCTTCAAACATGGCGATTCCCTTAACATTCTCAGGCACTCGAGTGGCATACATCATTCCTACAATTGATCCTAGGTCATGAATCCAAAAGGTTAGATTTTCCAATTCTTTTGCTTTGATAAAATCTACCAGCATCTGATATTGTGCCTCAGCAGAAACGTTTCGGTTCTCAGGAAAAGAAGATTTTCCAAAACCAAGAAAATCGATTGCAATTACTCGTTTTTTCGTATCAATTTTGTTGATTACATTTCTCCATACGTAGGTAGAGGATGGAAATCCATGGAGTAGAAGAACAGGATCTCCTTCGCCTGATTCTACATAGTGTATTTTGTGTACCCCAATATTGATGTACTTAGATTCGTAGGGAAAATCGGCTGAGATTCCGGCCTCAATTTTTGATGCTTTACCAGGATAAATTTTTTGAGCCTGCAGCGTGTTAACCAAAAATAAGAGACATATAGTGAGTATGTTTATCCTCTTGAATAGTACTGGTGAATCAATTGTTTTACTGTCACTACTAAGCGAGTAAATTCCGATTCGATGATTACTTTGCTTTTTCATAATTATTCTTTTTTCTTACTTAGACAAGGAAGAATAATGATGTGCAAAGACTTTTTGAAAAAAAAATTAATTTAGGTGAAGACGAGCCCGCCAGTCTTTACTTTCCAGAAGCATAGCAATGAAGTTCTTTTTATCAAAATCGGTTTTGAAACTGTTGTCCCGATGCAGCTCAACATATATCTGATCTGACTTGTTTACCAGCGTATTTGCATCCTCTTCTAGTGCTTCTTTGAAGGTTGAAAACTTCTTCTTGTTGAAAAGTAGATTTTTGGCATTTATCATTTTGGTTTCAATAGCTATAGTTACTTTTTTATGGCATCTGCAGGGATTGGCTTTATTTACTAATCCGCATTTATTTAACATAAAATTCTGAAGGTCTTTTCTGGACTTGCTTAATTTCATTCGGTAGTTGGCTTTTGAAATGTCCATAATTTCAGAGCCAATGTTGTGATCAGCTCCAAAAACTTCACCGATAATATAAATGATACGTTGCTCTTTAGTCAAGCACAGTAGCATTCCTGATAAGCATTGTAATCTAACCTCTCTTATTTCTTCAGCTTTTGCCATCTGATCTTCAATTGATAATTGGATATTCTCAATTGCATCAAGTCTGTCTCCTAACTCTTCAAATTTTGTCGAAAATAATGGCGATGGTTTTTTTGTGTCATTTAAAAAATGGTTTCTCACTATTCTATACGCCCAAGTACGAAAAGAACTTTTGTGTTTGAAAGAACCTAAATTTGAAATGATCTTTAATAATGCTTCCTGAGATAGATCTTCGGCAGTTACGGAGTCACCTGTCATTTTCCAAGCAATATTATAGATAAAAGGCTGATGGCGACTAATCAAAGTGTTTAAGGAATTCTTATCGCCTTCTTTGATTCGTTTAAATAATTCTCTATCAGATGCATCTGAATTATAGGTATTCGAAAATGGATTCATATTTTTTTATTTTAATTACTGCCAACAATTGGTAGCAGGATCACAACCTATGCAATTATGCGACAAATATCTAAAATTAATTTCACGCCTAAGGGTGAAGTTTCTAATTATTTTAATTTTCTAAAAAAGTTCGAAACTGGCACCGTAAGGCCCACCAAAAATAAACCCACTCAAATGAGTGGGTTTATTTTTTAATTATTATTTATTTGTATTGACATTATGAAAATTTTTGTTAATTTCTTTTTGAAAATTCAAATCCACTGTAGTATAAGTTTCCGTTTTCTAGTATTCTTGCAACATCGCCTGTACCTCGTACAATACGCTGTGAAGCGTAATTTAATCAAGGATTAAATTAAAAAGAACTTACTTTGTCAGGATAAACAACAATGATTACTTTTGCAAAAACAATTTTATTATGTCAAACGCACTTTCTAAAGTTCCAACCGCAATTAACGAACCTGTAAAAGAGTATGCTCCTGGTTCTCCTGAGCATACAAGCTTAATTGCAAAATATAAAGAGATGTACAATCAAAGTCCTATTGATGTGCCAATGCACATCAATGGTGAAGAGATTCGTACGAATAATAAGATTCCAATGTCTCCCCCACATGAACACGGGAAAATTTTGGGACACTTTAACTATGGAGATGCAAGTCATGTAAATGCTGCCATCGATTCTGCAATGGCTGCTCGTGAAGAGTGGGCAAACTTACCTTGGGAGCATAGAGCTGCAATTTTCTTAAAAGCTGCAGATTTATTAGCAGGCCCTTTTAGAGATAGAATGAATGCCGCAACTATGCTGGCTCAGTCTAAAAATGTCTTTCAAGCTGAAATTGATGCTGCATGTGAATTAATTGACTTTTTCAAGTTCAATGTTCAATACATGACTGATATTTATAAGCAACAGCCAGATTCTTTACCTGGAATGTGGAACAGATTAGAATACCGTCCACTAGAAGGATTTGTATTTGCAATCACACCATTTAACTTTACTTCAATTTGCGCAAATTTATGTGCTGCCCCAGCTATGATGGGGAATGTTGTAGTTTGGAAACCGGCTGAATCTCAAATGTACTCTGCCCAAGTTATTATGGAGTTATTCAAAGCTGCAGGTCTTCCTGATGGAGTAATCAACTTAGTATCTGTTGACGGACCTGTTGCTGGTGATGTTGTTTTTAAAAACAGAAACTTTGCTGGCCTTCATTTCACCGGATCGACTAGTGTATTTAGACATCTTTGGAGAGAAATTGGAAACAATATTGAAAAATATAGAAGCTATCCAAGAATTGTAGGTGAAACTGGAGGTAAAGATTTTATAATGGTTCATAAGTCATCTGATGCTGCTGAAGTTGCAACGGCTGTGACAAGAGGTTCCTTTGAATTCCAAGGACAAAAATGTTCTGCTGCTTCTAGAGCTTATATCCCAACTAATATTTGGGCAGATGTAAAACAAATAATTATCGATCAGGTAAGTTCATTTAAAATGGGTTCTCCTGAGGACACTTCAAATTTTATAAATGCTGTTATTGACGAGAAATCGTTTGACAATATTGCTGGATATATCGACTTCGTTAAAACTCAAGATGATGCTGAAATAATTATTGGTGGGGAATATGATAAATCTAAAGGATATTTCATCGAACCAACAGTAGTTGTGACTACAAATCCAAAATTCAAAACAATTTGTGAAGAAATTTTTGGTCCTGTAATGACTATTTACGTTTATGACGAGAATAAATTTGAAGAGACACTTGATTTAGTTGATGGTACTTCTGATTATGCATTAACTGGTTCTATCATTTCGAATGATCGTTATGCTATAAACCTAGCAATGAAAAAGCTAGAGAATGCAGCCGGCAACTTCTACATCAATGACAAGCCAACAGGTGCAGTTGTTGGTCAACAACCATTTGGTGGTGCTAGAGGGTCAGGAACAAATGATAAAGCCGGAGCACCAATGAACTTATTGCGTTGGACTTCAGCAAGAACAATTAAAGAAACGTTTATTCCTGCAAATGATTATAGATATCCTTTTTTAGGCTAAGAATAAATTTCATAAAAAAGGGCGGTGTTTTCACATCGTCCTTTTTTATGAACTTTATTTTTACTTAAGTTCTCTGGACAATCAAATTATTCTGATTTTTTTGTGATTGGTTTAATTGAGAATATTTACCAGTCTAAGCTTTTTTTTTAAATGAAGCTACCTTAAACATTTAAAGTAATCAAAAGGCTCTAAGCATGAATTACATTGATAATGCGCTTTACATGCTGTACTCCCAAAATGACTTATCATTTTTGTGTCCTTTTCATCACAATTAGGACATGGGACAACTGTTTGTTCAGCAAAAAGAACACTCTTGTCAGCTTCGTCCTCAGGAGGAGCTATTCCGTATTCCTTCAATTTTCGTTTTCCTTCTTCGCTAATCCAATCTGTAGTCCAAGCTGGAGAAAGTACTAAATCAACACTTACCTCAAAATCACCTTTCTCATTAAGCTTTTCTATAATGTCCTCCTCAATGCGCTGCATTGCTGGACAACCAGTATAAGTTGGAGTTATTACAACATGTATACTTGAACCTACAACCTTAACTTTTTGAACTATGCCTAAATCTAAAACTGTTAAAACAGGTACTTCAGGATCGAAGACCTCCTCTAAATAGTTCCAAACATCTTTTTCTGCTACCATTCCATTCCTGGGTAAGCACGCTGCATATACTGAAGTTCGGTAAGAATATATCCTAAATGTTCAGAATGCATTCCTTTTCGACCACCTTCTTGTTCCCAATTGTTTATTGGTATAGTTAAAGTAGCACGATTTAGTATTTCACCCACATAACTTGACCAGTCTTTTTTAATACCATCCATAGAAGGAACTATACCTGATGATTTCAATTCCTCATCTACAGAATCTTCAAAAAACAACTCAGATGTATATCTCCATAGAGTGTCCAAAGAATCCTGAACTCTATTACGCGATTCTTCTGTACCATCACCTAATCTAATAATCCATTCAGAAGAATGTTTTAAATGATACTTGGTCTCTTTTAATGACTTTGCAGCAATTGCAGCAATCATATCATCAGAAGAATGAATCAGTCTTTCAAATAGAGGTTTGCGATATGAATCAAAAAGAAATTGTTTCATCATAGTCATCCCAAAATCTCCATTTGGTTGCTCTAACAATATTAAGTTTTTATATTCTCTATCAAACCTAAGGAAAGCTAAATCATCTGCAGACCTACCCTTATCCTCTACCTCACCAGCATATTTATAAATAGAAGTTGCTTGACCAATAAAATCTAATGAAAGGTTAGTCATTGCAATATCCTCTTCTAAAATTGGCCCATGACCGCACCATTCAGATAATCTATGTCCAATAATTAGGCTATCATCACCTAATCTTAATAAGTATTCAAATAAGGAATTCATCAATAAGTAAAATTACATGTGTTCGATTCCATCAGGAACCTCATAAAAAGTTGGGTGTCTATATATTTTAGAATCTGATGGCTCATACAATGAATCTGCTTCATTTGGATTTGATGCGAACATATTATTTGACTCAGTAACCCAAATACTTATTCCTTCAGATCTTCTTGTATAAACATCTCTTGCATTTTCTATTGCCATTTCCGCATCAGCAGCTCTTAAGCTACCAACATGCTTGTGACTCAATCCTTGCTTACTTCTAATAAATACCTCCCAAAGGGGCCATTCTTTATTTGTCATGTCATAACTTATTAAGATGCTTTCCTCACTTTTATTTTTTCAGCATAAGCATTGGCAGCCTCTATAACCCACATACCTTCTTCTTTTGCTCTTCTTCTTGTATCAACGCGATCTTTGTTACAAGGACCGTTTCCTTTAACGACTTGCCAAAATTCATCCCAGTTAATTTCTCCAAAATCATAATGACCGCGTTCTTCATTCCACTTTAAATCTTTATCCGGGATTGTTAATCCTATTAACTCAGCCTGTGGAATAGTTGCATCAACAAACATTTGACGTAACTCATCATTTGTATGTCGCTTTATCTTCCATTTCACAGATTGTTCTGTATGTTTTGAATCAGCATCACTTGGCCCGAACATCATTAAAGATGGCCACCAAAAACGGTTGAAAGCATCCTGAGCCATTGCTTTTTGTTCAGAAGTACCTTTCATTAGATTTGTCATAATTTCAAAACCTTGACGCTGGTGAAAAGATTCTTCCTTACAAACGCGTACCATTGCTCTAGCATATGGCCCATATGAGCATCTACACAAGGGTACTTGATTCATTATAGCAGCACCATCGACTAACCAGCCAATTACTCCCATATCTGCCCAGGTAACCGTTGGGTAATTAAATATAGAAGAATATTTAGCAACACCTGAATGCAAGTCATCAATCAATTCTTCACGATCAGCACCTAATGTTTCTGTTGCACTATACAAATATAATCCGTGCCCTGCTTCATCTTGAACTTTTGCTAAAAGAACAGCTTTTCTTCGCAGGTTTGGCGCACGTGTTATCCAATTCCCTTCAGGCAACATACCAACTATCTCAGAGTGCGCATGCTGTGAAATTTGACGAATAAGTGTCTGTCGATAATTATCAGGCATCCAGTCTCTAGGCTCTATCTTGATATCATTATCGATCTTTTCTTGAAATCTTTGTTCAAGTATTGAAATGTTTTGCTCTTTCATTTTATGAAAATTGTATTGTACAAATCTACAAAAATTCAATCATTGATAGGGCCCCATGAGAGATTTCATGTTGAATAGCAGAAAAATGAGTAGCTTTACATGCAAATAAATTAAAGCATGACACCAAGATTTCATTCTCTTAAGATTAATGATATAAGAAAGGAAACCGAAGACACTGTGTCCATTTCTTTTATTGTCCCTAGCGAATTACATCACGATTATAATTTTGAATCCGGCCAATATCTAACATTGAAAGTTGATATTAATGATGAAGATGTTAGAAGATCTTACTCACTGTGTTCATCACCTTATGAAAATGAATGGAGGGTTGCAGTAAAGGAAGTTCAAAACGGGAAATTTTCCGCTTATGCGAATCATTCTTTGGAAAAAGATATGATACTAGATGTAATGACTCCAACTGGTAATTTTAAACTATCAACACAGGCTTTAAACTCTAATTCGTATGTTTTGTTTGCTGCAGGAAGTGGGATTACTCCAATTCTTTCAATTGCCAAATCTGCATTGCACGAAGAGCTAAATAGCGATGTAACAATATTTTATGGCAATAAAGGATTCGCCTCAATAATTTTTAGAGAAGAAATTGAAGCATTGAAGAATCAATATATGGGGCGCTTGCGTGTTATTCATATTCTTTCAAGAGAAAGCTTAGGAAACCCTATTCAAAAAGGAAGAATTGATAAAGAAAAAACAAATCAATTATTTGATGCGTTTTTGAAAGACATTGAAATAAGTGGAGTATATATTTGTGGTCCTGAATCAATGATTATCGGAGTAAAGGAATCCTTAATCGAAAAAGGTACAGATTCTTCGAAAGTACATTTTGAATTATTTACAGCGCCTTCAATAGAAAACCAAAAAATAGAATTAGCACTAGATTCGCGTAAAATAGAATCAAACGTAGCTGTTATAATTGACGGAGAACAGATTGATCTTAATTTAGATTCAACAGGTGAAAATGTTTTAGATGCAGCACAAAAAGCGGGTGGTGACTTACCATTTGCATGTAAGGGTGGTGTCTGCTGTACCTGTAAAGCTAAAATATTAGAAGGGTCTGCAATCATGGACGTGAATTATGCGCTTGAAAAAGATGAGGTTGAGGCAGGTTATATCTTAACTTGTCAAGCGCATCCAACAAGTGATAAACTTATAGTTTCATTCGACGAATAAATTAAATACTATGGCCTTTTTTAAAAAAATTTTCAATAAAAACAAAGAGCCTAAAGTTCCCCGTGGATTTTACGCACTTATAATTTCAAAAATAACGCGTCTTTCTGAATCAACAGTTATGGTTTCTCTAGATGTTCCAGCTGAGTTAAAATCAACATACAATTTTATTCCAGGCCAGTACTTAGATTTTTCTATTACAGTGGACGGTGAAGAGCAAAGACGTTCTTACTCTATTTGTAGCGGGGCAGATGAAACACTTTCTGTAGCTATTAAGAAAATTGATAACGGTGTAGTTTCTGCTTGGTTTAACGATGTTGCCAAAGAGAAAAATGAGATTTTCACCTCTGCTCCTAAAGGTAATTTTATTATTAATGATGAAATAAAAACGATCGTATCTTTTGCGGCAGGTAGTGGGATAACACCCATCATGTCAATTGCCAAAGAAGTTGAAAATGCAGGTGGGTCCTTATCCTTATTTTATGGAAATAGAACCCCGTCATCTATCTTGTTTAAATCAGATTTAGACGCGCTTGAAAAAACGGATGTGAACTATTACTTGAGTGGAGAAGCAGTTGATGGATTTGGAAGTGGTCGATTAAATAATTCAACCATTTCGGAAATCATTAAAGAAAACTTAGAATTACTTAAATCAGATTGCTTCTTACTTTGTGGCCCTGAAGAAATGATTGTCTCTGCTTTAGAAACACTAAAAATATTTGGTGTCCCTGAGGATAAAATAAAATATGAGTTATTTACCACGCCTGTTAAACTAAAAACAAATAAAATCGAAGCTTCTTCTAATTTTGAAGGAACATCAACAGTTTTTATTATTCTTGACGATGAAAAAGAGTCTTTCGAATTAAATACTGACGGAGTAAGCATTCTAGAAAAATCGAACAAAGAAGGATTAGATGCTCCGTATTCTTGTAAAGGTGGTGTTTGTAGTACTTGTAAGGCGAAAGTAATTAAGGGTAAAGCATCGATGAAAATGAATTATTCTTTAACAGATAAGGAAGTCGAAGAGGGATACATATTAACGTGTCAAGCTCATCCAGCAAGTGAAGAGGTTGTAATATCTTTTGATGATGTCTAAAACTATTGTTGTTGTTGGTGCTAGCCGTGGAATTGGGAAGGCTATTGTAGATCAATTGGCCGCACATTCTGATTTTACAATTCTTGCTTTATCAAGAAACGTTGAACGAATGAAGGAATCATTTGGAAAGTATTCAAACGTAACGTCCTTTGAGTTAGATCTTAATTCTAAAAATGTACGGTCTCAATGTGAGACTATTTTTTCTAAATATTCAACTATTGAGATCTTAATCAATAACGCAGGTGTATTGCTAAACAAACCTTTTCTTGGGCTAAATAGAGAAGATATTGAAACATCTTACAGTGTTAATGTGATGGGGGTGATGGAAACGGTTCAGGCAGCAATTCCCAAAATGACCAAAGCACATATTGTAAACATTAGCTCTATGGGTGGGTTTCAAGGAAGTGTTAAGTTTCCTGGATTAGCGGCCTACTCAACATCGAAAGCGGCTGTTTGCAGTTTTACTGAGTTATTTGCAGAAGAATACAAAGAGACTTCAATAAGAATGAACTGCCTCTGCCTCGGTGCTGCAAAAACGGAAATGTTGGAAGAAGCGTTTCCTGGTTATGAAGCTCCAATATCAGCATATAAAATGGCTGAATATATCACGTATTTTGCATTAAATGCAGATGAATGGATGAACGGAAAAATAATCCCTGTTTCCTTAAGCACACCCTAATGTTACTTTTTCACAGAAAAGCATTACCTATATATAAATTCAGACTATTTGTTACGAAAAAAGAACCTTCAAAGCTTACCCGAACCTGAGATTATTGCTCTTGCTAAAAACAAAAGTCGCTATTTTGGTGTGCTATATGATAGATACTTTGATCAAATATTTCGTTTTGTATTCAAAAAACTTGGAGGCAAGGAAAACCTTGCGGGTGATATCACTCAACAGACATTCATGAAAGCAATGGCAAATATTGGTAAATATGAAGACCGTGGGTTTCCTTTTTCAAGCTGGCTTTATCGTATTGCACAAAATGAAGTTTTAATGTACTTTAGAAAAGCTACAAAGAACATTGAAGTGACCATAAATGAAAATAGTATAATGGAGCTTGCGGACGAAGCTAATCTTTCGAATTCTATGAGTATCGAAAACCAAGAACGTCTGATTGAAATGTTAAATGGTTTAAAGGAAGATCAAATAGAATTAATTGAGCTAAGATTCTTTCAAGAGATGAGTTTCAAAGAAATCGCTGATATATATAACATTACAGAAGCGAATGCTAAAATGAGAACTTATAGCATCTTAAAGCGCTTAGGAAAAACGTGGGAGAAATAGAGATGAGAAAATTCATTTTAAATACAGACAAAAAAAAGAGTCATCCATCGGCTGAGCAAATTAAGCGTCAGAAGGACTTCTCACGCCTACACCACAACTACGAAAAGATAATAAAGCGTGGGAAAAAGCCGCTTTATCAGAACCAAAAACTTTTCGTATTAATCCTTATTATTGGTATTCTATTACTTCTTGTTTTTTTGGAAAAAAAATAGTCTCCCGTTCACCTACATTCTTTTTTCGTAACTTCATCTAATTAATGGGATCATTAAAGAATATACTATATCTTATCGTTTGCTTTTTCGTAAGCTCACTCGCATATGGTCAAGATATTCATTGGTCTCAATTTAGCGATAATCCTATTTTTCAAAATCCTGGAAATACAGGTCATTTTAAAGGAGATGTTCGATTTGTAGGGAACTTTAGAGATCAATGGAGATCAGTTACTCGTCCATACAGCACAATTTCATTGTCCGTTGATTGTAATACGCTAATCGTTAAAAATTTAGGTTATGGCCTTCTGTTCTTTCATGATGTTACTGGAGATGGTCGCTTGAAAACAATTGAAGTCCAAGGAAACATTTCATATCATTTAAAGTTAACAGCAGATTCAGTGCATAGCATTCGTCCGGGAGTAAATATTGGGGTAAATTACCGCCAATTGGACTTTAGTCAGTATTATTTCGATAATCAATATGATGGAATATCGTACAACCCTGCTCTTTCAACAAACGAAGTTCTTCAAACAGACCGTAAAACAAATTTTTCTCTAGGTGTTGGGGCAATCTACCAATACTACAAAAATGACCGATTCAGCTTCACTACTGGTTTTGGTGCCTATAATTTGAACAAGCCAAATCAAGGTTTTTATACCGAAGTGATAAAACGAGACATTCGTACAAATATATTTGGGAAGGGGATTTATAAATTGAATTACGATTGGGATTTACTCCCTGCCTTCAACCTTTCGACACAAGGTAAATATCGCGAATTCGTTGTTGGTTCTTCTGTGAAATATACGCTTGTAAACAAACTTGGCCATTATCGTGCGCTTTATGGTGGATTGTGGTATCGAAACAAAGATGCTGGTTTCATTTCTGTTGGGATGGATTATCAAAATTGGTTTGTAGGGTTAAGTTATGACATAAACTTTTCAAAACTTACTCCTGCCAGCAGGAATCGAGGAGGTTTTGAAATAGCTGTTCGCTTTATTTTAAATCGTTTTAAACCAAAAAAAATAACGCATAGAATATGTCCAGATTATATCTAGCAATCATATTTATTGGATTTTCAAGTGCTCTACTTGGTCAAAACAACTTGAAGAAACACCTTGAGTTTGCCCAAGAGCAATTCGATAAGGGCGATTATTTCTATGCGATGGAATATTATGAAAAGGCAATGGAATTGGATTCAAATTCCGTTGATATTCTATGGAAATATGCCGAAACTGCAAGAGCATATAAAGATTACCGAAAGGCTGAATTCTATTATGCAAAAGTCTATGGTCGTGAAGAAGCCAGAATATACCCAGAAAGCTTGTTGAATTTAGGTTTAATGCAGAAGCAAAATGCTAAATATAACATTGCTTTAGAAACCTTTAAGCGAGTAAAAAAGAAGTCCTATAAGAACAAGAAAAGTTATAATTATCAAAAAGCAAAGAAAGAAATAGAAAGTACGGTTTGGGCTAAATCTGCAATTCTTGATACTTCAAAAAGTCGACTAGAGCAACTTCCAGAAAGTGTAAATACTAAAAATTCAGAATTCGGTCATACTGTCTACAACAATCAATTGATATTTTCAAGCTTAAGAGCTGACTCAATAAGTAGTGCTGAAGAAGTCTATAGTAAAGAGTATAAAACCTCTATATATACTAGTGATATTGATAAAAATTCATTTAAAGACTCTGAACCACTAAAAGCACTTTTTGTTAAAAAGTTAAACACTGGGAATGGAACCTTCTCATTAGATGGCACTCGTTTCTACTTTAGTAAGTGTAGTGAAATTGGATACCATTATTTGTGTAAAATAATGGTCGCGCAATATTCAAATAATAAATGGACCTATATAGATTCATTAAGTGAAATAATCAATGAACCAGGAGTAAATACAACCATGCCTTCTATTGCAGAAATAGATGGTGATGAAGTGTTATTTTTTTCCGCCAATCGAGAAGATAGTAAGGGTGGATTAGACATCTATTACTGTACTATTAAAAATGGAAATCAATATGGAAAAGTTCGATCGATTAAATCAATTAATACGATTGATAGTGATATTACTCCTTGGTGGGATCCAATTCAAAAAAGACTCTACTTCTCTTCGCCTTGGCACAATGGGTTCGGAGGATTTGATGTGCATTATTCAGAGTTCACTACCAAATGGGAGGAACCAATAAATGCTGGAATCCCAGTAAATAGTCCTGCTAATGACTTATATTATTTCAAATATAAAGACAGTGCTTTCGTTACCTCTAATCGACTTGGTGTACTGTACAGTAAAAACGCAACATGCTGTAGCGACATCTTTATAATTACACCTCCTGAGAAGGAGGTTACACCAACACAAGAAGAAACATTGACTGAATTGAATAAGAGGTTGCCCGTTACACTATATTTCCATAATGATATTCCAGACCCAAGGTCAATAAAACCAAGTACAGATGTCAATTACATTAATTCTTATAATCAATATACTGCAATGATTGATAAGTATAAGAAAGAATACGCAAAGGGATTATCTGGTATCAAAGCAGATGAAGCTAAGGAAGATATTGAAAGTTTCTTTATCGAATATGTAGATAAAGGCGTATCAGATTTGGAGTTTTTTCGTAGATTATTATTGAAAGAACTCGATCACGGTGTCAAAATAAACATCACGGTAAAAGGATTTGCAAGTCCATTAGCCAAAACAGACTACAACGTTAACTTAACTAAGAGGCGTATTTCTTCTCTTGTAAATTACATGCGAGAATATGACAATGGTGTATTCGAAAAATACATAGACGCAACTGCTGCGAATGGTGCAAAAGTAGTTTTCTCACAAGTGCCATTTGGAGAATATACTGCCAATCAAACAACGAGTGATAATCCGAATGATGTTCAAAACTCAGTATATTCAAGATCCGCCGCAAAAGAACGGAAAATTGAAATCCAAAGTGTCAGTTATTTAGCCAGTGACACTGAATTTTGCTTAACCACTAAGACTCCAGTAGTAGATGCAGGTGAATCAAAACAAGGAGATATTATTTCAAAAGAAATTATCATAAAAAATAAATCGCTAGAACGCATTGAAATTGACACTTACGAAAGTGATTGCGACTGTTTAACTGCAGCTATAACTAAGTCAGTCATAGCACCAAATGAAACAGCGAAGATTACACTAACGTTAACAACAAAATCATTAACTGGGTTTAATGTAAAGTCAATTATTCTAAAAGTGAAAAATACGAAAGAGGAATTTAAACTTTATATATCAACGGAAATAAAGTAAATCTCTATCAATTATTCAGAATATCGTATTTTTACGCTTCAACTAAAAAAATGCACGAAGAACAAACTGAAATTATAGCAAAACCAAAAGTTCGATTGAAATTTATCGACATGGCAAGATCGTTTGCTATTCTTTTAATGCTTGAAGGTCACTTCATCGAGCATACATTTAAAGATTTTAAACCAATGATAGCATTGGTGAAAGAAAAAGGAACATCTGGATACATTTTATTTGATTGGTGGTATTTTATGAAAGGATTCACTGCTCCCCTTTTCTTTGTAGTTACCGGAGTTGTTTTCGTGTATCTACTCGCAAGAAATAAAGAAGCTGGTTTTGCCAAAAACCCTCGTGTTCAGAAAGGATTTAGAAGAGCGCTAGAATTATTGTTTTGGGGTTATATGCTACAATTAAACATACGTCATATTACAAATACATTCAATCACGAATTCCCATGGCTATATGCATTCCATGTACTTCAATCGATTGGTATAGGAATCATATTCTTGCTTTTTATTTTCGGCCTGTATAAACTCATCCACAAAGGGCCTCTCTATCTATACTACTTTATTGCTGGTTCGGCGATATTTTGCTTATATCCTTCAATGAAATATGTGAGTGATGGTGTCTATTTCCCTACAAATGCACCACAAGTAGTCCAAAATATTATTCACGGGCCAAAGTCTGTTTTTGCAATTATTCCATGGATGGCATTTACTTTATACGGAGGAATGGTTGGGGCTTTAATTATTCGCTTTCAAGATTATGTTAAAAAATATTGGTTTTCACTTATTTTTATTAGTGTAGGAGCCATATTAAATGGTTTTGGAAGACCAATAGGTATCTTCTTAGATGATTCCTTAGAGATGATTAATATAGACTTATTACTAGTAGGGAATGCATGGCTTTATGGTAGAATGGGGCAAGTATTTATCGCTTTAGGGATTTTAATGCTTGTTGATCGCTGGATAGATTTTAAAGGAGAGCTATTTCTTAAGATTGGGCAGAATACACTACCAATTTACATAATACACGTTGTCATTCTTTATGGTGGAATATTCGGTATTGGATTAAATCAATTCATGAAGCATTCACTCAGTGGCCTTGAGGCAATTATTGGATCGGTGATATTCATTGCGTCATTTGTTGTCTTTATCAAATACTTTGAATTCTTTGATGAAATCAAAAAAAGAATTTTGGGTTTATTGAAACTAAAAAAAAGGTCTTAAGTCTTCTTCTTCTTCTTTTTTCGGGGGAATCTGAACTTTTTCTTTTTAAGCTTCTCAAGCTCCGAAGGTTTATTAAAATAAACTCTTCTTTCCTGAATTTTCATGCCACAATCTTCCTGAACTTGAATTCTTACGATATATGTTCCTGAATTTTTGAACACATGCGTTCCTTTCAGAGCCGTAGAGCTATTGCCGTCTCCAAAGGACCATTTTATAGAGTTGGCTAAGGGGAAATAACTTGAAAAAGTTAATGAGCACAGACCCTTATCACTTATATAAGATCTTAAAATAAATCGCTTCTCATTCAGTTTATAAAGCTGTCTATTTTCTGTTACAATATTATGGACCTCTTCTCTTATGACTAAATGAAAATCAGAGGTTACCATTGATACCAGTCCTCTATCATTATAATCGAAACCAAAGATGACATTATAAAAAGTACATGCAGCTAAATAGGAACCATTGACACTAGGGTGAGCGCGATCAGCTACATATAAGTCCTCATCGCTTTTTTGCTTTACTGATTTCCACACCATTCCAACAGGAACAACTGCAATATTATACAATGAACTTAGGTAGCGATAGCCACGTTCTATGCTATGCGCCATCTTCTCATATGTATTTACTTCTTCACGATCCAAGAACCCACCTTCATAACCCCATGTCATGAAGAGTAAAACATTTGTACATGCATTTTTCGCATAGATAGAATCTATGATTTTGTTTACAAATGGAACCGTTGCACTATCAATGTATTCAGGAGTATAACTCAACTCTCTACTATAGCCTTGTAAGACAACATAATCCCAATTACGACTCTTTATTGAAGCATACATATCTTTACGCTCTGAATGGATCTTAAACGAAGCGCCTGATTTGGTATTACGTTCAATAATTGCTTTCTCTCCAGATTTATCAACCATCTTTTGTAAAATAGATGGCATTTCATTCATCTGTGTATAACTATTCCCAATGAACAATATTTTTAATGGCTCTACTTCCAAAGCATTTGCAGCAGTACCAAAAAACAAAAAAGTCAAGAAAATGAATATCTTTTTTAACACAATATCTATAACTATATTATTAACTAACACAAGATTTTAGAGTACTACAGTATCAAAATTCAAACCAAAAAATAAAAAACCTAATAAATTACGATTCAGCTATCTTCAAGGCAATGCTATTAAGCTCTTCTGAACTTAAACTCAACTTTTCTTTTGAAAAACTCATGTCGTCTAACACATTAATAGGAATTAAATGGATATGCGCATGAGGCACTTCCAATCCAATTACAGTGACCCCGACTCTATTGCATGGAAAAGAGACTTTAATTTTTTTAGCTACCAGTTTCGAGAATATTATCATCTCCCCAAGTAGCTCATCTTCAATATCGAATAAATAATCAACTTCTACTTTTGGAATAACTAATGTGTGCCCGAGACGCAAAGGCATAATATCTAAAAATGCCAGGAATTTATCATTTTCAGCTACCTTATGACAGGGGATTTCACCAGTTATAATTTTAGTGAATAGCGTAGTCATTATCTTGTGATTTTTATAATTTCAAATTGTAATAAACCATTAGGAGTAATAATATCTGCTAAATCACCAACAGACTTCCCTAGTAAACCCTTACCAAATGGCGATTCAATACTGATTTTCTTCGCTTTCAAATCTGCTTCATTTTCAGCAACAATTGTAAGTACCATTTCTTGATTAGTCTTCAGGTTTTTGATTGTAGCTGTAGATAAAATGAAAACCTTTGTATTATCAATATTAGTATCATCGATAACCCGTCCATTAGCAACGACCTCCTTTAACCGAGCAATCTTTGTTTCTAAAATACCTTGAGCTTCTTTAGCCGCATCGTACTCAGCATTTTCAGACAAATCACCCTTATCAATTGCTTCACCAATTTGAGCTGAAATTGAAGGTCTCTGAACATTTTCCATTTCAGATAATTCATTTTTCAGTTTTTGTAGACCTTCCTTTGTATAATAGTTAATTTGAGACATTATTCTGCTTATTTATTAAACCAAACAAGAGAGCCCAAATAGACTCTCTTGCACATTACAATATATTTTATATTCGTTTATTTCAAGCTAATAGTAGCACCCACTGTGTGGATAATACCAAAAACACCTGCAAAACGAGTAGCATATTCAATACCTAAAGCACTTCTATTTTGACCTACTAGAGCATCAACAGAGAAACCTGCAGTTGGCCCAACTAAAGCATTAGATCTGTTTTCATCATTGAAAAGATTTTTTTCATATACGAAGCCACCTCTTAAGTTAAAAGCAACTTTTCCAGTAGTCATAGCATAATCTAACCCTAAGCGGAATTGATCAGCAGAGAATGAATTTGCTGTAAACCCTAGTGCAAGATTTATTTTATTTTGCTCATTTAAAATAAAATCATAAGAACCACCCATCACTAATAAAGAAGGTAATTCATAGCTTGCGGACCTTTGCTGTAATGTTGCTACATTACCAGTAGCAGTATAGAACACTTGATTAGCTAAACCATCACCTTTAAACGTTACAGTAGGGCCAACATTTTTAAGAGCAATACCGAATTTAATTTGATCTTGCTCACCAGTTACGTATCTAATACCGGCATCAATAGCAATCCCTGAAGACTTTAAATTTGAAATACTTTCAGATATCACTTTAACATTAATACCACCATAAATTGAACTAGAGAATGCTCTAGCATAACCTATATTAAAGACATTTGCTCTTGGTGAGAAGAAACCAATATTTCCTTCTGGATTTGCCACAGTAGTTACTTGAATATCACCATAATTCATTGACTGAACACTAACAGCAATAACATCAGACTCCGTAATTCGTTGTGCGATACCAGCACTATTAAACGAAATCCCAGCATTACCCATCCAATTTGAATAATTGAATTTTATTTGCGTTTTTTCTGTAAAAGCTAGACCCGCAATATTTGTAAATGTTGCTTCTAATCCGTTTACGCAAGAAATTCCAGCGTCACCCGTTCCTGCACTTCGTGCCCATGGGTTAACTAACATGTGAGATGCACCAGCAGAACCAACACGATCTTCATTTCCAGCATTAGCAGAAAAAACAGATACGATTGCTGCTCCTACTATTAATGCATTCTTTATTTTAAATATTGAATTATTCATTTCAAATCGTTTTAGCTGATTAAATCCCTTGTAAGTCAATTTGCCTCATTCCACCGAAGAATTTCAATACCTTCTCCCCCGTACCAGGTACATCGACGTGTATTAAATATACCCCTCCCGCTATAGGAATGTTCTTGTGATTATTTAAATCCCAATCAACTGAAGTTACAGAGTTATCTTTCTTAAATGTTCTTACCAGCTTACCATTTGTGCTGTATATTTTAATCGTACATCTTTCTGGTAAATTGGTAATCTTTACTCGTGTATCCAATCTATTTCTTTCATACTGAGAGTATGCGTAGTATGGATTAGGGACTATATTAATTAAGTCTAAAGCACTCGTTAACTCGTCAGAGCTACCAAGCTGCGTAGCGATATCATCAGTAACCCATGAATACATTGGCTTTCCTCCATTTGGACCACCGGCTGGATTAGCTGAGTTAGAGAAGTTTTTATACTCCTTATTAACTCTCAATCGAATTGTTGCATCCGTTGATAACAATGTTTGAGCTTGAGCCAATAAAGGGTTGCCTACCCAAGAAATACTACTATAAACTTTTTTCTTAGCTGCAGTTTGATTCGATGCAATATTTTGGAAATCGTTATATAACTCATTCGTTGCATTGTTTTTTGCTTCATCAGGAATATAAGCAGGATAATTCTGAGCTTGTAAGAATGAATTTTTCGCCTTATTCTGGAAGCTAAAAACATAAAACGCATGCATACCACCTAAGATAGGAGTACCATTATTATCAACTACCCTATTCGTTGGATTCCAAATCATGTCAGCACCGTTATCAGATACTAAGAATGAATTCTCACCAAAAGCCATATACAAACGAGCTCCTGATTCAACATCAATAGCATATCCTGGGAACCAACCCATTCCATTACCTGTACCATCAGGATCACCATTCTCATCTACACTAGGACTTGCTCTCAACTCCCCTGGAGCAGCACCACCAAAATTTAATTCCTCTTCTCTACCAAGCTCGATAACTGGGCAACGTGTCCATTTACTTTTATCAGATGTAAAAACGATATCAACACTCGGCAACCAACTTAATGATGATAGCTGACGCGCTACATTAACACCAGCATAATTATCATATGCGATTGGCATGTAGCTAGCTTCGTATCCAACTAATTTATGAGGAGCAATACCACCTTCTAAAATACCTGCCCAGCTTTTATCTGTATCTTGATTTAAAACGTCAGCGTAGTTACAAGGGTCTGTATATGCTAAATAGTCATCAGCAGTTGCATCTGTACAATCATCATCGTCAGTAGCAGCTGTTCCATTTGTAGGATCATAATCTCCTGAACGAATCCAATTGAAAGCGTTAAATCCATCTCCATCTGGAACCGCAGACAACCACCTCTTAGAACTATCAGTATATGTAATTGTTCCACTTAAGAAATCAGTTGTCTTTGATTTAGCATCTCCGGATGCTCCTTCTGGAAAATAGTACTTCTCTTGGTTAATCTGAACTGAAATGCCCCATCCAGGAATGATCTGTTCGTTATTAATTGCTATAGACCTCTTTGAAGATACAGATTCAATGAATGCACCTCCTTCTGAAGAATAACGATTAATAATCCAATCTGCAGTATCTGCAGCATTTGATGTAGTGGCATTATAATCTGTAAATAAACACTCGAAGTACCCATCAACAACATTTAAGGGGTCTACAACTTTAACGTTGATTGGACCACTTCCATTATTATAAACTGGGTTCTCAACATATCCATTTGATACGATAGAAGTTGTAGTAGTAGAATTTAACTCTAACTCCTGAGAGCCATTTCCATGACCATCTAATCTCTTAATCTGAGGACCGGAACCATATGCTACCATTTGAATTGTACCATCTGATTCAGGGGAAGGGTTATGTGGAATAGCAGGGACAGATTTAATAGCACCTCCATCAAACCCTAAACGAGATGCAATATACGGTGTTTTCTGACCGTCTAGTGATAAAGGATCTGTTGGGTCAAACTTTTTAAATTCGTTGTGTGCGTATGCAACTGCGATATAGTAATACGTTTTATGATTAACTAAAGCTTTATCACCTTGCGCAAACTCATCTTGAGTTAATAAATAAGAATGTTGAATTCCTTTATCTTCAGCATTTACTTTTTCCACTGGAATTGAAAACCCTAAATCTTCATCAAACTCAAAGTTTACTAAGTCAGAGATTCCATTTTTAATATCACATTGTGCTACTAATCTAGACTTAGTACTAGTTGCTTCAAATATATCTGAAATAGACGCATCAGCATCTTCCATTTGGAATACTTGATATCCTTCAAAGGTGTAGAAACGATCTACATTAGGGTCAACAATATTAATCTTATCCTCTTCGTAATATGTTTCATCAACATTATTAGATGTGGGAGGGTTACTTAATGTCAATACTAATTGATTTTCTAACTCTTGGATTTCTAATTTAGGAGCGTAAGGAGGCTCCAGAATTCTAAAGCATGCATCAAATAAAGCTTGTGCTTTTGTATCTGCTTGTTTCATTGCTTCAACTGAACCAAAGGCACTACCATCAGAACCTCTTCCGTATACAATACCAACAGTAATGTTATTAACAGCTCCTGGCTCAAGAACAAAAGGGCCTGCTGATTGAACGAAACGTCTATCTCCTACCGGATTTGTTTCAGTAACCTCACTCCAGTCATCATTTAAAATAGCTCCTGCTGTTGCCCAACCTAATGGATCTGAATCTGCAGGAAACATATAATCTGTTGTTTGTGTTCCTGTAAAACCTTGACCGCCATAATACATTTCTGAACCATCTTGCCAATAACCACTCATATAGTTATAAAATTCAGCAGCAGAACTTGGATCATTATGAGGGTAACCACCACCATTTGTGTAGTAAGTAAACCTTCTCATTCCGTAACGCTCGTTATCGACAATATTATCTGAGTAACCAACGCCAATGCCTCCATAGACAATACCATTTCCCGCTATAGCCTCTGATACCGTAGGAGAAACCTCAACATTGTTAAGTGAATCAAAGTAAGGACCAATATTATCAATTCCATCAGCATCTTGATAAGGACCCTCAAAGAAGTCACAACCAATGGCTGGAGGATTATCACCGTAACCTAAATTACCACCATCATTTTCATCAAAGTTATCTCCGTTATAAACATAGCCTAAACCACGTGACACATCACATCCCGTGTAATCATCGGCAGCATAACCTACATCCGCATCAATATACTGAGAGAAATAAGTATCCTGAAGTGTTTGTGTACCTCTATTAATCATTTCATAATTGTAGAAGGTCATCCTATTTACTTCATCATTCGTAGCGAAGGCAAATGCTTGCGCACGAATTTCCATTCCAATTGGATCTCCGTTAGATTCCCCATGGATATTTCCTTTATCATTAAATACCCACCAGTGCGTCTCATCTCCAAATAAAGAAATTCTTCTATCAACACCACATTCGATGTCATCCCTATTTAAAATGTCATCATACCATGGGTGATCACCATCTTCTACGTTATATGTTCCGTCTAATCCATTGAAAGGATTATCATAGAAAGGTGCTAAGTAATAATCTTGACCACGAGAAATATCTCCATGTGCTGGCCAAGAAGTTAAACGATTCATTGTTTCATTTGAAGGGGCTTGAACATCATCACAATCTGCAGGATCTTGAATTCCATTCTCACATTCAAACCATGCATTAAACGCAATTACTTCTGCTTTTGTAATGGTAAAAAACTTATCATAAGCGGCACACTGATCTGCATCAATATTTGCTTCACCAAAATCTCTAACAACACCTGCTACCTGAGGAGATGATGGATCAAAATTACCAGAACCAACTGTTATGGTTAATGGGCCAGGCCAGAAATCGTTTGCAGAACGGAATGTCAAGGCAGCTAACTTAAGCTGTCCATTTACATCAGTACCACCCATCCAAAGAGCTCCTGCATAAATTACTCTAAGTCCTGAGCCTGCAGGAACCTCATAAGCCGCAGTTGTAGTGGCTCTATTAGTCCACATACTACCACCCTGCTCAATCAAAGCATTTACATCATTGAAAGACATGGTTAGTCTTGCAGTTGCAGGTGAACAATTTGCACCCTTAAACTGCGATTGAGATTGTGAATTTGTAGCCCCAGGGTTGTCATTAACCGTATGATAGGCTGACACACTATTTGACATCAATAATGTTGATGTCCCTATTACTATTGCTATTATTTGCTTTTTCATAATACTTAACTAACTATGACTTAAAAATCGAATTTAACACCTAAACGAATCGTTCTAGGAGAACTAATATTGAAAGGATTTTGAATCTTCATTGTATAATAATCTCTAAATGCTTGTTCATCAGCTTGGTTTTGAATTGATGTCTGGCTTCCAGCTGCAGCTAAATATCCATCATCATCCCAGTTTCCTGTTGCTCTATATACGTTCAGTATATTAAATTGGTTAAAAAGATTAGTGACACGAACATAGACATTTAAGAATGTTTCTTTTTTCTTATCTTCTTTACCCATTTGAATATTAAATGTACGATCTAGCTGTAAGTCTAATCTATAAGACCATGGTAATCTAGATCCATTTAATGTTCCATCAAGACCTGAAGACCCAGTTGGGGTAAATAAACCTTCACTTGTAATGGCAGTTTGGTTAGAATAAGGTGATCCAGAATATATATTAGACACAATATTTAACCCTGTATTTTCAAGAAGATTAATACCCTTAATAACAGGACCATTGTAATCTATTCCTTCACCGTAACGATAATCAAACGTAATAGCAAATGCATGCCTCTGATCAAAGTCATAAGGCTGTATAGTTCGAAGGTTTGGTAAACCAGCATTAATAATACCAGAAGCTGAAGTTGCGTTTGAGCCTGTACCGTCAGCGAATTGTAGTGTATAGTTAGCAGTTAACCGAATATTTCCTGTTCTACGCATGTCATACGATACAGTTAGACCTTTAACCGTACCAAAGTCACGATTACCATATGTTCTATATTGTTTTGGAAAAGCTCCAGTAACATTAATCAACTGAACAGCATCACGTTGCTCTCTATAGAATGCTGATATTTTTAATGATGATGTTTTTGTTAAAACTTGTTGGAAACCTAATTCGTAATCAATTGTTTTCTCAGGTCTCAAGTTTGAATTATTGACAATTGCACTTCTCTCATTGATATATTGATACTGAAAAGGATCAAATCGAGTACCTGAAGTAGGCCTCTTCGTTAACACATCGTAGTGAGCAAAGAAAGAAGCTTCATCAGATATTGGGAAAGAAAAAGATATACGAGGCATAATATTTATTTGCGCCTTGTAATCTTCAAATGCATCTTTGGTAGGGCTATTTTGACCTGGATTTCTTAAGTAAGGCAATATCCCTGTAGAACTTTCAATTGCAGTTGGATCTTCAATCTCAATACCTTCAGCGTTGAACCATGTATCACCATTTCTATATCCTAAAATTGAACTTGGATCATACTCATCATTCACATAAACAGTGTAGTCATTACCTATAGAAGTAGGCACTACGGCCCATGTTGAAGCACCTGTGTCAAACTCTTGTCTAGCTTCGCCTGCTGTTTTAGCTTCATATATTAGATAAGGATCTTTCAAGACTGGCTGATTTGCATCAAAGACATCTACACGAACACCAACATTAAATACAATATCACGGAAAGCAAACTTATCCATAATATATCCTGCAATATATGTTGGCTGATAGGCTCCTACGAAACGTTTATAGTTACCATTATCGTCAACATCAACAAAGTAATTTGTAATGTCTGTTTGTCCCTTTACTTTTTGACCAGTATGATCATAACCCCAATAAGAAACTAGTGAATTACCACTATTTGCTAATTCATCTGGAGAGAACATATCTAATGAATAGATGTTAGGATCGTACTGATCAATGTTAATGTAATCACTTCCGGCACCTCCTCCGCTAATCAATTCTTCACCATATAAATACTCTCTTAAATTATAATCAAAGAACGACTGATTATCATTATTGACTTGACCACCATAGGCACCTGAACCTGCACCTGCAGCATAACCGGTGTTTAATGGAGCATAGGAGGTATAAACAACACCTAAAGAATCAAATGTTGTAGGAGCGTTTTTATCTATCTCAGAAATATGAGAATTTGTTAATTGGCGTGCTAGTGTCCATAGGCCCATAGGCCCATTTCCTCCACCCCCTGTAGCTGTCCCAGAAGTCCACCCCCTGTCGTAACGTTGTTCGTACTCAAACCCTAAAGATATTGAATGATCACCTATATTCACAGCGCCAGAACCCGTTGCACGAATCTGATCATTTTCACTTTTACCAAAGTAATTATAAGGAGAGCCAATATTATTCCATATCCCGTAAACACTTTGTGGAGAATCTCCATTTCTCAACCCATTTCCTTGCTGAACTTGAAATAAGTTTCTGTAATTGTTTTCAAATTGCCAATTATTAGCATAATCATATAAGTTGAAGTATTGTTCAGTTTGAGAAGCCAACATTGGATTCGTTTCTGAAGGCGTAAATTGAACATTAATATCAGCAGGTATAGTAGTTTGCTCTGGACCATTGCTATTAGGTGATAATCCAGGATAAGTTGTCCTTTTCTCAATATCAAAAGTTCCAACATGTCCATAGTTAAAAACATTATAACCATGTTTATCATCAAAGTTATCTCTCGTCGATTTAGAATAATCTACCATTAAGGAATAAAATGCGCTTTTTATTTTCGATGAACTTCCCTCTATATTATTTGTAAAACGTTGTGTTAAACGGCCATAAACTCTCCAGTCAAGATTGTTATAGGATCCAAAATTTGAAAAGTTAAATAATGATCCCGATCTAGAATAGATTGATCCTTTACCATAGCTAAGTGAACCTCCAAAAGTCAGGTTCACAGAAGGACCTGTGTTTACATCGATTTTACCTTGAGCAGACAAGGATTGATTTCTCGCATTCATCCTGAAAGGTGTTTTTTCAAAATCAGACTCCGTCAAATAGTTTGTACTATAATAAGCGCCACTTCCGGTTCCTGTTGGCGTCAATGGTGACTCTAAAATTTCATCTCTAACATCCTTCTTGATTCTATAGCTCCCATCTGCTAGAGGACGACTATCAACTCGATCCGTGTAATTTGCAGATAACAAGAATCCTAACCTTGGTTTGGTCTTATTACCTAAAGAGTCTTTCTGCATCCACAATGGACCTGAGAACATTCCCTCTACAAGGTTATACCCAAATTTATCTAAACCGTAAACATTCCCGTCGTATCCGTCTTGATCTTTACCGTTAAAATAGAAACCTGATGTTACCCCCTCAATACTTCCAAAATATTTTGAAGAAGGACCTCTCGTTGTAATTGAAATAATACCACCAGTAGCATCACCGTAATTTGCCGGCAAACCACCAGTAATTACAGTAACCTCCTCAATAGCTGATTTCGGAAGGCTTGAAGAACCACGTACTTTAATCCCGTCAATATAAAAGTAAGTTCCATCAGAGCGTGAGCCCCTCACACTAATACCTCCGTCACTTTCCGATTTATTAACCCCTCCAACAGTCCCCGCAACATCAGCAGCAGAACGTACTGGAAGCCTTGCAATATCCGCCCTAGTTACAGTTGCGCCAGAGGCGCCACCATTCCTATCAATTAAAGGTACTCTATAAGCAACAGCTTCCATCTCTTCTATGTCTTGGACATTTTTTGCTTTTCCAATTTCAAGATCATACAAGAATGTAATCTTATCGGAACTAACAATAACACCGGTTAAGGCTTGAGGTTTATATCCTTCAACTTCATTTCTTACTTCAAGATCATAAGATCCTGCAGGAATTGAATTGATTTGGAAATTCCCATCAAAATCAGTGTTAGCTCCTCCTTTTATCTGTCCTTCCTTCATTAGAATGACCTTTGTAAAAGGAATAGGTTGTTTTGTGTCAGCATCATTCACAGTACCTTTTACAGTACCTAGACCTGCTTGCGAAAACCCATAAGTAAGTGTAATAAAGACACCTAAAAATAATAAGTTCAGTTTTAGTAACATACGTGCAATTTGTTTATTTAAACTTAGTTGCTTTTATAAAGCTTGTAAATATAGAAAAAATCACTTTGAAAAGTGATATGTTAATAAAATAAAATTCTATAACCATTAACAAATATAGTGAGAATTATTATGCGTCATAAAATCACCTTTCAATCAATTTAAAATCATTTATAAACATAGAATAAATACCTATCAAAAAGTTCTTTCGTATTATTGTCACTATGAATGAATTCATATTCAAGGATTTTACTCTGCACGGGACACAAATTCATCTTTGCTCTTACACTGAATTCGATCCGTTGAATTACATAGAATATTTAACCGATGTTGAAAAACAACGTCTACTTTCATTTAAACATATCCGGAGAAGACGTGAATTTATTGCTATACGTATATTACGTCATAGAACAATTGGTCTTCAACATATTCATTATGACGTTCAGGGAGCTCCTTATATAGACGGCGAAGAATTTATTTCAATTAGTCATTCAGTAAAAGAGGTTGGGCTAGCTATCAACGCGAAACACAAGATTGGACTGGACCTAGAATCTATTCGTCCGAGCGTTAAATCAATTATGCATAAGTTTCTTTCAGAAAACGAAAAAATTCAATTTGATACGGAAAACATTGTTGAATTATGTAAGGTTTGGTCTGCCAAAGAGGCGCTATATAAATTAGCGGGGAGAAAGAAGATCCATTTCAAATCAGAACTTTTAATAAATCGAGCCTCAGAAACCTTATGGGAAGGAACAATAATTAATAGCGACCACGACATTTCAGTTAAATTGAATATATTCGAACATAACCACACTATAATAACTATAAATACAGAAGCAATTGTTGAGCACTACAGGGAAATCTAACTTAATTCAATCTAAAATGAGTCAAATTAGTATTCTTATAGACCCAGACAAATCGAATGAAACTAAAGGGTTCAGATCTTTTAATTGAAAAAGCTGAATTTGCTGGTGTAAATTTCAAATGACGTGGAAGTGTTTTTAAAACTCTTCCCATTCGTTTTTGGATTAATTAAACTTTGCTTTCAGCGACATATCCAAGCTAACAAAGCTATGTGTTAACGATCCGACAGATATAAAATCCACACCTGTCTCAGCATATGAACGAATCGTATCAATCGTTATTCCACCTGAAGCCTCAACTTCAAAATGATCTGGAACTGTTTTTAACACCGCAACAATTTTCTCTGGTGTGAAATTATCCAACATAATTCGATCAACGTTTCCAAGCGCAATAACTTCAGCTAATTCAATTTCATTACGTACTTCGATTTCAATTTTCAAGCCGCGTCCTGTTTCTTTCAAATATGCATTTGCGCGTTCAATGGCGGGCTTAACTCCACCTGCATAATCAACATGATTATCCTTCAGCATAATCATATCATACAATGCAAATCTGTGATTATACCCTCCACCTATTCTAACAGCCCATTTCTCTATATAACGAATGCCTGGAGTAGTTTTACGTGTGTCTAACAACTTAACATCTGTTCCTTCAATAAGCTTAACAATTTTACTCGTTTGCGTAGCAATACCACTCATGCGTTGCATGAAATTCAAAACCAATCTTTCTGTACTCAATATTGACCTAGAACTTCCTTTCACTTCAAACGCAATATCACCATATTGAATAGGATCACCATCATTTATAAAAGCTGTAACATTTAGGGCTGGATCATACAATTCAAAAATTCGTTTTGCCAATTCTATTCCAGCCATTATTCCTTCACCTTTCACTAATAATTTAGCAACACCAGTAGCATTTTCAGGAACACAAGATAAGGTTGAGTGATCACCATCACCGAGATCTTCACGGAGGGCATTTTGAATAATTTCGTCAATCATTTTAGTGAAATAAGTTGTTGTAAAAAAGCGACTTCGTTGAAGTGTTTAAGAGGCCTCGATGGTAAGGCTTTCGATTTTGAAATCGTCGTTTATTTTCTTGAAGTGAATAGTTACTCTGAATTCACCACTTTGACTTTGATAATTACCAATTGCAAAGGAACCATCAGAAGACTCTTGTCCTTTAAAAAAGAAGCCAAAGCTTGAGCCTGGTTTGCGCTTAAAAAAATACTTTAACACTAAACTTGCCTGAGGCTGACTGTAAACACCTTCTTTACCCAGTACATTTATAAGTACTTTGCTCTTACCCATCATGGAGATTGCTTGTGCATCATTTAATTCAAATGCTTTTTCAATTTCTAAATAAGGCACATCAGTTGTTACGCTTAAAGACACTATAATTGATGTCAGAAATGTAAATAATAAACTCATATTTTGTTTTGTTATCGTTTAGCAATATACAAACATAGTACCGAAAAAACAACCCGCTATTCAAAGAAGTTTCAACCAATTTCTACTATCTTTGCCACATGAAAGTTAAGTTAATTTGTGTTGGCAAAACGATCAAGACATTTTTAAAGGAAGGAGAGCAAGAATATCTAAAGCGACTCGGGCATTATGCCTCTATTGAAAAAATAGAAATCCCTGAATTAAAAAATGTTAAGAAGCTAAGTAAAAATCAAATCAAGCAGCAAGAAGGACAACTCATATTGAATCAAATTAAGCCAGGAGAAATTATTGTTCTCCTTGATGAACGTGGCAATCAATACGGGTCGGTTGATTTCAGTAAGTACCTACAGAAAAAATTCAATTCTGGCGGGAGAGGTTTGGTATTTATAATTGGCGGTGCTTACGGTTTTTCAGATGAAATATACGACAAATCAAATGACAAAATGAGTTTATCGAAAATGACATTCTCACACCAAATGGTGCGTTTATTTTTCCTAGAGCAAATCTACCGCGGATTCACGATTTTAAAGGGAGAGCCTTATCATCATGAGTGAAAATTTGAGTTTTATCAATAAGCGGTTTTCAATAAACCTAAAGAAAGGGGGTGTGAAAACATGAAACCTCTAATGAGAAGGCTGGAAATCAGGATAAGGTGTGCTTATTTAAAACAGTACCAATTGTTAGAATAACAAAAAGGGCTTAAGCTTCACTTAAGCCCCTCAATATAAAAACATATACTACTCAAAAACAACTCTAAACTCCACTCTACGATTTTCTGCTCTTCCTGCAGAAGTAGCGTTTGAGAAAGAAGGTTTAGACTCACCATAGCCTGCAGAGTATAACCTTGATGAGGCTACTCCCCTAGCAACAAAGTAATCAAAACAAGCTTTTGCCCTAGCTTTTGATAGTCTTAAATTAGACTCGTCATTCCCTACATTATCAGTATGCCCATCAATTTGAAGGAAATATGATGGGTAATCATTCAAAATATTAATTATATTATCTAAAAATACATAGGATTTTGTTAAAATAATAGATTTTGAAGTCTGAAATTTCACACCTCTAAGAGCATAATTTAAAACCTTCTGGACTTCTTCATCAATTTCTGGACAACCTGCATTTTTAATTGAACCAAATAGACTTGGACAGTTGTCATCCTTATCTAAAACCCCATCTTTATCAGTGTCAAGAGGAAGTTCCTTAATAATCTCGGGACATCCAGCATTTGAAATTGTACCAACTACACTTGGACAGTTGTCATCTTTATCTAAAACTCCGTCACCATCACTATCCTGATAAGGGCAGCCTATATTCTCTATAGGACCAGAAATATATGGACACCTATCATCCTTATCTAGGATCCCATCTTTATCAGTGTCAAGAGGAAGTTGCTTGATAATCTCGGGACATCCAGCATTTGAAATTGTACCAACTACACTTGGACAGTTGTCATCTTTATCTAAAACTCCGTCACCATCACTATCCTGATAAGGGCAGCCTATGTTCTCTATAGGACCAGAAATATATGGACACCTATCATCCTTATCTAGGATCCCATCTTTATCAGTGTCAAGAGGAAGTTGCTTGATAATCTCGGGACATCCATTTTCGGAAAACAATCCAGCTATATTAGGACAAACATCAAATCTATCTTCTATACCATCTCCATCACTATCAATTAATGCAACACCTTTAGAATTTACAATAGATCCAGGAAGCGTGTTAGGTTCTTCATCCATTACATTTAAAACTCCGTCTCCATCGTCATCTTGAAGCTGATCTTTTAATTGGGCTTCTAGTTGGGTAACATGAGAGATTATAGCAGAGTTATCAGATACTGAACCATAAATAGTTGGAGTCCAATCTGCATGTTCTTTCTTATCTGCATGTTCTTTCTTTTTACCAAAATAATAAGAAGCACCAATAGAGAAATTGAAAAAATAACCATTAATTATACCATGAATAAGCTTATCGTCAGCATAACTTGACATGTCCCAGCTCCTAGTTTGACGAGTATGGCAGATAAATGACAGATCACTATTAATAGAAAATCGTTTAGATAATTTAATTTGAGGAGTAATTCCTAATACGTAATTTATCATGTCATCGGCATTGGTTACCGAAATGTTATCATTAGAAGAAGATTCTCCTTGATTATTTCTATTTAACCATAAGTGAGAAAGCCCTGCGCCACCATGAAAGAGCAAGCCAAAACGATCTGTGAAAGTGTCGAAACGTAATAGGTCTCTGAGATTTACAACACCCTGAATTGATGTTCGCCAATAATTGGTTTTGACCCCTATACTAGTAAAGGTCATTAAGTCATATCCTATATCTAATTTGATTCCAAATCTATTATTGAACATATACCTACCCTCTGCGCCAAAATGCCCCAATCTAAAAGCAATATCTGTATCATTATTCTCCCCCAACGCTTGTGTGTTGGTATTAATATTTTTGACAGGAGACATACCATCATGCCCACCAAAAACAAGCCCTACAGACCATTTATTGTAATCATTTATTTCTGTTTGTCTTGTTGTGTCTAATGTCTGTGCTGTTGCAGCAAACATTAAAACACTCAAAAAAACTATTAAAACAACCCTCATATTAACTCGTATTATCAATTATTATTGAAATCTAAATTAATTAAATAATATAACAAATCATATCTCTAATTGATAATATCACTGATAATCGGGGAATAATATTTATATATACATATTGTATAATTAAACATTAATTATATTTGTCTACAACTTCTCAATTAATTTTCTTTTGAAATTTATATGATAAGTAAGTTTAACGAAAAAGACTACAGCAAAATTATGATTGAGGTTAAAAGGAATAATCAGTACATGAGAGAACTCATTGACGCATTTCCAGATAATTTAACGGAAGCGATTGAAATTGTAAATCAAAGTCCTTTAAAAAAGAGCTACTCTGCATTTAGCAATGTAGTTATTTGTGGAATGGGTGGCTCTGGTATTGGTGGCAAACTAGTATCCTCATGGATAGCTGATGAAATCAATATTCCGATCAATTTTTGTCAGGATTATACCTTACCAAGTTATGTAAACGATAAAACTTTAATAATTGCTTCATCTAATTCAGGTAATACGGAAGAGACTTTGTCTGCTACTTTAGATGCTCATAATAGAGGCGCTGCGATTGTGGCCGTTTGCTCTGGAGGTAAATTACACTCTTTTTGTAAGAAGTGGGATTACGATTGTATTGTCGTGCCTGGAGGTAAGCCTCCTCGAACAACATTGGCTTTTTCAATTGTACAGTTAACTCGCATTTTTGGAGAACTGAACTTAATAAAGAAAGAAAAGTTAACTGAGTTTTCTTTAGCTAAAGAATTGATTCTTTCCAATAAGAATGGAATTCATGCAGAAGCAAAACAAGTAGCTGATTTTATAAATGGAAAAGAATTAATAATATACAGTGAATCAAAAGATGAAGCTGTTGCAATCAGAGCAAGGCAACAATTTAATGAGAATAGTAAAATCCTCTGTAACACACATGTAATTCCAGAAATGAATCACAATGAATTAGTGGGTTGGTACGGCGGAGTGGATCGATATGCTGTGTTATTTTTAGATACTAATGATTGGCATCCAAAAAATAAAAAAAGATTAGCTTTTTCAATTGAAACAATCGAGTCCAAAACAAATTATATTATGTCATTATATGCAAAAGGAGATACGATGCTTGTGCGTTCCTTGTATTTAATCAACATAATCGATTGGGCATCTTTGTATTTGGCAGAACTAAATAATGTCGATTCAGTATATATTGGTGTAATTGATAACCTAAAATCTTCTTTAAAGAACTAATTAACCTTAAAAAATGATTTCAAAAGAGCGATTAACACATTTAAAACAACTCGAAGCAGAATCAATCCATATTCTAAGAGAAGTTGCTGCAGAATTCACCAATCCTGTTATGATGTATTCTGTAGGGAAGGATTCTTCTGTGATGCTCCATTTGGCATTAAAGGCTTTTGCCCCTTCTAAACCTCCATTTCCAATGTTACACGTTGATACTACATGGAAGTTTCAGGAGATGATAACATTTAGAGACCAACGAGCGATTGATTTGGGCTTTGACTTGGTGGTGCACTCTAACCCCAAAGGAATAGCGATGGGTATGTCTCCTTTTAAGCATGGGTCAAAAGTACACACAGACATAATGAAAACACAAGGATTGAAGCAGGCATTAAATGCAGGAGGCTATGATGCTGTTATTGGGGGTGCAAGAAGAGATGAAGAAAAATCTAGAGCAAAAGAACGCATTTTTTCATTTCGAGATAAAAATCATAGATGGGATCCAAAAAATCAACGCCCAGAGCTTTGGAACATTTATAATACAGCAATTCAAAAAGGTGAAAGTGTACGTATATTTCCTATTTCGAATTGGACAGAATTGGATATTTGGCAATACATTTATTTAGAAAATATTCCAATCCCTTCACTTTACTTTTCAAAAGAAAGAGAAGTCGTAGAGTATGAAGGAACTAAAATTTTAGTTGATGATGAACGTATGCCTGAAGAATTAAGGAAAACAGCTAAGAAAGAAATGGTTCGTTTCAGAACTTTAGGCTGTTATCCATTAACAGGTGCAATTAACTCAACTGCTACAACTTTACCAGAAATAATTAAAGAAATGTTACTTTCTACCAGTTCGGAACGTGAAGGTCGGATTATTGATAAAGATCAGGAAGGGGCCATGGAACAAAAGAAAATTGAAGGATATTTTTAATATGGAAAATGCAAATAAAAAAATAGCAAAAGATATCGAAGGATATCTTAAAGAGCACGAGAACAAAGATATGCTTCGTTTCTTAACATGTGGCTCGGTTGATGACGGTAAAAGTACACTTATTGGTCGAATGTTGTATGATGCAAAAATGGTTTTTGATGATCAATTGGCAGCTGTAGAAGGTGAAAGTAAAAAATACGGTACAACGGGAGACAAAATTGACATGGCTTTGCTCGTTGATGGATTGCAAAGTGAAAGAGAACAAGGAATAACTATAGATGTTGCATACCGTTTCTTCGCAACCGAAAAGCGAAAATTCATTATAGCGGATACACCTGGACATGAACAATACACAAGGAATATGGTTACAGGAGCTTCTACAGCCGATGTTGCTATAATTCTTATTGATGCTCGAAAAGGAATCCTTACGCAAACAAAGAGACATAGTTTTATAGTAAGTCTTTTGGGGATAGAGCATGTTGTTGTTGCAATTAATAAGATGGACCTTGTAGATTTTAGTCAAAATGTTTTTGATGAAACCTCAAAAACCTACACAGAACTAGCTACCGAATTAGGTATTAAGAATACATATTACATTCCTGTTTCTGCCCTTGATGGAGACAACATTGTTAATGAAAGTGAGAAAACACCTTGGTATAAAGGAAAAACATTATTAAGTCTTCTAGATTCTATGGATATTTCCAAAGAACAAAAAGCAGAAGACTTTAGATTTCCTGTTCAATATGTTAATAGGCCAAACCTTTATTTTAGAGGATTCTGCGGTACAATCGTAGCTGGTGCAGTTGCCGTGGGAGATGAAATTACTATACTTCCCTCTGGAAAGACAACAAAGGTAAAGAGTATCATTAACGCTGGAGATATTACAGAAGGGGATTTCAGTGTAACATGTGAAAATGCTTATGCACCAATGGCTGTGACGTTAACTACTGAAGATGAAATTGACATCTCTCGTGGCGACATGATAGTACATTCGAAAAGCGTACCGAGAGTTTCAAATTCGTTAAAAGTAATGCTCGTCTGGATGGATGAAAATTCAATGGAATTGAATCAAAATTATGATATTAAAAGAGGAACGGCTGTTGTTTCTGGTTCATTTGAACATATCAATTATAAAGTGGATGTTAATACTTTTAAAAGAAAACAAGTTCATTCATTAGGTGTAAATGATATTGCCTCGTGTAAAATGTTACTCAATCAACCCATTGCAGCAGATGCCTATACCACAAATCGTTTTACCGGTTCTTTTATTGTTGTGGACCGAATAACAAACAATACAGTTGGAGCAGGAATGATTTTAGGTGTGAGCCGTAGAGAAGACGATTTGAACAAAATTCAATCAAATAAATATACAGATTCTGAAAAAGCATTAAATCAATTTATTCGTGAAAACTTCCCTGAATGGGAGTGTAAAAAAGTCTAATCTAAATGTATAAAGACACCAATATTCGTTCTATCGTTAAAGGTATTAGCTGGAGAGTTATTGCTTCTATGACAACTATGACAATAGTTTACCTGTTTTTTGGACGAATTGATTTAGCGATTGCAACTGGTTTGATAGAAACTGGATTTAAGTTATCTCTTTATTGGGTCCATGAACGAATGTGGTTCAAGGTGCGCTGGGGGCGAAAAAAAATTGAACCATTTAATATTTGGTTTACAGGCTTACCTCTTTCTGGAAAAACAACAATCGCAGATTTAGTTTATATAGAATTAGAGAAATTACATATACCTATTGAACGTATTGATTCAACTAATATTCGCGATCTAGTTCCTGGTATTGGTTTCACTAGAGCTGATCGCAATATACACATGCACAGAATAGGGTATTTAATTCAAAAACTACAAAAAAATTCAGTTTCAACAGTTGTTTCCTTTGTTTCACCTTATACAGAGTCGCGAAAAGCAATCCGTGAAATGGTAAAACAAAACATTGTAGTTTATGTCAAGGCGGATATTGAGACCTGCAAAGCCAGAGATTATAAGGGTGTATATCAAAGAGCTATTGCTGGAGAATTAAAAAACTTTACCGGAGTCAATGACGTTTATGAAGAGCCTAAACACGCAGAAATCATAGTTGACACTGATAAAATGAGTGCTAAGGATGCCGCAAAAATAATCGTGAAATACGTAAAGAAATATTATGTCAAATAAGAACATAGTTTGGCACGAACATCATGTCACAAAAAAACATCGTGCTATAATAAAAAATCAAAAACCTTGTGTTTTATGGTTTACAGGATTAAGTGGTTCCGGAAAGTCAACAATCGCTAATGCTGTTGAAGTAAAATTAAACGAATTAAGTAAGCATACCTATTTATTGGATGGCGATAATGTTCGTTTGGGTCTAAATAAAGGGCTTTCTTTTTCTGATGATGATCGGATTGAAAATATCAGACGAATTGGAGAAGTATCAAAATTATTTTTAGATGCAGGAGTAATTGTCTTAACAGCTTTTATCTCTCCTTTTCAAAAAGATCGCCAGCAAGTACGTGATTTAATAGAAGGTATTGAATTCGTAGAAGTATTTATTGACACTCCTATAGCTATTTGTGAAGCTAGAGACCCCAAAGGCCTTTATCAAAAGGCTCGAAAAGGTGAGATACCAAATTTCACAGGGATATCTTCTCCTTATGAATCTCCTAGTCAACCTGAAATACATATTAAGGCAGGTATTCTTTCACTAGAAGAGTCTGTTAATCAAATATTAAATTATTTAAATTTAAATAATTACCTAGATGCTTAAACAAGATCTATTATCTATTGCAATAAAAGCAAGTATTGAAGCTGGGAAAGCAATCATGAAAATATACGAATTAGATGACTTTGGAGTAGAGTTTAAAGGTGATGACTCCCCTTTAACTAAAGCTGATTTAGCTGCAGATGAAATTATTCAAACGTATTTAATAGAAACAGGGATTCCGATTCTTTCTGAAGAAGGTGAAAATATTCCATACGAAGAACGTAAGGATTGGAAGCAACTATGGATCGTTGACCCTATTGACGGGACTAAAGAATTTATTAAGAAAAATGGTGAGTTTACGGTGAACATTGCGCTCATTGAAAATCAAAAAACAGTACTCGGTGTAGTTTATGCCCCTGCATTAAATGAATTATATTTTTCTTCAGTAGCAAATGGATCATTTAAAACAAGTAATGCTAAAAATTTAGATGTAGCTAATATTCTCACTTCAGGTTCTCCTCTTCCACTTAAATCAAATAAAAATAAATATACTATTGTTGCAAGTCGGTCACACATGTCTCCTGAAACGGAAGTATACGTCTCCGATATGCGAAAAGAACATGGGGAAGTTGACCTAATATCAAGGGGGAGCTCATTGAAAATTGTAATGGTAGCTGAAGGAACTGCAGATTGCTATCCAAGATTTGCCCCTACAATGGAGTGGGACACTGCAGCTGGACAAGCGATTTGTGAACATGCAGGGATTGATTTAATTGACTTGAAAACAAAAGAAACAATGAAATACAATCGAGAACAATTATTGAATAATTGGTTTTTAGTGAAGTAATTTAAAATAAAAAAATGGAATATTTAATGCATAACAGGGCTAATTTTATTTGTTAGCATATAGCACGAAGATTTGTTCAATACTCTCAAATAGAGTATGCACTTAATGTAATATTGATTGCTATCTGAGGTATGGTTAGAAAAAATCACTTCAGAAGAATATCAAAATTACTACACAGAATAACAATCATAATATGAAAGGAATAGTACTAGCAGGAGGTTCAGGAACAAGACTCTATCCAATAACTAAAGGAGTTTCAAAGCAAATGTTACCTGTTTATGATAAACCGATGATCTATTACCCAATATCTGTATTGATGTTGGCCGGTATCAAAGAGATTTTGATTATCTCTACACCTGAAGATTCACCTAACTTCGAGAAACTTTTAGGCGATGGCTCTGATTTAGGTATTTCATTCTCTTATAAAGTACAACCAAGCCCAGATGGACTAGCTCAAGCGTTTGTTTTAGGAGAAGAATTTATTGGAGAAGATGATGTTTGCTTAGTATTAGGGGATAATATTTTTCACGGGCAAGGTCTAACTAATATTTTACAATCCGCACGTAAGAATGTAGAAGAAAAAAAGAAAGCGACTGTTTTTGGCTATTATGTAACAGATCCTGAGCGCTATGGTGTAGCAGAATTTGACAAAGAAGGTAATGTTGTTTCTATAGAAGAAAAACCAACTAAACCAAAATCTAATTTTGCAGTTGTAGGGCTCTATTTCTATCCAAATGATGTTATTAAAATAGCTAAAAATATAAAACCATCAGATCGTGGCGAATTAGAGATTACATCTGTAAATGAAGAATTCATGAACAGAGATGAGTTAATGGTAGAATTGTTAGGCCGCGGTTTTGCTTGGTTAGATACAGGGACACATGATTCTTTATTAGAAGCCGGGAGCTTTATTCAAACAATTGAGAAGCGACAAGGACTAAAAGTAGCATGTTTAGAAGAGATTGCCTTTGAAGAGGGGTTTATTTCTGCCGACAAAGTGCTAGAATTGGCAAAGCCACTAGCGAAAACTGGCTATGGACAATATTTAATTAAACGTGTAAAAGAATCATGAAAATAACTAAAACTCCTCTCAGCGAATTAGTTGTTTTGGAACCTAAGGTAATTGGAGATCATCGTGGATATTTCATGGAGTCTTTTCAAGAGCTTTGGTTTGTCGAAAACGTCTCTGACACTAAGTTCATTCAAGACAATGAATCGAAATCATCAAAAGGAGTATTAAGAGGGCTTCATTTTCAAAAACCTCCCTTTGATCAAGCAAAACTAGTTCGAGTAATACAAGGAGAGGTTCTTGATGTAGCAGTAGATTTAAGAAAGGATTCTCAGACTTATGGACAACATTATTCCATTCTACTAACTTCCAAAAACAAAAAGCAACTTTTTATCCCAAGAGGTTTCGCACATGGTTTTTTAGTCATTAGCGAAACAGCTATTTTCAGTTATAAAGTTGACAATTTATATTCTCCATCACATGATTCTGGTTTAGTCTGGAATGATTCGGACTTAGGTATCGATTGGAAAATGAGTGCATCCTTAATTCAATTATCTGAGAAAGATAAAGTTCAAGGAACTTTAAAGAATTTTTTAACTCCATTCTCATGAAAGTATTAGTAACTGGGAAAAACGGTCAGTTGGGTTCTGAAATTAGGGCTATCGAAAATGAATTTGAGCAATTTAATTTTCTTTTTACGGACTCTAAAGAATTAAACATCTCAAATAAATCCGAAGTTGATTCCTTTTTCTCCAACAACACTATAAATGCTGTCATAAATTGTGCAGCCTACACTGCTGTTGATAAGGCTGAAGAAGAACATGAAAAAGCAAACTCTGTTAACCACCTTGGTATAAAACACATTGCAGATATGTGTAAAAAACACAGCTGCAAGCTAATTCATATTTCAACTGATTATGTATTTGATGGTGAATCTTTATCTCCTTATAAAGAAGTAGATTCTGTAAATCCTAAATCTGAATATGGCAAAACAAAATTAGCTGGAGAAAAAGCTGTTTTAGATGTTGAATCCTTAGCTGCAGTTATTGTCAGAACATCTTGGGTTTACTCCGGACATGGCACTAATTTTGTAAAAACGATGCTGCGTTTAGCCAAAGATCATAAGGTCTTAAAAGTAGTAGATGATCAGATTGGTTCGCCCACCTTCGCAAAGGATTTAGCAAAAGTATGTTTAGATATTCTGAACACCCCTTGTTGGTCTAAACAAACAGAGATTTATCATTATTCTAATGAGGGAAGTTGCAGTTGGTGCGAATTTGCGGAAAAAATTTTAGAATTTAAATCTAGTAACTGTAAGGTTCTACCAATTAGTACTAAAGAATACCCCACTCTAGCTCCACGCCCATCATTTTCTGTGTTCAACAAATCTAAAATAAAAGATCATTTTAACATAGAAATTAATACTTGGCAAGAAAGTTTAAAACAACACCTATCTAATAAAAATGTCTAGAATTAAAGAAATAATAAACAAGCTAGATCAACATACATTAGAAGTATTCAAGAAGTCTTCTAAAACTATGGTCGTCAAGATAACTGGAATGTTTATAGCTTTGTTTATTAGTGTTTTTTTGGGAAGAACATTAGGTCCAGAAGGATTAGGAAGTGTAAACCTAGCAATTAAGCTTGGAATACTTTTATTAGTCATTACAATGTTTGGCTTTCCGATGGTTATTGTAAAGCAAATATCAATCGCATATACCAATCAAAACTTCAAGGATATCGCTTCTAAAATTAAAACTAGTTTAGTTTTTAATGGATTTTTATCTTTATGTATTGCTATTATTGGAGCATTAGTTCTACCTATAGTAATCGATTTATTCTTTGATAACCAAGACTTATATCTTCCATTTTTAATTGCATTTTTAATGCTTATTCCTCAGTCTATTGCAAGAGTATATGGATCTGCATTAAATGGTATAGGGAAGATATGGCAAGCAAATCTGGTAGATCAAACATTAAGTTACATACTTGTTGGCATAGGATTATTAGTATTTTGGATCTTTAATATTGAATTTAATGTTGTTAGCGTATTAGTTTTATTCGGAATAAGTCGCATAATTTTAGTAATAGTTGTTAAAGTAATCTGGGATAATAGCTTTGGTCACAAAGTAAAAGGAAATATTCATTTAAAACCCATGCTTAAAATGGGAGTCCCGCTACTACTAGTTTCAGGAACTACTATAATGGCAAGTAATGTAGATGTAATAATGCTAGGATTTTCAGCCACACTAAAAGATGTCGGAATGTATAGTGTTGCTGCTCAATTAGCGATTTTAACATCTTTTTTTTTACAAGTAAGCAACGCCGCAATTGCCCCTAAAATAGCGAGTCTATTTAGTAAAAAAAAAACACGTGAAATACAAGTTATGGTACAACGCATAACTGTTTTTTTAGCAATGGCAGCAATGCTATTTGTGATATTTTTTGTACTATTTGGTGAATTATTGTTAAGCTTTTGGGGAGTAGATTTTAAAGAGGCCTATTGGATTCTGTTAGTTTTAGCTATTGGCCAAGTATTTAATCTCGCTACAGGATGTTCCGGGATATTATTAATAATGTGTGGGCATGAAAAAATTCATGGATGGATTTCTCTGACATCTCTAATTTTAAACATTATACTAAATGTAGTTTTAATCAACTATTATGGAGCTGTTGGAGCTGCGATAGCGACAACAATTACATTAGTATTATCGAATATTATTAAGGTTTATATAGCAAAAAAGAAAACTGGTGTTTTGACAATACCCGTTTTTGTTAATCGAGAAAAGCATAGATTTACTGACAAATAAAATGGAATGGGGTCCAAGAATCAAAGATTTATTTTTCAAAAAAAATCAGAAACAAAAGTTCATTTAAACTACATTTTGAAAGAAAAATTAAAAGCTATTATTTTTAATTATGAAAGAATTAAGTCCGATATTTATTATAGGTATACCAAGGTCTGGAACGACCTTATTGTCAAACATGCTAAATGTGTTAGATGGATTTTTTTTTCCTGACGAGACTCACTTTTTTATTCAAAAGACTAGGTACGAAAGACATTCTAATTTTTTTAGAAAAAAAGTTAGCTTTGGAGAGTTTTATTTTTCCAAAAGAAGAGCATATAATAGAAAGTTAAGTATTTCAAATGATTTGATTAATCAATTTAACTTGCTATCAAGCAACAAGGAAAAGTTTGAGTTTGTTTTAACTTTAAAAGGAGCTAAAAATGACGTTATCTGTGAAAAAACTCCTGTTCATATGGATTGCATAGAGGACATAAAATCAATTTATCCAGAAGCTCGTTTTATTTTAATTATAAGAGATCCGAGAGATGTATTTAGTTCGTTGCTGAAGGTAGAATGGAATTTCATGTTTCCATATCGAAAGAGAATAGAATTATTTAAGAAACTTATTAAGATAAGTCATTTAGATAATGTTTCTACGATTAAATATGAAGATTTAATCTCAAATCCTTCAAAAGAGCTTACTCGTCTTTGTAATTTTCTAAAGATAAATTTTGATGAGAAAATGTATACCGATTTCAACAACAAGAAATATTCAAATTTTGATCTAAAGCACGAGCCTTGGAAGGCTAATAACACAAAACAATTGGACACTTCAAATTTATATAAATGGAAGAAAAATAATACCGAACTTTGTAAATATGTATCCGACAAACTTAAAAATGAAATTGATTACTTCGGTTATGAATCAAATACAACCAATATAAAAAAATGGAATTTCATGCCGTATTACTTTAAAGAATGGTTCAATCATATTTTTACACGAGTAATTAACTTTGACTTATTCCTTATTCTTTTAAATCGCTATTAATTTAGCCTTATATGAAATGAGACTTATAATTGCTTATATAATAATATTGATTGGGTTTAATACTTTTTATTTAACTCCATTAGGGTTGTATGCTAAGTTTTTAATATTTGGAATATCTTTGCTTGCTTTTATTTTTAACTTCAGAATGATAATTAAAATCTTCTGGTTTAAATTGATTGGAATAATTGTTTTGATCTCTATACTCAATTCCTATTTAATTTTTCAGCAAAATGTTACTTCCTCGATAATTGCTAACTCTAATTTAATTGAAGTATTTGCTCTCAGTTTTGTTTTCATCTGGTTAAATAAGAAATCAATTGATTTTAACGCTTTAATGAAGTTATTGATCCTCTCCGCTTGGGTATATTCAGTAATTATATTCTTAACTTCTATGTTAGATATAAGCTTCTCTGTGAATACGTCCGAGGGACTAGTTTCTAGGGGTGTGGAAAAGTTGTCTAAACAACTTGTGTTCTTGGGGTTTTTCTTTTATTTTGACCTTTTCATGAAAAATAAAAAGTATAAGAACTTACTGTATAGTTTTTGGTTTTTTTTTGTAACACAAATTTACGACATACAACGTGGCGATATAATATTTTTAGTTGTTTCGATTGGTCTATTTATATTTATTCGTTCAAGATATAAAGGCATTACCATTGTTGGTTTATCTCTGTTAGGATTTTTTGCGTTATTCACCCTAAGCTATGTTTTTAGAGATTCATTAGTCAAAGATAAATTTGTTCAAATGTCTTATTTTTTTCAGCCTGATAAATGGGATTTAATTTCTGATGTATCAATTTCAATTAGACTAAATGAGATTGAATTTGCTATGAACTATATTAAAGATTCCCCTTTTTTTGGCGCCGGATTAGTTAAACCTGGAAATTATACTAATTATTTTGGAGATCAGCATTTTTATATTGGAGACATTGGATTAATGGGTGTTTTTTTTAGTTTCGGCTTATTTGGAATCTTCTATTACATATATTCTTTACACAGAAGTATTGGTTTTCAAAAAGTAGTCATAAAGGAAAAACTAAACGTATTTGGATTAAACTTGTACCTTTTATTTTATGTTCTTTATAGTTTAAAAAATGGAATATCGATCTATACCCCTTTTATTATGTTCTTTTGTATCTTTGCTATTGACTTTTTAAAGCACAAGCGTTTAATTCTAGAAAAAGATTTGAAAACAAGTAAACCTGTTAAACATTCTGATAAAGACGAATTAAAATGACGGAAAAAAAGACTAATTTATTTATTGTTGGTAGCCCTAAATGTGGATCTACTCTGCTAGCTGTTGAACTAGGAAAGGATAAATGTATTTTTTCGCCAAAGATCAAAGAACTCAATTATTTTTCATTCGAATCATTGAAGTCATATAATTCATACTACAGAACATTTAGTGTGAAAGTTTTAATAGGTTATGAACGAATGTTTGATTATGACAAAAAATATAAATACTTAGTGGATGGAAGTGTTTCATATTTTACATTCGATGATGTTCCAGAGAAAATATTTCACTATAATAAAAACTCGAAAATTTTAATCTGCTATAGACCTCCTCTAGAAAGAGCAATATCTCATTACAAAATGGATGTCCGCATGGGGCATACAGATAAAAGCTTTGAATCCTTAATTCAGGATGAAAATTCATTTTATTACCGACAATATATCGAGAACAGCTTGTTTTACAAAAACAGTAAAAAGTTTGTTGACTTGTTTGGAATTGATAATGTACACTTTTATTCAGTTGCAAAAAATGATAGTGTCTCACTTTCTAAATTTTTGGGGATTGATATAGAGATTAATACTGAGTTGAGAATAAATAAATCTCAGTCATCAAAAAATATATTCGGAGACTTTTTTTTAAAAAACCGAAATATTACCACAAAAATTAAATCTCTTTTACCTAAGCGATTATTAAGTTTTGGGAAACGTTTCATCTATAAAGAATCTACTCTAAATCTCGATATCAATGATTTTGGAACTAAAAAATTAAATCAAATGGTAGAAAATGATTGGAATATGTTTACCTCTAACTACATATAGCAAATAACAAAGCCAGAGCTACTAAAAAAGATAATTGATACAAACTATATTCAATTTCAAGTACGTATAAAATAATGAAAATAAGCATAATTGATCCTGTAGGAGGGCACGGTGGCATGGACTATTATGATTATGGCCTGTCATATGGTTTAGCCTATAACTTTAGTTCCGTAAAATACTATACCGGAAGTAAAACTAAATATCGCCACTATCAAAATGTACAAACTATAGATGTTTTCAAAAATGTTTGGGACAAAAAGAGACCTAATAAATTTTTTTTTTTTTTAGTGGGTTATTTAAAAGCATTTAAAATTGCTAAACGAAGTAAGTCTGAGGTATTGCACTTTCAATTTTTTAGTTTAGGATCCCTGAACCTGATTATACTTGGTTTAGCCTTTTTCTTCAAACAAAAAAAAGTAGTTACCCTACATGATATCGAGTCATTTCATAAAAGCAGCTTTAAATTAATTTCAAAAATGTGCTTGAAGTTAATTGATGGCATCATTGTTCATAATAAATTCTCTAAATCTGAACTTGAAAAAAACTTCAATTTCAATAGACCCATATCTATTATTCCTCATGGGAATTATTTGCCATTTGTAGAACCACAACCATTGGCTATTAATTCACCTATAATAAATATCCTGTTTTTTGGACAAATAAAAGAAGTGAAAGGGGTCGACTTATTACTTGACGCCATGGCGGAAGTGGTTAAGACGAATCATAAGTATCATCTTACTATAGCCGGAAGACCATGGAAAACAGATGTAAAACGTTACGAGAATAAAATAAAAGAGTTGGGTCTGTCTAAATATGTCACTACTCATTTTAAGTATATTCAAGATGACGATGTAAAGCAATTTTATAAAAATGCCTCAATAATCGTAATGCCTTATAAAAAAATATACCAAAGTGGGGTTTTACTTTTGACCCTTTCCTACGGTAGAACAGTTATTGTTTCGAATTTACCCTCATTTACAGAGGTGATATCGAATAATCAAAACGGATTTATCTTTGAATCTGGTAATAGCTTGAGTTTAGCAAATTGTATTTTGAATTTAAATTCCGAATTAATTTCAAACGTCACTTTAAATTCTAAACAAATTATTTCTCAAAAATATGATTGGAAAGTTATAGGTAAAGCCACTTTATCTTTTTACAAAAAATTATAACCGCTAAACCAAGGTATAAGACATGTTGATGCAAAAAAAAAATGAAATTGAACTAATTATTCTACTATTTCAGAAATAAGAGTACTAGCCCTGCGTGAATTATTTAAAGAAAAAAGAGTTGACTAAACTATTAAATTTTGAGTGAAAATATTTTCGATATGTTAAATAAAAATATTTCAATAATTGGTACCGTTGGCATTCCAGCAAAATATGGCGGTTTTGAAACGTTGGTTGAGCACCTTGTTGAACACTTAGCAAGAGATTACAATTTAACTGTGTATTGCAGCTCAAAGAGCTACCCTGAAAAACCTTCTAGTTATAATCATGCTAAATTAAAATACATTAATCTAAAAGCTAACGGAATACAAAGTATTGCCTATGATATAATCTCAATAATACAATCATCTCGCAAATCTGACACAATCCTAATCCTTGGAGTATCGGGCTGCATAGTCTTGCCATTGATAAAATCATTTAGCAGAAAAAAACTCATTGTTCATATAGATGGTCTTGAGTGGAAAAGAGATAAATGGAAATCTTATGCAAAATGGTTTTTGAAACTTTCAGAAAAATTTGCAGTTAAAAACGCAGATCTAATCATTGCTGATAATAAAGTAATTGAGCAATATGTGAAAACAACTTATGGTGTTCAGCCCGAGCTAATTGCTTATGGGGCTGACCATACAAATAAAGAAGAACTTACAGCCGAAGTATCCAGTGAATACCCTTTTTTAAATGAAAAATATGCTTTTAACGTTTCTAGGATTGAGCCAGAAAATAATTTACACATTATATTAGAAGCATTTTCTCATATTCAAGAACTAAATATTGTAATAGTTGGAAACTGGGACAATAGTAATTATGGGAGAAAATTAAAATTTAAATTTAATACCTACAACAATATCTATTTATTAGACCCTATATATAATCAGAATATCCTAAACCAAATAAGGTCTAATTGCTATCTTTATATACATGGACATAGCGCGGGTGGTACAAATCCTTCTTTGGTTGAAGCTATGAATTTAGAACTACCGATTATTGCCTTTGGAGTCAATTATAATATTGAATCTACGGCAAATAAAGCTCGCTATTTCAAGAGTCCTAGCGATTTAATTAAATTAGTACGAAGTCTAAAAAAAGAGGAGGTTGAGACTATTGCCAAGGATATGAAATCTATCGCAAGCGAAAGGTATACTTGGAAAGTAATCTCAGAACAATATGGATGCTTATTCTCACTTGAAAGTTAATAATATAATCCGCTACGCCAAATTCAACAATTTATTTTCTTATAAAAAGTACAGGTTTTCTTTACTTTATAAATAATATCTGAACTAACAATTCAAGTGAAGTATTCAATGATTACAGTCACGTTCATATATATATATATATATATATATATCGGTTTTAAGGTAAGGAAATATACAGCGTAAATACGCGAGTGTAAATGGTGAGTGTTCATACACCCTTCAAATATAATAGAACGAAAAAGGTGGGAGGTTGACTCTAAATAGATTGTTAAGTAAATATACTTACTATGTTAACCCTTTTACACTTAATATTCATTCATAATACCCTAATATTCATTGCTATTTAAAATGTAATTTAATCTTTGTACATTCAATATTGGTGATAATTACAATTTTAATTTAACTAAATTAATACTATGATTACAGACATCATGATATATACTTTCGGCTTGTTTTGTTGTTGCTTTCTAGCATCCGCTTATCTTATCCCTAAAGTTTCAAAAATAAGTTCTTCTAAGGGATTAATGGATCAGCCAAACAATCGAAGTTCTCATTTAAAATCCACACCTAGCCTAGGGGGAATAGCTTTTTACATTATATTCATATTTACACTTTATTTCACTGATCAATTTGATGATTTAACTATTTCGAAATCTATTTTACCTGGTGCTACACTAATGTTTTTCATGGGATTAAAAGATGACCTAGTTGGATTGAGTCCAAAAATAAAGTTCGGGGGTCAAATCCTTGCCTGCTGCTTTGTTTTAAATCATCCTGCCTTTGACTTCGACAACCTTAATGGTTTTTTAGAAATATTTAGCATTCCAATTTGGATCGGAAAACCCTTATCGCTACTAATTATGATTACTATCATTAATGCTTACAACCTTATCGATGGAATTGATGGCCTCGCAGCTTCACTAGGTACAGTTGCACTAACCTGTCTTGCAATATGCTTTTTCTGGATCGACAACAACTTTTTAGGATTAACTGCAGTTTCAATGATTGGAACCCTATTAGGCTTTTTGTTTTTCAATTTATCTGAACGTAAAAAAATATTCATGGGAGATACAGGTTCCCTTCTTATTGGTTTTTTGATATCTATAATGAGTATTCGATTACTATCTCTAGATGCTAATTTAAATACTCTTCCTTTCCATCAAAAATATATCCCACTATTAATGGGTATAATTATATTACTTCCTATTTATGATGTAATTCGCGTTTTTATTATAAGACTTATAGAAGGTAGACCAGCGCTATCTGCCGATAGAAAACACCTTCACCATGTCATCATTGACAAATTAAATTGGTCACATAGAAGAGCATCCTTTGCTCTAAGCTTCCTGAGTTTTTTAATACTCATTATTTCTATTGTTATAATTATTGGAGACTTCGGGCTTCCTTCGCTACTCATATTCTTAGCTATAACTCTCTCTTCCATAACATGGGTTTCAACCAAATGGAGTCATGACATTAAAAAGGGGACGGAAACGTTAATGGAAACTGGAACCTTTTCATCAAAAAATATTTAATCTCAACTCTTGGTATACGCTTATTAATCCTCTATATTTGTATGTAATAATATACTGTAATGCTAAAACTATTATATCCCTCTTTCTGTTTTATAATGATCTCAATGTTACTTTTAACATCGTGTCAAACACATAAGCAAATTGTATACTTTCAAAACGAAATGAGCGGAGAAGGACAAGCCAACTTTACACCCACACTGAAAATAGATGATTTTATTTCAATCACAGTGGCGGGCGAAAGTCCAGAGGTAGTCACTGTTTTCAATTTACCTCCTATTCTTGGTAACTCAGGTAATACAAACAACGGATACTACCAAGGTAACAACGAAAAAACTGGTTACCTTATTGATGCAAATGGCAATATCCAAATGCCTGTACTTGGCACGCTTAAAGTTGCGGGACTAAGCCGAATGGATTTAGCTGCTATGCTTCAAAGAAAACTCAGTACCTATTTAAAAGACCCAGTGGTTAACATACAGATATTAAACTATAAAGTAACCGTGCTAGGAGATGTTAATAGACCCGGAAGCTTTAAAATTCCTAACGAGCGTGTTACAATCATAGAAGCAATAGGTTTAGCCGGTGATTTAACGATAACAGGAGTACGCAACAATGTTTTAGTCATCCGTGACAATAACGGTGAAAAACAAGAGTTTCGTGCTGACTTAACTGACAATAAACTATTTAACTCGCCAATATATTACTTACAGCAAAATGACGTGGTTTATATTGAGCCAAATGCCGCATCGCGTTCAAATGCCACAATATGGAAAACAACTGGTTCCGTATTTATTTCACTGACTTCTTTGGTCATTACAACAATTGCATTAATTTCCAATTAAATGTCAGAACAGAATACCAATTCACTCTTTAAAGAACAAGATAAACAAGAAGTCAACATAAAAGATTTGTTGATTCATTACCTGCTGCATTGGCAATGGATGGCTATATCTATTTTCATTTGTACAGTAATCGCTTTTAGCTACTTGAATACCCAAACGACACAATATAAATCTAAAGCAAAAGTCTTAATCAAAGACTCTGAGAGTAGTGGGGTATCTTCAAACATGTCTATTTTTGAGGACCTTGGTCTGTCTTCCGGAAATGTGAATTTAGAGAATGAAATGGAACTCTTTCAATCCTTAACCTTGCTGAAACAAGTTTCAAAGGAATTAAAATTGAATATTCAAATAAGACTAAAAGACGCCGAGAACTACCCTAGCTTATTTGAATCACCAATATCTCTTCATAGCTCAATAAATGACAGTTTACTATATAATCAAGAAGTAGATTGGTCGCTAAAAATCAAAAGTGCTAATACTTTTTCTTTACAGGAAGAGAGTGATTATGAAGAATTTGGAACTTTTACTTTCGGAAAAGCCTTTGACTCCAAAATTGGTAAAATTGTAATAGAAAAAACAGATTCCTACCAACCGAATAAATTTGCAAGTAAATTGTTTTCTGTAAAAATACTTCCATTACAGATGCAAGCTTTAGAACTTCAGGAAAAAATAAAGATTATTGCTGTTAATGAGAATTCCTCCGTTTTGAGGATTTCCCTTGAAGGACCGAATATTGATGAAAACAACGCTATTATTAATATGCTAATTCTCTTACATGAGAAAAATGAAATAGACGATAAATCTGCAATCACTAAGACTACGAGTGACTTCATCAATGAGCGTATGGCAGTCATTACCGAAGAACTGTCGTTAGTAGAAATTAAAGGTCAAAATTACAAGACAGCAAAAAACTTAACCGACCTGAGCTCAGATGCGCAATTGTTTATTGAAAAGAACAAGGAGTTAGAAAGTAAAATTACGCAAGCTTCTATTCAGTTAGAGCTAACTGAATACATGGCCGTTTACTTAGCAAAACAGACAGAATACGGTGTCTTACTTCCATCTAACTTAGGGTTTCAAGACCCCTCAATACCTGCAACTATTCTCCAATATAACACCAAGGCGTTAGAACGTAATAGATTACTCAAAGCTTCTAACGAAAATAATCCTGTAATAAAGTCAATGAAGGAAGAGCTTAGTGGTATAAAAGTAAGTTTATCCGCTAGCTTAAACAATATGCGTTCAAGCTTACAGATTGAAGTAAAAGCATTGAAGTCAAAAGAACGCCTAAATAAATCAAAAATCGCTTCTATTCCTGAATATGAGCGTGAATATCGATCTATTGCTCGCCAACAACAAATTAAAGAAAACTTGTACCTATATCTGTTACAGAAACGTGAGGAAAATGAAATTTCCATGGCTGCAACACTTGGTAATACTATAATTATAGACAACCCATACTCTAATGGTCTAAGCGTTTCTCCAAATAAAAAAATAGCTTTTCTAAGTGCGCTTTTTTTAGGACTATTAATCCCAATAGGGATCATTTATTTAAATGATTTACTCGACAATAAGATAAGAAGTACCAAAGATATTGAAAAAACAGACTTACCATTCGCTGGAGCAATTCCAGAAAACAACTCCGGTAATGATCTCGTAGTAGACACGTCGCAACGTTCTGCAATCTCAGAAGCTTTTCGGATGTTACGAACCAATATGAATTTCTTATTATATGAAAAGAAGGAGGGTGCCAAGGTAATTGCAGTTACATCTTCAGTTAAAGGTGAGGGAAAAACATTTATCGCCTACAACCTAGCTGTTTCAATTAGTTTAACGCATAAAAAAGTATTGATTATCGGAATGGACTTACGCGCCCCAAAGTTGACTAAATTATTAGACAGCTCTCTATCGACAGGGGTAACAAACTACTTGATCAATCATCAAATAACTCACCAAGAAATCATCAATCAACATGAAGAATATACAAGCTTAAGCTTTATTCTTTCGGGGCCTATCCCTCCGAATCCTAGTGAACTATTGCATTCTTTGCGCACGAAAGAACTTATTGACTCTATACGTCATGATTACGATTATATCATAATTGATACTGCACCAATAGGAATGGTTGCCGACACACAGTTGATTACACCCCATGTAGATCTAACTCTTTATATAGCTCGCGCAAATTTTGCTGACAAACGATTGATGCAAATTCCAAAAAAATTACATACAACTTCTAAAATAAAAAATATCGCTATTGTACTGAATGATATGAAGGATCAAAATAAGCGAAATTATTACGGTTATTCTTACGGTTACGGTTACGGTTACGGTTACGGTGATGATTATGGCCATGATGACGAAAATAATAAGAGAAAATCATTCTTCCGCCGCATTGCAAGATTATATTCTAAGTAATAATAAAGCACTTACATATATCAATGGCCTTGTTAGATTAAATCACTTGGAGTAAGCCTAGTGAAATAGAATATCTATCCAAAATAAGTGTTGCCCTAGTGCCTATAGAAGACTCTGAATGTTCGCTTGGTAAATGCGGATTTAAAGGTCTTCGATACATGGCACTAGAAATATCAGCTTTGATGTATCCCGTTCAGGTAAATACAGAGGTAATTGAAGACGACAGTAATGGTTTTTTGTATGACTCTAATGAATAATGGGAAAGCATACTAAGAAAATTAATAACAGACATCCTACTGAGAAAAAAATTGGTCCTAAAGGAAATGAAACCGTAAAGGAAGGCTATTCTGTACGTGCGAATTCAAACAAATATTTAAATCTATTTAAGTCATGAAAATATTATTTGCAACAGCTAATATAAATAAGTCGAATGAAATTAAGCATCTTCTCCCAGAGGAAATTGAAATCATTACATTAAAAGATATCGACCTAAAAGAAGATATCCCGGAAACATCTGACACCATAAGAGGGAATGCCTTACAAAAGGCTAATTATATTAAAGCGCATTTCAATATTGACTGTTTTGCAGACGATACAGGCTTAGAAATTACTGCATTAAATGGAGAGCCTGGCGTTTATTCTGCACGATATGCAGGATTTCAACGAAGCGATGAAGACAACATGACGCTAGTATTAGAAAAACTAGAGTCACATACTGATCGGTCTGCACGTTTCAAGACAGTCATCGCTCTAAAGCTGAATGGAACTACTCATGAGTTTGAAGGAATCGTAAACGGAACTATTTTAAGAGAGAAACGTGGTGAAAATGGATTTGGATACGACCCCATCTTTGAGCCTGAAAATTGTGGTAATACATTTGCGGAGATGAGTATAGATGAAAAAAACAAGTACAGCCACCGTGCACGAGCAACTACTAAAATGGTGACTTTTCTAACTAAAAGTTTACAATAGTTTACATCAGAGAATCCCATTTATCATTCAATCTTAATTTATAGGGTATTGAAGTGAAATCACATCTCTTTCTTATTGACAATGTCTGAGACAAGCAGTACATTTGTATTTGAAGAATTCTAACCTCCAAATACATCAGTTTCAAAATTAAACGGACAATAATTAAATCATATGTCAAAAATCATTTATACTAAAACGGATGAGGCCCCTGCTCTTGCCACACAATCATTATTGCCAATTATTGAGGCCTTCACAAAAAATTCAGGTATTAAGGTTGAGACTAGAGACATTTCTTTAGCTGGAAGAATCCTTTCTAAATTTCCAGAGTACATTTCTCAAGACCAACAACTCGAAGATGATTTAGCAGAATTAGGAGAGTTGGTAAAACAACCGGACGCTAATATTATTAAACTTCCTAACATCAGTGCATCTATTCCACAATTAAAAGCAACAATAAAGGAATTGCAAGACGGTGGTTTTGATGTACCAAATTACCCTGACGAACCATTAACTGATAAAGAGCATGAGATCAAATCAAGATATGATAAAACAAAGGGTTCTGCTGTAAATCCAGTACTTCGTGAGGGAAACTCAGATCGAAGAGCACCCAGGGCAGTGAAACAATATGCACGTAATAATCCGCATTCGATGGGTGCATGGGCTACTAATTCTAAAACTCATGTTGCCACAATGTCCCATGGTGATTTTAAATCAAATGAAAAGTCTGTTACTATTAGAAAAGCAGGAAAAGTTAAAATTCAACATACAGATTCAAACGGAAAAATAACTGTTTTAAAAGCCTCAACTCAAGTATTGAAAAATGAGATTATCGATGCTACATTTATGAGTAAAAAGTCACTTATTAACTTTTTAGATACTCAAATTGAGGATGCAAAAAAAACAGGTGTTTTATTTTCATTACACATGAAAGCAACAATGATGAAGGTTTCTGACCCAATCATTTTTGGTCATGCTGTACGTGTTTTCTTTAAAGATTTATTCAAAAAGCATGGAGTAACGTTCGAGCGTATTGGTGTTGATGTGAATAATGGATTTGGCAACTTGCTAAGTAGTTTAAGTGAATTAGACGAAACTGAACGTTTGGCTATTCAGACAGACATTTACACAGCATATGCAAACGGTCCCGCCTTAGCAATGGTTGATTCTGATAAAGGAATCACAAATTTACATGTGCCAAGTGATGTTATTATTGATGCATCAATGCCAGCGATGATACGTACATCCGGTAAAATGTGGAACCCTGATGGTAAACAGCAAGATACTAAAGCTGTAATCCCAGACAGTAGTTATGCCTCAATATACCAAGCAACAATAGATTTCTGTAGAGAAAATGGAGCTTTTGACCCTACAACAATGGGAACTGTTCCTAATGTTGGATTAATGGCTCAAAAAGCTGAAGAATACGGCTCACATGACAAAACGTTTGAAATTACTTCAAGTGGTAAAGTTGAAGTGATTGATCAAAATGATACTACTTTAATCTCTCATGACGTTGAAAAAGGTGACATTTGGAGAATGTGCCAAGTAAAAGACGCCCCTATTCAAGACTGGATTAAACTAGCGGTTAATAGAGCTAAGGCGACACAAACATCAACTGTTTTTTGGTTAGACAATGAGCGCGCTCATGATACTGAGCTAATAAAAAAAGTGGAGGTCTACCTTCCAGACTATAATACAGATGGGTTGAACATTCAGATTCTTTCTCCAACGAATGCTATGCTTTATACTTTAGATAGACTTAAGAAAGGACAAGAAACTATTTCAGTAACTGGAAATGTTCTAAGAGATTACCTAACAGATTTATTCCCTATTTTAGAATTAGGCACCTCTGCTAAAATGCTTTCTATTGTTCCTTTAATGAACGGAGGCGGATTATTTGAAACAGGCGCAGGAGGGTCTGCTCCAAAGCACGTTCAACAATTCAATGAAGAAGGTCATTTAAGGTGGGATTCTTTAGGTGAATTCTTAGCATTAGCCCTTTCATTAGAGCACATAGGTGAATATACAAATAATACTAAAGCATCCGTTTTAGGAGAAACTCTTGACGAAGCAACCGTAACGTTTTTATTAAATGATAAATCTCCATCTAGAAAAGTTGGTGAATTAGATAACAGAGGCTCACACTTCTACTTAGCTAAATATTGGGCTGAAGCACTCGCAAATCAATCTAAAGATACTGATTTAAAGGATTTATTCTCTCATGTTTCTTCAGAATTGAATTCGAACGAAAGTACAATCGTTTCTGAATTAAACGCAGCTCAAGGAAGCCCAGTTGATTTAGATGGATACTACTTCCCGAGTGATGAGAAAGCAGCTGAGGCGATGCGTCCAAGTAATACATTGAATGATATTCTTGCAAAAATGTAAGACTATTTTACTCTACATTAAAGGGAGAGATTTATTCTCCTCCTTTTTTGAACTCAGATTAAATCATAGCATATAGAAAAAGCTCAGTATGCTTCCATATTTAGGCTATAATGAATCTTAGAGTAAACATCTAGTTGAAACTTAATTCGACTTCATCCATTGCAGAAACACCAAAATTATCATTAGACCAAATTCTTAGCATTTTATCATTTTCTACCAAAACGAATGTAGGGAATGAATGCGAAGCAATATTCATCATAGCTTTAATACTATCAGCCATTTTCACGTTAAGGGCATCGCCAGCCTTATCTTGATACCATTTCATCATTTTAGGATCTGCGTGACAAACTACATATTCGATTTCAATGCTTGGGACACGTTCTTTTAGTTTTATCATCTTGCCAATAGCGCTAAAACAATAAGGGCAATTTGGAATAGATAACACAACAAGTTTCCGTCCTTGCAACTCTTGTTCAGCATCACCCTTCTCTATTACCACTGAATTATTTGAAAAATCACCTTTATATATTGGGAAATATGCAAAATAAAAAACAAACGGAATGATTAAAACACTTAGCTTTATTAATAGTCTGACAAAAATTTTTTTTTTCGCTAAAAATCGTTGCGAAAGAATTACGAGCATTAATCCAATCACCGCCATTAATAAATACGGTAATAGTTTACTCATTGTCCAAGATAAACCTGAATCAAGTAAAAAAATTTCTATTGAATTCATTATGATACATTTAATACATTTCCAATTTACATAAATTTAAAGTGAAACAATTAAATTACTGCATAAAAAAAGGGAGGCCTAAGCCTCCCTGATAGTTTTATTCCCTTGAATTAATCAATAGAGCAAACAACACCAGTAGTACTACCTGCTTCACAAGCTTCTTTAGCATCAGCTTTTGTAGCATTTAAGGTAGTTGACGCACTTGATGAGATTTCACCTACTGTGGCAGTACACGTACAAGTGTAATCTTTTTTACAAGAAGACAATGCAACCATTCCTAATACTGCAAATGCAGCAATTCCGATAACTTTTTTCATAACTTTTTTTTTAAAAAAAAATAATTAGCATTAGATATATTTTGAATATCAAAAATAGTTAAAAAAATAAAAAAAACAATTATCAAGCACAATAATATTATTAATATACTGTAATTCAAAAACTTAAAGAAAATTATATTGTCAATATTTCTTTCTCTTTTAGGACAAGTACATCATCAATTCTAGTCGAGAAACTATTTGTAATCGTTTGTATTTGACTCTCAGCGTCTTTTGCTAGATCTTCCGATAATCCATCAGTCTTAAATGATTTGATGATATCTAAAGCATCTTTACGGTTATTTCTAATTCCTACTTTAGCATTTTCACCTTCACCTCTTGAACGTTTAACCAATTCCTTTCTTCTATCTTCGGTTAATGGTGGCACCGATATCAGCACCGATTCACCATTACTTTGAGGTGCAAAACCTAAATTTGAGTTAATAATTCCTTTCATTATAGGGTTAATCATCGCTTTTTCCCAAGGCTGAACAGTTATTGTTCTTGCATCCATCGTATTTATGTTAGCTACTTGAGACAATGGGGCTGGTGAACCATAATAATCAACCATTACAGTTTGAAGCATTGCAGGAGATGCCTTCCCTGCTCTAATTTTTGATAATTCAATTTCAAAATGACTTAACGTTTTAGAGTTGGCCTCTTTAAACTCGTCATACACCATATTTAATTCTTCAGTCATCTTTCTTTATTTTATTCTTAATTACGAACAATCGTACCAACGTGTTCCCCAGAAAGAACTTTATTTAAGTTACCTGGAGTATCCATGTCAAAAACAATAATCGGTAAATTATTTTCTTTACATAGAGTAAATGCAGTCATATCCATCACCTTCAATCCTTTTCTATAAACATCATCAAAACTGATAACGTCATATTTAGTTGCATTTGGATTTTTTTCAGGATCTTCTGTGTAGATCCCATCAACACGCGTTCCCTTTAGAATAACCTCTGCATTGATTTCAATCGCTCTTAAAGAAGCCGCTGAATCAGTCGTAAAATAGGGGTTTCCTGTACCTGCTCCAAAAACAACAACCCTCCCTTTTTCAAGGTGGCGGACTGCTCTTCTTCTAACATAAGGCTCAGCAATTTCTTTCATTTCAATTGCTGATTGTAATCTAGACTGAACACCTTTTGATTCTAATGCGGCCTGCAATGCCATTGCATTAATCATCGTAGCTAACATTCCCATGTAGTCACCATGCGTTCTATCCATCCCGCCCTCTTCAGCCTGAACACCTCTAAAAATATTTCCACCGCCAATTACAATGGCTATTTCTACTCCTTGTTCATAAGCTGCTTTGATTTGATCGGCATATTCACTCAAGCGATTATTATCAATTCCGAATGATTTATCACCCATAAGTGATTCACCACTTAATTTTAGGAGTATTCTTTTGTACTTCATTTTACTTTTTTGAGGTTACGCAAATATACTGATTTTGGAATATGTTTTCACCTTGAAGTGAACTCAATATCAAATGAAACTGAAAACTTCATCCATATAATTACTAACCCCATGTTTACTGGAGTGTCAGAAACGTTAATACGAAAGGCTATTAACCCAAATTTTATATCGGCTTACCATAATGTGATGATGTAGTATAAAAAAGCTTCATAAGGTTAACGTTATTCTTAATTCACAAAAAAAGCCGTTTATCAAAATAATAAACGGCTTACAAATATTATTCTAGAAAAAGTTAGCTTAACGAAAATCTTTGGAATTCTGTAACGGTTAAGCCTGACTCAGAAGAGCTAAGAAACTGCTCAACAGTAACCTTATTGTCTTTAATAAACGCCTGAGATAATAAAGTGTTTTCTTTAAAGAATTTACCTAAGCGACCTTGAGCTATTTTATCTGCCATTTCAGCAGGCTTTCCTTCTTGGATTGCCAAATCTTTACCTACCTCTAACTCTCTTGCGATTGTCTTATCATCGATACCCTCTTTGCTTAATGCCAATGGATTCATTGCAGCTACTTGCATTGCAACTTGTTTTCCTGCATCAGCAGCAACATCAGAAACATTATTCAATGCAACTAGTGTAGCCAATTGATTACCTGGATGGTTGTAAGCAACAACTGTTGGAGCTTCAACTTTGGCAAACTTAGAAAGTTCTAATTTCTCACCTATAACACCAATTTGCTCCGTTAATTTATCAGCAACAGTCAATTTATCATTGTAAGTAATAGACATAAGCTCTTCAGAAGAAGTCGCTCCTTTGTCCATTCCTACTTGCATGATAGATTTAATCATTGCTTGAAAATCTGGATTTTTAGCCACGAAATCAGTTTCACAGTTCAATTGAAGCATGTAACCTACACCTCCTTGAGCTTCTGCAAAAATAACTCCTTCTTTAGCATCATTATCACCACGCTTAGCAGCAACTTTTTGACCTTTTTTACGAAGTACGTCAACTGCAGCTTCAAAGTCACCGTCAGTTTCCACAAGAGCATTTTTGCAGTCCATCATACCTGCTCCTGTTTGTTTTCTTAATTTGTTTACATCTGCAGCTGTAATTGCCATGGATATAATTTTTTATCTAATTAATACTAATTCTATCATCCTACTTTTGAGGACTTATCAGATCAAAATCTGTTTACTTTTCTTCTTTAGCTTTTTCCGCAACTTCCTCAACTGGAGTTTCTGATACAACAGGTTTAGCTGCTTTCGCTTCTGCTGCCTTTTCTGCTTTAGCTTTTTCCACAACTTCCTCAACTGGAGTTTCTGATACAACAGGTTTAGCTGCTTTCGCTTCTGCTGCCTTTTCTGCTTTAGCTTTTTCCACAACTTCCTCAACTGGAGTTTCTGATACAACAGGTTTAGCTGCTTTCGCTTCTGCTGCCTTTTCTGCTTTCTTTTCTGCTGCTACTTTCAAGTCAGCTTCTGCTTGTTTTTCAGCTGCTATTTTTTTGTCAGCTGCTGCTTTTACGTCAGCTTCTTTGTCACTTTTTCTTTCCTCTAAACCTAGTTTTATTGAACCACAAATTTCATCTAAAATAATAGATATTGATTTTGAAGCATCATCATTTGCAGGAATAGGAAAGTCAACTAAACTAGGGTCTGAGTTGGTGTCTACGATAGCAAAAGTTGGAATATTCAATCTCTTTGCTTCTTTAAGCGCAATATGCTCCTTAATAATATCAACAATAAAAACAGCTGCAGGCTGACGAGTCATGTCTGCTATAGAACCAAAGTTCTTTTCTAGCTTCTCTCTTTGACGAGTTTTGAATAAACGCTCTCTTTTATTTAAAGTCGTCCAAGTACCATCCGTTTGCATTTTGTCAATTGACGTCATTTTACGGATAGACTTACGCGTTGTTTGAAAATTAGTCAACATTCCACCTGACCAACGTTCAGTTACGAAAGGCATGTTAATTTCAGTTACTTTTGAAGCGATAATATCTTTAGCTTGCTTTTTTGTTGCGACGAAAAGAATTTTTTTCCCAGACTTAGCAATTTGCTTTAGTGCCGCACTCGCAGAATCGATGTGTGCAATTGTCTTATTAAGGTCAATAATGTGGATACCTTTTTTCTCTTCAAAGATATACGGCGCCATTGCCGGGTTCCATTTTCTTTTTAAGTGTCCAAAATGAACACCTGCATTCAATAAGTCTTCAAACTTTACTTTTGACATTTTTTTTCTTTTAATTGTTTACGTTCCTTTAGTAAGCAGTTTATAAGGGGCTTTCGCAATACATATAAACTTAGATACTAAACAACCGTCAAAATATTGTTTACTAATTCGATTAACGTTTCGAGAATTGGAATTTCTTACGTGCCTTCGGTTGGCCTGGTTTCTTACGCTCAACCATTCTTGGATCACGAGTCATTAAACCTTCTTCCTTCAATAAAGGCTTGTTTTCTTCATCCAACTTAACCAATGCTCTTGAAATACCAAGACGGATAGCTTCAACTTGACCGTTGATTCCACCTCCAGCAACATTAACCTTAACATCAAACTTATTAACAGTGTCTGTTAGTGTAAATGGCTGAACAATCTTAGATTGAAGAACCGCAACAGGGAAAAAATCCTTGTAATCTCTATTATTAACTATCACGTTACCTTTACCTTTTGACATGTAAACTCTGGCAACGGCTGTTTTTCTTCTTCCTAGTGTGTTAATTACTTCCATGTTCATTATTTGAATGTATCTAAATTAAGTACTGTCGGTTTTTGAGCCTCTTGATTGTGCTCTGTACCTTTGTATACTTTTAGATTTGTAAATAATTGACGTCCAAGCGTATTTTTAGGTAACATACCTTTAATCGCTTTTTCAACCATTCTTTCTGGGTGTTTAGCTAACATTTCTCTCGCAGTAGTAAAACGCTGACCACCTGGGTATCCAGTGTATCTAACATACTCTTTATCGACTAATTTAGCACCTGAGAAAGATACTTTTTCTGCATTAACAACTATAACGTTGTCACCGCAGTCTGCGTGAGGCGTGAAATTCGGCTTGTGTTTTCCACGGATGATTCTCGCCACCTTACTCGCTAAACGACCTAATGTTTGGCCTTCAGCATCTACCACAAACCACTGCTTATCAGCAGTTTCCTTGTTCGCAGAGATTGTTTTGTAACTTAATGTATCCACAATAATTTTATTTATATAATAAGACAATTCCCTTAAATCAGGGGTGCAAAGATATGATTTCTAGGTTTATTAACAAGCCTTTATTGAAAATAATTACATGACTTTATTTTTTTTTTACATTCGATTCAATAATTCTGGCAAATTTAAACAGTACAATTGAATCGTCCTAAAATATTAGACATAAAAATATGAGAACAATAATTATTCTCATAGAATAGGAAGGATTTCACCCCCTATTATTGTTTTTTAAATGCACTAATCGCATTGACTGTAAAATCTGATAAAACCAATTCTCCACTCATTGCTGCTCTTTCTTTTAACAAAGTATCCCAATGCTCTGTTCCTTGCCAAAAAGCAGCCTTCAGCATACTCATTGCTTCAGGGTTTGATTTAGCTAAAATTTCGGAAAGAGTCTCAATACGCTCTTCCATATCATCGATATTATCAAATATTTCTGCATACAAACCGTTCTCTTTTGCCCAAAGAGCAGACCTCCATTCAGTCGCATTAATTGCCAATTGACTCATTGCTGACAATCCTATCTTGCGTTCAACTACTGGCCCAACAACAAACGGCCCGATACCAATAGCTAATTCAGACAATTTCACATCTGCATATTTTGTTGCAAAACAATAATCAACAGCAGAGGCAATACCTACACCACCACCTACAGCCTTGCCTTGGATACGACCAATAATAAACTTAGGACATTTACGACATGCGTTAATCACATTTGCAAAGCCATAAAAGAATAGCTTCCCTACCTCTAAATCTTTTATTGAAATCAATTCATCGAAACTAGCTCCGGCGCAAAAAGCTCGTCCCCCAGCTGATCGGAGAATAATAACCTTAACATTATTATTTTCCCCTAAGTCTGAAATAGAGTCTGCCAATTTTTGCAAGATCTTTCCCGGTAAAGAATTACTCAATGGGTGTCCAAATTCTATCGTTGCTATTCCTGATACATCAACAGACACATTAACGTGCCCTTGATTAATTGCATTTGACATATTACAATATTTTTAAAGTTCTCTTTTCGGGCGATCATACTTCGGTGAAGCAATTTTCACATCAATTGCTCTACCATTTACTTCAATTCCATTTAAGGTATTAATCGCATTAATCGCATGATCTGTGTCATCCATTTCGATATAACCAAAGCCTTTCGATCTTTTAGTCTCTTTTTCATATACGACATGAGCATATGTAACAGTTCCAAAAGAAGAAAATGTAGCTTTTAAATCCTCTGAAGTGATACTCCAGTCTAAATTTGCGATAAAAAGATTTACCATACCTAGCCTGTTACCTATTTTACTTTAACGTAAAGCTGTCATTACCAATCAATTGTCCTTGACAATAGACATTTATTTTATAATTCCCTTTTGACAACTCTTCACCATTTAATTTATAGTAAATAGCCATATCGATCATTTGATTTTGATAATCTATCTCTTTCTTATCTGAATAAGCAACAGAGCCACCATTCGTTGGGGTCAAATTACTCATGCTCGACTGTAATGTTTTACCCTCTGGCGTTATTACTTGAAGATAAATAGTTTTGCTGCCAGGCAGTGTAATTGGATTTTCAGAGAGTGTAAAACTAGACTGAATCTGAACCACATTTCTAGCTTTCGTACTTTCTGTAGTTGTATTATTCAATTTCATTTTTAGCCCTACAGAACTAAAATTATAGGCCTGTAATCTAGATCCCTTTTTCACTTTTGCAGCATTCAGTTCAGCTTCAGTTTTATACTGATCACGTTCAGAGGTTGTTTCTATCAATTGTGTATTTGTATTTTGTAAATCACTTGTTAACTGTAAACTCAAAGTGTTTAAAGAGTCAATCTGAACGATATACCCCCTCATTATACCTTTCATGGTTTCAATCTCCTTACGCGCAGAGAATAGCTGACGAGCACTCATGTTACCGCGCTCGACCTTAGCTAATAAGCTTTCAATTTCTGCTTTCTGCTTATTGATAGAATCTGCTTGCGAAGCATCCTTTCCTAAAAGAGCATCATACGTAGAAAGCATCTTTTTAAAATCAGTCTTAATATCATTAGTCACACCACCAACGTATCCGGACATCATTTCATCCATTCCTCGAATATCAGAATTTAGTATTTTATTGTCATTTTCACACTCGTTTAATTGACTTTTTTTAGAAGACCATAAATAGGACATGGCTCCTAATGACAATAATAATAAGATGATTATTGCAACAAGTCCTCCGCTGCTTTTTTTCTGTGGCTCCTGTAGTTCTGACATGTTGCTAAATTATTATGACTCTTACTTTACGATTTGAACACTAAAATATTGAATTCAGCTTTTAATATAGACTGAAACAAATGCATTCTCTATCAACCTACCCAAAGCTAATAACTTTAAAATAACAATTCTATTGTGAAATTAGCTAAAAGTATTTACACAAAAACATTACGCCCATTTAATTAAACCATTTTAAACACCTTAATAATTAGTGATTTAGGAAAAATAATTAGACTGATTCGATTTCGTAAGAGTATTTTTCCATGATTTGATTCGCTAACAACTTTTGACAAGCCTCTTCAACCTTTTGATTTGCATCTTCTTGACTAGAGGCATTAACGAACAAACGCACATGTCTACCAATACGGACACCATCAATTGAATCTAAACCAATATTCTTCATACTACTTGTTACAGCTTTCCCTTGTGGGTCAAGTAATGCTTCTAATGGCATTACATCGATCTCGGCTTTAAACTTCATCTTTATTCTTTTTAAAAATTGTATCTTCTATTATTGAAAAAACGAGATACAAAAATACTATTAATGCTATAGACCACACTTTGAAAATAAGAATAAATATCAAACTTATTAACAAAAATAATAATCTTATTTCGTTCCCTTTAAATTTAAAATGTTTTACTTTCAATGAAAATAAAGGTATTTCAGAAACCATTAATAACCCCATAGCAATCATTAAAATAATTAAGAAATAAGGATTAAATAAAAAGATGTGAATATCTCCAATCGCTTTATCAGATTGAATGATCCCTGCCATAACCAAGGGGAATGTCATAAAGGCCAAAGTGTTCGCTGGTGTCGGTACTCCGATAAACGATTCCGATTGGCGTGTATCAATATTAAACTTTGCCAATCTAAATAAAGAGAAAAATGGTATAATTAGCCCCGCGAAAGGAATCAGATTAAGATTGCCTAAAAACAAACCGTTAAACCATTCTTGAGCTTGAGTGCCAACCTCCGATATTGAAGCTAACTTGTCAAGTTGTGATGGGTCGACCGTCAACACAACCATCATAATAACCCCTGGAGCAACTCCAAATGTTACCATATCTGCCAAGGAGTCGAGTTGTCTGCCTAAATCACCTGTTGTTTTAAACATGCGAGCAACAAAGCCATCAAGAAAATCAAATAATGCGCCTAAAAAAATTGCAAATGGTGCTAAATCTAATCGCCCCATTAATGCAAAGACAATCGCAAGAACCCCTGATATCAAGTTTGATGCGGTAAATAAATTGGCAAGTGTGACCATATTCAATCTAATTTGCTACTTGTAAAGTATCTGCAGTCAACTATATATACTATTTTTACATCTTAGCCAACTACAGGCTTAATAACTATCACTACAAAGAACACAATTTTTTATTGAAAAAGATGTTTAAAGATTATAAAATTCTATTTCTATGAAGACTTCTTGGCTTTTTTCTGCCTATACTTTAATATTAACTTTTTCGACTTCATTTGCACAAGATGGAAGTATATCAGAAACAGTTTCTCCAAAATATTCGAATGAATTTCTTGGTATTGGCATTGGTGCAGATGCCTTAGGCAAAGCAAATGCTGTTGTAGCACAATCGGATAACGTTTCTTCAGGATACTGGAACCCCGCCGGATTAACTAAGGTTGATAAATGGCTTGAAGTTGGTTTAATGCACTCTGAATATTTTGCTGGGATTGCTAAATATGACTATTTAGGATTAGCTCATACAATTGATGAGAAAAGTGCGATCTGCTTCACAGCAATTCGTTTTGCTGTTGACGACATCCCTAATACAACTCAATTAATTGACAATAATGGAAATATTGATTATGATAATATTTCCACATTCACTGCTGCCGACTATGGTTTTTTATTGTCCTATGCCAGAAAAATGAAGCCAGTGGGCCTCAGCCTTGGCGGAACGCTCAAGGTGATACATCGAAAGGTGGGTGACTTTGCAAAGTCGTGGGGTTTTGGATTAGATTTTGGAGTTCAATACGAAACCAAAAATAGCTGGCAATTTGGATTAATGGCAAGAGACGTCACTTCTACTTTTAATGCATGGGTTTTTACGCTAGACAATGAAGCACAAGAAGTTTTCATCAATACAGGTAATGAGATTCCTAAAAATGGATTAGAGCTAACACTACCTAGAATTATTCTTGCAGGATACAAAAAATTTGATCTTGGCAAAAAAGGGTTTTACACTTCCGGTGAGCTAGATATCGACATTACAACGGATGGCAGAAGAAATTCAATCGTACGTACCGAGGTTATTTCTATGGATCCACACCTAGGAATTCAAGTTGGGTTTAAAAATTACGTTTCATTAAGAGCTGGAATTTCAAATTTACAATACGTTAAAAACTTTGATGACACAGAAAAACTGAATGTGCAGCCAAATATCGGAATAGGTCTAAACTTCAAACGTTTCTATTTAGATTACGCATTTACAGATATTGGCGATGCATCGGTTGCATTATACTCTCATGTGATATCACTACGTATTAAATTAGACAAACCAAGGACTGAATGAAACTATTGCCAAATAGTCTTTCTCTCCTCTTGTTGTACCTACTTTTCAACGTAAGATTACAGAAATGGAATAGGCCCATTATTAATTGTAAGAAACATCACAGACTTCTCTTGGAATTAAATAGACGAATTTGGATATCCTTTAGCTAATGACGTTTACCTACCTAATATCGAGTAAGAGCAAAAATAAATGGTAAAGACATTAAGCATAGAAACTCTGGAGCTGAATCACACTTCACTAAATATTTTGGAAAGATGTATCTCTTAAGATAAGATCCCTTAGAAAAAACGACAACTAAAAATGGCTGTATCATCAACTAGTGGTAACGGTCCTTTCCACTCATCTAATTTAGAGAAAATCAAACTGTTCATGTCCTCCATTTTTAAGGGGTAATAGCTATGAACTAAGTTTACTAGGCGTTCTGTGCCAAAAAACTCTTCAGCTTCGTTCTCAAGCTCAACCACACCATCTGTATATAGAACTATTGTCGTATTAGAACGCAACTTCTTTTTGCCTACATTGATAAACGGGAGTTCATCTAACATCCCTAAACCAATACAACCTTGATCTAAATCTTCCACTTCCTTTCCATTAGTAATAAATGGATGATTATGCCCTGCATTGACATATTGTAATTTACGTGAAGTAGCATTATAATGTGCAAGAAAGAAGGTAATGAACTTCTCTCCTTTTGCACTATTCATAACCTTCTTGTTCAGTTCAATAATTAATGTTTTAAGATCAAATTTCTGATACTCGAACAAGGTTCTTAAGGTAGCTTGAAAATTAGCCATTAACATTGCTGCAGAAACACCTTTACCAGAAACATCTGCGATACAGATGATGTATTCATCTTCCCCAATAGGAATGAAATCATAGTAATCCCCTCCTACCTCATGTCTTGGTTTATACTTTGCTGAAATATCCATACGCTTATTCGATGGCAATTCTTCAGGAAAAAGTAGCTGTTGCATTGTTTTAGCAAGCTCCAATTCTTTTTTATAACGTTCTTGCTTTACTTTCAATCTCGCCATTCGTTTGTTTTCAATAGCAACGACGATAATATTAGTTAACGTCTGAACGAAGCTCATATAGGTCAAATCAGTGCTCAAGTGTTTTCCATCGTACTCAACACCCTCCACTAACAAATAAGCCAATGTTTGCCCTTTGTGATGCACAGGAACAACGACATCAAAATTACTCAAGAATTTAGAGTGTGAAGATTCAATCATTGTAATTTCTTCAAATCGTGCGAGTTCAGATTCTACATCAATATGATTTACCTTTCCTTTATAACCGATCTTAAGCAGACAATTCCATTCTTTCTGTCTATTAAAAAGTACAAATCGATCGTAGCCTAATTGCTCCCTTACAATAAATGAATAGAGCTCAATAATCTTATCTACATTCTCATTTGAATTAATAGCAGTCGTAATTTCCAGTAGAGAATTAAGCTTAAAATCTTTAAGCTTAATTTGACTTTCGAGATTTTTTACGAGATTTTCAATCATTATAGATTTTCAAGAATTTCAGGCAATTTCCTAAGCGCTGCCATTTCTCTGAATTTTGATTTCACCTCTCCACAAGGCGACCCGAAATAGGTTTTACCCCCAGCTAAACTTTTGGTAATACCAGATTGACCTAAAACAACAGCTCCTTCACCAATAAAAACATCACTGGCACAGCCAACTTGCCCCCAAAGTATTACATTATCCTCAATTACAACGCATCCAGCCAAACCAACACCTGCAGCCATCAGACAGTCCTTCCCAATGACAGTATCATGTCCAACATGAACGTGATTATCAAGCTTGGTGCCTTCACCAATAGTTGTTACAGCAGAAACACCTGCATCAATTGTACAAAGTGCGCCTAGCTCAACATTACTCTTTAAATGGACACCTCCACACGTATGCATACGCTCATATCCGGCAGGCTTTTTTTTATAATAAAAAGCTAAATGACCAATAACTGTATTTGGCCCTACAAGTACATTAGTATCAATGGTTGTATTATCCCCAATTGAAGCGCCAGCATAAATAATTGATCCAGCACCAACCTTTACATTTTTCCCAATAAACACATTCGGGTAAATAATTGCCGAATCATGAATCTCTACATCTTCATTCACAGGAACTTTTTGTGGTGAAAAAGGTGAAAAATGACGTGCTAACTTATTATAATCATCAAACGGAGAAGAAGAAATAATCAACGCTTTCCCTTCGGGATAATCGACTTCTTGATCGATTAAAATTGTGTTTGCTGCGCTTTTCAAAGCTTTTGTATAATACTTCGAGTGGTCTACAAAGACTAAGTCTCCATATTCTACTTTATGGATCTCATTTATACCAGAGACAATATGGTTTGGAGCACCAACAAAAGTGCAACCTAGCAATTCAGCAATTTCCCTTACCGTATGAGATTTTTTTAACTTCATGAGATGAGTATTTATCTTAAACAAAGTTAGTTCAAAAGGCTACTGAACTTTACAAGTTGTACAGATGTTATCCTCTTTATGTTGTTAATAGCAAGTGAGTCTATATAATGAGACACTTAAATGCCTTTCTACTCTTTAGAAAAAATAAATCTGAAATAAATAAACTACACTATCGAAAGGTTTATTTCATATGAACTACGAATAATTTGTTTACTAATAAGACAGCAAATCATGAATAGCAGATACAACTTTTGATGCGTTTGGTAACAACGTTGCTTCCAAAATTGAATTTAATGGAATCGCTGGAGTATCAACAGAACCAACAATTGAAATAGGGGCATCAAGTGACTTGAAATTATCACGTTGAATTCTACCTGCCAACCCTAGAGTAAAGGATGCTTCAACAGATTCTTCCGTTACTAGCATCACCTTACCATGTCTTACTGCAACCTCATTTATTTTATCATTGTCTAAAGGATTTAATGTTCTTAAATCAATGATTTCAACTTTACCTTCAAATTTATTTGCAGCTTCAATTGACCAATAAACACCCATACCATATGTTATAACCACACAGGACTCACCCTTAACCACAGCATCTTCATTTGCTTCTTGAACAACCCGTGCTTTACCAAAAGGGATCACGTAATCCTCATCTGGCTCAATGGACATTGCTCCTTCGGTACCTCGTATTTTTGACCAATACAATCCTTTATGCTCTAATAAAACAACAGGGTTAGGGTCGTAATAAGCAGCCTTAATAAGGCCTTTCAAATCAGCTCCAGTAGAAGGATAAGCAATCTTAATTCCACGAACATTTGTCAAAACAGATTCAACACTAGAAGAATGGTAGGGCCCACCTGAACCATAAGCACCAACTGGCACTCTTAACACACAACTCACAGGCCATTTACCATTTGACAAGTAATAGGATCGACTTACTTCAGTAAATAATTGATTTAATCCAGGCCAAATATAATCTGCGAACTGAACTTCAACGAAAGGTTTTAATCCTACCGCTGACATACCAACAGTTGAACCAATAATAAATGCTTCTTGAATAGGCGTATTGAAAACACGTTCATCACCGAATTGTTGTGCTAAAGTTGCCGCTTCACGAAAAACACCTCCTAAGCGACCACCAACATCCTGCCCATACAATAATGATTCTGGGTGCTTAGCCATTAATTCACGGACACCGAATAAAGCAGAATCAACCATTACAGTTTTCTTCTTTCCTTTTGGTTCACGCTCACCTTTCTCTTCTGTAATCGGAGTAGGTGCAAAAATATGATCTGTGATAGATTCCGTAGAAGGATCCTCTGCTGCTAATGCTTTGTCATAATCTGAATCAACTAACTTTTTAACATCAGCCTCAATATTGATTATATCCGATTCATCCGTACCAACTTCTCTCAAATAATTTTTTAACTTTGGATAAGGGTCGCGTGTTGCTGCATCGTCTAAATCATCTCTATACCATTCCTTACGAACACCCGAAGTATGATGACCTAATAATGGAACTTTTGCATGAACGATAAATGGTCTTCTTTCTTTACGCACAATTTCAATCACTTCTTTCATCGTTTGAAATGATAAATCAAAATCACTTCCGTCGATAGTGCGTACTTCAATCCCATTAAACCCTTCAGCATATTGTGTAATGTCCTGAGCTCTTGTTTCTTCGGCATTTGCCGAAATATCCCACCCGTTATCTTGCACTAGATAAATGATTGGGTATTGCTTTAGGGCAGCCATTTGTAAAGCTTCAGAAACTTCACCTTCCGTGCAAGAAGCATCGCCAAGTGAGCAAACTACAACAGGGTTTTCACCTTCAAAATCTTCTGCCAACCCTTGTTTCTCTTTGTACTGAACGCCCATTGCCACACCTGTAGTTGGAATTGCTTGCATTCCAGTTGCAGATGACTGATGAGGAATTTTAGGCATATTATCACGCTTCAATGAAGGGTGTGAATAATATGTTCTACCACCTGAAAAAATATCGCCTTTTTTGGCAAACAATTGTAACATTAGCTCGTATGGGGTTATTCCAATCCCTAACAATATTGAGTCATCACGATAATACGGTGACACCCAATCTTGAGGTTTTAATTGCATCCCACAAGCCAATTGAATAGCTTCGTGTCCTCTCGAAGTTGCATGAACATATTTTGCAGTAACCTCTTTGTTGTCCTCATATTTTTCAGCTAATGTTTTAGCCGTTGACATAAGTTTAAACGCCTCTAAAAGGATTTTCTTAGATGTTTTGATACTTATTTTGTTCGATTTAGACTCTACCGTTCCCATTCAATCCCATTTTTCAATGGTCAAATATACAGAAATGTGTTGGATTTCCTTCCATCTAAAGATGGTTTCAAAACACAAAGAAGTAGAGGTCAACTGATTTCTACTCTAAATCAATTTGACTTTATTATTGATTATTGATTATTACGTATTCTAAGACCTTTGTCATTAAATGAATACGATCTTTGCCACGCACATTATGTTTATGCATTGGATAAGGAAAGAAATCCATTTGGATGCCGAGTTCAATAAATTTTTGAACCAAAGAAAAGTTGTGTTGCATAACAACAACATCATCCACCGTTCCGTGAATCAATAATAAGTCTCCCTTTAAATTTGCAGCATGCGTCAGTAAGGAAGACTCCTCATATCCTTTTGGGTTTTCTTCTGGTGTATCCATATAACGCTCTCCATACATGGCTTCATAATACTTCCAGTCAGTAACAGGTCCACCAGCAACACCTACCTGAAAAGTTCCAGGCTCTCTTAGCATCAATGATGTAGTCATAAAACCACCAAACGACCATCCATGAACCGCCAAACGATCTACATCTACATAAGGGCGTGACTTCAAGTCTTCAACTCCAGAAAGTTGATCTTCCATTTCAATGTTTCCCAATTGTCTGTGTATTTGAGATTCAAAAGCAAAACCTCTTTCTCCAGAGCCTCTATTATCAATAGTGTAAACTAAATAGCCTTGCTCTGCCATCCAATACATCCAAAGACTGGATCCATCTAGCCATGAATTAGTAATTAACTGTGCGTGAGGCCCTCCATAAACATAAACTAAAACAGGGTACTTCTTATTGGGATCAAAATCACTTGGCTTAATTAAACGCGTATATAATTTAGTCCCATCATTAGCGCTAATTGAACTGATTTCAGCTTCGCCGATTTTCATTTCTGAAAGCATGTCTGAGCTCTCCATTAAGGCCTCTAATATCTTTCCGCTACTATTAATAATTAAATCTCTACTTGCCACATCATGACTTGAATATTGATCGTGGAAATACTTGCCGTTTGTTGAAATAGACACGTCGTGAGTTCCTGCTAAACGCGTTACTTCAGATTGCTTTCCTTTCAGTGTGACATTAAACAGCTTAGTGTCCAATGGGCTTTCTCCTGTTGCAGTAAAAAAGACCTTTCCATTTTTATAATCAATAATATCCTTGACTACAAATTCATTCGATGTAAGCTGGTTAATTAGCACTCCTTCAAAATTGTAGTGATATAAGTTATTATAGCCATCACGTTCAGATATCCAAATAAATTCATTTGATTTCCCTTCTAAAACATAAGCCGGATGTTCTGGCTCAATCCATTTATCATTTTCTTCTTCAAATAATGTGCGAATGAACTTTCCGCTTGAAGCATCATAAACATTTAGCCACATGTGATTCTGACCACGATTAACCTCAGCGACAAAAAGATATTTATTGTCTTTCGTCCAAGATAAATTTGTTAAGTAATTTTCTTCTCCCTGTCTAGGCTTAATAAATGAAGTTGAATGATTCGCAATGTTGTAAATCCCAACCTTTGCTTTTTCTGAAGATTGTCCTGCCATTGGATATTTAATCGATATTAAAGCCCCAGGAGTAACACTATTGTCTAACAAAGGATAATCATGAATATTTGTTTCGTCCTTTTGATAGTAAGCCAAAGACCCACCATCAGGCGACCAAAAAACACCAGTAGTAATACCAAATTCAGAACGTGCAATTGCCTGCCCTGAAACAATATTCTTATCCTCATTATCAGTTACAATAATTTCCAATCCAACCCTCGTATTGATGTAAACGTTATTGTCTTTAGTAAAAGCTACGCTTTCTGTTCTGTTATGAAAAATTGCATTCTCCGAGTTTTCATCAAGACCATGAAGTAACTTCCCTTTTTTCTGAGCAATATTATAACTGAAAAAAGACTGACCATCATTGATCCAGAATTCATTCTCATCTTTCCATTCAAGTCCGGAAAACCAAGTCATCTTTGCATTCACTTTCTCATTAAACTCTTGAATGTTTAACAATTCTTTCGCTGCTGAATTCCCAACGGAAGCTTTCATCAATTTTGTGTAGCTATCCAAATAAGTATAACAATCTGTATTTGGAACCCAACTAAACATCGGAAGAGATTTTGGATAAAACCCTCTATATTGCTCCATTACTGCATCTTCTAATGTAAGTTCCTTTCCTTGCCCAAAAGCTGGTAGAGTAAATAATACGACTGCCACAAGTGTAACTAACTGTTTAATCATTTCTTTTATCTTTTATTATAGTTGAACACTAATTAATATGTTTCCCAAATATACACAATTGCAATCCATTCTAATTAACCACTTCTTTATAACCTGACACTCTAAAATATTTTAATCACTATTCCGACTTGCTTTATGAGAAATAACCTATTTTTACGCAAAAAGCAAAGGCAATGAAGCACGTTTCTATTAAAAGTATCGAAAAAGCAATCGTTAAAGTGGATAATCTTAATGAAGATGGCTTAGAAAAATTAGCTGAGACCTATGCCTTAGCGCAACAAGTATTATTAGGATACATTATGTCAGCTGCTACTGAATACAAAAATGAGCAATTAGAAGGGCTTTTAATTTATTATTATTGTCTAATTTCTGAAGCTTTTGCTCAAGAAGGACTTTTATTGGATCAAATAACTGAAGATCAAATTGACACTTTCGAAGAGCCATTTTTTGAAATGTTAGATCAATATTTTGATAAAGACGAAGAAGAAATCATCAATGATTTCGTTGATCAACCAGAACTCACTCAATTCATTATGATTGAAATTAGCACTGAAGATGAGGACGGGACATCTCTAGAAGATGAGACTGCGACGCAACTATTCATCGTCACAACTGCAATGATTTCATTGATGAACCGCGTAATGAAAAATTGAAACAGCCCAAAGAAATAATTCAATGGATGTTAAGCCGTGACGCTTTTAGCGCATGGATGAATATCGACGTGAGAAAAATTGAAAAAGGCAATTGTACATTGTCGTGTAAAGTAAGTCCTCAAATGCTGAATGGCTTTGATATTCTGCACGGAGGTATTACCTATTCATTGTCAGACTCCGCTTTGGCCTTTGCAGCAAATAGCTATGGCCATAAATGCGTAAGCATCGAAACATCAATATCTCACTTACGCTCGGTTAAAAATGGCCAAGTATTGACCATTAGGGCAAATGAAATTCATCGAGGGAAAACTATTGGCGTTTATCAGGTTGATATTATCAATGATGAAAACAAACTTGTCTCAAAATTTAAAGGTACAGTACATATCTCTCAAGAAATTTGGTGAATATTATTTAGGGTACTTTTTTAGTATAATTTAAGTCGTAAATACTTTATGTTTTCATATGCAAGCATAGAACTTTTTTAATATATTTACTACTTATAAATTATTTATGTCTCAAAATAACAACAAGGAATACCTAATGGATTTTGCTATTCGACATCTTTGGCATAAAATATCAAGGATGTACAATCAAAAGGCAAATGAATATGGTATTACTACCTCTATTGGTTTCATCCTCTTGAATATTGATAAAGAAGGAACACCAAGTACACAGCTTGGTCCTAAGATGGGAATGGAGCCAACATCACTTTCTAGGACATTAAAAGCCATGGAGAAAAAGGGTCTTATTAGAAGACAGTCAGACCTTAATGATAAGCGTAAAGTGTTAATCTTTTTAACGCAAGCAGGAATTGACAAACGAAGAATTGCAAAGCATGTAGTAATTGACTTTAACGAGAGACTTGTAGCTAATATTCCAAAAGGAAAACTAAAGACATTCTTTGAGGTCGCAGAAAGACTAGACGCAACGATCAATGTCGAATTAATAAATAAGACTTAATTAATCAAAATGAATAGACATATAAGTAAAGTTGCAGTGCTAGGATCTGGAGTCATGGGTTCTAGAATTGCTTGTCATTTTGCAAACATTGGCTGTGAAGTTTTACTTCTGGACATTGTTCCGAATGAACTTAGTGAAATTGATCTAAAAAAAGGCTTGACAACAGAATCAGAAGGATTCAGAAACAGAATTGTTAATGATGCACTTACCGCTTCAACAAAATCAAACCCATCTCCTATTTACAGAAAGGCTTTTGTCTCTCGAATTAAAACAGGAAATTTCGACGATGACTTTTCAAAAATTAGTAGTTGTGACTGGATTATCGAGGTTGTTATCGAACGACTTGACATTAAGCAACAGGTATTTTCAAATGTTGAAAAGCATAGAAAACCAGGCACATTAATTACCTCAAACACATCTGGTATTCCAATTAAAATGATGCTTGACGGGAGAAGTGATGATTTCAAAAAACACTTTTGTGGATCACACTTTTTCAACCCTCCAAGATATTTACAGTTATTAGAAATAATCCCCACTCCATCAACAGAACCTGCAGTTGTCGATTTTTTAATGGATTATGGACAGCGTTTTCTTGGTAAGAAAACTGTTCTTTGTAAAGATACTCCTGCATTTATAGCAAATCGCGTTGGGGTTTATTCAATAATGTCTTTGTTTCATATTGTTAATGAAATGGGACTCACCGTTGAAGAAGTAGATAAATTATCGGGTCCTATTATGGGGCGTCCTAAATCTGCTACATTCAGAACATGTGATGTTGTTGGACTTGATACCTTAGTGCATGTTGCAAATGGACTAAAGGCAAATTGCCCAGAAGATGAAGCTAAATGTTTATTTGAACTACCGAGCTATATATCTAAAATGGTAGACAACAACTGGCTGGGCTCAAAATCTAAGCAAGGTTTCTACAAAAAAGAGAAAGATGAAAATGGTAACCGTCAAATATTAGCATTAGATTTAAATACATTAGAATACAAAAAAGCAGCTCGTGTAAAGTTTCCGACACTTGAAATGGCAAAGCCAATTGAAGACCTTCATCAACGTACAAAAATGTTGCTGATGGGAATGGATAAAGCAGGAGAATTCTACAAGAAGATTTTCGGTGGATTATTTGCTTATGTTTCAAATCGAATCCCAGAAATAACAGATGACCTTTTCAAAATTGACGATGCCTTAAAAGCTGGTTTCGGCTGGGAGCTAGGTCCATTTGAGACCTGGGATATCTTAGGTATCGATCAAGGAATTAAACTAGCAGAAAAAGAAGGTAAAATCGTTGCTCCTTGGATTCAAGAAATGAAGGACGCTGGATTTAAATCATTCTACAAGATGGAGAATGGCCAAAAGTTCTATTATGATATCGCTTCAAAAGCATACAAGGTAATTCCAGGAACTGAAGACTTAGTAATGCTTGAGTCATTACGTACTGAAAAGAAAGTTTGGGGCAACTCAGACACAACAGTTGTTGATATGGGTAACGGAATTCTAAACTTAGAATTTCACACGAAAATGAATACAATCGGTGGCGGTGTTATTGAAGGAATAAACAAAGCTATTGATTTAGCAGAGCAAGACTACAAAGGATTGGTCATATTTAATACAGGTCAAAATTTTTCAGCTGGAGCAAATGTTGGAATGATTTTCATGATGGCTATTGAGCAAGATTTTGACGAATTAAACTTCTCCGTGAAGGCGTTTCAAGATACAATGATGCGTGTTCGTTATTCTAACGTCCCTGTTATAGTTGCACCACATAACATGGCTCTTGGCGGTGGGTGTGAATTATCTATGCATGCAGATAAAGTTGTAGCACACGCCGAACTTTACATGGGACTTGTAGAATTTGGAGTTGGACTAATCCCTGGTGGAGGAGGTTCAAAGGAATTTGCAAAACGTCTTTCAGATGAGTTAGCAGCCGGTGACATTAAAATTAACCGTATGCGTGACAAGTTCTTGACCATAGGCCAAGCTAAAGTGTCTACCTCAGCCTACGAAGCTTTTGATTTAGGTTACCTCAGAGAAGGTATTGATGAAGTTGTTGTTAGTCGTCAACATCAGTTAATACGCGCAAAAGAAGCTTGTGAACTTATGGTTTCAGAAGGATATCTTGCTCCAAAACGTGGAAAAAATATTACCGTTCTAGGAAACGAAGGCCTTGGAATTGTTTACGTTGGGGCAGACACAATGTTGTCCGGAAACTACATGTCAGAGCATGACCGTATCATTTCTGAAAAATTAGGGTTCGTCTTATGTGGCGGTGATCTATCAGAAAACACAATAGTTTCAGAGCAATATCTTTTAGACATGGAACGAAAAGCGTTCCTAGAACTTTGCGCTGAAAGAAAAACATTAGAGCGATTGGAAAGTATCGTTAAAAAAGGAAAAATATTACGAAATTAATCATGGGAAGAGCATATATAGTAAAAGGATATAGAACAGCTGTTGGTAAAGCAGGGAAAGGTGGGCTTAGATTTTCACGCCCAGATGACTTAGCTGTTGATGTCATTAAAAATATCATGGCGGAAGTTCCAGAACTAGATAAAACGCGTATTGATGATATTATTGTTGGAAACGCAACTCCAGAAGCTGAACAAGGACTTAACATTGGTCGTATGATTTCACTAATGGGATTAGATACAAATAAGGTTCCTGGAATGACGGTGAATAGATACTGTTCTTCAGGGCTTGAAACAATTGCTATTGCTACAGCTAAGATTGAAAGCGGCATGTCCGAATGTATTATTGCCGGTGGTGTTGAATCAATGTCTACTATGGCAATGGGAGGCTGGAGAATTGTTCCCAACCCAAAAGTTGGTAAAGAAAACCCTTCTTGGTATTGGGGAATGGGATTAACTGCTGAAGCTGTTGCGAAACAATTTGGTGTTTCTCGTGAGGATCAAGATGCCTTTGCTTTACACTCTCATGAAAAAGCAATTGCAGCGATTAAAGCCGGAAGGTTTAAAGATGATATTGTCCCAATTAATGTTCATCAAGTTTATTTAGATGAATACGAAAAAAGACAAGAACGTTCTTATATAATAGATACAGATGAAGGACCAAGAGCAAGTACATTGGCAGGGTTAGGGAAACTAAGACCTGTTTTTGCTCAAGGAGGAACTGTGACAGCTGGTAACTCATCACAAACTTCTGATGGTGCAGCATTTTGCCTAGTGATGTCTGAGAAGATGGTTAAAGAATTAAACCTTGAACCAATTGCACGTCTTGCTTCTTACAGTGTTGTTGGTCTTGAACCAAAAATTATGGGAATGGGACCAGTTGATGCTATTCCAAAAGCAATTAAAGCAGCTGGTATTTCACAAAACGACATTTCATTATATGAATTAAATGAAGCATTCGCATCTCAATCATTAGCTGTTATCCGTGAAACTGGAATTAACCCAGATATAGTAAATGTAAATGGTGGTGCAATTGCACTAGGGCACCCGCTTGGATGCACAGGAGCAAAATTAACAGTTCAAATAATTAATGAGCTAAAACGCCGCGATAAAAAGTACGGTGTTGTTACTATGTGCATCGGAACAGGACAAGGAGCTGCGGGTGTTGTTGAAATGATGTAAGTAATTCTCACTACCTTTGTAGTATAACATAATCTTTACTCACACAAAGGTAAATCATAAAAATACATGGAACCATTTTCTCCAAAATCATACATTAATAACGCAGGATTTAAGTTATTAATGGATATTCAATACCAATCTGTTGAGGCATTCAAAAAACATACTAATATTCAGCTTTTCTCAAAAACTGGATCGGGAAAAACACTTGCTTTTTTACTATCTATACTAAGTAAGCTAGATCCAGAGAAAAAAGAAGTACAAGCAATTATTCTTGCTCCTTCTCGAGAGCTTTGTATTCAAATAAATGACGTTTTTAGATCTTTAAAGCCTAATTATAAATCGACTGTTTGTTATGGTGGTCATTCGATGCAAGAAGAAAAAAATAGCTTGAGCGTTGCCCCTGCTATTGTTGTTGGAACACCGGGTCGTTTAGCTGATCATATCGATAGAAACAACCTACACTTACAGCATTGTAGCTTTTTAGTAATCGATGAGTTTGATAAGTGCTTGGAGTTTGGGTTTAATGACGACATGAGCTATATCACTCGTCAGCTATTGGCTGTAGAATATAAAATGCTTGTTTCTGCAACTAAAATGAAAGAAATTCCGGATTACATTCAAATGAACAAGCCATTCATCATTGACAATATTGAGGAAGATAATGAGGTTGATATCGAAGAGCATTTAGTGAAATATCAAGGTGACTTAATAGAAGGCTTGGAAGATTTATTAAATTCATTCAAGCATGAACGCGCGATTGTATTTTGTAATTATCGGGAAGTATCAAAGGATGTTTCTGATCAATTAAAAGAAAAAGGAATTACAAGTGCCTATTATCATGGAGGGTTAGATCAAGATGAACGAGAACGCGCACTGATTAAATTTAGACATGGAAGTGTTACCATATTAGTTTGTACAGATTTAGGATCTAGAGGTTTAGATATCCCTGAAATTAATCACGTAATTCACTACCAGTACCCTAACAGTGAAGAAGCTTTCGTACATAGAAAAGGCCGTACAGCAAGAATGTCTGCTTCAGGTAATTCTTATTTATTTGTTGGAGAGAATACGCAATTACCACAATACGTTAAGCGACCTCATTCTGAAATTAATATCATGCCTTCAGCAGATGGCGCTGTAAAACCAGAATGGGAAACACTTTATTTGAGCGGAGGAAAAAAAGACAAAATAAATAAGATTGACGTTGTTGGTTTCCTTTCAAAAAAGGGAGACCTTGATCGCGGAGAACTTGGTGTTGTAACTGTACTAGACAGAACATCTTATGCTGCTGTCAAAAGAACAAAAGCACAACAAGTATTGAATAAAATTAAATCCGAAAAAATTAAAGGTAAAAAATTAAAGATTGAAATTGCAATATAGAAGTGTATTAAGAGGTTAATATTCTATGCATTACTATTATCAAACCTTACAAAACCTAGTATGCGATAGTTATCAGTAAAGGCAACAAAACATTGATACTAATTCATCATAAATATTCCCCATCACTTAAAATGTCTTTACCTTCGTCTTTATGCTTACTTATTCTATAGATCCCTAGCATAATTATCTTCAACAAATGTCTAAATCTCCTCTTGAAGGACCACTTGAACTACACTCACATATGAACACTTGATGTAAAATAAAGAGAAAAACCACGATAAGAATCATTATTAATTTCTCATTATTTTTATCATATTACTTTTTGTCTTCTTTATCCCTTTTATTGTTTCTCGACTCTCAGGGCTATCAAATTCGTTTTCAAATATACACTTCTTACAGAACTTCCATACCATTGTTTCTTTTCCTTACTATTATAATTAGTATCATTTAAATAGTCTTTCACTCACTTTGTATAAATTAATATAGTATGCATGCATAATATATTAATGATTTTATTTATATTCGTTCCATACGAATACTTTTTAAAAATAAACTATGCCAGATAGCATCAAAAAATCAATCAAAGGGGGTGAATTCTTAGTCAAAGACACTGTACATTCAGATATTTTTATTCCTGAGAATTGGACAGAAGAGCAACGAATGATAGCACAAATGTGTGATGACTTTATAAACACAGAAGTTCTACCTCACATCGAAAGAATTGATGACATGGAAGAAGGTTTAATGCCTTCAATCATGGAAAAAGCGGGTAAACTTGGATTATTAGGAATGAGTATTCCTGAAAACTTAGGTGGATTAGGTGCTGACTTTAAAACTTCATTATTAGCAACCGAACGCTTAGCAAATGGATATTCTTTCTCAGTGGCATATGGAGCACATACTGGAATTGGTACACTTCCGCTGTTATACTATGGCAATGATGCTCAAAAAGCGAAGTATATTCCAAAGTTAGCTTCTGGAGAATGGAAGGCAGCATACTGTTTAACAGAACCAAGTGCTGGTTCTGATGCAAACTCAGGAAAAACGAAAGCAATCCTAAATGAAGTTGGAACACATTATATAATCAATGGACAAAAAATGTGGATTACAAATGCTGGATTTGCTAACTTTTTCACGGTATTTGCAAAAATTGACAATGATGATAAATTATCCGCTTTTTTAGTTGAGGCAGACTCCCCAGGAATAACCTTAAATCCTGAAGAAAAGAAAATGGGAATCAAAGGTTCTTCAACTCGACAAGTATTCTTTAATAATGTAGCAGTTCCTGCTGAGAATTTATTATCTACACGTGAAAATGGTTTCAAAATCGCGCTAAATATATTAAACATCGGTAGAATTAAACTTGCCGCAGGTGTTATGGGTGGATCCAAACAAGCCATTACAGAAAGTGTTCAATATGCTACAGAACGTGAGCAGTTTGGACGTCCAATTTCAAAGTATGGCGCAATACGTTATAAATTAGCGGAAGCTGCAATTAGAACCTTTGTTGTAGAATCTGCTACATACAGGGCCGGGCAAAATATCGATGATGCAATTGCTGATCTTGTTGCAGAAGGTATGGAGAAAGAAGATGCAACACTAAAGGGAATTGAACTATTTGCTCCAGAATGTGCAATCTTAAAGGTTGCAGGGTCTGAAGCTTTGGATTATGTTACAGATGAAGCTGTTCAAATATTTGGAGGTATGGGTTACTCTGCAGAATCATCTGTAGAACGTGCATATCGAGATTCACGGATAAATAGAATATTTGAAGGAACGAATGAAATTAACCGTTTACTTACAGTTGATATGGTACTTCGAAGAGCAATGAAAGGAGAGTTAGACTTAATGGAACCTGCACTAAAGGTTGCCAATGAATTAATGAGTATACCCGATTTCGGAGATAAGCCTGAAGGAATATTTGCAAATGAAATTAGTTCATTAACCGGATTCAAGAAAACTATTTTAATGGTTGCTGGTTCTGCAGTTCAAAAATTGATGCAAACGCTTTCTAAAGAACAAGAAGTATTAATGAATATTGCTGACATGTCTATTTGGACTTATCTAGCGGAATCTTCACTATTGAGAGTTCAACAAATGATTGAATTGCAAGGCGAAGAAAACTGTCAGTCTCAAATTGCTATTGTAAAAACTTATTTTTATGATGTTGCTGATAAAATGAATAAAGCAGGTAAAGATGCTTTGAACTCATTTGCAGAGGGTGATGAATTAAAAATGATGCTTATGGGTCTTAAGCGATTTACAAAAACAGAATCTTTTAACCCTAAAGAAGCAAGACAAAAAATAGCCTTAGAAATTATTAAAGCAAATGAATATTGTTTCTAATATTTAAGCCTAGTAATAACAAAGTATTTCACTTTTTCAAAGTAATCCCATCTGCTTCGAAGTTTAATTCATATTTAGGCTCAATAATTTTTGAGATTTCTTCTTTGCTTTTACCTGTGTCCTCTGCAAAATGTTGCAACAAATTGACAGAAACAGTATCCCAATAAGCCATACCATGAAAATATGCTACGGTACCAATAGCTGTTTTTGGTGGAATTATAAAGTGATCTTTAAATCTCACCATAAATGTTTCACCATTTCCTTTATAAATATTAACCCAACATCCAGCTTTTGAACAAACTTCATTCAATTCTCCTTGAAATGTATATTCTGTTTTTCCTTCAAATAATTTCAACATTTCAGCTACAGAGATTGCTTTCTCTGAATTAACATCTATAGGTCCATAACTTTCTCCTAATTGAATTGATTTAGCTTCTGGCTCTGCTTGAAGTTTGGTTCCACAAGCATACAAAAATGTTATAGCTAGAATAATTAATGTAATAGATTTGATATTATTCCCTTATTTTTTTCAATTATCAAAAAAACCTAAATCAATTGAATTACGCTTTTTATAAAAATTTAGTGTCTCTATAAGTATGATTTTCCAAAGTCGTATAAACTCATCTCTTCATCTTTTACTCCAACATACTGAACACCACAAGAAAGTATCATACGCATCATAACTTTTCGATTCATCGGAGTATTTTCAACCATGTTTATTTTTATTTCATTTGTCGCTACAGTAAAAATAACCGAAAACATGTTTTTATAATTCACTGCATTTCTCTCTACTTCTTCCGAAGTTATATTCGCTGGAAAAATAAACGAATACTGCCCAGAATATTTGCTTAAAATTAAGCTCGGAACATCTAAAGCTTGTGCTGTATTTGTTGATTCTTGACCAAAACTCATTGCAATAAATCCAATGATTGCCAATAATGTAAAACCTAATTTTCTCATGATTGCTTTTCTTTTGTATAGATTAGACGTTATTCCTTCCTTTAAAGTTATAAGATAATGTAGCTAAACTAATCTTTTTTGCCAAATTTACACCATGAGCGGACTTTTACCTTTCAAGTACAAAACAAAAGTTGAAGCAGGGTGTGATGAAGCAGGAAGAGGCTGTTTAGCTGGGCCTGTTGTTGCAGCAGCCGTTATTCTTCCAAAAAACTTCAAAAATGACTTGCTGAACGACTCTAAAAAATTATCGGAAGCAAAACGAAAATTACTCCGGCCAATCATTGAAAAGGAATCAATTGCCTGGGCGGTCTCATTTGTTGATGAAAAAGAAATTGATGAAATCAACATACTAAATGCAAGCTTCATGGCAATGCATCGTGCAATTGATCAGCTAAAATCGAAACCCGATATATTACTTGTTGACGGGAATAGATTTAATCCCTACCCTGATATTCCGGACGAATGTATTATAAAAGGAGATGGCAAATACTTATCTATTGCAGCTGCATCTGTTTTGGCAAAAACATACCGCGATGATTTCATGGAGAATATTCATAAAGAGTTTCCTGTTTATGATTGGAAGAAAAACAAAGGCTATCCTACAAAGGCTCATCGACTAGGGATTTTCAATAATGGAGCATGTAAGTATCACAGAAAGACATTTACATGGCTTCCTGCCGATCAGCTTTATTTTTTTGATTAAACAAAAGAGTGTTCATTTCTAACTGTACTTCAGACATATGGCATACTGCTTTTTTCTACCTTTGAGTAATGATAAAACGCACGCTTCTGTTCCTCATTGTTCTTGGCTGTATTGGCTGGTTAACTTTTGTTGCCTATGAGATTTTAAGTGACAAAAGTAATTACGATGAAACTACTCTTTTTGGGTCTGAGGACGATAACATCTTTATCATAAATCGTGGTAATGAAGTTGGAAGCTCAAGTAATCTAGGTCTTACGAATACAACATTGATTCCGATTGTTGATGAACTTTTAGAGTCTGATTTTAAAGTTGCATATATAAGCGAAAGTAGAAATCATATGCTTATCAAAAAGAGGTCGAATTGGGATCAATCTTTAATTAAATCATTGTTGCGTAGCCTGGGAGAAAACATCAGTTTTGAATCAAATAACTTCACGGTTTCTGAATTTTCAGGACGCTTTTATAAAAAGAACTTATACATCAATGACGGGACAACGTACGAACCAATAAATACCGAAACACATTTATTGTTTGACAAAAAAGCAAGTGCTTCTAAAATTGAATTTGGAGAAAATAATGCCGTAGAAACCGTTACTGATATTTATTTTCTACCAGGAAAACAGACAAATTATATTACTCACAACAACGGCATTGGACAAGGGAATCAAATTAAAGATCAAATAATTTTTTCTCATATCCTTTCTAGAAAGGTGAAAAACTACCATTTTTTTGAGCGTGACTATTACGCATCTAAAGACTCCGTCTTCTCAAGTGGAGCAATGTTTAAATGGATACAAAGTGGGTTTTTAGAAGTTGTTATTAATGGCAAAACAGCTCTTGTTTCTGATTATTCGGTTGGCCAAGACCCGATTCTAATCTTGAATGATTTAAATCAAACACTAGACACGAATCAATTCAGCAATCAATTAACGGAGAGATTCCCTACGGGGGGGAAGTCCTATTTTGTGAAATACATCGATGACCTTGTTGTTCTCTCTGAAGATGAGAACACATGTAATACATTAATCGCAGATTTCAAATTAGGAAATACTATCTCATTAAATAAAAATTTCCTAGATCATATTTACGCTAACCTTCCGAAGGCTGTTTCAGAAAGATACATCGGTGACGATTCACAATACTCAAAATCGATCTATCAAGGAATAACTCTTGAAACTCAAATAGATGCGCCAACTTTAGTTGCGAAGGAAATTGAGAAAGAAACAATAACATATAATTGTGAATTTGACATTCAAGACTTCACAACACACAACAAATCAAAATCAGTTGTTGCGCTTGGTAAGAATGGTGAACTAAAATCATTCAAGGATGGAAAAGAAATCTGGAAAAAACAGCTTGAGGACAAAATTATTGGCTCGATTCAAACAATAGATCTACACGACAACAATAAATACTACACACTGGTAAATACATCTACAAATATTTACCTATGGGACGAAAATGGAAATCACTCGTCTGGATTCCCTGTAGAAATAGATTCCGAGCTCACGAATGAAGTTAAGTTCTACCGTTGGAAAGGTAATAGCTATTTCATCGCAGCAAATGCAGAAAAACAAATTATGCATTTCGACAGTAAAGGAAGGGAACTGAACATATTTTCGACTGACATAATGGTATCAAGAAAAATCGATGTTTGGTCAAGTAACAAAATCCTATTCGCTGGTTTAGCAAATAAAAATAGCTTTCGTATGATGAACCTCGATAAACAGAATAAATATCGTGAATTCAACCTGCCGAACAGGTCTCTTTCAGTGAAAATCCCGAACGAATTACTTCAATTTGGTTTTGATGGCTCAACTTTATTTAAAATTGATCAACAAGGGACACGACACAATTTCGCAGAATTCAATCGTGGAGAGCTTAAGGGTGTAGTCTCCAATGACAAAAACCCTATAATAGTGGTGCAAGATGGAAACGAAATCATTTTACTAAACACGAATGGAATACCATTCTCATCATTTAAGGTTCCATTCAATGAAATTGATAACATCTGTGTTTTTCGCACAGAATATAATAAGACAATTGTTGGAGTAATAGATGGCTTAGAAAATAATGTATATTTTTATACAACTGACGGAAAGCGAATGATTCAAAAACCTATCGAGGGTCAAACTAAGATTTTAGTCTCTCCAATGGGAAATGAAAACATAATTACTACAGTTATAGATCAGTTCATCGTTCAGTACTTTTTAAACTAAAACTACCTATATGAAACTAAAAAAGCACCTAATGGCTCTTGCCATTTTAGGGACATCTTTTGTGGCTATCTCTCAGAATTATCTAGGAATACATAGTAGTAATTATGCTGGAGTAATGGGTACCGACATTAACCCTGCAAGCTTTGTGGACGGAAGGTTTAAAGTCGACATTAATCTAGGGAGCTTTAACGTAAATACTTACCAAAATGCATTCTCCTTTAATACTGATGTATTGCAAGGTAAATGGTGGGTAAAGTCGTTTAAGCCAGATGTAGTAAATGATATTGATAATCCTCATAACGACTGGCAAAATGAATTAGAAACTGATGATTTCATTAATCGAAATTATTCTGAAACATCTAAAGAATCCTCAAGCTTTTATAACAACATGCAAGTGGATATGCTAAATTTTATGTTTCACGTCAACCCTAAAATTGCTATTGGATTTTCCGGAAAGTTTAGATCAATAACAAATATAGATGACATCGACCCAAAATTACTTGTTCTAGTTGAAAACGAGCTTAACTTCCCTTCACTGTTTAAGCAACTATTGAATGAAGAATTGCTGAATATGAACCATCTGTCATGGATGGAATATGGAATAATATACTCTAAAGTATTAAAAGATGACGGTGAGCACTTTATGAAAATGGGAGGAAAGGCAAAATGGCTTTCTGGATATGCCTCTGCATATATTCACACGAATAACTTCAACTATAACTTAAAGAATTCTGATACATTACTGAATTTATCAGGTGATATTGATTATGGCTATTCAACAGGCATATTCAGTGAAGCTTTTTCTGGAGAAGATATTTCTATCAATTCAGCATCAAACTTTGGGTTGGGTCTAGACCTTGGGTTCGTATACGAATGGAGACCTGATTGGAAAGAATATAAATATGATATGGATGGTGAAACAAACATTTGGAGAAGAGATCAAGAAAAATATAAAATTAGAGCGGGGGTTTCACTTCTTGATTTAGGCGGAATGAAATTCGATAAAGGAGGTGCTTCTAACAACTTTAATGTTAATTCTTCTAGTGCATTTGATTTAAATGTTTTTACAGGCTTAGAAAGCTTGGAGGCTACTGACAGTCTAATTGACTCGCTAATAACAAACAATCAAGATTGGTCAAGAACGGATGATGATGGAACTTACTTCATGGCAACTCCAACTGCCATTAGCTTACAGTTTGATTATCACATTTGGAAGTATTTCTATATTAATGCAACCGGTATTATCAGTGTACAAAATATAAAAAATGCACATAGAGCTCGTGTTGCAAATCAAGTCTCTGTAACTCCAAGCTTTGATTATACTTGGCTTGGAATTGGGCTTCCAATGTCATATAACAAATACTCAGGATTTAAGGCTGGACTAGGCGCTCGTTTAGGACCATTAACTGTCGGATTTACAGACTTTAATACTTTATTAGCTACAGGTAAAGTAAACGGAGCTGAATTCTATGCAGGATTGAGGCTACCTATTCTTTATACTCACCCAAGTGATATTGACGGTGATTTAGTTTCTGATAAACTTGATGAATGCTTAGTCGTTCAAGGCTTATGGGAGTTTAAAGGTTGTCCTGATACAGATAGAGACGGAATCAGAGATATAGAGGATTTATGTCCAAATAACCCTGGTTCAGCACTGTTTCAGGGCTGCCCTGATAAAGATAATGACAGTATCCCTGATAAAGATGATGCTTGTCCTGAAGAATTCGGCACAAGAGCATTTAAAGGGTGTCCAGACAGGGACAATGACAGTATTATTGACTCTAAAGATGATTGCCCTGATATTGCAGGTTTAAAAAAATTCAAAGGATGCCCTGATACGGATGGTGATGGAATTAAAGATGAAGACGATGCTTGCCCTGAAGTCGCAGGCACATTGATTAACAATGGCTGCCCTGATACAGATGGCGATGGTTTATTTGATTTCATTGATAATTGTCCAATGGAATTTGGACCAAAAGAAAACAACGGATGTCCATGGCCAGATACCGACGGTGATGGACTATTAGATAAAGATGACAAATGTCCATATTTAGCTGGACTTGTAGAGAATGAAGGTTGCCCTTACCGAGATACTGATAAGGATGGTGTCTTAGATAAAGATGATAAATGTCCTAGTGTTGTCGGTCCAATTAAAAATGATGGTTGTCCTGTGATTGAAGAAGAGGTTCAAGAGATTTTGAGAACGGCCTTTGAAAACTTAGAGTTTGAGACAGGTAAAGATGTGATCAAGCAAGAATCAATTCCTTCATTAACTGAACTTGCACAAGTTCTTCTGAGGAAAACAGACTGGAAACTTCAAGTTGCGGGGCATACAGATAATGTAGGTGGGGCGCAAGCAAACCTTATTTTATCTAAGAAACGTGTAGAGTCTGTGAAAGCATTCATGGTTTCACAAATAATTAGTCCAGACAGGTTAACCGCACTTTATTTTGGAGAGACTCAGTCAGTTGCTGATAACTCAACAAGCGAAGGCCGACAGAAAAATAGACGCGTTGAAATGACAATCATTTTTGAATAGTGTTTTTTAAAGATATCGATAATGAGGGTCAGTATAACTGACCCTTTTTTGTTTCCGAGATTAGTTTTTTATCTTCAAGTATGCTCAAAATACTACTCCACCTAATTTTTTTATACTAATATTTGATTTAGATACTCAAATTGGTGCTGATCCTAAAGAAGGAATAAATAACCTAAAGAAAGTTTTGAAAATCAATTATTAGACGTTTATTGAGTGTCTCACTCAAATTATTAGTCTATTTTTATCCCGTGATAACACTCCAAAAAAAAAAAAGATATATACTTAGCATTCTTTCTGGGATACTATTATCAATTTCCTTTCCATTTACAGGAAGTTTAACCTTTGTTATTTTTGTCGCCTTAGTTCCATTGCTTTTTCTTGAAAATTACATTTTAATAAAACGCTTCAAGTCCATAAAAGTATTCATTCATTCATATATAACATTTTTCACTTACAATGCTATCACAACATGGTGGATATGGAATGCAAGTCCTGGAGGTGCCCTACTCGCAATTATTCTCAATAGCTTATTGATGACGGTTGCTTTCTATTGCTTTCATTTAACAAAAAAATATATTGGCAATAAAGAGGGATATATCTCATTGTTAATTTATTGGATAGGTTTTGAGTACTTTCACTATAACTGGGAGGCTTCATGGACCTGGTTGACACTTGGAAATACGTTTAGTATTACACCATCATTTATACAATGGTATTCATTTACCGGTGTTCTTGGAGGTTCATTTTGGGTACTCTTAGTGAACTTGATTGTTTATCGCATCTATCAGAATGTATATTTTAAAAATGAGAGATGGAAAATTCAAACTCCGCTTTTTTACACAGCTGCATTCTTTATTCTTGTGCCAATTGGAATTTCGCTAATATCCTATTACTCTTATATAGATAAAGGGAATACAATTGAAGTTATTGCAATACAGCCAAATATCGACCCATATAATGATAAATTTGAACCAGGAATGCTGGACAAACAACTTGAAAAAATATCTAATTTAGCAAATCAAAAAATCACAAATAAAACCGCTTTGATTGTTGCGCCGGAAACCGCAATTAGTGCTTCTTTTTTTGAAAAAGAAATTCAACGATTACCATTTTTTAAACACCTATTAAACCAAAAGAGTAAATTAAATAATGTTCCATGGTATATCGGAGCTTCTACAATGCAAATATTTGAAAAGAAGAACTCTAGAGCCTCAATGAAATTAAAAGGTGGCCCTGGTTACATTGAATATTACAATTCTTCGCTTTTAATACGCAGAGATAACTCTACAGAATTCGCTCACAAATCAAAATTGGTGCCGGGGGTTGAGGTCATTCCTTTTTCAGAATACCTTTCATTCTTAGAAGAACTTTCTATAGATAATGGAGGAACATCTGGAACACTTGGTATAGAAAAGGAGCCAAAAACTTTTGACACTAAACATTTTAAATTTGCCCCTGTAATTTGTTATGAATCCATATATGGTGAGTGGGTTGCAGAACAATGTAGAAAAGGCGCACAGCTGATATGTATCGCAACGAATGATGGCTGGTGGAAAGATACTCCCGGATACAAGCAGCACAACAGTTTTGCATCTCTTCGTGCAATAGAAAACAGAAGGAATGTTGTGAGGTCAGCAAATACTGGAACAAGTTGTTTCATCAATCAGCGCGGAGATATTTCTCAAGCAACCAATTGGTGGGAAACTGATGTAATATCAGAAGAAGTGAATTTAAACACACAACAAACATTCTACACTAAATATGGAAATGTAATGGGGAGAAGTTTTGCTTTTTTCTCTTTACTTCTTCTACTTTTCACCTTTGTCAGGCGATTTAAGCATATATATATATCTCAAAGTAAATAATCTATCAGGATTTCATAATCATTGCTGATCACAATGATTATCTTTTTAATCGCTAAAAATTCGAGATATTGATTGTGGGCCAATATTAAATAAAAAGAATTAAAGTGAAATAGGGTAAGTTTAAAATTTCAATGAGCCAATACGCTCATTTCTACCCCAGGTTGAGTAAAGAATCATTTCACTCGTTACATAATTCACGTTGAACATTTTAGGAACTGCTATCGCTTCTATTTCAAACCGATCAAAAAACACTTCTCGCTCAACACCTCCAGTATTCAGTTCTACTCCAGCCAAAGCGACCACATTTTTTTTGCGACTATAATCTGCTGTATATAAACATACGGCAGAATTAAAGATTCCATCTTCATCATAATTCATACTATTGTCATTAAAAATGAAATTCAAGATTGAATCCGATAGATAACTCGAATAACTCGAGTATGGTCCACCGTCATTCATTGAAACCTGAGACTTTCGGATTTTTGTAATCCAGCCAAACCCTCCTTCAGGTAAAATTTTAAACGCAATAATATCATTAAAATAATAGTAGTGTTTATCTGAAGATTGAGTTGTATTTACATTTGAAGATGAGTATACCTGAACATAGTATTGCTCCATCGTTCCTATTATACTTCCATCTTCTAGCTCTATCGCTTCCTTCATCTTATAGTTTTGAAATTGAGCTGCCCCTTTTCCTTTCAATTCCCTCCTCTCTAATCTCTTTAATGCTTTCTCAGACCAACCCTCTGTAATAAAATCAGATTCAAAATCCTTATAACTCTCCGAAATCAACTTTCCAACCGACAGTTCTATTTTCTTATGAAAGATTCCTGAAACTCCAAGCACATTGTCTAAACCATAAATTCCAGTAACTAATAATTCGTTCTGATTATTTGTCGACATTGCCATAGCTTCTATTCTTCTACCATCAACATCAATTAATATATCCCGCAGTCCATTTGTGTCAATGTGATAAACATGCAGTTCCTTAAAAGCTTGGTCTTTTCTTATAAAGAATTTATCAGTATCCTTAAGCTCAGAGAATGCCATAAAATAATCTCCTGAATTAGATAGGTGATGCTCTATAACACGAACATATTTAGGGTCATATGGAAGTGGGTATTCACCATCATTTATTCTTTCAATTCCATCATTATAAACGTTAAACCCGTAGACGTGACGCCTATCCTTCTTCCCTGGCAGGTTCCACGTAGCAACAAAATAATTTCCGCGAGGAGAAAAGATAATTTCAAAAACTCCCTTAACAGCTGGTTTGATATCGTAGCTTGCCAATAAGACTTGATCACCTTTAGGCTGTAAGTTACTGTCATATTTCTGCATGAATAATTTATGTTGGCCATCTTGCTTATCCGACAAGAAAATGACAAAATCACCCCCAACAATACCAGCAGACTCAAAATTTGCGAAACTTTTATTTACAACAAGTCTTATTCGATTTCTTGTGATGCGCTTAAGTCCAACATTACGTGTAGCCTGATAACTACCTCCAATACTACCCCCAAGCCAACGAAGCGTATAAAACTCGCCCGGTGTGTCTGACAACACTGTTATAAGTCGACCTTGTTTCTTTTGGATATCACCCCATTCAATAGGTAATTCTTGCCCAAATAAAATGGTTGAATAAAACACAATACATACAATCAGGAAAGAATTATTCATAAGGATGAATTTAACTAGACAATAATCAGTCCGAAATATTAGTCAACCAATTGTATACCTGTATAGTTTTGTGGTGTGATTTGCTTAAGCTCGATCTTCAAATCATCAGATACATCAAGTGTATCAATAAAATCATGAACAGTTAACTTTGTCACTACCTCATTTTTACGTGTCAATCCTTTCAAGGCTTCATATGGTTTTGGATAGCCTTCTCTTCGTAAAACCGTCTGAATTGCCTCTGCTACTACAGCCCAATTACTATCAAGATCTCTTTCAAAAGCAGCTTTATTTAACAGTAACTTATCTAGTCCTTTTAATGTTGATTTGAACGCAATAAATGTATGGGCTAATGGAAGTCCAATTGTTCTTAATACCGTTGAATCCGTCAAATCACGCTGTAATCTTGAAACAGGTAGTTTCAACGATAAGTGCTCAAAAAGTGCATTTGAAATTCCAATATTCCCTTCTGAATTCTCAAAATCAATTGGGTTTACTTTATGAGGCATTGCTGAAGATCCAACTTCACCTTCTTTCAATTTTTGTTTGAAGTACTCCATAGAAACATACGTCCACATGTCACGATCTAAATCCATAACGATTGTATTGATACGCTTCAAAGCATCAAACATAGCCGCCATGTTATCGTAGTGTTCAATTTGTGTCGTTGTTTGACTTCGATCTAATCCTAATATGTTGTTTACAAAGTTGTTCGCGAATGTAACCCAGTCATAAGAAGAAAAGGCAACATAATGAGCATTGAAGTTACCTGTTGCGCCACCAAACTTTGCGGAATAAGGAATCGCTGTCAAGTGATTTCGTTGTATAAATAAACGCTCCACAAAAACTTGAACCTCTTTTCCTAAACGTGTTGGGGAAGCAGGCTGTCCATGTGTCCTAGCCAACATAGGGATGTCTTTCCAAGTCTTGCTAAGTACAGTTAATTTTGAAATCAACTTATCTAGCAATGGTAAATATTCTTTTTCTATCGCCGCCTTTAATGAAAGAGGAATAGAAGTGTTGTTAATATCTTGAGAGGTCAATCCAAAATGGACGAACTCCAAATATTTTTCTAATCCTAATGCAGTCATTCGATCTTTAACAAAATACTCGACTGCTTTAACATCATGGTTTGTAGTTTTTTCAATCTTCTTAATCCATAAAGCATCCTCTTCAGAAAAATTAGTACATAATAAACGTAAATCACTATACTTTTCTTTTGGAAAACCTTCCAATTCTTTAACCCCACTTTCGACCATTGCAATGAAGTATTCTACTTCTACAATTACACGATATTTAATTAAACCAAACTCAGAAAAGTAAGGTTGTAATTCACTTGTTTTGCTTTGATATCTACCGTCTACTGGTGAAATTGCTGTTAAACTGCTGAAATTCATATGTGCTATTGAGTTCAAGGGTTAAGAAATGGCAAAGAACAAAGATACAAAAGCCTTATGAAATAACCGATTTGAATTTCCTTTGATTATTTTTGACTATGCGATTTATAAAGAATTTTATTTTTGGAGTGCGAGCGTACTTTAAAGCGGTGAAGTTTATTATTGAATATAGGTTTTATTGGTATCTGATTTTCCCTGCTCTTCTGATGTTAATAATATACAAACTTGGGTCAATGGTGAAAAATCATCACATAGAGCAAGATGCTGGGAACATGAATGAAATTGTTTGGTATCTGATGTATATCCTCATTGAAATATCAATCGCTATGCTCTTAATGAAATTCGCAAAGTATCTCGTTGTATTAATTCTTTCGCCTTTAATTTCTCACCTTAGCATAAAAACGGAGAAAATTCTGACGGGAAACAAATACCCGTTCAGTATGAATCAAGTAGCTCATGACATTAAACGATCAGTGCGTATTGTGACTCGAAACTTCATGTGGGAATACTTCTTCTTTTTAATCATATTCATTGTTTCCTTTTTAGGCTGGGATGATCCGAAATCATCCCCAATATTTTATCTGACATTTGTGATTGGATTTTTTTATTATGGATTTGCATTTTTGGACTATATCAATGAACGAAGAAGATTAGATATAGCACAGAGTATAATCTTTATTCGAGAAAATCGAGGCTTAGCAATAGCAATTGGTTCCATATACTCACTATTGATTCTTGTTCCTGTTGATTTGGAAGCATTGTTTGATTGGTCTAATTTTTTAGAAGCTCCTTTGAAAATGATCACTCGATTTTTGCTACATATGTTTTTATGGCTTTGTGCTGCATCTGCACCAATTCTCGCAATTACAGCAGCAACAATCGCTATGAATGATTTAGTAGACTTAAAATCAAACAAATCCTCCGCAATATTGGATAACTAAAATAACTATTTCCACTGATTTATTAGAAAATCACATTCTTTTGCATAACTTTTGCCTACGATAGTTTAAAACTAAACCAAATTGAGCACGATGACTAAAATATTACGTTACTCCTTGACCTTATTGTTTTTTGCTTTTATAGGAAATTCATTCGCCTATAAAAATATGATAATTCCACCAGACTCTACAACGAATATAGTTGATAAAACTACAGCGACTTATATTATTGAAGAGGGGAAAACAATGTACGGCTTGGGTCAAATCAAAGGTGCTTTAAGGAAATTTAGGCATGCAGGAGTTAAAGACCCAAACAGTTGGAAAGCTGCATATTGGATTGGAAAATGTCATTATAAATTCAATAACTTTGGCTATGCTTTAACTTATATCAATTCTGCCATGAGGATGGGGGAAGATAAAGTAAATGATGAAATATACTTCTTTTTAGGTTCTGTAAATCACCGTTTGGGTAATCTTGATAACGCAATTGCCAATTACCAAAAAGCAGATAGTTTATTTTCAAAATCTCGCTCAAAAACTTTAGGAATACAACATCATATTAATGAATGTAATTTTGCCAAAGCTAAAATGAAAAAAGGAAAGCAGTTTGAGAAAACTCCGATTGGCGGAGAAATTAATTCTGGATTTGATGATTATCAGATCTTATTAGCACAAGACAACAAAACAATATACTTTGTTTCAAGAAGAAGTAACACGACGGGAGGAAGAATGAATCCAGATGACCAATATTACTTTGAAGACATATACAAATCAATTTATGATGACGAAACCAAAGAATGGGGCACTGCCACCAATCAATTAGGCAAGCTTAATTCTAACGGGTTTGATGCATTAAATTATATTTCTGATGATGGCTTATATGCGTATTTAACAGTAAACTCAACTGCAACGGAGGTAAAAAAAACAACGAAAGGCTCTGACATTTGTGAAGCGAAACGAAGCGGTAAAGGAACTTGGAGTTCACCTAAACCAATTAAAGAAATCAATACTTCATATTTTGAAGGATCGGCAACTTTAACTGCTGATGGTAATACAATGTATTTTGTATCTGATCGTAAAGGAGAAAAAAGATCTACTGATATTTATGTGTCATATAAAAACGGGAAATCTTGGAGTTCTGCCATTCCACTTTCAGATTCTATCAATACACCAGGAAGAGAAACAACTCCATCTATTTCTCCAGATGGAAGATTCTTGTTTTTCAGCTCTGACGGACATTTAGGATTAGGTGATTTAGATGTATACGTTTCAGAAAACTTAGGTGATACATGGAGCACTCCTGTCAATTTAGGCTATGGAATAAACTCTGTAAATAATGATACACACTTTTCATACAGCGAAGAGTTGAAAAAAGCTTTTATCTCAGGGTTTGAAATCGTAGAACAAAAAGCAAGTATTGATTGTTATGAAATCGATATGCGCAATTTTAAATATCCTAAAGCAGACTAATTTAAAACACCCGTATTGAAAAAAGTATCAATCTTTGGTTGGTGCTTTTTCGTTTCCACTAGACATTCTGTTATCTTTGAATCATGCAAAGGTATTTCATTGAGCTAGCATATAACGGAGAAGAGTATTATGGTTGGCAACGTCAGCCAAGACAAATTTCTATTCAAGAAGTTATTGAGGGCTGCTTAACAAAGTTGAACTCTAATAATGAAGTCAAAGTTCTGGGATGTGGTAGAACGGATACAGGTGTACATGCTAACCATTTCATTTTACACACTGAAATATCTGCAATTGAAGATACGGAGAAGTTCATTTTTAAAATGAATAGCATGCTCCCGCAATCGATTGTTATTTATAACATGTTCGTCGTAAAGGAAAATAGTCATGCCAGGTTTAACGCAACTTCGAGAACATATCGCTATTTTATCCATAGAAACAAGGATCCATTTAAACAAGCGCAAAGTTGGCTACTAAGAAATGATTTAGATCTCGTTAAAATGAATGAAGCAGCACAACACCTCATCGGGAAACAAGACTTTACATCATTATCGAAAATTCACACCGACGTCAAAACTAATATTTGTAATGTTCAATTAGCACACTGGGTTCAATTAGACAATGGAGCTTGCTATTTTGAAATCACCGCTGATCGATTTTTGCGAAATATGGTACGAGCAACAGTTGGTACACTTGTAGATGTAGGGATGTATAAATCCAAACCTGACTACATCAGAACCATTTTAGATGCGATGGAGCGTCAAGCTGCATCTACATCTGTACCAGCAAGAGGGCTTTTCTTATGGAAGGTTGAATATCCCAAGGACATTTAAATTCAGCTAAGAATTACTCTATAATCAATATATAATTATTCTTCTTTCCCTTCCCTAAAAGGACATACTTATCATTAATCAATGTATCAGCAGTTACCAAGAATTGGTCGTTTACTTTTTCTTTATTCACTGAAATTGAATTTCCTTTCAACTCTCTTCTTGCCTCTCCATTAGAACCCAAGAAACCTGTTTTTGCAGATAAAGCATCAATGATTCCAAGTCCATTTTCAATGTCCGTGCGCGAAACTGTCGCTTGAGGAACTCCATCGAATACAGTGAAAAAATCCTTCTCTGAAAGTGATTTTAAATCGTCAGATGTAGATTTACCAAAAAGAATTTTAGTTGCGGCAATAGCCGTAACCAATGCATCCTCTCCATGAGTCCTGACCGTAACATCTTCAGCTAGAGAATGTTGAAGAACTCTTAAATGCGGTGCCTCTTTATGCTCAGTAACAATCGATTCAATTTCTTCTAGCGATTTCAATGTGAAGATCTTAATAAAACTCTCTGCATCTTCATCACTTGCATTCATCCAATACTGATAATATTGATAAGGAGATGTCTTTTCTGCATCAAGCCAAACACTTCCTCCTGCCGTTTTCCCAAACTTAGTTCCGTCTGCTTTTTTAATCAATGGTGTCGTTACCGCATAAGCGTCTCCCCCACCTTTACGTCGAATTAACTCCGTTCCAGTGACAATATTGCCCCATTGATCAGACCCTCCAAGCTGAAGTATACAATCTTTATGCTTATTCAAGTAGTAATAATCATACCCTTGAACCAATTGATATGAGAATTCTGTGAACGACATCCCTGTTTCTAGACGAGACTTCACAGAATCCTTAGCCAACATGTAATTAACAGATAAATGTTTCCCAACATCACGAATAAAGTCAAGGAAGCTAAATTCTTTAAACCAATCGTAGTTATTCACCATTTCTGCTGAATTATCACCACAATTAAAATCAAGAAAACGTTCCAATTGTTTTTTTACACAAGCTACATTATGATTCAATGTTTCAGAATCCAATAAATTTCTTTCTTGTGATTTACCTGAAGGATCTCCAACCATACCTGTTGCTCCACCTAGCAAAGCAAAGGGTTTATGCCCCGCACGCTGAAAGTGTGTTAAGGTCATGATTTGAACTAAATTTCCAATATGTAAAGAGTCTGCTGTTGGATCAAACCCAATATAGCCAGCCGACATTTTCTTTAAAAGTACTTTTTCCGTTCCAGGCATGATATCATGTATCATACCTCTCCACTGTAATTCTTCTATGAAATTCTTAGGCATCCTGTTAGTTTGTCAATGTTTTAAAAACTTCTTCTAAGGTCTTCTCTTCCTTACGAAGTGTTAGTGTCAATATGTTTCTTTCTTGGGCAAATTGCGCAATCAATTTTCTTAAGTCAATGTTGTCTTTTGATTCTAACAACCAACCTTCAGCTACTTTTTCCACTTTACTTACTCCCTTAATATTACTCAATTGGCTTTTAGAAAACCCTCCTTCAAATTCTACATACACTGTCTGAGCTTGTGCTTTCATTTGTAAATCTACGGCTTTATCATCCGCAACAACTTCGCCTTTATTGATAATTACAATACGATCACAAATAGCATCAACCTCTTGCATAATATGTGTAGAAAGCATTACTGTTTTCTCTTTTCCAATTGATTTAATTAATTGCCGAATTTCTACCAATTGATTTGGATCTAATCCTGATGTAGGCTCATCTAGAATCAACACCTTAGGATCGTGAATAATTGCTTGTGCCAATCCAACACGTTGGCGATATCCTTTAGAGAGCTCTCCAATTTTCTTGTTTTGCTCGACTTCTAAACCAACTTTCTTAATCATATCAGTGACACGATCATTCACATGGTCAATTTTATAAATGTTCGCTACAAATGCTAAGTATTCCTTTACATACATATCCAAATACAGAGGATTGTGCTCAGGAAGATATCCAATCAGTTGCCTTGTGTCCAAGGAATCAACAGAAACAGGCATTCCACAGACCTTCACTTCTCCTCCTGAGGCAGAAATATACCCCGTAATCACCTTCATTGTGGTTGACTTCCCAGCACCGTTTGGACCTAAGAACCCAACAATCTCACCGCTATTTACATTAAAGGAAATATCCTTCACGGCGGCTTGACTTCCGTAATACTTAAATAGATTTTTTACTTCAATTGACATGTACTCAAATTTGAACTAGCTAATTTAATGAATATTGGTAGAATATGATGGTAATAATCGTTCTATTGAATGAACGGTATTGATTAAACAGTATATAAATCAAACTTTTTCACTTAAAAATCAGCTTCAAGCTCATCTTCAGTAGTTAGAGTTCAGAACAATATGTAACTTTGCATTCAATGAGTGATACAGGAAAAGTCTTAAAATCTACAGGTAAATGGTACAATGTTGAATTGAACAATGGATCATTAGTGAATTGTCGTATTCGCGGCAAAATGCGTTTACAAGGATTAACGACGACAAACCCTATTTCTGTTGGAGATATCGTAATTCTATCTAAAGATGAAGATGAAGAAGGAAATCGTGTGATTGAAGCAATTGAAAAACGTACAAATTATATCGTCCGAAAATCAACAAACCTGAGTAAGCAATCTCAAATTTTAGCTGCAAATATTGATCGTGCATATTTATTAGTAACGATTCATTCTCCTGTTACTCACTTAGCATTTATTGATCGTTTTTTGGTCTCAGCGGAATCATTCCGTATTCCCACTACTATTCTTTTTAATAAAATTGACATGTATTCAGGAGATGATCTAGAATATATTGATGCGTTAATGTACATGTACGAACGTATTGGATACCCTTGCCGTAAAATTTCAGCATTGGATAAAGAAAGTCTTGACTTTTTAAAACAAGAAATCAACGGAAAGCAAGTCATGATATCTGGTCATAGTGGGGTTGGAAAAAGTACGCTGGTCAATTCGATTGATTCTAATTTGAATATCGTTACGAACGAAATTTCAAACGCTCATCAACAAGGGCAACACACAACAACCTTTGCCGAAATGCACAAACTTCAAAGTGGAGGTTACATTGTAGACACACCTGGGATTCGTGCTTTCGGGATTGTAGACATTGACAAGGCAGTGATATCACACTATTTCCCTGAAATGAGGGCTATAATGAGTGAGTGTAAATTCAACAACTGCCAACATTTAAAAGAACCAAAATGCGCGGTTAAAGATGCCTTAGAATCCAATAACATTGATGAGAGCAGATATTCTACATATGTTCAATTAATGGAAGAAGATGTAAACGACATTCATCGTAAAAATATTTTTGGATGAGGATTTTAGTTCAACGTGTTAGCGAAGCTTCAGTCAAAATTGATGGCAACGTAAATGGAGCAATTCAAAAAGGCCTTCTACTGTTTGTTGGAATTGGAGAAGATGATTCTCCAGAAGACATATCTTGGTTAATTAAAAAAGTAATTGGACTCCGTATATTTAACGATAATGAAGGACAGATGAACTTATCGAGTGAAGATGTAAGCGCAGAATTTCTTGTTATTAGTCAGTTTACACTCCATGCATCAATAAAAAAAGGGAAACGACCGAGTTATATTAAAGCCGCTCGGTCAGAGCAAGCTGATATTTTATATAAATCATTTATTCAGCAATTGATGTCTGCCCAAAAGCAAAAAGTTGCTTCGGGAATATTTGGAGCAGACATGAAAGTATCTTTAATCAATGATGGTCCTGTGACCATTTGGATTGATTCAAAAAACAAACAATAATGGAAATTAAGGCACTTCAAGAAAAGGTAGACCAATGGATTAAGCAATATGGCGTTCGTTATTTTGATGAAATGACAAATACTGCCATGCTCATGGAAGAAGTGGGTGAAGTTGCGCGCATTATGGCTCGTCGTTATGGTGAGCAAAGTGAAAAGGAGAGCGACAAGAACAAAGACCTTGGTGAAGAAATTGCTGATGTATTATTTGTACTAACATGTTTAGCCAACCAAACTGGTATTGATCTTGAAGACGCAATCAATAAAAACTTTGAAAAGAAGACAAAGCGTGATGCAACTAGACATTTAGATAATACAAAGTTGAAAAAAATCCCCTGCTAAAAACGAAGTAAATCGGCGACTTTCTTATCGATTGGAAATGTCATCTGATCTGCACAAATTTCAGTACGAGATATCCAACGGAAATTTTCTCCTTCTTCTGTCAATGGAATAATATGATTGGTTATTGGGACTTTACTGATGTCAATTTCGTTCACAAAATAATAGAAGCTAGTTAATTGATTGTCTTTTCTAAATGCGGATTGTTGGAAAAAACCGTTCACATAAAATAGATCACCAACAACACATTTTAAACTAAGTTCTTCTTTAATTTCTCGTGCTAAACAATCCTGGGTTCCTTCCCCCCATTCCAATCCCCCACCTGGAAATTTTGTGAATGCGCTTCCAAACCGAAACTCATCAGAAACCAATACCTCATCTTTATCATTGAAAATGATTCCATATACACGAAGGTTATGCGTAGCCATATTATTTATCAAGAATACTTTGAATATTTGGCTTAAAATATAACTCAGACTTTAATATTTTACCATCTTCACGATAAATAGCATTACCAGCTTTATCCAGCTTAGACATGTTTGATCGTTGAATTTCTTCAAAGACTTCAGTAATTTTATGCTGCATCCCATGCTTAAGGATGGTGCCACAAAGAATATACAACTGATCCCCTAAAGCATCTGCAATTTCTATTAAATCTCCATCTTTAGCGGCATCTAAGTACTCTTCATTTTCTTCAGCCATCAGTTTGTACCGTAGCGTATAATCTGCTTCGCTAATCACAGCTGTTGGCTCATGATTGTTTTTAATTCCAAAAGCATCGTGAAATTTCTCTACTGCCCCAATTGTATCTTTTATTGTCATACTGTTTATCTTTATCACAAAGATTGAAATTTGAAACTGCATTCACAAATGAAATAATCCTTCGGTATAATACACATCAGTAATAGTGTTAACGTTTTAGAAATTAACGGCCATCTGTTTTATATTATATTAGTTCTGTCAAGGGACAGGTAAACTTTAACCCCCCTCAACTCATCTATTTGATGGTTTAGGATTAAATAAGGACCTAAAAAAAGCATTCTGTTCAATAGATATTATCTATTTTTGGCATCTCAAATGAATAATGGACTAAAACACATACTTAAAAAGTACCTTAAATACTATAAGGTGAAGAAACGATTCAAACCTGAGATTCGAAAGGAACAGGAAGAATTAGTCAGATACTATCGTGAGTGTCTATTAGAAGAGAAACTGCCCAATATTACCGAATCTGGATTTAAATTATTTTCTCAATTTGAAGAAGATGGTTTATTGCTTTATATTTTTTCAATTATTGGAATGAAATATAAGACATTCATTGAATTTGGCGCGGATGATGGTATCAATAGTAATTCAGCTAACTTATATTACAATCATGATTTTACAGGTTTGTACCTAGATGGAAATGAAAAGGCACTAAACCGTGGACGCTATTTCTATAAAAAACATAGAAACCCAAAGTCGAAAGTGCCTAGTTTTAAGCAAGCATTTATTACGGCCGAGAATATCAATAAATTAATAGAAGATGGAGGTTTGAAGGGCGATATTGGTTTGTTATCAATCGATATTGATGGGAATGATTATTGGGTATGGAAAGCAATTGATATCGTTTCTCCACAGGTAGTCATTATAGAAACACATAACGAATTTGGATTGAATGATATTATAGTGCCTTACGATTCAGAATACTTCTATCCTGGTAAACATAATACTTATCATGGTGCTTCACCAGTTGCAATGACAAAGTTAGCTAAGAAAAAAGGCTATAGATTGGTTGGAGCGAATGAATTAGGATTCAATTTTATTTATGTTCGAGAAGATTTAGCGAATGAATTTTTACCGGAAGTTTCTGTAGAATCATTATTACAACATCCTTCAAATACAGAAGCAAGGAAACGTTTCAAAGCAGTAAAAGATTGGCACTTTATAACAGAAGATTAGAATGACCCATGTTGAACAAATAATAAACGAGTTAGAGCTAATTCCTCACCCAGAAGGTGGGTTTTACAAAGAAACCTATCGAAGTGAAGGAAGTATTGAAAGTTCGACGTTAAATGGTTTTGATGGCGACAGAAGCTTTTGTACCGCGATCTACTTCATGTTAACGAAAGGTACCTTCTCCGCATTTCACAAGATCAAATCGGATGAGATGTGGCATCACTATGATGGGGCTGCAATTGAATTACATATGATCTCCCCTAAAGGAAAGCATTCAATAATTATTATTGGGAAAGACTTTTCTAATGGTGAGCATCCTCAATATGTTGTTCCGGGAGGTTGTTGGTTTGCATCCCGCGTAAAAGATGAAGCATCCTTTTCTCTATTAGGATGTACTGTTTCCCCAGGGTTTGATTTTAGTGATTTTGTATTGCCAACACGCAAAGAGTTTACTGTGTTATTCCCTCAACATGCAGAAGTAATAGCAGAATTAACCCACCGATAAATGAGCTAAATGCTCCCAGAATTCTGGATAGCTTTTGGTAACTGCTTCCGCATTTTCGATTTCGATACCTCCAGAAATAGTAGTGCCAATAATACCTAGACTCATTGCAATGCGATGATCATAATTAGAGTTCACTCTAGCACTTTTTAAGATAGAATTACCTTCAATAATCATCACCCCATCGTTCAACTGGATGTTAACTCCAAGTTTACCAAACTCTTGCTGAAGCGCAAGCCCTCGATTACTCTCTTTATTAACTAAACGTTCAACTCCTGAAATTTTAGTTGTTCCATTACATTTTGAAGCTAAAACAACCAATGCAGGAAATAAGTCAGGGCAATCTGTAGCATCAAAGCAAAACCCGCTTAGCTGGTTCGAAGTAATGCTAAATGAATCGACAGTACAATCGACGGTACAACCAGCTAATTTTAATGCTTCTAAAAAACGAATATCCGCTTGTTTACTTTTAATATTTAATCCAGAAATTGTAATTGTAGCACCAATTGCAGCAGCAGCAAACCAATAGCTTGCAGAACTCCAGTCAGATTCTACGTTATACTTACAAGCGCTAAATTTATCATCACCATTCAACGTGAATGTCGTGTAATTATCATTTTCAACATACACCCCAAAATGATTCATTGTATCTAAGGTCATGTCAACGTAAGGGTTGCTATTCAGGAGATTCACCCTTAACTTTTTGCTCCGAAAACATAGTGCTAGTCCTATTAATAATCCTGAAATATATTGAGAGGATTCTGATCCATCAACTTCAATCTCATCAGTATTAATTGAGCCTTTAAATACCAGTGGTAGCATTCCGTTATTCGATGATATTTCCGCGCCATATTTGTTTAAATTTCGTTCGAAAAAAGACTGATCTCTATCCAATAAAGTTCCTTTTCCGTTAATAGAATGTATTCCCTTTTGTGTTGCACAAACTCCGCTCAACAGTCTTAATCCAAGACCACTTTCTCCCACATCTAATTCTAAATATTCAGGAAACTTCTCAATTCCCGTAATCTTTAATTCATTCGTTGAAATCCACTTTACTTTAGCTCCAAGTATCTCAATATTAAGAAGCATTACACGTTCATCATCGCTTGATCCGAGATTATTAATGATAGCTATTCCTGGGCTGAACGCTGCAGATAATAAAGCACGTTGTCCATCACTTTTTGATGATGGAATTGAAATATTCCCTTTCAACTTGGTGTTTCTTATAAACTGAATCATTCTTCTTTTTTTGAAGGGTTCATAACAGCCGTTTGATGACGAATCGATTCTTGATGAATCGCATCCATTAATTGTCTTACAAATTGTCGTGTTAAATTATACTCTTCACTTGTTTCTAAACGCTTCTGAATAATATTACTCCAATGCTCTTGTTGAAGAATCGTGATATTATTTTCTCTCTTCAATTTACCTACAGTTTCTGAGATTAGCATGCGCTCACTCAATAGATCAAAAATAGCATCATCAATCGTACTTACCTTTGTTCGGATTTCATCGATTCTATAGGCAACATCAATATTTAGCTCTTGAGTACGCAGAACTAAGCCCTCTAAAATTACTTTCAACCGTTCAGGCGTTACTTGCTGAAGAGCATCAGACCATGCCTTATCTGGATTTGGATGTGTTTCAATCATCAATCCTTCAAAGTTCAAATCCATTGCTTTCTGGCTTATTTCAAAAAGTAATTCTCTATTTCCAGTTATATGAGAAGGATCACATATAATAGGGATTTCGGGCATGTTTTCCTTCAATAAAATTGGTAATTCCCAATTTGGAACATTGCGATATTTAGGATGATTATAGACAGAAAAACCACGATGAATTGCGCTCAAATCTGTTAGTCCAACCTTAGAAAAGCGTTCAAAAGCTCCCATCCACAGTTGAACATCAGGATTCACTGGGTTTTTAATCATTACTGGAATTCCGGTTCCTCGCAAAGCATCTGCAATTTCTTGTACCGCAAAAGGATTTACCGTTGTTCTAGCACCAATCCAAAGAACATCAACACCGGCTTTCAATGCCTGCTCAGCATGTATTTTATTAGCCACCTCAACAGTAGTTGGAAGTCGTGTTTCTTTCCCCGCATTTACAATCCAAGGAAGTGCATTTTGCCCAACGCCTTCAAAACTATCAGGTCTTGTCCTAGGCTTCCAAATCCCTGCACGTAGCATTTGAGCAGAATTATTCGCTGCAATCTCTCTACAGACGCTCATTACTTGCTCTTCTGATTCAGCACTGCATGGACCTGCAATTACATATGGTCTTTTTACTTTAATAATCTTTTCTGACAATTTCATTTTCTAGTTTTCGTCTAATCTTTAACCAATGCAAAATAACCATTTAGAGTTTCGAAACGAGCTTAAATTATTTAGCCTTTTTACCAGCAATAAAATCTTTTAAGTAGAACGGTTCCCAGTAAGCTACATCTTCAAACTCATTGTTCTGAAATTTTAAAAAAGCTAAGCGAACTTGACCTATTGCAGAAGATTTTATTGTTGAGTCCAAGAGACAATCTCTTCCCTTCCAAATTTCTTCAAGTTTCTGAGCGCCATCACCGAAGTAAACAAAAGGAAGATATTCTTCGTAAGAATTCTCGTCAATTACATCCGCAGTAATAGTTTTCTGCGAATCTAAATTCCTATCTAGAATTAGATTATAGACCTCCATTCTACGAGCATCAATTAAAGCACAAAGGTTGATGTTAAAATGTTTTAGCAGAGCAATTTCAGCCAAGCTTGTTAAAGCATCTACTGCTATTAGAGGAATACCTATTGAATAGCACAGGCTTTTTGCTGTAGCAGCGCCTATTCTCAATCCTGTATATGAACCAGGACCAGAGGCAACTGATATCGCAGTCAATTCCTTGATTGTAATCTTTGCCTGTGCAAGAACATCTTGTATGAACACGTTTAAGTTTTCTCCATGAGCATACCCGTCTTCTTGCGTTTCTTTAACAGATACTAATGATCCATTTTTTGATAGGGCTACAGAACAAACTTTCGTTGCCGTTTCGAGATGTAAAATATATTGGTCCACCTAGTCTTGTACTTCTAATTTAAAACCTATCCCATGAATGTTTGCAATCTGAATATTTTCATCCTCTTTTAGATACTTTCTAAGTTTAGTAATAAAAACATCCAAGCTTCTTCCAACAAAGTAATCATCTTGCCCCCAAACCCCAGTAAGTACTATATCTCTTGCTACTACTTGGTTCATAAATTTACAAAGTATTTTTAGTATTTGAGCTTCTTTATTTGTTAAGTTTTTCTCAAAAAATGGATGCTTCAAGTTAAAGTTAACAGTGTCAAATGTGTATTCTCCAATTTGATATTTTGATTCATCTTTTGATTCCAAAGTAATATTGACACGACGCAACAAGGCTGCAACACGCAATTCCAACTCCTCAACATTAAATGGCTTCGTTAAATAATCATCTCCGCCTGATTTAAATCCTTGCACTTTATCTGCATCGTTAGATTTCGCAGTCAAAAATAATATTGGAATCTCAGTATTAATTTTCCTTATATCACTAGCTAAGATAAACCCATCTTTTTTAGGCATCATAACATCAAAAATACACAGGTGAAAGTGCTCTTCATTAAAGCGTTTAAAGCCCTCTGCACCATCGAGACATAAAGTCACATGATATCCATCTGATTTGAGTTGATCACTGATAATAAATCCAAGACTTGTATCATCCTCAACAAGTAATATTCTAATCTTCATAAAGATTTAAATCTGATTGATCACTAAGGTATTAAGAATAGTTGAATTGGGTAAGAAAAGAATAAGAACTGAAGACTTTCAATCAAAAAAAATAACCTGATATGAAATAATCAAATACCTCCTAAATAAGATTTCAATATTATCTTTATATCTTATAATCAAAAAAATCACGTTATGAAATCAATTTTAATAATCGATGATGAAGCTGACATACGAGAAATACTTGGGTATAACTTAAGAAAAGAAGGGTTTGATGTGCATACTGCTTCTAATGGGGCTGAAGGCATCAAATTTGCAGAGAGCATTGGCCCTGATTTGATTGTTTTAGATGTTATGATGCCTGACATGGATGGGATAGAAGTATGCCAGGTATTGAGGAGTAATGAAAAAACAGCTAAAATTAAAATCTGTTTTTTAACTGCCAGAAACGAAGATTACAGTCAAATTGCAGGCTTTGATGCTGGAGCGGACGATTATGTGGCAAAACCTATTAAACCAAAAGTCTTAGTAAGTCGAATACTAGCTATTCTTAGGCGATCAAATGAAGACCAAACGGCAAAAAAGAATCAAAAAAAAGAATTGGTTATAGACAGGGAGAAATATCTAGTAACAAAGCAAGGAGAAGCTATTCATCTTCCCAAGAAAGAATTTGAACTTTTATCATTCCTTGCTTCAAAACCTGGAAATGTATTTGACAGAGATTATATTTTAGAGACAGTTTGGGGCTCAGGAATTATTGTAGGAGACAGAACAATAGATGTTCATATTCGAAGACTTCGAGAAAAACTAGGTAATGACTATATTCGTACTGTTAAAGGAGTAGGTTATAAATTTATTGACCACCAATAAAAAAAGCTCACCCAAACGGTTGAGCTTTTTTCTTATCTAATAATAGTTCTATTTTTTCTTACCTTGGTAATAAATAAGAAATAGATCCCGTAATTTGAACACCTTGATTAAGCAACTCATAAATTTGAGGAGTTGCTTCATAAGACTCATAATACTTAGATCGTTTACTTGCTAAGAGGTTTTTCCCTGAAACACTTGCTTTCCATTTATTATTTTCTCCAAATGCTTTAGACACTTTCAAGTTTAAAGAATGGAATGGTTGCTCATAAACATCAGGAAGAGAACCTACACCGATAACGGCAAGTTTTTTCCCTTGAACGTTATAAGAAGCATTAATGATTAGCCCTAAGCTATCATTTTTAAATGTTAGAAACCCATTTACAATGAATGGAGATTGCCCCGACATTGGGCGATAATCATTAATAACCTCTCCATCTCTTGCATTAAGTTCACGAACCTCTTTCTCTGTATATTCTACTCCACCAACAACCGTTTTAACTTTGTTCATATCAATACGAGAAAGTATATATGTAAAATTTACACCAGCCACTAGACTCATGTGGGGTTGAGATTTAAACCCTATTGCTTTTCTTACTTCGAACTCAGCCCCATAAACATCTGCTTCACCAGCATTTACAGGTTGCACCTCACTTGGTGCAGCAACGTTTGCAACAACTTCAATTGGATTGATAAAGTGTTTGTAGAAAACCGATGCTGAAATTAATTCAGTTCTACCGAAGAAATGTTCATATCGTAAATCAGCATTGTGAATTGTAGTTTGTAATAAATCAATATTTCCATTATATCTACGTCCCTGAATAGGATCATAAATTTGAGAAATAGATTTTTCTTTAAACGACGGACGCGCCACAGTTTTAGTATAGGCAGCTCTAATATTTGTGTTTCTCCCTGCTGTAGAATCAGTCTTTAACTTTTTCATTCGATAAACTAAATTAACAGATGGTAATACACTCCATTCATCCAGGACTCTTTCATCAACGTATTTAACATCACCGACATTATTTTGACCTGTATAGTTATTTGTTGCATGTTCAACTCTTGCACCATAAGTTACCTTAAAGTTTTTTGTAATAGGAAGAATATTCATTAAGTATGCACCGGTAATATTTTGTGATGCTACAAAAGAATTTGCTAACTGACGTTCTCCTTTAGTGTAAGTTCCTTGATCGGAGTCTACATTCCAAATATTTTCATCTTGGAAGTACCAGTCAGGATTTTCACTATAACCAGATGCATTCTCAACATTGAAAATATAATCATAGACTTCAAATGATCTTTTCTTATATGTATTTAATGCACCAAATTTCAATTCACTTTGTAAAGAATCCCAAATGTTAAACTTATACGTAAAATCAAATCTACCACTTAAATTGTATTCTGTTAAATCTCGGTATGATCTTCTAATTTCTGATCCAACACTTGGAGTTAACAAGTAAACGATCTCACCAGTAGAGGTTGAATCTTTTTCCAATACAGTAGATCTAATGTCAGGATCATTAATTTTTGAAAGCGTTGGGCTTAATTTCCAATCAAGTTTCATTTTTCGGTTTTTCCCTAATAGATGTCTACCGCTTAGATTTGCATTTGAGACAGAACGTTGGGTGTACATTAAATTCTGCTTAACTAATGTTGCCGGATTACTTTCTGAATTTTCTTGGATTAATTTCGAAGCAGATGATTTACCGTTTTGAGTATGCAGTAACGTAAGTGAATATTTACTTTTCTTAATTTTAATAGATTGACCAACTAGTGCCGTCCACATCACATTATTCTCAGCTAAATCACCAATAGAACTTCTATCTCTAAACATCTTTGTAACCGAAAGATCTGGATCTTTTCTATATTCATTGAACTGAACATCCTCATAGAAACGATGTGAATTCCTGTAGTTTAAAATGACATTGAATCCATAATCTAATTTGTTTTTACTTTTTAATTCTTTTGAAAATCGATTGCCGTAGTTCACAGAGTAATTCTGATCTAAAAAGTTTTTCGATTTTTCAGTAGCCATCGTTTTTCCAAATGAAGAAGTCATTTGTGTTAATGAAGCATCGTTTTGACTCGGATCAATGAATTTATCCGTTGTACGAATTGGTAATGCCCTAGTTCCATCATCAAAACCAAGGAAATCTAATTTACCCCCTTGATAAGAAATATAGTCTTTATTAAAAGTTGCAGCAGTATTAAATCCTAGACTAGCATTCACATAAAATATTTGTCCTGAAGGAAAATCTTTTGTCGTAATATCAACAAGCCCACCGGTGAAGTCACCAGATAAATTTGGCGTGAATGTTTTATATACTGTGATGTTATCAATAACGGTTGCTGGGAAAATATCCATTTGCACTGAATTTCGATCAGGATCTAATCCTGGAATTTCCATTCCATTTAATATTGTCTTCGTATAGCGATCACCAAGACCACGCACGTAGACACTTTTTCCATCTTCTACAGATAAACCTGGAACCATAGCTGCAGCTTCTACAGCAGTACTTGCTCCAGAGTTTTGCATTTGTTCTTTTGTCATACCATCTGTAGCACCTGTAGCTTCCTGTCTTCTTTTATCATCCGCTTCAATAGATGTTGCACCTTCCGTTTTAATATGACGAACTGTTGCTTCTTGAAGATTAATAACTGAGCTTAACTTAATTAAGTGGATATTTAATTTAATTGATTCACCTTGAGCTAGGTCAATATCTATCTTCACATCTTCATAACCTTCATTGGCCATTGAAAATACTAAAACATATTTCCCAGGAATAGCTTTGATAGTATATACACCGTCAAAATCGGTATTAGCACCGTTATTATGTCCTTCCACTTTAACCTTTGCAAAAGGGATTGGTTCGCCAGAAATTGAATCTTTAACAACACCGGTAATTTTACTTTGTGCAAAGACAGTTAAGCTTAAAAAAGCTGAAATTGCTACTAGTATAATTGATTTTAACATTTGTTATTTTTTAACCTACAAAATGCCTACCGGAATAACCGGTAGACATAATTTGAATTATTTATTGTATCCCTTAAAGTTTACCATTTACTGAACACCAAGTCCAAGCATATCCAGAAGTAGAAGCTCCGGTTGCAGAACCTGAAGTCATTGCACCTTCAGCAGCAGTTTGATCAGCAGAAAATACTGTACAATCATTAGCACCTGCATCATCTTGTGATCCAGTGTAAACACTAACTCCAGTAAATTGACTTCCTGTGAAGATCAATGTAGGAATAGCATCAGTTAAATGAGTATAAGAATCAGTTTTAGCATCAGCACAATCATTCTGGTAACTAGCTCTTATTTTAGCATTCCCAAATGATACATTCGTAATTGTTCCTTGAGCACCAGACTTAAAATCTCCGTTAGCATCTGTACCACCAAACGTGTAAACAGAACCATTAGTTAAACCGAACAACCCAGTTGTATATGTTGTTCCTTCTGGACCATCAATTTCTAAACCTTCATCAGAACTAGAACCATTAATAACAATAAATTCATTGACAGTACCAGAGTAGTTCATGTCAATATCTAAGCCATCATCACCTTGAAAACCAATTACGATATTTGAAGCATTTACTGTTCCTCCAAAAAATTCGATACCATCATCTAAATTTGCAACAACCTCAATGTTATTGATCGTTGTTCCAGAACCAACTCCACCTAATGTTAATCCATTTATCTCGTTTCCTGCACCAATTAGAACACCACCATGACGAATAGAAACATAAGACATAACACCCGAATTATCCATTGAATTAGATCCACCGAATGCACCGTAAGTATCAGTAACTGGAATTCCTTCAATTTGAGAAAGAGCATCTCCGTCTGCCGCAGATATTGGTGCATCACCCAAAATGATAATACCACCCCATTTTCCATTGTCATTTTCATCTAGATTCGTTCCAGTTAATTGTCCCATTTGGATATTATCTAAAACAGAAGTAAAAATAATTGGATTAGAAGCAGTTCCTGTAGCGTTAATCATTCCACCTTTTGCAATAACTAGAGCAGAAGCATTTGTACCTGTTCCTTCTTGACCTTTAATTAAAGTACCAGCTTCAATCGTTAAAGTAACACCATTCTGTACTACAACTTTACCTTGTAACTCATAAACTTCAGAAGCAGTCCAAGTTTCATTTGCAGAAATAAATCCTGTTTTTATATTATTCGTACTAGTAACAACCGCAGCTTCGCAAGAACCATCGTCTTTATCAGCTTTAGAATCATAATTAGTAGCACTAGGATCTGTACAGCCCTTCTTCTTACAAGAAACCGTTCCTACTGTTAATGATGCCGCTAATAACATCACTCCGAATTTCATACTGTTTAATTTCATCTTTTTCATAATTAATTTATTTGGTACAAATATCAGGTTGTAAAGTAATTTGATAGTTTCGTTACACTTAACCTTTCGTTAAGTTTATGTTAAAAAGTGACATTAATGTTTCGTAAAACTGAGATATATCCAATACAGGACCGTTAATGTGGTAACACTAAATTCATAATAAACAGGAATTATTAACCTTACTATAACTATTCTATAAAACCTTTAAAACATTCTATCACTAATTTTGCATCAAAGTAAACCTTATGATAGAGACAAAACACACGATATTGTTAGTAGATGATGAACAAGATATTCTCGAATTTTTATCTTATAATTTAAAAAAAGAAGGATATAGAGTCTTTACAGCAAACAATGGTGTAGAAGCAATTAAAATTGCAAAAAAAAATCAACCTTCATTGATAATATTGGATGTAATGATGCCACAAATGGATGGAATTGAAGTATGTCAAATTATTCGAAATGATATGCAACAAAATTCACCTGTTATAACATTTCTAACTTCCAGAGCAGAAGATTATTCACAGATTGCTGGATTTGAAGCCGGAGCTGATGATTATATTTCAAAGCCAATAAGACCTCGATTACTAATCAGTAAGGTGGAGTCACTATTAAGACGATATGACCATAATGAGCCATCAGTAAATGAGTCAACGATTCGTATAGATCGAGAAAAATTTATAATTCATTCAAAAGGTATTCCATTAATACTACCAAAAAAAGAATTTGAATTGCTCGAATTACTAGCTAGTAAACCTGGTAAAGTATTCACTAGAGATCAAATTATGAATATAGTATGGGGAGATCATGCTATTGTTGGAGAAAGAACTATTGATGTTCACATTAGAAAACTAAGAGAGAAACTAGGTAATGACTATATTCGCACTATTAAAGGCATCGGTTATACATTTAATGAAATTTGAGAAATCTTAAACCCATATATATTGTTTTAGGAGGAAGTTTAATTCTCTCCTTAATAACTTTGATTTCATTATCAATATTCAAACTCATATCTGACATAGATACTGTTTATGTTATAGCATTGCCTTTAATAATTGGAGTCACTTCTTTTATTACTTTTTCACTTTTCATTAAACTCTTCATAACTCAAAAATTAAAGATACTGTATAGATCAATCCGTAAAGGTAAATTTAATGGACAATCGTCAAAATCGTATAGTCTTCAAGAGGACGTGATAGAACAAGCCGAAATTGAAACTAAGAAATGGACAGAACAACAATTACAAACTATTTCAAAACTAAAGGAGCAAGAAGAGTTTAGGCGTGAATTCTTAGGTAATCTAGCTCATGAACTTAAAACTCCAGTATTTTCAATTCAAGGTTATATACTCACATTATTAGATGGTGGTTTAGAAGATGAATCCGTTAATAGAATGTTTTTAGAAAGAGCTTCCAAAGCTACCGAGCGAATGACGGCAATTCTAGATGATTTAGATCAGATCACTGGAATGGAAGTTAATACGATTAACCTAGATATTACTCGATTTGACATTGTAGAACTTGTAGCAGATCTTTTTGAAGATGCAGAAGTTATAGCAAGCGATAGAAATATCACACTGAAATTTGCCAAAGAATTTGATACTATTTGGGTAAAAGCAGATCGCAGTAAGATAGGTCAAGTAATCAGTAATCTTATTAATAACTCAATATCATATGGAAATGAAGACGGTGAGACAAGTGTCCGATTCTATATAATGGATGATATTATTACAATAGAAGTTTCTGATAACGGTCCTGGAATAGCAGAAGAAAGTTTACCCAGGTTATTCGAACGGTTTTATCGCGTCGAAAAAAGTCGGAATAGACATAAAGGAGGATCTGGGCTCGGTTTAGCAATTGCAAAGCACATCATGGAGGCACATGAACAATCAATAAATGTTCGGAGTACAATAGATATAGGGTCAACTTTCACCTTTAGCTTAGATAAAGCGAAACGCGATTAAAAGTTATTAAGACAAGTTCTTTCTTTTTGATGCCCCATACTGTCGCTATTGGAGAAGATGACTGACGCCTTTTTTAATATATCGCGTTCCAATGTGATTTACTTAAGTTCCATTTGAAAACTTCTTAACTCTATCTGTTCTGGCGACAATTATCTTTTCTTTGAGAAATCTCCAGACTTTTCTTTAAACACTCGACACAAACGGCGAACACTAAAAGATTCAACGCCATATTATTCTATGATCTCTCGTATTACCTTCCTAAAATTCGATAGCTCTACTAATCACCTTTAAATCATAAACATACCTACTTCTCATAAGCTAAATTTAATGAGCTTAGAAAAATTGAACTAACAAAGATAGGCACTCCAAGTGACTAATATTGGATTCTTTTTATTCAGATTAAGGAACATTTATACATTATTTATTATCAAGTCACCAGAACGATGTCATGATCCCAAATTACTGTATTCATAATCATCAAAAGTAAACTCCAACAACCCATAAATTGAAAACATAGACTCGCGACACTTAAAACATGAAGTAGAGTATGAACCTGGTATCTAATGGTGAGCCCATCTACACATAAATCCTGATTAGAAGCTAAAACATACGTTCGTGTATCCGAGTTAAAGTGAAAAGTATTCCACTAATCCAGTCTGCTCTGAGTTATCCTCTTGTTAATAAAACAAGATGCTTGGATTTTGGCTCACTCAATTTGGCAAAGGATTTAGGATTATAAAAAGTTTAGCGCAAAAAAAAGCCTCTCCAAATAAATGAAGAGGCTTCTTAAAAGTGGCGTCGACTTACTCTCCCACCCTCAAAAGGGCAGTACCATCAGCGCAAGTAGGCTTAACTTCTCTGTTCGGAATGGGAAGAGGTGGACCTTACTGCTATAAACACCTAAAACTTTAAATATGCTTAAGTAAAATGACTATCGGATGATTGAAGTAAAAATATTATAAAAATTGAGAACTATAAGTCTACGGGTAATTAGTACTACTCAGCTTTGACATTACTGTCTTTACACTTGTAGCCTATCAACGTAGTAGTCTTCTACGGCCCTTAAAAGAAATCTCATCTTGAGGTGAGTTTCGTGCTTAGATGCTTTCAGCGCTTATCTCATCCGAACGTAGCTACCCTGCGATGCAGCTGGCGCCACAACAGGTACACTAGAGGTTCGTCCACCTCGGTCCTCTCGTACTAGAGGCAGGTCCTCTCAAATTTCTAACGCCCACAACAGATAGGGACCGAACTGTCTCACGACGTTCTGAACCCAGCTCGCGTGCCACTTTAATGGGCGAACAGCCCAACCCTTGGGACCTTCTCCAGCCCCAGGATGTGACGAGCCGACATCGAGGTGCCAAACCACTCCGTCGATGTGAGCTCTTGGGAGTGATCAGCCTGTTATCCCCGGAGTACCTTTTATCCTTTGAGCGATGGCCCTTCCATGCGGAACCACCGGATCACTATGCTCTAGTTTCCTACCTGGTCGACTTGTCGGTCTCTCAGTCAAGCACCCTTATGCCATTACACTCTACACACGATTACCAAACGTGTTGAGGGTACCTTTAGGAGCCTCCGTTACTCTTTTGGAGGCGACCACCCCAGTCAAACTACCCACCACACAATGTCCCCCATAAAGGGGTTAGACACCAGATAATTCAAGGGTGGTATTTCAAGGACGACTAATCTACGCCTAGCGACGCAGCCTCGAAGTCTCCCACCTATCCTACACATGAATTACCCAATATCAATGTGAAGCTATAGTAAAGGTTCACGGGGTCTTTCCGTCCCGTTGCGGGTAATCGGCATCTTCACCGATACTACAATTTCACCGAGCTCATGGCTGAGACAGTGCCCAGATCGTTACACCATTCGTGCAGGTCGGAACTTACCCGACAAGGAATTTCGCTACCTTAGGACCGTTATAGTTACGGCCGCCGTTTACTGGGGCTTCAATTCAATGCTTCGCCGAAGCTAACATCTCCTCTTAACCTTCCAGCACCGGGCAGGTGTCAGGCCTTATACTTCATCTTTCGATTTTGCAAAGCCATGTGTTTTTGATAAACAGTCGCCTGGGCCTTTTTACTGCGGCCAGCTTACGCTGGCGTCTCTTCTCCCGAAGTTACGAGACCATTTTGCCTAGTTCCTTAGCCATGAATCACTCGAGCACCTTAGGATTCTCTCCTTGACTACCTGTGTTGGTTTGCGGTACGAGTTGTTATAACCTGAAGCTTAGAGGTTTTTCTTGGAAGCGCTTAGGGACACTATCCACTTTGCCGAAGCATCGTGGTACTATCAAGTTCGACAAGGTCGGCGGATTTGCCTACCGTCCTTATATCTACACTCTTTAACGTACTATTCCGTCAGTACGCGGTCCTTTCATTACTCCGTCACCCCATCGCAGTTATAACAAGTATGGGAATATTAACCCATTGTCCATCCACTACCCCCTTCGGGTTCGCGTTAGGTCCCGACTAACCCTGAGACGATTAGCGTCGCTCAGGAAACCTTAGTCTATCGGTGAGCAGGTTTCTCGCCTGCTTTATCGTTACTTATTCCTACATTTGCTTTTCTATGCGCTCCAGCGGACATCACCATCCGCATTCAACGCCCATAGAATGCTCCCCTACCAGACAGTGTAAACACTGAATCCATAGCTTCGGTAATACACTTAATGCCCGATTATTATCCACGCACGATCGCTCGACTAGTGAGCTGTTACGCACTCTTTAAATGAATGGCTGCTTCCAAGCCAACATCCTAGCTGTCAATGCAATCGCACAACGTTTGATCAACTTAGTGTATATTTTGGGACCTTAGCTGATGGTCTGGGTTCTTTCCCTCTCGGACATGGACCTTAGCACCCATGCCCTCACTGCTCAGTATATTTTATAGCATTCGGAGTTTGTCAGGGTTTGGTAGGCGGTGAAGCCCCCTAGCCCTATCAGTAGCTCTACCTCTATAAAACTCAACCTGAACGCTGCACCTAAATGCATTTCGGGGAGTACGAGCTATTTCCTAGTTTGATTGGCCTTTCACCCCTACCCACAACTC
>CAJJBE010000002.1:0-127500 GCA_905182335.1 Flavobacteriales bacterium UBA4466 | reverse complement strand
ATGCCAAAGCTATATTTGCTCCAGCTCCAGCCGCTACTCCATTTACTGCAGCGATGACAGGTTTATTTAAATTTCTAATTTTGAGAATGATTGGATTATAGTGCTCTTTAACTATCGATGCTAGCTCTGGTCCATTTGGATCTGTTGCCTCTGCTAAATCTTGTCCAGCACAAAATGCTTTTCCCTGTCCAGTTAAAACAATTGCACGAACCTTATTATTCGATGCGCAATCGTCTAAAGCATTTTGAAGGTCAATTGCCATTTCCTTGTTGAATGAATTAAACACCTCTGGTCGATTCAATTTCAATTCACACACACCATTTAAATTAGAAATTTCTATTAGCATCATAATCTTTATTTGGTTTCCACGAAGATAATTAGAATAAAATAGTTACAACTCTCCACATAGAAATTCTTTCAACACCAAACTATCTCTATTGGTGAAAGCCTTAAATAAAAGCAGATGACTAATCTTTTTGAAAAAGTCAATCAGTAATAAATTCATTTAACACATCACAAAGACTTTGCAGTATTTCGATTTAAGGGTCTTCTTTTATGAGTTCAAAATCTGAGAGGCTCTTTTCTTAATCTCATTTTTTAATGATTTAGGATTTAGAACACTTATATCTCCACCATAAGCCAATATGGATCGGATTAATTCTTCCGATATATTCACTTTCAATTCAAAGGTGAATCCTATGTCATTCATTTCAACGACTTTCTGAGAAGAATGAAAAGGCAGTGAGTCAATGTATTTTGAAGCTATCGATTTGGCAGTAAACCTAATGACTTCTGGAGCTGTGTTACCACTTGTGATTCCAACTGCGTATTTGAAATAATTATCTGAATTGAAATCTACTGGTCTTGTTTCTCTATTAGAAGTAACAGTTAAATCTTCCATACGATCTAAACCGTATGTGATATAGTCTGTTTTCTTAAGGTCAAATGAGATTAAGTACCAACGATTACTGTATTCTTTCAATAATAGCGGAAGGACTTTTCGATGTTTCATCTCTCCTGAAATAAAACTCGTATAATCGAAAGTAATAATGAGACCTTGCTTTATCGCTTCAAGGATTGGATTCAAAAATTCGTTCCCTTCTCCAGACATTGATTTTTCGAACTGAATAAACTCATCAACGTCATCTGAAACAGAAATACGATCTACAATCTTATCAATTGCAGTTCCAAACTGTTGAAACATAGCAACATCTCTAAACTGCATCAACGTCTTAGCCGCAAAGCTAATCGCACCTAATTCATCTTCTGTTAATGGAATATCGTTGATTGAAAAATCAGGGTCTTCATAATAATAACCACGATCGCGCTTACTATACTTAATTGGCGCATCATGTTCCATACGCATAGAGAACATGTCTTTTTCAATAGTAGAGTCACAAATATGATCACCGTCTACACTTCCAAATAATGATTCCTCACACGCCTCTCTTAACTCACGTTTACTTGGAAAAGGATTGTACTTATTACCAATACACTTATCAATGATTCTGTAACGAATTAACGCATTTTTTATGTGAGGCATAGCGCGAGGTTAAAGAGTCGCTTCTTTCTTTTTATAACCAAAAAGTTCATAATACTTAATTGCTTTAACTACTTCTTCTGGAACATCTTCTTCCCAGCTAGAAGCATTGGCTTTTATTTTTGACAGAACATCGTCTGACATAATGCCGAGTAACCTCTGATCGAAATTGTCAAACTTAGCCAACTTATGATTGTCTTTCATGTACTGGAGTAAGCCTTTTAAATTATCAGGAACAGTAAAATTATCCAATGAATAGAGCTCACCTGTCTCCACATCATTTGCAGGATAAACATACAGGGTAACATCATTTCCGAATCCACGTCCAAATGCCTCAAATAGTCCGCCAGGCAAATTACCATAATAACGCTCATCAAATATTGTTTGAAGATTGTAAATGCCGGCAAGAACGCCCATTTTATGACCCCTAGCAATTGATGCTAAATAGTTAACCATTTTATAATGCTTCAAGTAATTGCTAATCATGACGGTATAGCCTAGTGTGCCTAGTAATTCCGCTCTGTCTACAAAGTCTTTATCTGAGATTTTTCCGTCCGCAGTAAGGTCTTTCAATGTTAATTCAAAAACGACAAAAACGTTATCTTTTTTCACTCCATCCTCAAGGAGAAACTGTTCACCTCCACGTTCGATCATATCAATATGTACTTTCGTTACAGGTCTGAAACGGCCTCGCATCAAAAGAATATTCTTTTTATATAAAGCAGTTGCTGGCTGAAGTACGTTTCCGCTTAAATCAAACATTGTAGCATCAGTGATGCCACGCTTAACTAAGTTCAATGCTATAATTCTATTATCTACATCATCGAAGTCAGGCCCTGACAACCTAAGCATATCTATTTCCATTTTTTCTCTAGGAAGACGATGCACTAGATTAGTTAAGAATTCATCTAAATCATGATTATGGAAGTATGCTGAATAAATCAAATTAACTCCTAGAATCCCTAGAGTTTCTTGCTGTGCTTTATGGCTATTATCATGCATTTTAATGTGCAGTATAACATCATTTACAGGACCCTCAAGTGAAAGTTGAAAACGCATTCCAACCCAGCCATGTCCTTGATTTGTTTTGTGATAGTTTAGTGACTCAACTGTATTACAGAATGCGAAGAATAGTTTTTCCTTAGATTTTTCATAAAGACGCTCTTTCAAAACACTATATTCTTTCTCAAGCATTGTTTGTAATCGATCTTCACATACATAACGAGAAGCTTTACCATACATAGAATCAGACACTTTCATGTCATATGCCGACTGCGTATGTGCAATTGTTCCTGAGCTGCCTCCTGCTTTGAAAAAATTTGCTGCTACCTCCTGCCCCGCTCCAATCTCAGCAAAGCATCCATAGATATCTGGTCTTAGGTTGATTTTAAGCGCTTTCTCCTCTGTTGTCAGTCGTCTTTCATCCATCATAATCAAATTTCTATTACAAAAGAAACAAATTTATCTATTTCGGCTCCTGAAAGTCAGGATTATTAATAAAGGTTTCATCTGTTAAAGTAAGTAAGAATTTCTTAACTAAATCTTTTTCAAAGGCATCCAACTGAACTCCACCTTGACTAGCAAATTCAATTAGTGGATCAATCGTGGAGCTGATTTGAACTCCTGAAGAATAATGTTCTATTACCTCATCCAATGTTTCAAATCGTCCATCGTGCATATAAGGTCCAGAATACTCAATGTTTCTTAATGTTGGAACTTTAAATTTGCCCATATCATTTAGGTTTTCAGTAATAGCTCCTCGTCCATTGTCTGTGAATATTGCGTCCAGACCATTATTACTAAATTTCTGAACTTGCACCAAAGGACCATTATGACAATGAAAGCAATCTGCTCCATTCAAACTCTTAAATAAATCATACCCTGCTGTTTCCTGTGGCGTTACTGTTGAATAAATATTTTGTTCCGATACGGTTAATAGCAAGTTGTTCTCTGCCTTGTACATTACATCATATTTAGAAGACCCTGAAATCATTGTTCTTATAAATTGAGCAATTGCTTTTGCGGCATGTGTTGAGTCAATATCAGTAGTCTGGAACGCTTCAAAAAACATATTCTTATAGGTCAAGTCAGTGCTTATAGTTGACATTACGCTAGCCCAATTATCATGCATTTCAATTGGATCTTCTACCGGTATTAGTATTTGTTCTTCCAACGTTTTAGCTCTGCCATCCCAAAAGAAAAAATCATTCCACCCAACATTAATCAATGCCATTGAATTACGCGTTCCTAATATGCCGTCAATTCCCTCAGAATACTGATTAGGATCTGAGAATGCGTTTGAAGGTGAATGACATGCTGCACATGATATAGTATTATCCCCACTTAATTGTTTTTCATAAAACAATCTTCTTCCTAAGGCAACCCCCTCAACAGTCATAGGGTTATCTTCTGGAATTTGCATGACAGGAAAATGACTTGGTATATCTAATATATATGGCGTAGGGATATGATCTACTTTATCTTTTTCACACGATAAAGTAACTACAATAACAATAAACAGAAGTAATAAATACTTCATTAAAATGGTGTTAATGCTTCTTTAAAATTATCCATAACCTTTGCGCTTAAACCATCTTGTCCGGCCAAAGTATGTGATGTGAATTCTGTTTTCACATCAATAGATGAAGATCCGGTATCTAAGAAATGAAGTAAATCTAATTTTAATGGGAATACATCTCCTGAACCAATACTAATCCAGTTGATACCGATAAATGAAACTGTCTTTATATTTTCATCTTTACCTACATGAAAAATAACATTATGATTAAACAATGGATTCCCGTCTTGGATTGTATCTACTTTAGCTTCAATTTTAACAAATATATATCCTGGATTCCAATCCCAATGCATATCATTTGAATTAGAAATGTAAAGCCAACTATTTGGATCAAACCCAACAGGGTCATTGTGATTTACAAGAGAGCTCACGCCTAAGTTAGCTTGAATGTTTTCATAAAATTCTTTATCACCTGCTGTTTCAATAAAACTAGTTCCACGTAAACGATAGTCAAACAAAGCAGCTTCTTTAAAAAGATACTCTCCGTTTCTAACATCTTGAAAATAAAACTTGATATCCGTAAATTGAATATCATATCCTTCAGGAGTCTGATAAGACGAGTCTAAAAAAAGTGGCTCGCCTCCAAATACGGGCTGTACACTTATACTCAATGTGTCTGAAAAAGGTATGTTTATTTCTGGTTTATCTGGTTTACAAGAAGTAAGCGATAAAACACCAAAGAAAAATAAAACTAGTTGTACGAAAGCACTCATACAACAAATTTACGAAATTATCTATCAATCATTACTATAACTTTCTATGAATTAATTGGTTCAAAAATACTCTACAAAAGATTAAACAATTATCTTCGAAATAAACTCTTACTTGTGATTGAAAAAACGCTCAAACCATTAAAAATACTAAATGCATCTGCAGGGAGTGGGAAAACATATCAACTGGTAAAAGCATATGTTCAATTACTTATAAGGGAAGAAGATAACATTAGTAGTTTTACTAATGTTATAGCTATGACTTTTACCAATAAGGCAGCGTTGGAAATGAAGGATCGAATCATTGCCGCTTTGGACCAAATGAGCTCTCCATCTGTCTACAAAAACAAAGCTTCAAAACTCACAAGTGGAATTGCTGAAGCGCTCAATATTAGTGAACAAGATGTTCAATATAGATGCAAACGTGTTTTAGTAAAAATACTTCATCAATATGAAGAGTTTCATGTTATGACTATTGATAAATTCAACTTAAGGCTTATTAAATCATTTGGAAGAGATTTAGATTTACCTAATGATTTTGAGGTTGTATTGGACGAGACGGAAATAATTGAAAAAATTGTAGATGATATCTTGAACCAATTGGGGGGAGTAGGCTCTGAGGAGTTAAATAAACTCATCATGTATTATGCGAAATTTAATATTGATAAAGGAAAACAATGGAATTTTAGAAGAAACCTAGTTGATTTTGGTAAGATTTTAAAAAACGAGAAAAACAACTATAGCATTGAGCAGTTAATGGTGATGGATTTCTCTACCAATCAATTTGAGAGATTAATTCAGAAGAAGAAGAAAATTGACACCCAATTCATTACACATACCCAGGCTATAAAAACCGAAATCAATTTAATAGGTTTAGACCAAGATCTTCTTCCAGGTAAAAGCGGGACATATAATGCAATATCAAAGGTACTTGCCTACTCAACGTTTCATAATGATCCTCAACTCTTCACACCAACATTTATTAAAACCATCGAAGTTGAATTAAAAGCAAAGCAAGTATATCCTCAGTCTATCAAAGATAAAATATATACGCTGATTCAGTTTTGGGAAGAGAACTTAACTCCTTATGCAACCCTCGACTTATTTACACAGAACTTTTTCAATATGGCTCTGCTCCAGTTTATGTCAGCTTCGCTAAAAAAGGTGCGTAAGGATGAACAATTAATCAGAATATCGGAATTTAACTCTTTAATTTCCGAGTTAATTCAAAATGAAACAACACCTTTTATTTATGAGCGTTTAGGCAATAAATTTCATCACTTTTTACTCGATGAATTTCAAGATACGTCGCGACTTCAATGGTTGAACTTGGTTCCACTAGTAAAAGAGTCTCTATCTCAAAACAAAGAGAATTTAATTGTTGGAGACCCAAAGCAATCGATTTATCGATTCAAGAATGGAATTGCAGAACAATTTGTTGCTTTACCCAAAATATATAACCCCGAGAAAGACCCGCATATCGCTGCACAATCTGCATACTTCAATGAGATGGGACAATTGTCTGAATTGAAAGATAATTGGAGATCGAGTCCAAAGATTGTAAACCTAAACAACGAGTTCTTTGTTACACTTAGAGATTCATTGCCTGAATCAGCTGCAGAATTTTACAATTCGGTTCATCAGACACCTCAATCAAAACTTCACGGTAAGGTTGAAATCATTTCTAAAGAAGAAAAAAAATCATCAGACGAATTGGTTCCTCAAATTATTGATTGGATTGAAGAATGCAAAGCCGATGGATTTAAGCTAGGAGAAATTTGCATACTCGGAGGGAAAAATAAAGAATGTAATCGATGGGCATTGGGACTGAATTCAGCTGGATATAAAGTTGTATCAACAGATTCGTTATTAATTAACAGCTCATTAAAAGTTAAATTAACAATTGCATTTTTACACAGAAGATTAAATCCTTCTGGAGAAAATGAAATGAAACGATTTGCTGAGCTGTTCTTTAGAGTCAAGTCTGGATCGTATGATGATTATCAAAACTATATCGTTGAACGCCAAAGTAAGAAGGGGAAAAAGTATAGAAACTTTGATGACCTTCGGTTTTTAAATGACCACTTTGGAGGATCAAGGAGTTTCTTTTTTAAACATGAAAATCTATATGACCTTATTCAGCAGTTTTATTCTATTGCAGGATATAATGAATTGAAAGATCCCTATTTACATCATTTAGCAGATTTAACCTTTGACTATGGATTATCTAAAGGTCCAGATCTGAGGTCTTTCTTAAAAGAGTATGAAAGCAAGAAGAATAAGATTGCTGTTCAGATTCCTGAAAGCGAAAATGCCATTCAATTAATGACGATTCATAAATCAAAAGGATTAGAGTTTCCCGTTGTTATTATTCCAACAATGAATTTTGCAAGTGAGGTTAAATCACATTTTTTAATCCATCTTGACGATTATGTAGTTTATAAAAAGCCTTCTGGAAATGAGCATCTAGATGTATTAAAAGAACTGTATGAAGTAGAACGAACACAAATTATTGCAGACAATGTCAATAAGTGCTATGTAGCTATGACAAGACCTATTGAGCGTTTGTATATTTCAAATTTTTACGCTAGTAAATCATTTGGGACTTTATTTCACTCCACCTTAGAGAAAAACAAGGATGCAAAATTAGTAGATGACGTTCTTACACTCTCACTTTATGATGGTGAACGATCACCTCAAGAGAAAAATCCAATAAATTCAGCTTTATTTACACCGAGTAATGTTTCAGATCGCTTATGGTTTCCTGACATTTCGTTACAAGACAATGAAACTTTGATAGAATCAAATTATTTAAGTGATGAAATGCAATTTGGAATTCAATTTCATTACTTGGCGAGTATTATTGAAGATAAAAATGACATCGCTAAAGAATTAAATATTGCTGTCAAGGAAGGTGAAGTGTCTCAGTACAATTCAGATGAATTAAAAATTAAGCTGAAAGCATTATTCAATAATAAAGAATACGAAGCGCTATTTAAAGGGGATAAACAAATATTAAATGAACAAGGAATTATCGTTAATGAAACAACAACGTTGATACCTGATAAAATTATTTTAAAATCAGCTGAAACAATTATCATTGATTACAAAACAGGATTACCAAGTCAAAAAGACGCAAAGCAAGTAAATGAATATCGTTTAACGTTGGAAGCTATGGAATATCCCAACGTTCGTGGTTACTTGTTTTATACCACGTTGAATGAATTACGAATAGTATAATAAAAAAGCCCTCACAATAGCGAAGGCTTTTTATAAATTAGATTTCTTTTATTTAAAACAAACCCTCAATTATTGAATCGTCTACAATTTCAGGAATTGTCACTTTCAAGTTTGGTTCAATTTCCATTGCGCGTTTAATAGCAAACATCGCCCCTTCATTTCTCGCCCAACTTCGTCTTGAGATACCATTGTTGACATCCCAATGTAGCATTGATTTTAATCGTCTTTCAGCATCTAATGAGCCGTCAAGCAGCATGCCGAAACCACCATTCGTTACTTCTCCCCAGCCTACTCCACCGCCGTTGTGAATAGAAACCCACGTAGCACCTCTAAACGAGTCACCAATTACATTTTGAATGGCCATATCAGCGGTAAATCTAGAGCCGTCGTATATATTTGAAGTTTCTCTATATGGAGAGTCTGTACCTGAAACATCATGATGGTCTCTACCTAAAATAACAGGCCCTATTTTACCCGCAGAAATTGCATCGTTAAATGCTTTGGCTATTTTCATTCTACCTTCAGCATCTGCATATAATATTCTCGCTTGAGAGCCAACAACTAATTTGTTTTCTTGAGCCCCTTTAATCCACTGAATATTATCTGCCATCTGCTGCTGAATTTCAACAGGGCTATTCTTCTTAATCTCTTCTAATACATCACAAGCGATATTATCCGTTATTTGTAAATCTTCTTTTTTTGCGGATGCACACACCCATCTAAATGGTCCAAATCCATAATCGAAACACATTGGTCCTATGATATCTTGAACGTACGATGAATATCTGAAATCAATTCCATTCTCTTCCATTACATCTGCCCCAGCACGAGAAGCCTCTAGCAAAAAGGCATTTCCGTAATCAAAGAAATAAGTTCCTTTCGCCGTATGCTGGTTTATAGCTTTTGAATGCCTTCTAAGTGATTCTTGTACTTTCTGCTTAAATTCATCAGGGTTATTAGCCATCATCTCGTTAGACGCTTCAAATGTCATCCCTGAAGGATAATACCCTCCAGCCCAAGGATTATGCAATGATGTTTGATCAGAACCAAGGTCAATATGGATATTTGAAGAATCAAACTTCTCCCATACTTCAACAATATTTCCTAGATAAGCGATTGAAACAACTTCTTTGTTTTGTTTTGCTTTTACTACTCGAGAGACTAATTCATCTAAATCTTCAATAATCTCATTCACCCAACCCTGTTCATGGCGAATTTTAGTGATTTTTGGATTAACCTCTGCACAAACTGTTATACACCCAGCAATTGATCCAGCTTTCGGTTGCGCACCACTCATTCCTCCTAAACCAGAAGTCACAAATAGATTTCCAGCAGGTTCTTTTTTTAGTTTTCTAAATCCATTTAAAACAGTAATTGTTGTTCCATGAACAATTCCTTGAGGGCCAATATACATATACGAACCAGCAGTCATTTGACCATACTGAGTTACACCAAGTGCATTGAACTTTTCCCAATCATCTGGCTTAGAATAATTCGGAATCATCATTCCATTTGTAGCAACAACTCTCGGGGCATCTTTATGCGAAGGAAACACACCCATAGGGTGTCCAGAATACATCACTAAAGTTTGCTCATCTGTCATTTCAGCCAAATATTTCATAGCCAATCGATATTGAATCCAGTTTTGGAAAACAGCACCATTGCCACCGTAAGTAATTAACTCATGTGGATGCTGAGCAACTGAATAATCCAAATTATTTTGAATCATCAGCATAATAGCTTTGGCTTGTTCACATTCACCAGGGTACTCATCAATTGGACGTGCATACATTCTATAATCTGGTCGATATCTGAGCATATAAATTCTACCGAATTGATTTAACTCATGAATAAACTCTTCCGCTAAAGTAGCGTGTTGATCTTTTGGAAAATAACGTAATGCATTTCTCAACGCTAATTTACGTTCATCATCTGACAAGATTTGTTTTCTCTTCGGAGCGTGATTAATCCCTGATTCTTCAGGTAATCTATTTGGAATTTTAGATGGAATCCCTTCTAATATATGTTCATGAAATGACTTCATTGTAAATGAATATTTTTTTTGATAAAGTTAAAAATAAAAAAGCGCTCCAACATATGCTGAAGCGCTTTTATATTGTTTGACCAATTTTCGTTATCTTATAATAGTAACATGTCCGTTGTACGTATACTTACCATCGTTAAGGATGTCTTTAGCTCTGACAACCCAATTATACATACCTTGTTCGACAGGCTTCCCTTTATGCATTCCATCCCATGGAATAGTGATGTCATGAGACTCCCAAATAACTTCTCCCCAACGATTGAATATTAACAATTCAAAATCATACGGATCGACACCCTCCATGTGAATTAGCCAAGATTGATTGAACTCATCTCCATCAGGAGTAAAAGTATTTGGTGCATAAATAATGACCTCTGGGAATACGATCAAATCATACTCCATTGTGTCAACACATCCCAATTGTGAAGTTGTAATTAAGGTTACACCATAGGACCCAGCAATCCCATCAGGAAAACTTACTTGAACATCTTCTTGATTAGACTGTAAAGGAATTCCATCTTCAAAAGACCATTGATATGTATCTCCATAAAATGAATTGTTTTGAAAACTCACAGTTGTATTAAACATTGTCACCGGATTAGGAGAATGCTTAAAGTCAGCAACTGGTTTAGGTCTCACATTTAATACATCGGGAAATATTAAGGAATCTACGCACCCTTCAAATGAAGCTATGATCATTTGAATATCATAAAGGCCTGCCATTAATATATCTGTTACAATTGTATCTTGATTAATAAATTGTTGATTCCCATTTACAAGCCAATAATTGTATTGACTCATGGTTGGATCTGTTGTATTCATAATAGTAAATACTGCAGGTTCACATTGATCAGGATCTAAAACTGAGTATTGCGGAATAGGTAATGGAGAAACTCTAATATTCGTTGTTAAAACTAATGGCGTTGACTCACAACCATCTGTAATAATAACTGTATAGTCTGTTGTTACAATTGGGTCAACTGTAATCGTATGATTAGCTATACCATTATGGGTGTCACCTGAACTCCACACAAAATCATAAGGAGCACCAAGCCCACCATTAACTGTAGCTAAAATATCTGTTGAATATGTTGGGCAAACCGTGTCCCAATCAGTAATTGTACCAATTAATGAATCTCGAACTGTTACAAAAATCGAATCTGGAAGTGAAACACATCCATTTTGGTTCTCAGAATAAACTGTATAAGTTGTTGCTACTAATGGATTCTCTGTTTGATTCGCATCAGTATTTATGGTTTGATCCCAATGAAACAAATATGAAACACCTCCCGTTGCTGAAGCGGAAAGGTAAGCTGTTCCATTTTGACAAATTAAAGTATCATTACTAACCGATATCACAACTGGTGCTGGATCAATCACATCAATGTCAATACATTTTTGACAGCCTAATGGAGATCTTGCACAAACATTATAAGTCCCTGAATTAAATCCAACAGCAAATGAATCTACTTGCCACGTTACTCCACCATCAAAGCTGTATTCATTAGCATTTAAGCTTGTTATATGTATTTCTCCATCAACTAAAGCTTCACAAGAGGGAGCTACAAAAGATGCAGCTACTGATAAATCTTCAACTGTAACAACCATTGTATCGTAGTAATTCCCGCATGTTGCATTCCCTTCTCGAAAATAAAACTCATATAATCCGAGCTGATCGACTGTAACAATTGCATTAGGGTCGGACCAATTTGGTACAACATTAACTGTTGGTGCTGGGAGAATCCCCGCAGCAGAAAATGTCCATAATTGTGTGTTGGCTGGGTCACTTGAAATACCAGTTAAGTTTATAGGTATACCTAAGCAAAGTGATTGATCAACACCAGCATAAGGAGCTGGTTCATCAACAACTGTAATGGTAAATTCAATAGTATCAGCAACAACTCCTTGATCCCAAATTTCAACTTGATAATCCGTTGTTACTGTTGGGTTAACAATTACTCCTGTAATACCCGTTGGATCAGAAACATTATTTGTTACCAACCAATTTGCTGTAGCATTTACCCACCCCGAACTTAAGGTTAGATCAACAGTAGCTATATCTCCTGAACAAATAGTTTGATCAGGTGTTCCACCTGAACAACCAACTGTTGCACCCGAAGGAGGGAATGTTAAATCTACTATTCCAGTAGCTGAGCTATAGTTTGAAAACATTAAAATATATGCTGTTCCTGCAACTACGGGTATCGGTGGTTGAAAATTCCCAGCAACACCACCTGCTGGTGGTCCGCCCGCAGACATACCTGTGAATCCTGCAGATGATGCATTCCAATTACATGCAGCTGGAGCTACTAGATTATTTTGAATGTCTGAGCAACCAGTTACAAGGTCATAAGGCCATAATTCCCAATCAAAAAAACCCGTGCCTCCAGCCGCACCAATTGCAAACTCTAAAGGCCCAGTACTTGTTATATTTAGGACAAACCAGTTAGGGTTTAATTCACCTGAAAAAAGACAGCCCGTATTTACTCCAGCAGGGTTTGTATTAGGGTTAGAAATACTCCCCGCAGTAGGAACAACAGGATTTGGACTAGCTCCAGTTGTTAATTGAAAAGGAACTGGAAGAGAATTACAAATATTCTGTGCCTGATCACATGCATTTGACGCTATAGGCCCTTGAGCAATGGAAGCTAAACCGAAAACCGTTAATAATAGTGTTATAATTACTTTCATATCTACGCTTATTGACAGTTTGTAAATGGGTACGTATTCATAACATCAATACCATATACACCTATTTGCACACAATATGTCGTGGCGCCATATTCACCGAACCATGAAATAAAATCTTCAAGAGAAAGCTCTTCCAGGTTGGATGTTATAACTAATGCCCTTTGTGTATTATAATCCAAACGAACCATTTCAATGTTTGGATTATAATACATTTCGCTTTGTAATATCTGCATCTCAGACTGATCTGAAACATCAAACATACATTGAGCGAATAGACGTGTATCCGTATAGTTTTCTGATTGGGCTTGTGCGTAAGATGAACTTAAGCACAGAATAGCAAAAAGTAATTTCATTTTTATCTTTTTTTACATTGACGCAAGACACTTCAAATGGTTGCGTGTGAAATAAACATTAAGTGTAAAAACACATAATTAATTCTAATACCAATAGAAAATTATTTGGTGTTTAATCTAACAATTGTAATCCTATAAAAATTTAAATTTCTTACCCGGATAAACTGCTGTTAAACCTAATTCCTCCTCAATACGTAAAAGTTGATTGTATTTTGCCATTCGATCACTACGAGAAGCAGATCCAGTTTTAATTTGACCACAATTTAAAGCAACAGCTAAATCAGCTATAGTGTTGTCTTCTGTCTCACCACTTCTATGGCTCATAACTGAAGTATATCCATTTATAGTTGCCATTTTCACTGCTTCAATAGTTTCCGTTAAAGTACCAATTTGATTCACCTTAACTAAAATTGAATTTGCGGTATTTAAAGAAATACCTTTAGCAAGGCGTTTTGTATTAGTAACGAATAAATCATCACCAACTAATTGCACCTTATCACCTAAAACCTCCGTTGCTAATTTCCACCCTCTCCAATCATCTTCATCTAAACCATCCTCTATTGAAGCGATAGGATATTTAGAGCACCAATTTTCCCAAAAACTAACCATCTCTTCTGAAGACATGCGCTCTCCAGTTGATTCAAAAACATACTCCTTCGAATCTTTATTGTAAAATTCTGAAGCCGCTGCATCTAATGCTATCCAAACATCTTCACCAGGCTTGAATCCTGCTTTCTCGATTGCTTTAATCACAACTTGTATCGCTTCTTCATTTGAGCCTAAATTTGGAGCAAATCCTCCTTCATCTCCAACGTTAGTAGACATCCCTTTTGATTTCAAAACATCCTTCAGGTGATGAAATATTTCCGTCCCCCATCTTAATCCTTCAGAAAAAGACTCTGCGCCGAAAGGCATCACCATAAATTCTTGAATATCAATTTTATTATCAGCATGAGAGCCTCCATTAAGAATATTCATCATTGGTACAGGCATAGTGACCGCACCAACACCTCCAACATATTTAAACAAGCTTAAACCTCTTTCTTCAGCTGCAGCTTTAGCACAAGACAATGATACTCCTAGAATAGCATTCGCACCTAGATTCGATTTATTCTCAGTCCCATCTAATTCAATCAATTTTGAATCTATAGATTTTTGATCACAAACGTCAAACCCTTTTAACGCTTCATCTATTATTAAGTTAACATTCGCAACAGCTTTAAGTACCCCTTTACCCAAATACTTAGATTTATCCCCATCTCTTAATTCAACAGCTTCATGAACTCCAGTAGAAGCACCAGAAGGCACAGCTGCACGCCCAAACGCTCCAGATGTAGTTACGACATCAACTTCGACTGTAGGATTGCCTCTTGAATCTAAAATTTGTCTTCCAACTATTTTTGAAATAAAACTCATTATCTGTGATTTTTCATGTTATCAACGAATTGATCAAAAAGATATCTTGAATCATGTGGCCCAGAGGATGCCTCGGGGTGATATTGAACCGAGAATATTGGCCTGTTATCAATTTCTATTCCTGCCACCGTATTATCATTTAAATGATAATGTGTAATATTTATACTCTTATTAGCTTCTGCACTTTCTCTAGATATAACGAAGCCATGATTTTGAGAAGTTATCTCCCCTTTTCCAGTTTTCGCATTCATGATAGGATGATTTATACCACGATGACCGTTGAACATCTTTTCAGTAGAAAGACCCTGACTCAAACCTAAAATTTGATGTCCAAGACAAATACCAAAAACAGGCTTATTTTGATTTATAATTTCAGCCACCAACCGAATTGAAGAATTCATAACAGAAGGATCTCCAGGGCCATTTGATAACATGTAACCATTAGGGCTAAATGAATTCAAATCTTCAATCGTAGAATTTAATGGAAATACTTTTACATGACAACCTCTATCTACAAGACAAGAAACAATGCTTCTTTTAACTCCAAAATCAATCAATGAAACTTTATAATGAGGGTTCTCAGGTTTCATTTCATATGCCTCTTTTGTTGCAACTTTAGAACTTAATTCTAAACCTGACATTGATGGAACTTTAGATAATTTTGATTTCAAAACTTCTACATCTAAAATCTCAGAAGATATAATCGCATTCATTGCACCCTTACTGCGAATGTGACGAACAAGTGATCTTGTATCAATATCTGAGATACCTACCTTTTTATTATCCATCATATATTCTTGTAACGACTTAGTGCCAGATGGCCTTGAGTAATCATCAGAGAATTTTTTTATTACCATTCCGGAAATCTTCATCCCATCAGACTCTACTTCATCTTTATGTACACCATAATTACCTATATGGGCAGTTGTCATGATTAATATTTGACCAAAATACGATGGGTCTGTAAAAACCTCTTGGTAACCAGTCATACCTGTGTTAAAAGCAATCTCACCCGTTGTTGTTCCCGCCATTCCAATGGCTAAACCCTGAAAAATTGTACCATCCTCCAATAATAATACAGCTGCTTTTTTATCGTCCATATTGAAAATATTTGTACAAAAATAGCAAATACAAATTGATATTTTTGCTGAAAATTGTATATAAAAAAAAGGGCAATGAAACATTGCCCTTTTTACATGAAGTTTAACGCATTATTTTTCTTTTTTCGGTTCTGAATCATCTGATTTATCTTCAGGATTTTCAGTTTCTTTTTCAACAGTCTCAACAGTCTCAACAGTCTCAACAGCCTCAACAGCCTCAACAGCCTCAACAGCCTCAACAGCCTCGGCATTTGATGAACCTCCTCTACGTGAACGACGTGTATTTTTCTTAGTTTTCTCGTTTGAGTATAACTCATTGAAATCAACTAATTCAATCATACACATTTCTGCGTTATCACCTAATCTATATCCAGTACGGATAATTCTTGTATATCCACCTGGACGATCAGCAATTTTTGGTGCTACCTCTCTAAACAATTCAGTAACTGCCTCTTTACTTTGCAGGTAACTAAAAACTATTCTTCTCGAGTGAGTAGAATCAGATTTAGATTTTGTCAAAAGTGGCTCTGCATAAGCACGTAATGCTTTTGCTTTTGCTACTGTTGTATTAATACGCTTATGTTCAATAAGTGAACAAGCCATATTAGCTAACATTGCTTTTCTATGTGGAGCAGTTCTGCCTAAGTGATTAAATTTCTTTCCGTGTCTCATAACTTTAAATTTCGCAAGTAACGGTTAACTGATTCTTGTATCAATAGAACTCAGCCACCTATCACGCCATTTTAATTTTTAATAAAAATACGATACTAGTCTTTATCTAATTTGTACTTAGAAACATTCATTCCGAAAGAAAGACCCTTGTTGTCCACTAAGTCCTCTAATTCAGTAAGAGATTTCTTCCCGAAGTTTCTGAACTTCAATAAATCATTCTTGTTGTAAGAGACTAAATCGCCTAATGTTTCAACGTCTGCCGCTTTCAAGCAGTTCAAAGCACGAACTGAAAGGTCCATATCTACCAATTTTGTTTTTAACAATTGGCGCATATGCAATGAAGTCTCATCAAATTCTTCAGTTTCAGCTTTAACTTCACTATCCAATGTAATTCTCTCATCTGAGAACAACATAAAGTGATGAATTAAAATCTTCGCAGCTTCTTTAAGAGCTTCTTTAGGATGAATTGAACCATCAGTTTTGATATCGAAAATTAATTTCTCGTAATCCGTTTTTTGTTCAACTCTAAAGTTTTCAACTGCAAACTTTACATTTTTAATCGGTGTAAAGATTGAATCAACAGCTATAGTACCAAAAGCAGCACTAGAATCTGAGTTTTCTTCAGCAGGTAAATAACCTCTTCCTTTAATAATAGTAAGTTCCATCTCTAATTTAACAGATGGTTCCATGTTACAAATTACTAAGTCTGGATTAAGTACCTGAAAAGCAGAAGTAAACTTACCTAGATCACCCGCAGTCAATTTATCTTGTCCAGCGATAGAAACTATAACAGTTTCATTATCTGTACCTTCAATTTGTTGTTTGAAGCGAACTTGTTTTAAGTTCAATATGATCTCAGTCATATCTTCAACTACTCCTTTCATTGTAGAAAATTCGTGATCAATCCCCTCTAATCTTACAGAAGAGATTGCGAAACCTTCTAAGGAAGAAAGAAGAATACGTCTTAAGGCATTACCAACAGTAATACCGTATCCAGGTTCTAATGGGCGAAATTCGAATTGTCCTTCGTGCTCATCAGCATTGATCATTATAACCTTGTCTGGTTTTTGAAAATCTAAAATTGCCATTTTTCTTCTTTTAATTGTATTTCAGTTGCGCGGTTTAAATGTTTGAAGATCTTCTATCAAACCCTTTGGCCAAAATCCAATATGATTAATTATTATTTAGAATACAATTCAACGATTAATTGTTCCTTGATATTTTCAGGAATCATTTCTCTTGTAGGTGTTCCCACAACTTTCCCTTCCATACCAGATGGATTCCAATCTAACCAATCGAAATTATTTGATTTTGCTGCTAAAGAATCTGAAATAGCTTCCAAAGACTTAGATTTTTCACGAACTCCAACAACATCTCCAACTTTACAGTTGTAAGAAGGAATATTCACTACTGAACCATTCACCGTAATATGCTTGTGCGAAACTAATTGACGAGCGCCTCTACGAGTAGGAGCAACTCCTAAACGAAACACCATGTTGTCAAGACGAGACTCACATAAAAATAACAAGTTCTCCCCTGTAATTCCTTTCATTCTAGAGGCTCTTTCAAACATGTTTGAAAATTGGCGCTCAAGTATACCATAAGTATACTTTGCTTTTTGTTTTTCGGCTAATTGAATAGCGTACTCAGACTGCTTACCTCTACGTTTGTTAGGACCATGTTGTCCTGGACCGTAAGCTCTTTTTTCTAACGCTTTATCTGGGCCAAAGATTGGATCTTTGAAACGACGGGCGATTTTTGATTTTGGACCTGTATATCTTGCCATTTTTATTTTTAATTAAGAGAGACCATGAATTAAGGCTTTCCTTCGAAGGTCTTGATTCTCTTTGTTATTTACTAAACTATACTCTTCTTCGTTTCGGTGGACGACATCCATTATGTGGTAGAGGAGTAACATCAATGATTTCAGTTACTTCAATTCCTGCATTGTGTAACGATCTAATTGCGGACTCACGTCCAGAACCAGGTCCTTTTACAAATACTTTAACCTTACGTAATCCGAAGTCATGTGCTTCTTTCGCTGCGTCTTCTGCTGCTACTTGTGCCGCATAAGGCGTGTTCTTCTTAGAACCTCTGAAACCCATTTTTCCTGCTGAAGACCAAGAAATAACTTGACCAGCATTGTTAGTCAAAGAAATAATAACATTGTTGAAGGTAGCTTGAATATGCGCTTCACCCAATGCATCTACTTTGACATTTTTCTTCTTCTTTTGATTTGACTTTGCCATTTTAACTTTGCATTATTAGATTGGTTTGTGAGAAAAATCTCACAAACCAACTAATTATTATTTTTTCTTATTAGCAACTGTTTTTCTTCTACCTTTTCTAGTACGAGAATTGTTCTTTGTTCTCTGCCCTCTTAATGGTAAACCAGTTCTGTGACGAATTCCACGTTGACATCCAATATCCATCAAACGTTTAATGTTTGTTTGAACTTCAGAACGTAACGATCCTTCAACCTTAACTTCGTTAATAGCATTACGGATCGCAGCCAACTGATCATCATTCCAATCTTGAACTTTGATGTTTTCATCTACACTAGAATCCTTAAGGATTCTTTGTGATCTGCTTCTTCCAATACCATAGATGTAAGTCAATCCGATTACACCTCTTTTGTTTTTTGGTAAATCAATACCTGCAATACGTGCCATACTTTTATGTTTTATCCTTGTCTTTGTTTAAATTTAGGATTCTTCTTGTTTATAACATAAACACGTCCTTTTCTTTTAACGATCTTGCAATCAACCGATCGCTTTTTAACTGATGCTCTTACTTTCATCTCTTGTTTTAATTAGTCTACCTTCAATTTATAGAGATTAAGGTTAATATTTCCGAAGACTTCTCTTCTTGCACCAACCATTCACTCCCATTAAAAGTTTCATTTTTATTTATATCTAAATGTGATTCTACCTTTTGTTAAATCATAAGGCGACATTTCCACTTTAACTTTATCCCCTGGAAGAATTTTAATATAATACATTCTCATTTTTCCAGATATATGTGCAGTAATTACGTGACCATTTTCCAACTCAACACGAAACATCGCGTTAGATAATGCTTCAATGATTACTCCGTCTTGCTCTATAGATGCTTGTTTTGCCATAATTACATTCCAGACATTTCGTTAGCTGTTCTTCTCCCCTTCACACGAGTTCCTTCCATTAGCCCGTCCATGTGACGATTTAAAAGATAAGACTCAACTTGTTGAAGTGTATCCAAAACAACACCAACCATAATCAATAATGAAGTCCCACCAAAGAACATTGCGAACGCATCGTTAACACCTGCCATTGAAGCAAATGCAGGTATAATTGCGATAAACGCTAAAAATATTGACCCTGGCAAGGTAATTCTTGAAACTAATGAATCAATATAACCAGCAGTATCCTCTCCTGGACGAATCCCTGGAATAAACCCTCCACTTCTTTTCAATTCATCAGCAATTTTACGCGGATTAATCATAATTGCTGTATAGAAATATGTAAATACAATAATCAGTACTGCCAATAAAGCATTGTATCCAACCCCGTAAATATCACTCAGGTTTCTAGCAATAAAACTACTGCCATCTCCTGTTCCACTAAACAGCATCATAGGCACCGTCATAATAGCCTGAGCAAAGATAATTGGCATTACCCCAGAAGCATTCACCTTAATTGGTAAGTAACTTCTTGCTCCTTGGTTTTCTGCAGATCTGGAACCAACAACACGCTTAGCGGTGTTTAACGGTACCTTGCGTACACCTTGAACAATTAAAATGGTTCCCATTACGACAACCATAAATATGAAGATCTCTAAAACAATCTTGATTAAATTTCCAGATTCAACAGCAAAACCAAATTCAGCCATAAAAGCTGAAGGAAGTCTAGATAAAATCCCAACAGTGATCAATAAAGAAATGCCATTCCCGATACCTTTATCTGTTATTCTCTCTCCTAACCATACAGCAAACATTGCTCCAGCAACTAATACAATAATAGACTGAGCCCACCAAAAAGTAGTAGCATCTGCTGGTAATGCGCCCTTGTTTGCGACATAAAGAGTCAAATAAGACGGTGCTTGTAATGCACAAATAATGATTGTTAAAACACGAGTGTAATTATTGATACGTTTTCTGCCAGACTCACCTTCCGTTTGCATTTTCTGAACGGCAGGAACTGCCATTCCTAGTAGCTGCATGATAATCGAAGCACTAATATAAGGCATAATACCTAATGCCATTATTGATGCATTCGAGAAACCACCACCAGAAAATAGCGACAGTAGAGTTTCTAACACATTCTGATTACCACTCTCTTGTGCTGCTGCAAGTTTAGTATAATCAACCCCTGGTAAGATAATGAACGATCCGATACGATAGATAAGAATCAAACTAAGCGTTAGCAAAATTCTTTTCCTTAATTCTTCTACCTTCCAGATATTCTTTAAACTATTAATAAATCTTTTCATCCGTAAAAAATATTGACAAAGTTAATTACAATTCTGTACAGTTCCCACCTTTATCTTCAATTGCTGCTTTAGCAGTATCTGAAAACTTATGAGCTGAAACGTTAATTGTAGACTTCATTTCGCCTCTTCCAAGTATTTTGACAAGCTCATTTCTAGAAACCAATCCATTATCCTGAAGAACCTCTAGAGTAATTTCTTTCACTCCTTTTCTTTCAATTAAAGATTCGATAATATCTAAATTAATCGCCTTATATTCTACTCTATTGATATTCTTGAAACCAAACTTAGGTACACGTCTTTGAAGCGGCATTTGCCCACCTTCAAATCCTATTTTTCTTGAGTAACCTGATCTTGATTTTGCTCCCTTGTGTCCACGAGTAGAAGTTCCACCACGACCAGATCCCTGACCACGTGCAATTCTTTTACCATTTTTTGTAGAACCTTTTGCAGGAGTTAAATTATTTAAATTCATCTTTCTAATGTTTTAAAGTTTAATCAACAACTTCAACTAAGTGTTGAACTTTTTTAACCATTCCTAAGATTTGTGGAGTTGCCTCTTTCTCTATAGTCTGATTCAACTTACTAAATCCTAATGCCTTAATCGTAGCCTTTTGTCTTGCTGGACGATTAATAGTGCTTCTTACTTGCTTAATTTTTATTTTCGCCATGACGCTCTATTTAACCGTTAAATACTTTATCAAGATTTACTCCTCTTTGACGTGCAACTTGTACCGCATCTCTCATTTGAGATAAGGCATCAATTGTCGCCTTAACCACGTTATGTGGGTTAGAAGAACCTTGTGATTTTGCCAAGACATTATGAACACCAACACTTTCAAGTACTGCACGCATAGCACCACCGGCGATAACCCCAGTACCTTCAGAGGCTGGTCTCAACAGAACTCTTGCCCCACTGAATTTACCTTTTTGCAAGTGAGGCACAGTACCATGTAAGATTGGAACTCTAATTAAGTTCTTCTTAGCATCATCAATTCCTTTAGAAATTGCTTCCGTTATCTCCTTTGCTTTTCCTAATCCGTGTCCAACGATACCGTTTTCATCACCTACAACAACAATTGCAGAGAAACTAAACGTACGTCCACCTTTAGTAACCTTGGTTACTCGGTTCACGGCAACAAGCTTATCTTTAAGCTCGATATCTGCAGATTTTACTCTGTTTACTTCTTTTGCCATTCTTATAATTTTAGTCCGCTTTCTCTTGCTGAGTCAGCTAATGATTTAACTCGTCCGTGGTATAAATATCCATTACGATCGAATACCGCTTTCTCTATTCCGGCCTTAATTGCCTTTTTTGCTACCTCTTTACCAACAACAGCCGCTTGTTGAATTTTTGTTCCTTTGGCTGCCTTGTTGTTAAACGATGATGCTGATATTAATGTTTTACCAGTTGAATCGTCAATAATTTGAGCGTAAATCTGTTTGTTACTTCTAAAAACAGATAAACGAGGCATCAAAGAAGTACCAGTAATTTTCTTTCTGATTCTCCTTTTGATTTTTGCTCTTCTTGTTACTTTGCTGAATGCCATAATTAATGATATCTAATAATTATTTCGCTGCCGTTTTACCAGCTTTTCTTCTAATTTCTTCACCTAAGAATCGTACTCCTTTACCTTTGTATGGTTCTGGTTTACGAAGAGATCGAATCTTGGCAGCGACTTGTCCAACTAACTGTTTATCGTGAGACTCCAATGTTATAACTGGCGCCTTACCTTTAGCTGAAACTGCAGATACCTTAATTTCTTTAGGAATTTCGAAAACAAATGGGTGTGAAAATCCTAATGATAACTCTAATGTTTGACCATTAGCGTTAGCACGATAACCTACACCTACTACTTCTAATTCCTTTTTGAACCCTTCCGAAACACCAACGATCATATTAAGAACTAACGCACGATATAAACCATGTTTTGCTCTATGATCAGGAGAATCTGATTCGCGGGTAAAAGTTATTGTGCTATCTTCAATGCTCATTGAAACACAAGAATCCATTTCTTGCATCAACTCACCTTTAGACCCCTTGACCGTAACTACGTTATTGTCAAATTTCACTTCTACTCCACTCGGGATTGTTACTGGGGATTTACCTATCCTTGACATTATCTTTGTACTTAATTTAATTAATAAACGTAAGCAAGAACTTCTCCTCCTACGTTTTCTCTTGTTGCTTGCTTACCTGTAATTACACCTTTTGATGTAGATACAATCGCTATTCCAAGTCCGTTCAATACACGTGGCATATCATTAGCCCCATTATATTTTCTTAAACCTGGACGAGAAGCTCTTTGCAATTTAGTAATTGCTGGAACTTTCGTTGATGGATTGTACTTCAATGCAATCTTAATTGTACCTTGCTTATCATCATCTTCAAATTTGAAGTCTGTGATATATCCTTGGTCAAACAAGATTTGTGTCATTGCACGCTTCACGTTTGAGCCTGGGATTTCAACCATTTTTAACTTCGCAGAACTTGCGTTACGTATACGAGTTAAGAAATCTGCTATTGGATCTGTATTCATTACTTATAAATTTCGGTAACGGTTTTCAATTTTTTATTGAACCTGAAACCAGTTAATAATTTACCAACTCGCTTTTTTAACACCTGGTATCATACCGTTCAATGCCATTTCACGGAATGTTACCCTTGAAATACCGAATTGACGCATATACCCTCTTGGCCTACCTGTTAATCCACATCTGTTGTGAACACGGACCTTCGCAGAATTAGCCGGCAACTTTTGTAATGCAATCATTGCATTCCATTTAGCATCCGCCATATCTTCTGACTGGTCAGTAGACTTAAGAATTTTTGTTAACTCAGCACGCTTTCCAGCATAACGAGCAGCCATTTTAATTCTTTTTCGCTCTCGCGCTTTCATTGATTCTTTTGCCATCTCTAATTATTTTTTTGTAAAAGGAAAACCAAATTCTCCGAGTAAAGCATTTCCTTCCTCATCGCTTTTTGCAGATGTTACGAAAGTAATGTCCATACCCATGATTCGACTCACTTTGTCAATATCAATTTCTGGAAAAATAATATGTTCTTTAACACCCATGTTAAAGTTCCCTCTTCCATCAAATCCTTTAGCATTAATACCTCTAAAATCTCTAGTTCGCGGCAAAGCTACTGAAATAAATCGATCTAAAAAATCATACATGCGATGACCTCTTAAAGTTACTTTGGTTCCAATAGGCATTCCCTTTCTTAATTTGAAATTCGAAATATCTTTTTTCGAAATCGTCGCGACAGCTCTTTGACCAGCAATACGAGATACATCTTCGATTGCATTATCAATTAACTTCTTATCACCAACTGCATCTCCGATACCTTGGCTAATAATAATTTTCTCTAGTTTCGGTACTTGCATTACAGTCTTGTAACCGAACTTTTCAGTAAGAGCTGAAATGATTTCAGCGCTATACTTTTCCTGTAGTCTTGGTGTATAACTCATTACTTAATTTCCTTTCCGGATTTTTTTGAATAACGAACCATTTTTCCATCCTCGTCCGCTTTACGTCCTGTACGTGAAGCTTGACCGTCTGAAATAATCATGAGGTTGGAAATGTGGATACTTGCTTCTTTCTCCACGATTCCACCCTGTGGTTCCGTTGCACTAGGTTTTTGGTGTTTCTTCATTAAGTTAACACCCTCAACTATAGCGCGCGATTTTTTTCTGTCGATCGTAAGAATTTTTCCTTCTTGACCGTTCGATTCACCGCTAATAATTTTAACAGTGTCACCTACTTTAATGTGTAATTTCTGTTGCATAACGTCAATTAAATTTGATTAAAGTACCTCAGGAGCAAGAGATACAACTTTCATAAAGTTTGCATCACGTAACTCACGGGCAACTGGTCCAAAAATACGAGTCCCTCTCATCTCACCTGTTTGATTTAAGATAACGCAAGCGTTATCATCAAAGCGTATATAAGATCCATCGGCACGACGTACTTCCTTCTTTGTTCTTACTATTACTGCTGTGGCTACTGTTCCTTTCTTGACAGCGCCAGATGGCATCGCACTCTTTACGGTAACAACTATTTTGTCACCTACAGAAGCATATCGACGTTTTGTACCCCCTAAAACACGGATACATAACACCTCTTTTGCTCCAGAGTTGTCAGCCACTTTAAGTCTTGATTCAGTTTGTATCATTACTAAAAATTATTTTGCTCGTTCAACAACCTCTACTAATCTCCAGTTTTTCGATTTCGACAAAGGTCTTGTCTCCATAATCTTAACTGTATCTCCCTCATTGCAATCATTCTTTTCATCATGAGCAACAAATTTTGTAGTGTTCTTAACGAACTTTCCGTATTTGGGATGTTTAACTTTACGTTCAACCGCAACAACAATAGACTTATCCATCTTGTCACTAGTTACGATCCCAATACGCTCTTTTCTTAAATTACGCTTTTCCATTTCAAGCTAGTTTTTAACAAGCAACTACGCTTGTGCTTCACGTTTTGTTAATTCAGTCTTCAATCTTGCGATTGTTCTTCTCATATGGCGGAGTTGTAATGGGTTTTCCATTGGTGCAACACTGTGCGTCAATTTCATTTTAACCATTTGCTCAGATAAATTTGAAAGTTGATCTTTCACCTTTACATCCGACATTTTTGCGATTTCTTCCTGCTTCATACTTAATTACTATTTTGTTGGTATAACAAAATCGTTACGCGTAACGAATTTACATTTTACCGGTAATTTCTGTGCCGCCAAACGCATTGCTTCCTTAGCTGTTTCATACGACACGCCATCAGCTTCGAATAATATTCTTCCTGGGCGAACAACTGCAACCCAGTGGCTAGGAGCTCCTTTTCCTTTACCCATACGCACCTCAGCTGGCTTAGCTGTGACAGGCTTGTCAGGGAATATACGAATCCACACTTTTCCTTCACGCTTCATGTATCTAGTAACGGCGATACGAGAAGCTTCTATTTGACGTGAAGTTAGCCAACCTGGCTCAAGTGTTTTTATTCCAAAAGATCCGAAAGCAACAGTGCTACCTCTGTGAGCTAACCCTCTGTTTCTACCCTTCTGAGCTTTTCTAAATTTGGTTCTTTTTGGCTGTAACATCTTAAATAAATTTTACTGTCCTTTTAGTTTTTTCTTCTTTTCCCTCCTGCAGGCTTTCTTCCACCTTTCTGACCAGAAGCCATACCAATGTTTGGAGAGAGATCACGCTTACCATAAACTTCACCTTTACATATCCACACCTTGATTCCAAGACGACCGTATGTAGTGTGAGCTTCTGCTAAAGCATAATCGATGTCAGCTCTGAACGTATGTAACGGAGTACGTCCATCTTTGTACATCTCTGAACGAGCCATCTCTGCGCCATTCAAACGTCCGGAAATCTTAACCTTGATTCCTTCTGCTCCCATACGCATTGTACTCGCAATAGACATTTTAATTGCTCTTCTAAAAGAAATTCTTGCTTCTAGTTGACGTGCAATTCCATCAGCAACTAATCGAGCATCCAATTCTGGACGTTTCACCTCGAAAATATTGATTTGGATTTCCTTTTTAGTCAACTTCTTCAACTCTTCTTTCAGTTTGTCAACTTCTTGTCCACCTTTTCCAATAATTACACCTGGTCTTGCTGTATTGATAGTAACGGTTATCAACTTCAACGTTCTCTCGATAATAATTTTTGAAATACTTGCTTTAGATAAACGAGCGCGGAGATACTTACGAATCTTATCATCTTCGATAATCTTGTCTCCGTAGTTATTTCCACCGTACCAGTTAGATTCCCATCCTTGGATGAAACCTAATCTATTTCCAATTGGATTTGTTTTTTGTCCCATTTATCTAAAATTATTCTGCGTTCTTACCGTCTACGACGATAGTAACATGGTTAGATCTTTTTCTAATTCTGTGCGCACGACCTTGTGGAGCTGGTTGAATTCTCTTCAACATTGCTCCTCCACCAACTTCAATCGACTTAACAAATAAAGTTTCCTCTTCGATGCTTTTACCTTCATTTTTTTGCTCCCAATTGGCAATAGCTGAACGTAATAACTTCGCAAGGCTTGTAGACGCATCCTTAGCATTGTGTTGCAAAATGTTTAGAGCTTTATTGACTTCAACTCCTCTAATAAGATCTGCAACTAACCTCATCTTACGTGGAGCGATTGGAGACTTATTAAGTTTCGCGAATGCGATTGACTTGTTTGCCTCTTTTCTTTGCTCTGCTACTAATCTTTTTCTAGCACCCATAATCTGCTATTTTATCTTTTCTTATCTTTTCTGTTCCCAGCGTGACCACGGAAGTTACGAGTAGGAGAAAATTCACCTAACTTGTGACCAACCATGTTCTCACTAACGAAAACAGGAATGAACTTATTACCATTGTGTACAGCGAAGGTTAATCCAACAAAATCAGGAGTAATTGTACTTGCTCTAGACCATGTTTTGATTACTGACTTGCTGCCAGACTCTTGTGCATCATCTACTCGCTTAATTAGCTTGTAGTGTACAAACGGTGGCTTCTTTAATGAACGACTCATATCCTAATTATTTTTTTCTTCTTTCGATGATAAACTTGTCTGAATATTTCTTCTTAGATCTAGTTTTGAATCCTTTAGCAGGAATACCATTACGAGATCTAGGGTGGCCTCCAGAATTCTTCCCCTCACCACCACCCATTGGGTGATCTACAGGATTCATTACTACACCACGTACACGTGGGCGGCGACCTAACCATCTTGTACGTCCTGCTTTACCAGAAACTGTCAAGTTGTGTTCAGAGTTAGATACTGCTCCGATTGTTGCCAAGCAAGTTGTCAAAATCATTCTAGATTCACCAGAAGGAAGTTTGATAATTGCATAACGACCATCTCGAGCGTTCAGTTGTGCGTAAGTACCAGCTCCACGAGCAATAGCTCCACCCTTACCAGGCTTCATCTCAATATTGTGAATAACTGTACCTAGAGGAATGTCCGATAAGAACATTGCATTACCGACATTTGGAACTGCTTCTTTTCCGGATACGATAGTATCGCCCACTTTCAATCCATCAGGTGCGATAATATATCGTTTCTCACCATCTGCATAGAATAACAATGCAATTCTAGCTGTTCGGTTTGGATCATATTCGATCGAATTAACCGTTGCTGGAACACCATGCTTTTCTCTTTTGAAATCAATGATGCGGTATTTTTGCTTGTGACCACCACCAATGTAGCGCATAGTCATTCTACCATCATTGTTTCGACCACCAGATTTCTTCTTTCCTGCTACCAAACTCTTTTCGGGAGTATTAGTAGTTACTTCAGAGTAATCACTGTTGATCTTGTGTCTTTGCCCTGGAGTGGTAGGCTTGAATTTCTTAAGACCCATGTTTAACGTGCTTAAAAGTTATTAAATAAATCAATCGCTTCTCCTTCTGCAACGGTAACAACGGCTTTTTTCCATTTTTTACTTGGTTGCTCAACGATACCTCTATTCGTATATTTCGTAGAGGATTTCCCACCGCCATAATTCATTGTTCGTACTTCAGTTACCTGAACTCCGTACAACTTCTCGACAGCATTCTTAATTTCAATCTTATTAGCCGTTCTATCAACAGCAAAAGTGAAGCGGTTAAATTTTTCGCTTAGGTCCGTTGCTTTTTCTGATATAATAGGTTTTTTAATAATGTTCTTCATCTCAATTAGTTTAGAATCTTTTCGATTACTTCAATTGAACTCTCTGCCATAACAACTTTTGTAGCATTTAACACATCAAATGTATTAACTGAATCAGCTGTTACAACTTTAACTCTCTTAAGGTTACGAGATGATAAGTATACGTTATCATTTTTCTCACCTAAGATCATCAATACTTTGTCATCTTGAAGATTAAGGTTTGACAATAATGCTTCAAAGTCTTTAGTTTTAATACCGTCAAATTTCAAGTCTTTTATTACCATAATGTCTTTAGAAACTGCTTTGTATGAAAATGCTGACCTACGAGCCAATCTTTTCATTTTCACATTCAACTTGAAGTGATAGTCTCTTGGACGAGGTCCAAAGATACGACCACCACCTACTCTAGTACCAGACTTGATACTACCAGCACGTGCTCCACCTGTTCCTTTTTGCTTCTTAATCTTTCTAGTAGATCCCGTGATTTCAGCTCTTTCTTTTGCTTTATGCGTTCCCTGACGACGATTCGCTAGGTGTTGCTTAACATCAAGATAGATAGCGTGATCATTTGGTTCAATACCGAAAACCTCTTTTGATAAGCTAACTTCCTTAGCAGTAGCTTTTCCTTTTGCGCTAATTACTTTAACTTTCATTAATTCTCAATTATTACGGTTGAACCTTTAGATCCAGGTACAGAACCTTTCACTACGATTAAATTCTTGTCTGCAAGAACTTTCAAAATTTGAAGGTTTTCCATTTTCACTCTTTCGTTACCCATTTGTCCGGCCATGCGCATTCCCTTGAATACACGAGCTGGATAAGATGCAGCACCAATAGATCCTGGAGCACGTAATCTGTTGTGTTGACCGTGTGTTGCTTGACCAACTCCGGCAAAACCATGACGTTTTACTACCCCTTGAAAACCCTTTCCTTTAGATGTTCCTACTACCGCAACGTACTCACCTTCTTTAAAGATGTCAACGTTAACGATGTCACCGAGATTTAGATTCTCGAAGCCTTTAAACTCAACTAATTTCGATTTTGGGTCGGTATTAGCTTTCTTAAAGTGACCCTTCATAGCATTTGGAGTATTCTTTTCCTTACGGTCTCCAAACCCCATTTGAACAGCCTCGTAACCATCTCTGTCTTGTGTTTTAACTTGAGTTACAACACAAGGACCCGCCTCTATCACCGTGCATGGCATTGCTTTGCCCTCGGCACTGTAGATACTAGTCATTCCGATTTTTCTACCAATAATTCCTGGCATACTTTAACTATTTATGATTAAACTTTTATTTATACTTTAATTTCAACATCAACACCACTTGGAAGCTCCAAGCGCATTAATGCGTCAACAGTTTTCGAAGAAGAACTGTAGATATCCATCAAACGCTTGTAAGCACACAATTCAAATTGCTCACGTGCTTTTTTGTTTACGTGTGGAGATTTCAATACAGTATATATTCTTTTGTGAGTTGGTAATGGAATTGGTCCACTAACTACTGCACCTGTTGACTTTACAGTCTTAACAATCTTTTCAGCTGATTTATCAACTAAATTGTGATCGTATGATTTCAATTTGATTCTAATTTTTTGATTCATCGCTATCTAAATTACGCTTTAACACCTTTTATTTTTGCTACTACTTCATCAGCTACACCTCTTGGTGCTTCAGCATAATGTGAAAACTCCATACTTGAAGTAGCTCGACCTGAAGACATGGTTCTTAATTGAGTAACATATCCGAACATTTCAGACAATGGAACATCAGCCTTAACAACTTTCGCCCCATTTTTATCATCCGTCCCCTTTAGAATACCACGGCGACGGTTAAGGTCACCAATGATGTCTCCCATGTTCTCCTCTGGTGTTACCACCTCTATTTTCATCATAGGTTCTAAAAGAACAGGGCTCGCTTTAGGTATTGAATTTTTGAATGCCAATTTAGCACACAACTCAAAAGATAAAGCATCTGAATCAACTGCATGAAAAGACCCATCTTTCAATGTTACTTTCATAGCATCCATTTCAAAACCTGCCATTACACCATTCTTCATAGAATCCTTAAATCCTTTTTCAACTGAAGGAATAAATTCTCTTGGAATATTACCACCTTTAATAATATTAACAAACTCTAATCCTGTTTTTTCTGGATCATCCTGAGGCTCAACAACAATAACAATGTCGGCAAACTTACCACGACCACCTGACTGTTTCTTATAAACCTCTCTATGGTCAACAAGGGCAGTAATGTTTTCACGGTAGCTAACTTGAGGTGCACCTTGGTTCACCTCAACCTTGAACTCACGTTTCAAACGATCAACAATAATCTCCAGGTGTAACTCACCCATTCCTGATATAATCGTTTGACCTGAATCCTCATCAGTTTTAACCTGAAAAGTAGGGTCTTCTTCTGCTAATTTATTCAATCCAACACCCAACCTATCAGCATCGGCTTGAGTTTTAGGCTCAATCGCGACTCCAATAACCGGATCAGGAAAGTCCATAGATTCTAATACAATTGGAAACTTCTCATCACACAATGTATCACCTGTCTTGATATCTTTAAAACCAACAAATGCTCCAATATCCCCAGCTCCTAGTTCAGGAACTTGATTTTGCTTATCAGCGTGCATTTGGAAAATACGAGAAATACGTTCTTTTTTACCAGAACGAGCATTTAGCACATAAGATCCAGCATCTAATTTACCAGAGTACGCACGAGTAAAACATAAACGACCCACGAAAGGGTCAGTTGCAATTTTAAATGCTAATGCTGCAAATGGCTCATCAACCGATGGCTTACGCTTTTCTTCTTCGTCAGTCTTAGGATTAACACCGATAATTGCCTCAACATCCATTGGCGAAGGAAGGATTTCCATTACCATATCCAACATTGCTTGAACACCTTTATTTTTAAAGGCCGAACCACACATCATTGGAACAACTTTTCCAGAAATAGTAGCTTCACGAAGTGCATCTAAAATCTCTCTTTCAGTCAATGATTCAGGATCCTCGAAATACTTCTCCATTAAAGTGTCGTCAAATTCAGCAACCGCTTCCAATAACTCTTCTCTTAACTGTGTAGCTTCTTCTAAAACATCTTCGGGAATAGGAATCTCTTCAAAAGTCATCCCTTGATCTTCTTCATTCCAAGTGATTCCTTTGAAGTTAATTAAATCAACAACTCCTTTAAAATCATCTTCAGCTCCAATATTTATTTGTAATGGTAGTGCATGACTACCTAGCATCTCTCTAACTTGTTTGCATACGTTAATGAAATCTGCGCCTTGACGATCCATTTTATTTACAAAACCAATTCTTGGAACATTATAGTTATTCGCTAGTCTCCAATTAGTCTCAGATTGAGGCTCAACACCATCAACTGCAGAGAACAAAAAGACTAAACCATCCAAAACACGTAATGAACGATTTACCTCAACAGTAAAATCAACGTGACCTGGTGTATCAATAATATTTACGTGATATTCTTGTGCACGATAGTTCCATTTAAGCGTTGTAGCAGCAGAAGTAATTGTAATACCTCTCTCCTGCTCTTGCTCCATCCAATCCATAGTAGCACCACCATCATGAACTTCTCCAATTTTGTGGTTTACACCACCATAATAAAGAATACGCTCAGTAGTAGTGGTCTTGCCTGCATCAATATGCGCAGCAATACCAATATTCCTTGTGTATTTAAGATCTCTAGCCATTTCTATTAAAATCTAAAATGTGAGAATGCTTTGTTTGCCTCAGCCATTCTTAATGTGTCTTCTTTCTTCTTATAAGCAGCGCCTTCTTCTTTCGAAGCAGCGATAACCTCAGCAGCTAACTTCTGGGCCATTGTTTTCTCATTACGCTTACGTGAATAACCAATCAACCACTTCATCGCTAAAGATTCTTTTCTTCCTTCACGAACTGGAGTTGGTATTTGGAAAGTCGCACCACCTACACGGCGACTACGAACCTCAACAACTGGAGTAATATTCTCTAATGCTTTCTTCCAAGTTGCTAAGCCTGTTGTATCTTCTAATTTTGCATCAACCATTTCCATGGCATCATAAAATATCTTAAACGCCAAATTTTTCTTCCCGTCCAACATCATGTTATTGACAAATTTTGTCACCTGAACATCTTTAAATATTGGATCCGGAAGGATGGCTATCTTTTTTGCTTTTCTTCTTCTCATCTTTTAAACTTTTAAAAAAAGATTATTTCTTAGGTCTCTTTGTTCCATACTTCGAACGACGTTGAGTTCTACCCTCAACACCAGCCGTATCTTCAGCACCACGTACAATGTGGTAACGTACACCTGGAAGATCTTTTACTCTCCCACCACGTACCAATACTAAAGAGTGCTCTTGAAGGTTATGCCCTTCCCCTCCGATGTATGCATTAACTTCTTTTCCGTTGGTCAAGCGGACCCTAGCGACCTTTCGCATAGCCGAATTCGGCTTTTTAGGAGTAGTGGTGTAAACTCTTACACATACCCCTTTACGCTGTGGACAAGAATCAAGTGCGGCTGACTTGCTCTTCTTTACCACTGCTGTTCTCCCTTTGCGAACTAATTGTTGTATAGTTGGCATAAAAATACTATTACTTTAATTAATAAATGACTCACCTAAAAACACATTTCAGGAGTGCAAAGATAGTAGATTTATTTTAGAAACCAACAGTGACACCGAAAAAAAAGAACTTTTTTCACATTTGGGTGTTTACATCTTTCGTCAAAAAAGATAACGCTAAATTAATCTGTAAAAATACACTATGAGAGTAAGCTGAAAATGTAAACATCAATACTCTTTAAAAGAATCTGTACTGAGCATCAAGTCATATTGGCGTTCAGTAAGCCTAAGCGCTTTGTTTTACATCGACAAATTACATGCGCTTTTAAATCGAAAATTATGGAGGTACTAATACTAATCGTTATATCACCCAAAAAGCAATTATAGAGAATAAAAAACCCTACTCATAATGAATAGGGTTTAGTCTCTAATTTATAATGTGTATTTAATCTCGATATAATGTGCTTTTAACAGCATCGATAACTCTTCCAACATTTGGTAGCGCCTCATCAATCAATGTTGGTGAAAAAGCAAATGGTGTATCCGTTTGGGTCACACGCATTACAGGGGCATCTAAATAATCAAATGCATATCTTTGTAAATGGTAAGCTATCTCAGAAGAGATTGATGCTAATGGCCAAGACTCTTCAAGAACAACACATCTATTCGTCTTCTTGATTGATTCAACAACAGTAATATAATCAATTGGTCTAACTGAACGCAAATCAACAACCTCTACCGAAACACCTTCTTTAGCCAGCTCCGTAGCAGCCTCAAAAGCCACCTTCATAACCTTTCCAAATGAAACAATAGTTACATCTGTTCCTTTTTGTTTTACATCAGCAACTCCGATAGGAATTAAGTATTCTCCCTCAGGAATCTCTCCTTTATCACCATACATCTGTTCAGACTCAAGAAAAACAACAGGGTCATTGTCACGAATTGCAGATTTCAATAACCCTTTTGCATCATAAGGATTTGAAGGCGTAACCACTTTTAGCCCTGGTATATGAGCGTACATTGATTCAAAACTTTGCGAGTGTGTCGCCCCTAACTGTCCTGCAGTACCGTTTCCACCTCGAAAAACAATTGGACAATGAAATTGCCCGCCAGACATCTGCAGCATTTTAGCAGCACTATTTATGATTTGATCCGCAGCTAGAATCGCGAAATTCCATGTCATAAATTCGACGATAGGCCTTAAACCATTCATTGACGCACCTACCGCAATACCAGTAAACCCAAGCTCTGCAATCGGGGTGTCTATAACTCTTTTTGGACCAAACTCATCAAGCATCCCTTGAGACACCTTATATGCTCCATTATATTCAGCAACTTCTTCTCCCATCAAAAACACGCTCTGATCTAGTCGCATTTCTTCTGTCATAGCTTCTCTAAGTGCTTCTCTAAACTGTACAGTTTTCATACTTTATAAAATCTTAATCCAAATTGGGTGGCCAAATGTAATAAATTTCGATTACAGAAAACAAAGAAAAGTATAAACAAAACCATGATTTTTTTGTCGATACGGCTTATTTCAGGAAAATTCATTTGAATTATGTTTCTAAAGCACTAAAAAAGAGTAATTATTTGCTAAATTTGCAATCGATAAAAATAAAACTTATTTCACATGAAAATACTTGTTTGTATTAGTAAATCTCCTGATACAACTTCGAAAATCGCCTTTACGGATGGTAATTCTAAGTTTGATGAGAATGGAGTACAATATATTGTCAATCCTTATGACGAATGGTATGCTTTAGTCCGTGCGCTAGAATTAAAAGAAGTAGCCGGAGGTTCTGTTTCAATCATTACAGTTGGAAATGCTTCTGATGAAGCTGTTATGAGGAAAGCCCTTGCAATTGGTGCGGATGAAGCAATTCGTATTGATGCAGAACCAACTGATGCTTATTATGTTTCTATGCAAATTGCAGAATATGCAAAAGCGAATGGATTTGATATAGTGCTAACTGGTAAGGAAACCATCAATTACAATGGCTCTCAAGTTGGAGGTATGATTGCTGAAGGTATGGACCTGCCATTTGTTTCATTGGCATCAAAACTAGAAGCTAACGGTAATACGCTAACATTAGAAACAGAAATTGTAGGCGGAATTCAAATTGTAGAAATTGATATGCCTGCTGTCATTTCTTGTGCTAAAGGTATGGCTGAGCAGCGAATACCAAACATGAGAGGAATTATGGCAGCTAGAAAAAAGCCTTTAAATGTTGTTCCCCCAGCAGACATTACTCCGCTTACTGCATTTGAAAGTTATGCATTACCAGAAGCTAAGTCAGCATGTAAAATGATTGAACCGGAAAACATGGATGAATTAGTAGAATTATTACATAACGAAGCAAAAGTAATCTAAGATATGGCAACATTAGTATATATAAATAGCGAAAATGGTCTAGCGAAAAGTGCTCATGAAGTAGTTACTTACGCGAAAAAACTAGGCGAAGAAGTTGTAGTGGTTACAACTGGCTCACAAGAAGAATCTACTTTATCCGAATTAGGGAAATATGGAGCATCAAAAGTATTAGTAGAAAAATCAGTTAGCGGAAATGATGCACAACAACTAACTCGGGTTATCACTTCAGCAGTAGAATCTACTTCTGCAAATACAATTGTATTTTCTCATGATTTAGTTGCAAAGGCCGTTGCTCCAAGGCTATCTGTTAAGTTAAAAGCTGGATTGATTTCAGGTGCAATTGAAGTGCCAAATGGACACACTGTTAAAGTGAATGTATTCTCTGGAAAAGCTTTTGGAAATGTAACGATTGCTTCTGATAAGAAAATAATTTCTTTATTACCAAATAGCATTCAACCTGAAGAAAATGGTTCTGCATGTACCGTTGAATCTTTTGATGGTAATCCCGGAGAGATTACAATCAAGCTAATAGAAACTAAAAAACCAGAAGGCGAAATCCCATTGCCAGAAGCTGAGCTAGTTGTATCTGCAGGCAGAGGTTTAAAAGGACCTGAAAACTGGCTGATGGTTGAGGATTTAGCTAAAGAATTAGGTGCGGCTACAGCCTGCTCTAGACCAGTAGCTGATATTGGATGGAGACCACATCATGAACATGTTGGCCAAACAGGTGTTGCTATTCGCCCAAACTTATATATCGCTGCAGGAATATCTGGAGCGATTCAACATTTAGCAGGAGTTAACGGGTCTAAAGTGATTGTTGTAATTAACACTGACCCTGAAGCACCTTTCTTTAAGGCTGCTGATTACGGGGTTTTAGGTGATGCTTTTGAGGTACTCCCAAGACTCACTGAGGCAGTAAAGAAATTCAAAGCCTCTAACCAATAGACTCTAGATAGAATTATTCTTTTTAAGATACAATCCGTTTTTGGGGAGATTATTACTTTGCTTTCCTAATTACTTTAAATCAAAAGATAAGTAATTTAAGTTATGAATAAAATAAAACTTGAAATCGTAGGATTATCATACAGCCAAACACAATCAGGCGCCTATGCTTTAGTTTTATCTGAAGTTGAGGGAAATAGAAGGCTTCCAATAATTATTGGAGGATTCGAAGCACAAGCTATCGCGATCGAACTAGAAAAAATGGTCCCTACTAGACCTTTGACACATGACTTATTTAAAAGCTTTGCTTCAACATTCAATATAACAGTTACTGAGGTTATTATTTACAAGCTCGCTGAAGGGATTTTCTATTCTAAACTTGTCTGTGAGCAAAATGGAGATATTGTTGAGATTGACGCTAGAACCTCTGATGCTATAGCAATTGGGGTTCGATTTGAGTGCCCTGTATATACATATGAAAGTATTTTATCAAGTGCTGGAATACTACTAGACCAAGATGCTTTGGAAGAAGATGACCTTTTAACTGAAGCCATGGAAAAAGAGCCAAAGCAGACTATTGAAACTATTTCACTTCAAGAATTGAAAAATCAACTTAATCAAGCTATTGATGATGAAAACTATGAAATTGCTTCAAAAATTAGGGATGAAATCAAAAAGCGTAGCTCTTAATTTTCTTCTCTTTTTTCTACTTATTACATTTTCTTCTCAAGCTTCAGCTAAGTTTGAGGATATCGAATACCATAGAAAATCTTTCACCCTGAAATTAAATCCGAATGGTACATTCGTCAATGATGACACTCTTTTTACGCAACAATTAACGGGAAAATGGAAAGCTAAAGATAAGACATTAACACTAACATCAATAGTCAATACCTTAGATGTAATAAATAATTACCCTATTGCTTTTAGCTCTGACAATAAAGTGGTTTTTACTAAATCAGGAAAGCGATTTGCATATCATGACAAAATTAGTTCTAAAGGAGCGGGCATCACTTTCATGTCTATTATTAGAGGTTTTTTTGGTTTAGGAATGCTATTTTTGATAGGATATGTCTTTAGTAAAGACCGAAAAAACATTAATTGGGGGTTAGTAGCTCGTGGAACTTTACTTCAAATAGCCCTTGCAATTCTCATTCTTAAAGTTCCATTTGTTTCAATCATCTTTGATTGGCTTTCTAAAGCATTTACAAAACTCATTAACTTCTCTCATGATGGAGCAAACTTTCTTTTTAGAAGCATGGGTTCAGAACAAATAGACCCTATACTCATGAATTTTGTGACTTGGATTTTACCTTCAATCATTTTCTTCGCAGCAATTTCAAGCTTACTTTATTACTTCGGGATTTTACAGTGGATTGTAAAACGATTGGCTTGGGTAATGAATAAAGTACTAGGTATTTCTGGAGCTGAAAGTATTTCTGCAGCAGCTAACATCTTCATTGGACAAACAGAAGCGCCCCTAATTGTTAAGCCATACTTAAAACGAATGACCAAATCTGAGATCATGTGCTTAATGGTTGGTGGAATGGCTACAATTGCGGGTGGTGTTCTTGCTGCAGTGATTGGGATTTTAGGTGGCGGTGATGAATTGAAAGAATTATTCTACGCCAAACACTTATTGACAGCATCTTTTATGTCTGCACCTGCAGCAATTGTTTTTGCTAAAATATTGGTTCCAGAAACGGAGGAAATTGATAAGGACTTAGATGTACCAAAAGAAAATATTGGTGCAAATGCATTAGAGGCAATCACAAATGGAACTACTGAAGGGCTGAAGCTAGCAGCAAATGTTGGGGCGATGCTATTGGTGTTCATGAGCTTAATCGCTTTAGTAAATTACACATTAGGAAAAGTAGGAGATTGGACCTCTTTAAATGACCTAATTGCATCGGGTGGAATGTACACACAGTTAAGCTTTGAAAGTATCGCTGGATACCTCCTTGCACCAGTTTCATGGGTCATGGGAGTTGAATGGCAAGATTGCATGTATTTCGGACAACTACTTGGAGAAAAAACAATATTAAATGAGTTTATCGCTTATCCTCACTTAGGAGTTCTCCAAGATGAACTTTCTCAGAAGACAGTTATCATGAGTACATATGTTCTATGTGGTTTTGCAAATATAGCATCTATTGGAATTCAAGTTGGAGGAATTGGAATTTTAGTTCCTGAAAAAAAGAGTCTCCTAGCAAAATATGGGGTAATCGCGCTTATTGGTGGAACGCTAGCATGTATGTCAACGGCTGTACTCGCTGGAATACTTTTCTAATCATCGAATATGGAGCTTCAGAGAAAAATATTCAACCTTAAAAACGAACAAGAATTCGAAAAAGTAGCTTTGGAGGTTTATAGCCTTCAATCGAAAAAAAAATCCGTTTACAATGAATACATTCAACATTTAAACATCCCCATACCTACCTGCCTTAAAGAAATTCCATTTTTGCCGATTTCATTTTTCAAGACACATGATATTGTGTCAAGCACAGCTAAAGTAGATGTCGCGTTTAAAAGTAGTGGGACTAATGGACAGAGAAGTATACATCTCATATCAGATCTGAAAATGTATATCAAAGCCTTTAATTTAGGCTATGATGAAATCATTGGTTATCCCGAAAACCAAGTGATACTAGCTCTTTTACCCAATTATCAAGAACAAGGCGAATCAAGTCTTATATACATGGTTGATCATTTAATTAAACGCACAAACAACAAACTGTCGGGCTATTTCCTTTCTAATTTCGAAGACTTAATTCAAGCCTATAATAATGCAATATCACAAGGGAAGGATGTTGTAATATTTGGTGTTTCTTATGCGCTTCTGGATTTAACAGAGTTAAATCCAGACTTATCAAAAGCGAGAATAATTGAAACTGGCGGCATGAAAGGTCGACGAAAAGAATTAACTAAGCAAGAATTACATTCAGCCTTAAAAAAAGGGCTTAATACAGATTTTATTTCATCCGAATATGGTATGACTGAATTACTCTCTCAAGCATATAGTATTGATCGTGGAATATTTAAAGCTAGCCCAACAATGCGTGTGTTAATTAGAGAAGTTAACGATCCTTTTAATTACGTTGAAGAAGGGAAGACCGGAGGGATAAACGTTATTGACCTTGCAAATATCAACAGCTGCTCTTTCATTTCAACCCAAGATTTAGGGAGAATTGTTCCTGAAGGATTTGAATTAATGGGCCGTTTTGATAACTCAGATATTCGAGGATGTAATTTATTGATTCAGTGATTCCGAACGAATCATTATCTTTATACCATTATGATGCCAACACAAACAATAATAATTCTTGTCTCCATTGGTTTACTCGCCGGAATCCTAAGTGGGTTTGTTGGAGTTGGTGGTGGGGTAATCATCGTTCCAGCATTGATCTATTTATTAGGAATGTCACAGTATGGAGCACAAGGAACAAGTCTTTTTGTTCTATTACTACCCGTTGGGATTTTAGCGGTAAACAACTATTGGAAAACTGACAATATCAATTGGAAATTCGGAGTAATTATCGCTCTCACATTTGTAGTGGGAGGATATATTGGATCGAAACTTTCATTAAAAATATCACCTGATTTAGTGAAGGTTGTTTTCGGAATCATCATGGCATATGTATCTTTTAGATTCATGGTGTCAGGATATAATGGCCTCTCAAATGATTAATTCAATTCACGATATAATTTCCAAACGTTCTGAAGAGCTTTTCCAAAAAGTGAAGTCAATTCGAGAGCATATTCATGCAAACCCTGAATTAAGTTATCAGGAGCATAATACTATGGAGTTTGTAGCAGGGGAACTCGAATCTATTGGTTTGACTCCTCAACGAGGATTTGGTAAGACAGGGGTAGTAGCGCTAATTAAAGGTAATCATCATTCGGAACACGATATTGCTATTGGGCTGAGAGCAGATTTGGATGCTTTGCCAATATTAGAAGAAACAAATGTCGATTATAAATCGAAAGTTGATGGTGTTATGCACGCCTGTGGACATGACGTTCATACTGCTGTTTTATTAGGTGCTGCAGAAATTTTATATGAATTAAGAAATGAACTCCCTCAGCCTGTTAAATTAATTTTTCAACCGGGAGAAGAAAAGAATCCAGGGGGAGCAACCTATATGATTAAAGATGGTGTGCTTAAAAAGCCTACTATCTCAAAAATGTTTGCTTTACATGTTTTTCCAGATATGCAAGTTGGACATGTTGGATTCAAAGAAGGTATTTATATGGCATCTTGTGATGAGATTTACATCACGATTCATGGTAAAGGAGGACACGGAGCAACACCACACCAATGTATTGACCCAATAATGATTGGTGTAAATTTGCTGCAATCTATGCAGCAAATTGTAAGTAGAAAGTGTGACCCTAAAATACCATGTGTTTTATCATTTGGACATTTTGAGGCATTAGGCAGTACGAATGTTATTCCTTCTCAAGCTCACTTGAAAGGTACATTTAGAACAATGAATGAAGTTTGGCGAGCTGAAGCATTAAGTCTTATTGAACATACAGCACAACAAATTGCCCAGGCCTCAGGTGGACGAGCTGAAGTTCTTATCAGTAAAGGCTACCCATATTTGGAAAATAATCCTGAGCTGACTTCATCCTTACGAAGGACTGCTCAAAATTTTCTTGGTGAGTCAAACGTAGAAGAATTACCAATAAGATTAACAGCTGAGGACTTTTCATTCTATTCGCAAGAAGTACCTGTTTGTTTTTTCCGTCTAGGAGTAAGAAATGAAGCTAAAAATTTAACTTTTAGTGTACACCATCCGAAATTTAACATCGATGATAACGCATTAAAAATTGGAATGCAAATGATGGCATTAGCGCCATTTTCTGAATAGAAAAAAGACTCTCCTTAAAAAAAAGGAGAGTCAAAATAATTGATTATCTCTTTTTTTTTTATGAAAAACCCTTTTTTCTTTGTGCTTTTATTTTTTCTTCTGTCTTGCAGTAAGAAGAAAAATATGGATAAATGCATATCTGGAGATTGGAAAATTGACAAATACGAATATTCAAACTTTCAAGGTTTTAGTACAGAATTTGAAAGCTCCGGACAATTTATAATATCAACTATTTCAGAATCTCAGGGAAATTACAGCATAGACTTGTCTTATTCTGATGGCACAAATCAATTCATAAAAAGTGAACATGGAGTTATTATCATTGGTCCTCAAGGAGAAACATACATGCTGAATCGTACCAACCCTGACGGGAGCTATTCCTTACTAGATCTCGGTAATATTTTATTTCTGAATAAAAGTCAGCTAGAAACTACTTTTATTGATGAGTCTGGACTACATCATTACATACTCTCTAAATAGTAGCGAATTAATTAGCCATTTCACTCATAAACTTTATCCACATCAAACGCAATTCTTCTTCTGAATAATCCCCGTTAAATTCATTATGAGCATCTATTAAATTATCTGTCTCAGCTTCGGTGAAATATTCGTAAATCTCTTCCTGAGAATCATTGTCCAAGATATCATCGATATAGTAGTTTATATTCACACGAGTACCTGATGCAACAATAGCTTGAATTTCATCAACAACGTCATCCACACTTTTACCTTGTGCACGTCCAATATCTTCTAAAGGCAGTTTTCTGTCAATATTTTGAATCAATTGAACTTTAAGCCCAGACTTGTTTACCACGGACTTCATTACTAAATCTTGTGGACGTTCAATATTGTTATCATCAACATATCGACTTATGAGTGCTACAAATGGTGCTCCATACCTCTGAGCCTTACCATTCCCTACACCTTGAACGTTAGTTAATTCTTCAATAGAAATAGGGTATTGAAAACACATGTCTTTTAATGATGGCTCTTGGAAAATCACAAATGGAGGTATATCTTTTTGTTTTGATAAGCTTTTTCTCAAATCAACCAATTGATTATATAACACTTGGTCAAAAGCAGTACCTCCAATGTTATTTATAGCAACTGACTCATCATCAATCACTAAATAATCGCGTTCTTTAAACAATAGAAATGAAGTTGGTTTCTTTTTGAATTTCATTCCAGCTTCAGTCAGTTTTAACACTCCATAGGATTCAATATCTTTTACAAGTAATCCCGAAACAACGCTTTGGCGAACAACAGAATTCCAAAAATGTTCATCTTTATCCTTACCAATACCGAAAAGAAGTAACTCATCGTGCTTGTAAGCTTTAATGTCCGAATTAACGACACCTGATAGAAACGCACAATAGTGTTTTGATTTTTGTGTTTCTTTTAAAAGCTCAACAGCATCCAATAAATACTTAACATAATCTTTACCTTCTGTTTTCTCTTTTGGATCCTTACAATTGTCGCAAAGTGAGTTACAATTTCGCTCATCATATTCTTCACCAAAATAGTGCAGAATCATTTTGCGTCGACAAACAGAAGTCTCTGAAAATGAAGCAATCTCATTCAATAATTGCCTTCCAATTTCCTGTTCCGCTACCGGTTTACCTTGTAAGAACTTTTCTAGTTTTTCAACATCTTTATATCGATAGAAAGAAATACACTCCCCCTCACCTCCATCTCTACCTGCTCTACCCGTTTCTTGATAATAACTCTCTAATGACTTCGGAATATCATGATGAATTACAAATCTAACGTCTGGCTTGTCAATACCCATACCAAAGGCTATAGTTGCAACAATTACATCTACGTCTTCCATCAAGAACATATCCTGATGCCTAGCTCTAGATCCTGAATCCAACCCTGCATGATAAGGCAATGCACTAATCCCATTCACTTGTAAAAGTTCTGAAAGCTCTTCCACTTTTTTTCTGCTTAAGCAGTATATGATACCGCTTTTATCTTTCTGGCCGCGGATGTACTTTATGATTTGTTTTTCTACATCCTTTTTAGGAAGGATTCTATAAAAAAGATTTTCTCTGTTAAATGAAGATTTAAATATTGTGGCATCTAACATGTTCAAATTCTTCTGAATATCATGCTGGACTTTAGGCGTAGCTGTAGCTGTCAATGCAATAATTGGAACATCAGATATTTCTGAAAAAATCTCTCTTAACCTCCTATATTCAGGCCTAAAGTCATGTCCCCATTCTGAAATACAATGCGCTTCATCTATTGCAAAAAAAGAAATTTTTACAGATTTTAAAAACTCAATATTTTCTTTTTTCGTTAATGATTCTGGAGCAACGTATAGTAGCTTAGATTTTCCGGCAATAATATCGCCCTTCACTCGTATAATATCAGTTTTGGTAAGTGAAGAGTTTAAAAAATGTGCTACTGATTCATCATTGCTTACACTGCGAATAGCATCTACTTGATTCTTCATTAATGCTATCAATGGCGAAACTACAATCGCTGTACCTTCAGAAAGGATCGCTGGTAATTGATAACACATTGATTTCCCACCACCAGTAGGCATAATAACAAACGTATTCTTACCATCCAAGACATTGTGAATAATCTCTTCTTGTGCTCCTTTGAAGCCATCAAATCCAAAATAGGATTTCAGGGCTTCTTTTAAATTTGTGCTTGCCATTTACATTGAAACTGTATTACCTATCTAAAATACTCAAAATAAATACATCTACAATTAATAAGTCAAAATAAAAAAAGTGCACTATGATATTAATTCTACTATTTAAAGTGGCTTATAATTATGATTAACTACTTTTGTAATGTTATGAGTGACGAAAAACAAATGACTTTCTTGGATCACCTTGAAGAACTTAGATGGAGACTTGTTAAAATAGGCATTTCTATCCTTGTTTTTGCGATTGCTATTTGGGTTCTCCAGGAATGGATAATGGACAATGTTTTCTTGTCAATGAAAAGTCCTGATTTTATTTCTTTCAAACTAATTTGTGAATTCCTCCATGTTTGTGTTGAAGAAATTCCTGTTAAAATGCAAAGCATGACCGTATCGGGTCAGTTCTCCTATTCATTAATGATGAGTATTATGGGTGGGGCTATTGCTGCCTTTCCTTTTGTTTTTACTCAAATCTGGGCGTTTGTAAAGCCAGGTTTAAAGCACCAAGAAAAATCTATTGCAAAAGGAATAGTTTTTTACGTCTCTTTCTTATTTTTCTTAGGTATAGCATTTGGTTATTTTATCGTCGCCCCATTGGCAGTTCAGTTCTTTGGATCATATAAAATCAGTGATAAAATTGATAATATCTTTACGATTAGCTCATATATGAGTACCATTCTGTCAACTGTGTTTTTTTCGGGGTTATTGTTTCTTTTACCTGTTGTTTCATATTTGTTTACACGACTTGGCATATTTAATGCGGAATACCTGAGAAAATATCGAAAGCATGCAATTATTGGTATTCTCATATTGTCAGCTGTAATTACCCCCCCCGACTTAATTAGTCAGGTTATAGTCGGTGTTCCTGTTCTGCTTTTATATGAAGTTGGCATCCTAGTTTCTGTGCGAGTAGAAAAGAAAATGAAAATTGCAATGTCAAAATAGTTAGTTACATTAAAGCTCTGTAATTACTCATGAGAACATTATTACTCTTTATTCTCTCCTTTATTTCAACAATCTCTTTTTCTCAAAAGACGGTAGTTGAGGGTGTTGTACGAGATCAAGTTTCTGGTAATCCAATGCCCTTTGTTACTATTCGTTTTCAAAACTCAAAAATTGGTGTAATAAGTGATACTCTAGGCAAGTATAGATTAGATACTTATTATGCCACAGATAGTCTTGTATTCTCATTCTCAGGTTATATCACGGTTAAAAATTATGTTGAATTAGATGAAAATCAAACTATTGATGTGGAAATGCCTATCCTTTCTACAGATTTTGAAGAAGTTTTTGTTAAGGCTCCTCATGAGCTCCCGTCCACTAGGCTGCATCAACGATTAATATCACATAAACACATCAACAATAAGGAAAAGCTAGAGTCATATGAATATGAGGTATATAATAAAATTCAACTAGACATCAATAATATTGATGACAGCTCCATAGAACGCGATATTGTAAAAAGACTTGACGTTGTCATGGGCTACTTGGACTCGACAGATAACGGTGAAAATTTCCTCCCAATCATTTTAAGTGAATCTATTTCCGATTATTACTACAATAAATCACCTAAACGTAAAAAAGAGATTGTTAAAGCTACCCGAATAAGTGGAATTGAAAACTTAGAATTAAATCAATTCTTAGGAGATATGTATATAGACATCAATATCTATGATAACAACTTTGATTTATTCAAAAAATCGTTTATTAGCCCCGCTTCCGATTATGCGCGGAATTTCTACAGGTTTTACCTAGAAGACTCAACCTTTATTGACCAATACTGGTGTTACAAACTCACCTTCAAGCCTAAACGTAAAGGTGATATGACATTTGAGGGAGAAATGTGGATTCACGATACAACATATGCTGTAAAGTCATTTAACGCGAATCTCTCTCCATGGATAAATATTAACTACATACAAGATTTGTATATCGAACAAGAATTTAGTCAAATTGAATCCGAAGTATGGATGCTAACAGATGAGAAAATATTTACTGATTTAAAAATCACAAAAAAGACAGAAGTCTCTGGATTATTTGGGAGAAAACAATCGACTCGAAGAAATTACGCAATCAATACAAAAAGACCCGCTGATTTTTATAAATCTAACTCTACAGTAGAACTTGCTGACGGTGCTACTAAACGAGAAAATGCCTACTGGGAAAAAGTCAGACCTGAACCACTCGCTCCTCAAGAACAAGGAATCAATGAAATGATTGATTCGCTTGAAAATCTAAAATTCTTCAAAACTATGAAGAATACACTCTATTTATTTACAACTGGATACTACCCTTTAAACAAGCTAGAAATTGGAAATGCTTTTTCTCTGATTAGCTTTAATCCCGTAGAAGATTTTAGGTTAGAATTAGCTCTTAGAACATCAAATAAATTTAGTCGCCGTATTGAATTTGGAGGGAATCTAGTATATGGCTCTGGAGATGAGAAGCTTAAGTATGGTGCTACAGTGCGATTTAATTTGACACAAAAAAAGCGTGGTGTTTTATCACTATACTATTCATATGATTTAGAACAAATAGGGCAATCTCCAGAGGCAGGATCGATCGGGTCAACATTCGGAAGCTTATTGCGAACAGGACCGTTAGATAAATTAACTTTTGCAGAGAAAGTTGGTGTTACTATTGAGAAGGACTTACTCAAAGACATTGTATTATTTGCTGGTTTCGAATGGAAGGAATATACTGCAATTGGAGCAGCAAATTATCTGAGGCCTAATAAGAAAACAGCTTATGATGACACCATAAGAAGAATACAAACAACTGAGTTTATTGCTAGGTATAGATGGTCAAAGAATGAAGAGTTTATTTCAGGGTCTTTCGATAGGACGTCGATTCGGAGTAAATTTCCTGTCATTTCAATTCAAGGAACTTTTGGAGTCAAAGGACTTCTCGGAGGCGATTATAATTATAAAAAAATTGATTTATTTATAGAACACACTACAACTATTGGAATTCTTGGTAGAATTCGATATGGAATAAATGCAGGGACAATTTTTGGCACTGCTGCATATCCTTTCTTAAAAGTACATGAGGGAAATCAATCTTATTGGTTATTCGATAATGCATTCAATAAAATGAATTTTTTTGAGTTTATATCAGACAAATACGTTTCAGTATTAATTGAAAATCATTGGGATGGTTTTTTCTTTAATAAAATCCCTTGGGTTAGAAAAGCAAAGTTGAGACTTGTAACTACTGGAAAGAGCGTATTGGGTCAAATTTCCAATAGACATTTAAATGAAATGCTTTTACCTACATTTACGAAACAATTTGCCAATGTTCCTTACATTGAAGTAGGTATAGGAATTGAAAATATATTAAAGGTAGGTCGTGTTGATCTATTTTGGCGACTTACACATTTAGAACCGGGAGTCAAAGCTACAGATATACAAGCATTTGGTATTCGGACTAAATATGTCCTCAACTTTTAACGATAAGTTACATGAAGTTATATACAACTGGAATTAGAAAGTCTTATAAAGGACGAGATGTCGTTAAGGGAGTCTCCATTGAAGTAAAACAAGGTGAGATTGTTGGATTACTTGGTCCAAATGGCGCTGGTAAAACAACATCATTTTATATGATTGTAGGCCTGGTTAAACCAGATGACGGAAAAGTTTTTTTGGATGATAAGGACATCACTTCGTTTCCAATGTATAAAAGATCACAAATGGGACTTGGCTATCTACCACAAGAGGTTTCTGTTTTCCGTAAGTTAACAGTCGAAGATAATATAATGGCTATCCTTGAGATGACTGACCTGAATAAAAAAGAAAGACATGAGCGACTTGAGCAATTACTGAATGAATTTAGCTTAAATCACGTTCGGAAAAACTTAGGAAACCGACTTTCAGGAGGAGAAAAAAGAAGAACTGAAATAGCCAGAGCTTTAGCAACGAATCCTAAGTTTCTCCTGCTAGACGAACCATTTGCAGGAGTTGACCCAATCGCTGTAGAAGACATTCAAAGTATTATCTCAGAATTAAAGAAACGTAATATTGGTATACTAATTACAGACCACAACGTTCAAGAGACATTGTCGATTACGGACAGAGCATATTTACTATTTGAAGGGAATATTTTAAAATCTGGAACAGCTACAGAATTAGCAGCTGATGAGCAAGTTCGTAAAGTATATCTCGGACAGAACTTTGAATTACGAAAAAAATAAATTTATATCTAAAGACTAAAACTTGGGAATATTGTGAGTATGAAAAATCTTTTGTTATTCAATATCATACTATTCCCAGTATAAGTCGACCTAGCATATACTATTGATTACAACCTCATAAAATATCTGTTTCATAAAAAAGGTCATCAATTGATGACCTTGATATAAGTTGATGTTCTTCTATAAAGAAGTTAAATCACTATTCTCGATTTCATCGATACTTCCATAGGCATCACAATGCGCTACTTTTGATGATCCACAGGCAGCTAAAACGGAGATTAATACCAAACTCATTAATGTCAAGGTCAAAAAATTTTTCATTGTTGTTATTTTTAACGTTATTAAAATATCCTCTAGTTCATTGCACTAATAAGTACAACGGCAAAATTAAGATAAATTACATGAATACTGTGATTTTGTTTTCCACAATTGGTGTTTAATAGCGTGAAATAAAGTAAATTTCAGATCGTTAATAGTTCTAATGCAAAGGATTTTTCTGTTTTTACTGATTTTTAACACCCTATATTCCTCGGGACAAGAAAAGTACGAATTGATATTCTCAAATCAGAGTCATAAGCAATTCATAAAAAGACCTAAAACTACTTTTAAGGATAGTGCCTCAGTAGTCAGTTTTGTACGCGAATTAAAATATACAGCGATACGCAAAGGTTATATTTTAGCTTCTATAGACACTCTTGAATTTGAAAAAATGAGTGTTTCTCTAGACTTTAATCTAGGGGTTAAATTCTCATCATGCCTATTAACTATTGATCCAGAAGAATTAATCTTTTTAAGAAAGAAAAGTCAAATTAATGAGAAGCTCATAAGTAGGGTTGCGTTTACTCCAACTGAGGTCCATCAAACACTATCCTCTACATTAAATACATATCTTAACAATGGCTTCCCGTTTGCCTCTGTTCAATTAAAAAACGCTCTAATTGAAGCAGAACAATTAATATCGGAAATAAAAATAATTCGCGGGCCCTACTACACTTGGAATAAAGTAAATGTACGTGGTGATTCAGCGATTTCAACTAAATATATTTCGAACTTACTTGGAATAAAAATTGGAGAAAGCTATGCAGAATCAATTCGTGAAAAAGTAGAAGAACATCTTGAGCAGATACAATTTATAAAAGAAAGAAAACCTTCTGAGATACTATTCACAAAAGAAGGCGTTGAATTATTTGTGTATTTAGAGTCTATTCCTATAAGCTCTTTCAATGGAATTGTTGGGTTTCAACCCGATCCAGTCTCAACAGAAATCGCCTTTACAGGAGAAGTAAACTTGATCCTACAAGATATCTTGCATCGTGGCGAGTTAGTAGATCTTAAATGGCAAAGTATTCAGGCACAAACACAGTCATTAAATGCACATTTAAACTATCCATTTTTATTCAACACACCATTCGGGTTAGATGGGACTTTCGATCTATACAAAAGAGACACCTCATTCATTGAGCTAAAATCAACGATTGGAGTTCAATATTTTCTGAAACATGGAAGTTACATTAAAGCCTATTATCAAAATATAAATTCCAACATCCTTTCTGGCGGCAATAATAACACTTCTTTTTCGAAATTGGGTAACATCAAGTCTAACAGTTATGGTCTAGCTTATTTAGCTAACAATCTTGATTACATCCAAAATCCAACACGAGGCATGAACATTCTAATTGAATCCAATGCGGGACTTCGTAAGTCACAAGTGAATGATACTACATTAGCAGTTAAATCGGTTGTCTATCAGATGAAAATTAAAATCGGCTATTTTATACCTTTACACAAAAGACATGTTCTTCACTTAGCAAATTTGACAGAATTCTATTCTGCGGATGAAATTTTCGAAAATGAAGTTTATCGCTATGGAGGGCTTTCTAACCAGCGTGGGTTCAATGAAGATGAACTGTACGCAACAGCAAAATCAACAATAACGTTGGAGTACCGGTTTCTCTTGGATAAAAATTCACATGTCTTTGCCTTCTATGATCAAAGCTGGTATGAAAATAATAGTAATTCCTATTATAATGATACACCAATCGGGTTTGGATTAGGCTTTGCGTTCAGTACAAATTTTGGTATCTTTTCTATTTCATATGCATTAGGAAAACAAGACAGTAATCCAATACTTTTTAGCAACAGTAAAGTCCATTTCGGTTATAATGTTTACTTTTAAATCCAACTCTTTTTTATGCTAACTCCTGTTTTAATTATCATCATTGTCATTTCAATCGCTACTTCTGCTTGGTTCTTTTCTCAACTGGCAAATAAAAAGTCTTCTATCTCTAAATTAGAAATTCAAATTGAATCCTTAAGTCAAGATGTAGATCTACATAAATCAGTTGGAATAAAAGCTTCTGCAGAAAAAGAAGGATTGGAACGGATCCTAGAAATTGAAAAAGCACAATCTATTACAAAACAAAAAGAGCTTACACTACAACTTGAATTAGTTGGTAAAGACATTGTTTCTCAAGGTAATAAGGCATTAAAAGCTGAAAATGAAGAACAGCTAAAACAAATTTTGACTCCGCTAAAAGAGAAACTAGAAAAATTTGAGCTTAAGGTCACGGAAAATAAAGAACATGATATTGAGCGCTTTGCTAATATGGAAACCTTAATTAAAACGCTTTCCGAACAGCATTCAAAAATGCATGACACAGCTCAAAATCTTGTTAATGCATTGAGAGGTGAGCAAAAAACACAAGGTGATTGGGGTGAATTAGCACTCGAACGAATTTTAGAATTTAGTGGGCTTGAAAAAGGAAGGGAGTATCACGTTCAGCCATCCTATCAAAATGATAAGAACGAACGTTTGCGACCAGATGTTGTTATTAATCTGCCAGAAGACAAACACATTATCATCGATGCAAAAGTGTCTTTAAAAGCTTTTGAGCAATATGTCAATGAAGAAGACTATGAGCTTAAGAAGACTGCCCTAAGCAATCATATAATTTCAATCAAGGCGCACATTAAAGGATTAGGAGATAAAGATTATGCGCACCTTCCGGACCTTACTTCTCCAGATTTTGTTCTCATGTTTATGCCAATCGAATCTGCATTTTCCTTAGCGATGAAAGAGGAGCCTATGCTTTACCAACAAGCCTGGGAAAGAAAAATAGTAATTGTCACTCCATCTACGCTCTTAGCCACTTTAAAAACAGTTGAAGGCCTTTGGAAACAGGAGCGTCAAAATAAACATGCTTTTGAGATTGCAGAACAAGCGGGTCGACTATATGACAAATTCGTTGGCTTTGTTGGGGACCTTGAAAAGATAGGAATAAAACAAAAAGACGCTAACGTTGCTTATAAAGATGCAATATCTAAACTTAAAGATGGCCGTGGAAACTTAACACGATCTGCAGAAAAACTTAAAGAATTGGGGGTGAAATCAAAAAAGCAATTGGATAAAAAATATCTAGACGATAGCGATGATGATTAAGTTAACCGCGCTTATCTTGAATTGACGAGCGTATTTCTTTCATGAAATCAGATGCATAAACGAAATCAACAACCTCTTGATTTTTAGTCGTAATAATTGATTTACTATCACCCTGCCACCAATTTATTCCATTATGAATGAATAGAATGGTGTCTCCTATTTCAATTACGGAGTTCATATCATGGGTAATCACAACAGTTGTCATGTCATACTCATAGGTTATCTCACGAATCAAATTATCAATAATAATGGCAGTTTTTGGATCTAGCCCAGAATTAGGCTCATCACAAAATAAATAACTAGGATTCATTGATATGGCACGTGCAATTGCAATACGTTTTTGCATACCTCCTGAACATTCAGCAGGAAACAACTTGTTCTTCCCTTCAAGGTTCACACGTTGAAGGCAAAAATTTACACGTTCTAACTTCTCTTTTTTTGTCATATCAGAGAACATCGTGAGTGGGAACATAACATTCTCCTCAACCGTCATTGAATCAAATAAAGCTGACCCCTGAAAAAGCATTCCAATTTCTTTTCGAATTGCCTTTTTATCCTTACGTGACATTGCAGTGAAGTCTCTCTTGTCATAAAAGACAGTACCTGTGTCAGGATCATGTAGCCCTACAAGACATTTAGCTAAAACAGATTTTCCCTGACCAGATTGACCAATAATTAAATTGACTTTACCCTTCTCAAACTTCGTGCTTACGTCATGCAAAACATGATTTTTACCAAATGACTTATTCACTCTCTTAGCCTCAATCATAATAATATCATTTGAGTTAATAAGAAGTTTGCAATTAGAATGGCCACACTACTACTTACTACAGCATGAGTAGCTGACCTGCCCACATCTAATGCCCCACCTTTGGTATAGCAACCATAAAAGGATGCAATAGAAACAATTAGAAAGGCAAATACAACTGTTTTACACAGAGCATAAAACACATTGCTTAACTCAAAGAATGAACGAATACCAACGATGTACGTTTCAGTTGAAGACAAACCAGACCCAATCAATGATAACCAACCTCCAACTAAACTAAGACCCATTGAGAATATGATTAGCACAGGAAAGAACAATACAGCAGCAAGAATCTTAGGTAGAATCAAATATGTTAAACTATTAACTCCCATAATTTCAAGGGCATCAATTTGTTCTGTTGTTTTCATTGTTCCTATTTCTGAAGCAATATTAGAGCCTACCTTACCCGCTAAGATCAATGATATAATAGTTGGTGAGAACTCTAAAATTGTACTAGAACGTGTGATGTAGCCAATTGTATACTCTGGTAAAAATGGAGACCCCATATTGGAGGCCGTTTGCAGAGCAATTACTCCCCCCATAAATATTGACATTAGCGCAACAATTGGAATAGAGTTAACACCAATAATTTGAATTTCATCAAACAACCGTTTTCTAAATACTCCCCATTTTTCTGGAATGGAGAATACTATCAAAAGCATCCTAACGAACTTCCCTATATTTTTCAACACCTTAATCACTACCGGTAAAGTTAGTTGTATTTTTTATGATGTCAATTTATTCGTCATTTATTCGAATTGAAGATTAAATTAATTCTAAATTTGATCACTTTGAAAACAAAAAGAAGCTTCTACGAATCCATTCTAACAAAATATTTACCAATCGAATACGTCGATATGGTAGTAGCTTTACTATTAGTACATCCTGTTATATTTAAAGTTGTCAAACCCCGAAAAACTAAATTGGGTGATTTCAGAGCCAACATAAAAAACAAAAAACCACAAATAACTGTAAATGGCAACTTAAATCAGTATTCTTTTTTAATTACGACCCTACATGAATTTGCCCATTTAATTAACTTTAAGGTAAACGGTCCATATGTTGGCTCTCATGGTAAAGAATGGAAAAAGATATACTCAGAATTAATTTTGCCTGTAATTGAATTAAAAAAATTACCGTTAGATGTAGAGACAGCTCTATTAAACTCATTGATTAAAGTAAAGGCATCTTCATGCTCCGATGTTAACCTAAATCGGACTCTAATTAAATATGACGAAGGTCAAAAAAATCACGTAACCTTAGAGACAATTAATAAAAACAGTATTTTTGTACTAAATGGAATAACATTCCGAAAAGGAAATCTTAGAAGAACACGTTATTATTGCGTTGAACTCAAATCAAACAAACCTTATTTGGTAAATCGTTTAGCACATGTTAAAGAGATAAAAGATGAAGGATAATTATAGTATCATTATGGCAGGAGGAATCGGAAGCAGATTCTGGCCTATGTCCCTTCCTGAGAGGCCAAAACAATTTTTAGATGTATTAGGAATTGGCAAGTCATTAATTCAAATGACTTATGAGCGCTTGCTTCATGTTTCCCCCGCAGAGAACATTTATGTTGTAACAAATGCTCAATATAAAGAAATGGTTTTGGAACAAATCCCTACTCTTAAGCCTGAACAAGTATTAACAGAACCTGAGCGTAAAAATACGGCTCCTTGCATTGCATATGCTGCAGCAAAGATTCATTCAATAAATGAAAATGCAAATCTCATTATTTCACCTGCAGACCACTTGATCATTCAAGAACATAACTTCAAAGTTTCAATTGAAACTGCAATTAATGCTGCTTCAATGGATAAAATTGTAACTATTGGAATTCAACCAACACGTCCCGATACTGGATATGGTTATATTGAAGTTGAACAAAATTCAGAGGTAAAAGCAAATGATGTAATGGGTGTTCAACAGTTTCGCGAGAAGCCAAGTTTAGAAAAGGCAAATGAATTCTTAGCGGCTGGAAATTTTTACTGGAACTCTGGAATTTTCATATGGAAATCAGCTACTGTTCTTAAAGCACTAAAAACATTTCAGCCTTCACTATTTGAACTATTCGGAGCAAATTTAGCAATGTATAAAGGAGCAGATGAGCAAGAACAGGTTAATCATGCTTTTTCAGTTTGCGAAGACATCTCGATTGATTTTGCTGTAATGGAACATGCGAAGAACATTGATATTGTATTAGCAAACTTTGATTGGTCAGACTTAGGAACATGGGGAAGCTTAGACCTTCACCTGAATAAAGATAAAGCTAACAATGCCTTAGTAGGTGATAGTGTTCATACTTTTAATTCAAAAAATTGTATCATCAATATTCCAAATGGAAAAACTGCAGTCATTGATGGTCTGGATGGATATATCGTTATACAGTGTGAAGACAAGCTTATGATTCTCCAGAAAGAAAATGAACAAGAATTGAAGAGATATCTTTCAACTCTTAAATAGTTACGATGCAATTAGAATTACATTTCTATAAAAATTAGACAAAAAAAGAACTCCCAATAATTCTAGAAGTTCTTTTTTAATATGAATTATGTCTTAGATTATTTCTGCACTAGAGCATAGAAATTGGCGATCTACTTTTTTAAATAACCCTTGTAATACTTTTCCAGGGCCAACCTCAATGACTTCAGTTGCACCATCTGCAATCATTTTTTGCATCGTTTGCGTCCATCTTACTGGAGCCGTTAATTGCGCCATTAAATTCTTTTTGATCTCAGAGGGATCAGAAACAGCCCTTGCAACAACATTTTGATAAACGGGACAAACTGGAGTGCTAAACTCTGTTGTATCAATTGCGGTAGCTAGTTTTTCACGAGCAGGCTCCATCAAAGGAGAATGAAACGCACCACCAACGGGTAAAACTAAAGCTCTTCTTGCTCCAGCTTCGATAAGTTTAGAACATGCAGCTTCAATTGCAGAAATAGACCCAGAAATAACTAATTGCCCGGGGCAATTATAATTGGCTGCAACAACAATACCATCAATAGCCAGGCATATATCCTCAACTACCCTGTCATCTAAACCAATGATAGCTGCCATAGTTGATGGCTCAGCTTCACATGCATCTTGCATTGCAAGAGCACGTTTTGAAACTAATTTTAATCCATCTTCAAAGCTCAGTGTTTTATTTGCAACCAATGCTGACAATTCACCTAAAGAATGTCCCGCAACCATTGCAGGATCAAATGAACCTCCAATACAAGCAGCAAGAATTGTTGAATGCAAAAAAATAGCAGGCTGCGTTACTTTTGTTTCTTTTAGCTCTTCCGCTGTTCCTTCGAACATGATTTTTGTAATATCAAATCCAAGAATTTTATTTGCCTTATCAAACATTTCTTTGGCAACAGAAGAGTTATCATAAAGGTCTTTGCCCATTCCTGAAAATTGAGCACCTTGACCAGGGAATACATATGCTTTCATTGTAATGATTTTTTTACAAAAATAATCAAACTTGTCATTTCACAATAAAAAAGAGGGAATAGCTAAGCTACTCCCTCTTTTATTTTCAACTAAGTCTATAAAGACTAAATCAAAAGAATAGGATTATTTAATCACAACTCTTTCAACCATAGATCCGTTATTGTTAGATACCTCTACTAAGTAAACTCCAGTACCATTTCCTGAAAGATCAAGAGTAGTAGCAGTGTTCGCTTCTTTAGTTAAAATAACTTGTCCTAACATATCGTAAACAACGATTGCATTAGAAGCATTGTTATTGTTAGAAACATTAACAATTCCTTGAGAAGGGTTAGGATAGATAGAAACACCTTCTAAAGCGTTTTCTTCGATTCCAGCTCCCCAATCACTACCCATTAGTAAACGGATACCAAGAGCATCTCCATTTGTATATGGCCCAGGAGTTGCTGCACCAGCTATATATATAGCAGATGCATCAAAAGGTTGAGCAACTGTTTGATCATCATAAATAACTATGTCAGTACTATTCCCATTACTATAACAATCAATAGCAGCATAATATATTCCAACAGGTAAATTGATAGGACCATCAAAATATACATTCATAAATCCAGCAGTAATATCTTCTTGAGTAACCGTTCCAGGTAGAGCAGCATATAAAGGCGACATATTTCCCGCCCAGAAAAGAGCTGTATCCATAATAGATCCATAAACCTCTGCACCTACAACTGTACCAGCGGCTAATACCACTTGTATTCCAGAAACCTCAGTAGCGCTCTTTATGTGATAAAGTGATGTCATTACAAGTCCATCTTCACCATCTGTGAAGGAATCCGTACCTATTAAACCTAAAACTGCATCTGCTGCAGGATATACATCAATACCATCAGTTGAATATAACATATTTGGAGCATCTGTTACTGCGAATGTTCTTTCTAAAACATTATTACCAAAACTAGCACCTCCTAGTTCTTCATCACAAACAGCTGTATAAGATCCTGTGTATACTCCAGCAGAAAGTACAGGAGACTCTGTATTCTCATAAACTCGAGTAGAATCATTTTCTAACAAAGGATCTAGTGTAGTAGAAATAAAATCACCAAAATCAGCAAGCATTTTAACATTAGTTGCATCAGCTGATCCAAAATTAAATACAGAAGCACCAACTACCCAATTTGCATCCATCTGATTAATTGGGTTTCTTCCATACTCTAATCCTGAATTATTTTCTCCTATGATGTAAGCAGAAAGCATTTGAATATCATATTCTGGTTGTTCAATAATTTTAAAATCATCAACAAACCATGCATAGCCCCATGTACCTGTCCAGTTTAAACGAATATATACATTTGCTAATTGAGCAGGAGAAGCACCAACAAGAGCAGGAGAAATATTAACCTGAGTTACTGAAGGATTATCTGTCGCATCACCAGAAGCAAAATCATAAGGAGCGAAAACATTAGACATTGCAGAAATATCTGTTGTAGGACCTAAATCTGGCCAAACAACACTTGCTGGACCTGTTCCGTCTCCAAAACCAACAACTACATAACACTTCTCAGCATTGAAAGACCGGTAGTAAGTTTCGTATTCAACAACAACATTTGGAGTTGTAGTTAAATCAACTGAATTTGCCATTGTTAACCAACTATCTTCAACGTCTACTCCACCTGTTTCGCCTCCATAATTATCTGAATCTAACATTGCCCATCCATCAGAAGCTGATGTTGAAGAAATATCAGCTATAGGGTAGAAACCTGCGCATGAATTATTGCCGATTAACCAATCTAAAGAGCAGTCTGCTGCATCATGATCAAGTATCCATTCAGTTGCATCACCAAATGTACTTTGCCAAATTGTTACTGCCTTTTCAGTATTCGTTGATTGAATAGTAGGCTTTACTTCCTTGTGGCTTTTTGATCTTACCGTAGGGCCATTTGTTTGTTTTATCTGCGCATTAAGCCCAGAGAAAAGAGCAACAGATAAGATACTTAAGTAAATTTTTTTCATAATTACAATTTAAATTTTTAATGTTGTGAAGTTAATAATTAGTTCATTACGGAACAACTATGTTTTCATTGTAATGATTTTTTTTTGTAAAAAAAAACTTGTCATTTTACAATTTAAAATTTTAGTGTGATAAAGTTAGTAATTAGTTCATTGAGGAACAAGTATTTTCGCATTAAAATAACACATAAATACTTGCTAATTAATGATTAAACACTCCTATTTAATAGCTTATCTCTGCTTAAAAGATTAATCATGACATCTAATAAACACTGATAATCACTTTTATCGGCGCACAGAGGTTTACATCCCAGTTAATCTAGCAGTAGCTTCTTCTTTTTTGAATAAGCTTACTGGTTTCAGAAAATAGAAACGTTAAACTTTAGTATTAATAGTATCTTTGTAAGCGTAAATTAAAGTATGAGTGAAATAAGATACATAGACCGTAATACAGGAAAAGAAAAGATAGAGTCGGTTCCAGGAGAAGGGATAATGAAATGGTTATACGGCTCTCCCATAGGGAAAGTAGCATTAAATATTCTTTTGAAGCGAAAAGTTACTTCTACACTTGGCGGATGGTTCATGAATAGTAAGGCTTCTAAGAAACGAATTCAATCATTCATAGCAGAATACAAGATTGAAATGTCGGATTTTTTACAAACAGACGCGTCTAAATTCAAGCATTTCAACGACTTTTTTTATCGTAAAATCAACCCTATTAAACGACCAATTGGCTTAGGTGTAGTATCTCCCGCAGATGGAAAGACACTTGCATTTCAATCCATTTCAGATAGCACAACATTTTTCATAAAAGGTTCTACATTTGACTTAAAACGATTTATAGGGACAGATTATTTGGCAAATAAATACGAAGGCGGATCGATGTTAATTATCCGATTAGCACCAACAGACTATCATCGCTATCATTTCCCTGCAAAGGGAATTGCTTCTGAAACTTCAATAATTAAAGGCTATTATTATTCGGTCTCCCCAATTGCGCTGCGAAAGAGTCTAGAGCTTTTCTGTGAAAACAAACGCACGGTAAGCACATTAGAAACAGAAAGCTACGGAGACATATTGATTTCTGAGGTTGGCGCAACGATGGTCGGAAGTATCCTTCAAACCTACAAAGTCAACTCAATTGTTAAATTGGGTTCAGAAAAAGGCTATTTTGCCTTTGGCGGTTCTACCGTTGTATTACTCTTTGAAAAAGGAAAAGTTAAAATCTCAGATGACCTAATCCAAAACACTAAAAAAGGATTCGAGACTCAAGTGCTTATCGGACAAACGATTGGTGACTAAACCGTTACTTTTAATCTTTTACTGATAAAAAGTTTGCAATTTGAAAGTCATTATCAGCAATGATGTTCTAGGATTGTTTTTCGACCCAAATAATTGTCCTGATTTAAATGTATGGAACAACATGGAAGGAGTTTCTGGTAATGTTGTCAGTAGCAGTTACTGGAATATTGAATTTGGAGTACCAGCTCCAATTCCTCCTGGAGCTTCAAACATGGTTCCAGAATTTGATTTTGTTTTTGATTACAACAAGGATGCTACATATGAGTTTGAAATGGGGCTTGACATGGCAGGATTATTCGAGATTTTTAATGGTTATGAGGCTTCATTAGTTAAATGGTATATTCCATTTACAATCAACAGCGGAAGTCCTGCAGCACCTGATTGCAACACAAATGGCATTGATGAATTGATGAACGGTGGAAAGTCCATAGTGAAAATTGTTGATTTCATGGGTAGGGAAACAGAATTTGTTCCTAACACACCTTTAATCTATATTTACTCTGATGGTACAACGGAGAGAGTGTACAGAATGGAAGAATAATTTGTGATTTAGTAAGGAAAGCCACCCATAACGGGTGGCTTTTTTTTGTCTAAAGATTAATAGCCTGTTTTCAATCATCACTGAGTGATTCTTGTCATTTGCCTGAAGCAAGAATGCTCCTTTTAGAATCAAAATGTGGGAAAATATAGAGAAACAAAATGACCGATTAACTGTAAGATTATAGTTAGGCTTTTTGTTCCAAAAAAATTACTTTCCTGATTACAAATGAACAAACTAACTAAACTGTAAAATGTGGGGTAATTTGTGGGGGTAACTTCAACTGTTACAAACCAAAAAACCCTCATAATCAAAAGATTAAAAGGGTTCTTAGTACTCGAGGCGGGACTTGAACCCGCACGCCCCGAAGAGCACAGGATTTTAAGTCCGGCGTGTCTACCAATTCCACCACTCGAGCATTTATTTATTCGGACTGAATAAATAAGGTAGTATTTATTGCGATAGTTATTCGCTAGAGCGGGAGACGGGGTTCGAACCCGCGACCTCGACCTTGGCAAGGTCGCGCTCTACCAGCTGAGCTACTCTCGCTTATATTTCAATTAGATTCCGTACATCGATATGTAGCAAGCGACAAACATACGAAGTCTTTTTTAATCCATCAACACGAAAAGTAAAAAAAATCATCCTCCTATCAACTTTTTAATTTCATTCAATTTCATCAAGGCTTCAACAGGTGTTAACGTATTGATATCTATGCTCAATAGCTCTTCACGGATGTTTTCAAGTACTGGGTCATTTAATTGAAAAAAGCTTAATTGCATATCCTCTATTTCACTATCAAGGGCTTTGCACACCTTATTTTTCTTCCCTTTTTCACCTGTCAATTCATGGCTAGATTCCAACTGTGTTAACATACTCGTTGCACGTTTCAATACTTGAGGAGGCATCCCTGCTAATCTCGCTACATGTATACCAAATGAGTGTTCACTTCCCCCTTCAACCAGCTTACGCAAGAACAAAATCTTCTTTCCTACCTCCTTTACTGATACATTGAAGTTTTTTATACGATCAAAACGATTCGTCATTTCATTCAACTCATGATAATGCGTTGCAAACAAAGTTTTACCTTTCAGATTTGGATGCTCATGAATGTATTCAGCAATGGCCCATGCGATAGAAATCCCGTCATAAGTACTGGTTCCACGACCAATCTCATCTAACAATATAAGTGATCGGTTTGAAAGGTTATTCAATATGCTTGAGGTCTCATTCATCTCTACCATAAATGTTGATTCACCTGAAGAAATGTTATCCGAAGCACCAACACGCGTAAAAACTTTATCTACCAAACCAAGCGAAGCGCTTCTTGCAGGAACAAACGACCCCATTTGCGCCATTAATGAAATCAAGGCAGTCTGTCGCAGTAAGGCACTCTTGCCAGACATGTTCGGTCCAGTAATCATCATGACCTGCTGGTTATCATTATCTAAGTACACATCATTCGACACGTACTCTTGTCCTGCTACCAACTGCTTTTCAATTACGGGGTGTCGCCCTTCTTTAATATCAATCGCAAATGATTCATTTACCTCAGGCTTCACATAATTGTTTGATCTTGCTGTTTCCGAGAATGATAATAAACAATCTAATTGTGCAATTAAAAAGGCATTCAATTGAATCGGTTGCATATAGTCAGCCATTGAATAAACCAAATCTTGATACAGCTTAGATTCAAGCGTATAGATCTTATCTTCAGCACCTAGAATCTTTGATTCATATTCTTTTAATTCTTCTGTGATATATCGTTCTGCGTTGACTAGCGTTTGTTTACGAGTCCACTCTTCAGCTACTTTATCTTTATGTGTATTTCTTACTTCTAAATAATAACCAAATACATTATTGAACCCTATTTTCAAGCTGGGAATTCCTGTACGTTCACTTTCACGTTTTTGTAGCTGGTTCAAATAATCTTTTCCAGAGAATGATATCGCGCGTAAATCGTCTAACTCCTGATTGAAACCATCGGCAATAACCTTCCCTTTTCCAATCTGTATCACAGGGTCTTCATGCAACATCGTTTTAATCAATTCAAGTAATTCTATACATGGATTAATTCGATCGGAAATACGTTTTAACACATCTGTATCCTGTTGGATTACCAACGTCTTTATCGGGTCCAACTGAACCAATGTTCTTTTTAACTGAACAACTTCCTTTGGATTAATTTTTCCAACAGCAACTTTTGAAATCAATCGCTCTAAATCACTTATTTGTTTAAGGCGTTCACTCAGTTCAAATGTTAATTCTTCATGATCATAAAATGATTGAACTGCATCTAAACGGTCTTGAATTGGCTTAATTTCTTTCAATGGAAGTACCATCCATCGCTTCATCATACGTCCACCCATTGGAGTTTTAGTGTGGTCCATGACATCTATTAATGTCGTAGCATTTTCATGAGGTGAGCTGATTAACTCAAGATTTCGGATTGTAAATCGATCAAGCCAAACGTATTTATCTTCCTCTATTCGAGAAATAGCCGTTATGTGTCCTAACCGATCATGTTGATTCTCGGAAAGGTAATGCACAATTACACCGGCAGAAATAATCCCATCCTTCAATTGAGAAACCCCAAATCCTTTCAAAGAATTTGTACCGAATTGCTTATTCAAACTTTCAACTGCATAATCTGTTGTGAAAATCCAATCTTCTAAACGAAATGAATAATATCTATTTCCAAAAACCTCATCATACAATTTCGAATCGCGCTTATTATAAATAATCTCTGTCGGCTCAAACCCTTGAATTAGTTTCTCAACATATTCCCGTGATCCTTCCGTCATTAAAAATTCTCCCGTAGAAACATCTAAAAAGGAAACGCCAATAACTTCTTTATTAAATTGAATTGAACACAAGAAATTATTCTTTTTTGTATCCAATACCTGGTCATTAAACGAAACACCTGGTGTTACCAATTCTGTCACCCCTCGTTTCACTATTGTTTTGGTCATTTTAGGGTCCTCCAACTGATCGCAAATTGCAACTCGTTGCCCGGCTCTAACTAATTTAGGTAAGTAAGTGTCTAAAGAATGATGAGGGAAACCTGCTAGCTCAACAGCTCCAGCAGAACCATTTTTCCTAGCTGTCAGTACAATCCCTAAAATTTTTGATGCAACAATAGCATCCTTACCAAAAGTTTCATAAAAATCTCCTACGCGAAACAACAGTAAAGCCTGGGGATGACGTGCTTTGATCTGATTGTACTGTTTCATCAGTGGTGTCTCTTTGTCACCTTTATCTGTTTTTTTCTTCGCCAAGTCGAATGATTTTTTGATTTTTGTAAAGTAAAAGTAAGGGCATAGAGTCAGTTGTCAAAATATCACGAACAGTTGTTATCCACAATATGAACAAGAAATTAAAATTATGGGAGCTAAATAGAGTTTCTGAAGCAGTATTCAAAGAGCAAGTGAAGTTTCCAATCGTCGTAATACTGAATGACATTCGAAGCTTAACTAATGTCGGAGCTTTTTTTAGAACCTCTGACGCATTTAATGTGCAAAAGATTTATTTGTGTGGTATCACTGCCACTCCTCCCCATCGTGAAATTCAGAAAACAGCACTTGGTGCAACTGAAACTGTTTCATGGGAATACCGGGAGAATATTATGGAGTTGGTGAATGAGTTAAAATCGAATGGGGTTAAGGTATGCTCAATTGAACAAACGGAAGAGACAACGATGCTACAAGATGTTCATAAATTGCCGAACAAAACCTACGCGTTGGTTTTTGGAAATGAGGTAAATGGTGTTGATCAAAATGTGATAGATGCATCAGCTCATATCATAGAAATCCCTCAATTTGGAACAAAACACTCACTAAATGTTTCAGTCTGTGCCGGAATTGCAATCTGGGAATTTGCAAAGAACTCTCTTTAAACACAAAAATCCTTTTATTTAAGTTTAATCTTTTCTAAAGTTTGGTTAAATTTGTACCGTTTTTAAACGAATAAAAAAATGATTAAAACAGATATTATAATTATTGGAGCAGGCCCCGTTGGATTGTTTACAATATTTGAAGCAGGTCTGCTTAAATTAAGATGCCACCTCATTGACTCCTTGGCTCAGCCAGGAGGACAATGCTCTGAGATATATCCAAAGAAGCCTATCTATGATATTCCGGGTTTCCCTTCTATTCTTGCAGGAGAACTCGTTGATAACTTAATGAAACAAGTAGCACCTTTCAAACCAGGGTTTACGTTTGGAGAAGCGGCAATGAGGATTGAGAAAACAGCAGATGACAAATTCATTGTTACAACCATTAAAGGAACGAAGCATGAAGCACCAATTGTGATAATTGCTGGTGGGCTTGGTGTCTTTGAACCACGTAAGCCACCCATTTCAAATATAGAAGATTACGAAGATAAAGGAGTTGAATACATCATTAAAGATCCAGCATTTTATCAAGATAAGGAATGTGTCATCGCCGGAGGAGGAGATTCTGCCTTAGACTGGGCGATTCACCTAACGGAGCAAAAAATTGCTAGTAAAGTTAGCCTAGTACATCGTGGGGCTTCATTTAGAGGACACTTAGACTCTGTTCAAAAAGTAATTGATTTGGCTGACACCGGGAAAATAAATCTAGTCACTGAAGCAGAGGTTGTTGGCCTGAGCGGAGAAGGGAAAATCGAAAAAATAACGATTAAACATAAGCGCAATGGCGAATCAATAGTTGAGGCGGATCACTTTATTCCATTATTTGGATTGAAGCCTAGTTTAGGTCCGATTGCTGATTGGGGGTTAGAAATCGAAAAGAACGCTATTAAAGTTGATACATTAGACTACTCAACAAATGTCCCTGGCATCTACGCGATAGGCGATGTGAATACATACGAGAACAAATTAAAGCTTATATTGTGTGGGTTCCACGAAGGAACAATGGCAGTGCAATCTGCATTTGCTAGAATTCACCCAGAAAAGAAAAATGTATTGAAGTATACTACGGTAAATGGAGTGACTGGATTTTAATCTATTTTAGATTTTACTATTAAAAAGTCGCTGAATCAGCGGCCTTTTTTTTGTGTTTATCACGAAAAAATATACTCTATTTCATCACAACCAAAATAGCTAACGCACTTGTCTCATCTAAAAAGGCACACATAAATTAAATATACTACTAACTGGGTAGCTTAAATATATCTCTGCCCACACTTCAAAATAGAATTCCATAAGTAGTGAAGCGATATCATCCATAAGACTTCCGATGCGAGATATAAAATCAGAGTAGGATTTTGTACTTTTAACTTATGAATAGAAAAACTGTAAGCGCCGTTATCATTCTCGGTGTCATCTCTGTAATAAGCATATTACTAGTTCAAATTGTTTGGATAAAACAAACTGCGAGTATGCAAGAGGTGAAAATTGCTATTCAAGAAAAAGAAGACAGTCTAAACATTATTCATTTTAGCGAACAAACACATATTGCTTTAAGAAATGTACTGAAAGATCTTTCTTCCGTAAAAGAGGATAGCTCAGATTTATACGGTGCAGTAAAACAAATTAACTCCAATTACTTTTCGGTAGACATCAATGAAGAATTACACCCATATTATCTTGAAAACCTATTAAAACGGGAGTTCTATGATCAGAATGTTCATCAAAATTTTCAATATGGAATATATGACTGTTTTACAGATTCAATTGTATTTGGAAACTTAATTCGATATACGGAAGAAGAACAGTTTAGACAATCATCCGACTCCTTGACAGCCATAACATCCGAAAGTATGAAATGGAAAAAAGACGGACATTACTTTACCGTTTACTTCCCGGGCATTGATTCTGAAATGAATTCAGATCAAAATACAAGCAACTACTCGCCATACACTTTTGTCTTTATAATTGGCGCATTAGTACTGTTATTTTTTGGATACACTGTCATGATAATCCTAAAACAAAAAAAACTCTCTGAAGTCAAAAATGATTTCATTAATAACATGACACATGAGTTAAAAACGCCTATTTCAACGATTGGCCTTTCCTCAGAAATGATATTAAGAACCTCTCCTGATGAACGAGAAAAAATAGAAAAATATGCACATATTATATTCAAAGAGAATAAGCGCCTTGAGAATCAAGTAGAGCGCGTTCTCAATATTGCGAAATTGGATAAGAACAAAATTGCACTATCAAAAGAAATACTGAACATTAACGAGCTTCTTGATGAGGTCAAAGACAATCTTTACTTCAGCCAAAAAGCTAAAGGTCTAAACATTATCCTTAATAAAAATGCCCCCATAGAATCTATCATTGTTGACCCTGTCCATTTCTCAAATGTCGTTTATAACCTTCTTGACAACGCAATTAAATATTGTGATAAAGAGCCTTTTATAACTATAAAAACACATTCAGAAAAGCGCTACTTCTTTATGGAATTTCAGGATAATGGAATCGGAATAAAGCGTGAAGACACCAAGATGATTTTTGATAAATTTTATCGTGTCCCGACTGGAAACCTGCATGACGTTAAAGGGTTTGGGTTGGGACTGTACTATGTGAAACTAATCATCGAAGAGCATAAAGGAACAATTCAAGTTAAAAGTATACCTGGAAAGGGAACCACATTCTCGATTAGGCTACCTCTGTAATTACTTAGACTTTATCAAATCAGAAAAGGGCTGCGGGAACATACCTTCTCTTGAGAGATGTTTTCCACGTTTATATACCATGATACGTTCTGTAGCAATCTGCCCTTCCATTTTAGCCTCCAACAAATAATAGGCCCTTGCTTTAAAGAGAACATCGTAAGAACCTGTTAGTTTATTGTTACCCACCTCTAACACAATAACATCCTTATCGATAAAGACATAGATGGAAGAGGAAGAAATTTGAACAATTCCTGAACCAATGTCTATCTTATAAGTATAAGAAGGTACTTCACCAATATACTTCCGAAGTATTTCTTTTTCAACGAAATCTCCTTTTGCCCAAGGCTCATAATTGGTAAGAATAATGGCACTCTTTCCTATAAAACGAATATAATAATTAATTGAAGTGAATAAAATGAGAATTTATTAACCTTTTACACCACTTACGAACATTCCTTTTTAATTCTCTTCAAAAGGATTAAATTTGTTTTTGAAAAGCTAAGACCTAACAACGATGAAGCAATATCACGATTTATTACAGCACATTAAAGACAACGGAACAAAAAAAGAAGATCGTACAGGAACAGGAACAACATCTATTTTTGGATATCAAATGCGTTTTGACCTCTCCAAAGGCTTTCCATGCATCACTACAAAGAAGCTACATTTAAGATCAATTATCATCGAGTTACTGTGGTTTCTACAAGGAGATACTAATATCAAGTATTTGAAAGAAAATAATGTCAGAATATGGGATGAATGGGCGGATGAACAAGGAAATCTTGGTCCGGTCTATGGGCATCAATGGAGATCATGGCCTGACGGTAAAGGAGGGACTATTGATCAAATAACGAAATTGGTTGATTCCATAAAAAATAATCCTAATTCAAGAAGACACCTAGTCTCGGCTTGGAATGTTGCAGATGTTGACAATATGGCACTACCGCCTTGTCATACCATGTTTCAATTCTACGTTGCAGATGGTAAATTAAGTTGCCAATTATATCAACGAAGTGCTGATACATTTTTAGGTGTCCCGTTCAATATTGCATCATACGCTTTATTAACGATGATGCTAGCACAAGTGTGTGAATTAGAGGTTGGTGATTTTGTGCATACCTTTGGTGACGCTCATGTTTACAGTAACCACATGGAGCAAGTTGATTTGCAATTAAGTAGAGATTTTCGTGAATTGCCAACGATGAAAATCAACCCACAAGTAAAAGACATATTTAGTTTTACATATGAAGATTTTGAACTTACAAACTATGATCCACACCCGCACATCAAAGGTGCAGTGGCTGTCTAGTTTTATTATTTTATTTCTTTCAATTACAACATATTCACAAGATGAATTGTCATTTTTGTTTGCTGGGGACGTTATGCAACATGATGGTCAAATAAGCGCTGCATACAATAAGAACACGCAGAGTTACGACTATGAAGATGGATTCAAATTCATCAAGCCTGTCATTAATGAATATGACATTAAAGTTGTCAATCTTGAAGTAACACTAGCTGGTAGACCATACAAAGGTTACCCTCAATTCTCAGCTCCAGACGAGTTGGCACAAGCCGTTGTTTCTAATGGGTTTAATGTAATACTAACTTCGAACAATCACTCCTGTGACCGTGGATCAAAGGGAGTTATTCGTACTTTAGATGTTTTAGATGGCCTTGGTGTAAAACATACTGGAACATTTAGAAACAAAGAAGAACGTGACAAATATTACCCGTTGATAATTGAGAAAAATGGCATGAAAGTCGCAATGCTTAATTACACCTATGGAACCAATGGTTTAAAAGTTAACGCCCCGCTAATCATAAATTATATTGATAGTGCCATAATCCGTAAAGATGTTGAGAAAGCAAAATCTATGAATGTAGATTACATTATTTGTAATATGCACTGGGGTAAAGAATACTTGCATCTTCCTGATAGCTATCAGAAAAAATGGGAAGCATTTTGTTATAAAGTAGGTGCAGATATGGTTATTGGTGGACACCCTCACACTGTTCAGCCCATCGTTCGGAAAAACATAAATAATGAAGAGCACTTAACGGTTTGGTCAATGGGGAATTTTGTTTCTAATATGTCCGTTCGTTACACACGAGGCGGTGTAATGATTGGGGCTAGCATTAAAAAAGAGAATAACAAAGTTACCCTTGGAAAAACAGAACAATGCTTGGTTTATGTTCACAAAAAACAAGAAGGGGTAATCAAAAAATACTATATTCTACCAGAGTTTAATTACAATAAATATCGCCCTGAGTTTATCTCCGCTGGGATTCAACTTAAAATGGACGGTTTTTTTGCTGATAGCAAAAAGTTATTTTCAGAACATAATATAGGAATTGACACAAAGACGATTGATGAAAGCTCAACAATAGGAGAATTATACAAGCACTACTTAACCTATTACTTGGCAGTTCTAATTCCTGACGGGAAGGATGAATTACTCTTAGATAAAAAAATTAGTCCCTTCATTCACGAGACCGTAGATCAAGCAGGGAAAAATTATATTTTATCAGGAGTTTGCACTAAATTAGAACAGGCCAGAGGAAATCTACAATTCATTAACGACTGTAAGTTATCAAGCGAAGCTTATATAGTAAGAGTAACACCAACATCGGTAACAAGAATAGAATAATGAAAGTAGCATTAATTGTAGCAATGGATATCGAGAGGGGTATTGGCAAAGACAATGACTTAATGTGGCACCTTCCTGAAGATATGAAATTCTTTAAAGAAACTACACTAGGCCAAGTTGTTGTCATGGGAAGGAAGAATTACGATTCAATCCCAACAAAATACCGTCCATTACCGAAACGAGAAAATGTAATTTTAACTAGGAACAAGAATTACAACGCTGAGAAGGGGTGTGTCGCGTTTAATTCGATAAAAGAATGCATGGACGCTTACAAAGCTGAAACTGAACGCACTGTTTTCATTATTGGCGGAGGTGAGATCTATAAAATTGCATTAGACGAGGGTTATGTTGACGAAATGTACATAACTCATGTAAATGATAATTACCGCCCAGATACATTTTTCCCTGATTTTGATTTAGCCCAATGGAATGTTAAGACGATAAAAACATATGAAAAAGATGAGGAAAATGAAGCAAGCTTCGCAGTCTTAAAATATACACGTAAATAAATCATGATAGTCTGTATTGCAGAAAAGCCATCCGTTGCTAAAGATATTGCTGAAGTTCTTGGTGCTAAGCAACGAAACGATGGTTATTTTGAAGGTAATGGATATCAAATCACTTGGACTTTCGGTCACTTATGTACTCTGAAGGAGCCACACGACTACAATGAAAATTGGAAATACTGGAAATTAGAAGATTTACCTATCATTCCTCCTAATTTTGGGATTAAATTAATTAAAAACAAAGGTGTAGAGAAACAATTCAACACCATCGCACGACTAGTAAAAAACTGTGATGAAGTAATAAACTGTGGCGATGCTGGCCAAGAAGGAGAGTTGATACAAAGATGGGTCCTTTTAAAGGCCAAGTGTAATGTCCCGATTAAGCGACTTTGGATTTCTTCTCTAACAGAAGAAGCAATTAAAGAAGGATTTGAGAAACTACATGACTCGAAAAAATACGACAACCTATATGCCGCCGGAAGCGCACGCGCAATTGGTGATTGGATGCTAGGTATTAATGGAACGCGCCTTTTCACTAAGAAATTTGGAATGGGGAAATCGACACTATCGATAGGTAGAGTGCAGACTCCTACCCTCGCGATGATTGTGACACGTCAAAAAGAAATTGATGCCTTTTCAATTGCTGAATATTGGGAATTAAAAACAACCTATAAAGGACAGGAGTTTAATTGTCAGATAGACAGACTTAACTCTAAAGAAAAAGTGGAAAAGGGGCTCGAATATCTAGTAGATAAGGAATTCGAAATCACTTGTTTTGAACAAAAAGAAGGGAAAGAAGGCAACCCTCGTATGTATGATTTGACATCGTTACAAGTTGATGCCAATAAAAAATATGGGCTTTCTGCTGATGACACCTTAAAGTTGATTCAAGGGTTATATGAAAAGAAATTGGTCACCTATCCAAGAGTTGATACCACATACCTGACTGGAGATTTACACCCAAAGATTCCAAACATATTAAAAGGTCTTCAATACTACTCAAGATTTACTGAGAGCGTTTTACTTAAACCTATCCCGAAATCAAAAACAGTTTTCGACGATAAAAAAGTTACTGATCATCACGCGATTATCCCTACAGGGGTTACCCCTTCGGGAATCACTCCTGCAGAACAAAACGTTTACGATCTTATTTGCCGCAGATTCATCGCTGTATTCTACCCACCTTGTGTTGTTTCAAATACAACCGTTCTTGGAAAAGTTGAATCCTTGGGATTTAAAGCTACTGGGAAACAAATCTTAGAGCTAGGCTGGAGAGTACTTTACGCTTCGAAGAAAGAAGCACCTCAAACATCGAAAAATGAAGTGGCAATTATGCCTAATTTTGAAGAAGGTGAAAAAGGGCCACACAAACCTCTAGTACATAAAGGAAAAACAACGCCACCAAAGCATTTTTCAGAGGCAACTTTATTACGTTCGATGGAATCTGCTGGACGCCAGGTTGAAGATGAAGAGATGCGCGAGATAATGAAAGATAATGGAATCGGCCGCCCCTCTACTCGCGCTAACATTATTGAAACGCTTTTTAGAAGAAAATACATTGAAAAAAAACGTAAAAACATCATAGCTACAGCTACTGGCACAGCCTTAATAGATACCATTCAAAACGAACTACTCAAAAGTGCAGAGCTTACCGGGAATTGGGAACGTAAAATTCGGCTCATAGAAAAAGGTGAATATAACCTAGACGTATTTAAACAAGAATTATATAAAATGGTTCGTGAATTGACAGATGAGGTTATTTTCAATACCCCTAATAGCATTCAATTCTTTCAAGAGCGAAGACCTGAGAAAGAAGATATCCCTAAAAAAAAGCGTGTTAAAAAAATCATTTATTTTGAAGATATGGGTTGCCCTAAATGCAAAAAATTCAACCTAATCAAAGGGAAAAACGCAACTGGCTGCAAGAACTTCAATACCTGTGGTTTTAAAGTTCCTTTTGAATTAATGGGGAAAAAACTCACCGACATACAACTCAGTGACTTAATTGAAAAAGGGGAAACTTCTTTAATTAAAGGAATTACCCCCCCTGGAATCCAAAGTCAAACTGAAGGTAAATTCATAATGGACAGCGCATTTAATATTCAATTTGAACATAGCAACTGACCCAATTAAACGAATAATTACTAAAAACTAGGATTAGTAAACGAATTAAAATCAATACAGGTAATAAACAACAAATAAATTGGGTTAAAGATAGCCGCCACATCCATTTTTCAAAAAGATAGCACCAATAGCATGTTAAAAGGGACAAGGTTAGATTTAAACTGGTGATTTAATTGAACTCAGTATTCTTTTCAAGACAAATCTTTTACCCTATAAATTCTGCCTTTGCGCTTAGATTTGCTAATTTTGCACCTTACATTTCATTATGGCAGACACTAGATACAATTTACGTGGCGTTTCCGCTGGAAAAGAGGACGTACACAATGCAATTAAGAACGTAGACAAGGGTCTATTTCCACAGGCATTTTGTAAAATCGTTCCGGATCACTTAACTGGTGATGAGGATTACTGTGTAGTTATGCATGCTGATGGGGCCGGAACAAAGTCTTCTTTAGCATACATATACTGGAAAGAAACGGGTGACACTTCTGTATGGAAGGGAATTGCTCAAGATGCATTAATAATGAATATTGATGATTTATTATGTGTTGGAGCAACAAATAACATCTTACTTTCTTCCACAATCGGTCGTAATAAAAACTTGATTACAGGTGAAGTGCTTTCTGTAATCATCAATGGAACAGAGGAGTTACTTGCAGACTTAAGATCTCAGGGGATTGGAATTCACTCAACAGGCGGAGAAACTGCAGATGTTGGAGATTTAGTACGAACAATTATTGTTGATTCAACAGTTGTTTGTCGCATGAAGCGATCTGATGTAATTTCAAACCATAACATTCAAGATGGTGATGTAATTGTTGGACTTTCATCTTTTGGTCAAGCAACATATGAAACAGAATATAATGGTGGAATGGGATCAAATGGTCTGACTTCGGCTAGACATGATGTCTTCGATAAAGAATTAGCGACAAAATATCCAGAAAGCTTCGACCCTTCTGTACCAAGTAAATTGGTTTATTCAGGCACAAAGAAATTAACAGAAGATATAAACGCTCCTTTGGATGCTGGTAAAATGGTGTTGTCTCCAACGAGAACATACGCACCAGTAATAAAAAAGATTTTAGACGAGCAAAGAGTTAGCATTCACGGCATGGTACACTGCTCAGGTGGCGCTCAAACGAAAGTATTACACTTCGTAGAGAATGTACATGTAATTAAAGATAACTTATTCCCTATCCCTCCTCTTTTCGATATGATTCAAAAAGAATCTGGAACGGAATGGAAAGAAATGTACAAGGTCTTCAATATGGGGCATCGCATGGAAATTTATGTGCCGCAAGAAGTCGCGAATGATATAATCGAAATTTCGAAGTCATTCAATATTGATGCAAAAATTGTTGGTCGTGTTGAAGCGCACGCTGGCAAAAAACTAACGATTAATTCACCTTACGGAGAATTTATATATTAATAATGAACGATTTACTACAAAAACTTGAGGCCATCAATATCCGGTTCATTGAAGTCGGAACGCTTATTGTCGATCCAGACATTATTGCAGACATGAAGCGCTACATCAAGTTGAATAAAGAATATAAAGAACTTGAAGAACTTGTCATTATTTATAAAAAATATAAAAACTTAATAGAAAACTTAGCAAATTCAAAGGCACTTTTAAAAGAAGAAACGGATCCAGAAATGCGTGAAATGGCGAAGATGGAAATCGATGATCTTGAAGGTGTTCGTCCAGAAATAGAAGAAGAAATCAGATTCATGTTGATCCCAAAAGATCCTGAAGATGAAAAGAGAGCTATTATGGAATTTCGTGCTGGTACAGGTGGGGATGAAGCATGTATTTTTGTTGAAGATTGTTTCCGTATGTACACTATGTTCTTCAAAGAAAGAGGATGGAGCTACGAGGTAGTTAATTCGAATGAAGGCACAACAAAGGGATACCGTGAAATCTCAATAAATATTGATGCTCCGGCAGCATACGGAGTGTTAAAATTTGAATCAGGAGTACACCGTGTTCAACGTGTTCCAGAAACGGAATCTCAAGGGAGAGTTCATACATCTGCAATAACAATTGCTGTTTTACCTGAAGCTGAAGAAGTTGATTTTGAATTGAATCTGTCTGATGTTCGTAGAGATACATATCGTGCTTCTGGTGCGGGTGGGCAGCACGTAAACAAAACTGAATCTGCAATTCGTTTAACGCATATTCCAACAGGTGTTGTTTCTGAGTGTCAAGATGGGCGGTCTCAGCACAAAAACTTTGACAAAGCATTATCAATTTTAAGATCTCGTTTATACCAAATTGAATTAGATAAAATCCAAAATGAACGCGCAGAGCACAGAAAATCATTAGTTTCTACTGGAGATAGGTCTGCAAAGATTCGTACATACAATTATCCACAAGGACGTATTACAGATCACAGAATTGGCAAAACCATGTACAATCTAAGTTCATTTATGAATGGTGACATTCAAGAAATGATTGACTCATTGAAAATGGCAGAAAACGCTGAGAAGTTGAAAGGTGAAGAAATGTAAGCATTTTCATTACCTCATGACAACTAAATATTAAACTAAAATGACAAGAGCAGAACTCATAGAACAAATCAAAATTAAACGTTCTTTTTTATGTGTTGGCTTAGATACCGACCTAAAAAAAGTGCCTTCGTTTTTACTAGAGACTGAAGATCCAATATTTGAGTTTAACAAGGCGATTATCGATGCAACCAAAGATTACTGTGTTGCGTACAAACCAAACATCGCTTTTTATGAATGTCACGGTCCAAAAGGATGGGATTCATTAAAGAAAACATTGGATTATATTCCTAAAAATATATTTACTATTGCTGATGCCAAACGAGGAGATATTGGAAACACTTCGAGATATTATGCAGACACTTTTTTCAATTACTTAGATGCGGACTCGGTGACAATATCACCCTACATGGGGGAAGATAGTATTACGCCGTTCTTCGAGCATGAAAATAAATGGGTTATTCTACTTGCACTAACATCAAACAAAGGTGCGTTAGATTTTCAATTCATGACAGATGTGCATAGCGAAGAACTTTACAAGAAAGTACTCCGTAAGTCTCAAGAATGGGGAACGGACGAGAATTTGATGTATGTTGTTGGAGCAACACGAGCAGAAGCCATTGGAGAGGTTAGAAAGATGGCACCAAAAAACTTCTTTTTAGTCCCTGGTGTTGGTGCGCAAGGTGGCTCTTTGGAAGATGTTGCAAACTATGGATGGAACAAAGACTGTGGATTATTAGTCAATTCATCTCGAGGAATAATTTATGCTTCCAATGGAATTGATTTTACTGAAAAAGCAGGATTCGCAGCGAAGAAAATTCAGTCTAAGATGGCAAACATTCTAGATTCGAAGAAATTTTAATCTCATTAACTACTTTTGAGCTCACCAGGCTTGTATTGAGCTCCTGATTTCTTTGCTCAGTCATTAATTAACCTTACTTTTGATTCTTCACTTTAAGGTAAGCACACGCAATGTGGCAATCAATTGCTAATATTATATTAAGAAACCGTTTCATCATAATTGGTGTGTTAACGTTGTTAACCATCTTTTTTGGGTACAATGTGCTTTCAGGCTTAAAGCTTGATAACAAATACGGTATCCTTTTACCAGAAAATGCTCAGGCAAAAAAAGATTACGATCGCTTTACCTCAATCTTTGGAGAAGATGGAGGCACATTGGTCATTGCTATTCAAACAGACTCATTATATACAGAGCGAAACTTTTTAAAATGGAAAGAATTAGGTGACTCTATTTTAAAATATGATGGTATTAAGTCTGTTACTTCAGAAGCAACACTAATTACTATTTCAAATAATAAAGAAGGTCAAAAATTTGAAGCTAATCGGGTGTTTTCTGACACAAAATTTAGAGAGAAATCAATTGATTCAATTAAAAATGAAATAAAGAATAACCCAATGTATAATGGGCTTCTTTATAATGATACCTCAAACGTATCGTTAATGATGATTGGTGTTGAGGAACGATTTATTACAGATCAAAAAAAGGCTGATGTTGTTCTTGATGTAGAGCGCTTATCGGAAACATATTCAGAATATTTTGGAATTCCTAAATTTGCAGGACTACCTCATTTACGTGTTGTAATCGGGAAGCAAGTAATGAAGGAGATGTACATCTTTATTGCATTGCTGATCGGAGTCACCTCCCTTCTACTCTACCTCTTCTTTAGATCAATGCGTGTCGTCTTAATTTGCATGCTAGTTGTAGTCATCGCTGTTATTTGGGCCATTGGTACTATTGGAGTATTAGACTTCAATATAACTGTGATCATGGCATTAATTCCACCTTTAATGATTGTGATCGTTATACCAAACTGTATCTTTCTAATAACGAAATACCATCAAGAAATTGTTCAGCACGGAAACAAAGTAAAAGCGCTTACACGTGTTATTAAAAAAATTGGAACTGCAACTTTATTAACGAATTTGACAACGTCTTTGGGTTTCTTAACCTTTATAAGTACAAACTCTCCAAAACTTGTTGAATTTGGAGTCTGTGCTTCAATCAATATTATTCTTGTATTCGTAATTTCAATTACGATTTTACCAATTATCCTTTCATTATCAAAGCCCCCTAGAAAGCGTCACTTAAAGCACCTAGAGCGGAAATTTGCCGTAGGCCTTTTAAACACACTAGTTAACATTACTCTAAACCACCGAAAATGGGTATACATTGTGACCGTTTCAATTGTTGGATTAAGTATTGTTGGATTAATGCAAATTAAAGCAACTGGAAACTTAACTGGTGACTTACCCAAGAATCATCAAATCCTGAACGATTTCAACTTCATTCAAGACAATTTCGGAGGATCTATTCCTTTTGAAATAATGGTCGATTACAAGGAACCAAGTAGACTCGCTAAGACAAGTACGCTGAAACGAGTTGAAGCCGTTCAAAACTTATATAAGAATGATTCTTTATTCTCAAGAAACATCTCTTATATCGACTTCTTGAAAGCAGCCAATATGGCCTTTAATGATAATGATTCTACTCAATTTAAATTAATTACAAGTAAAAGAAAGCTTGGTGCTTTAAAGCGATACATAGACAGTTCAATTGTAACTAATTCAAAGGGTGTTGGCATTGCATTGAATGAGCTTATTGACACCACCCATTGCGTATTAAGAATCCGTTCTCAACTGAAAGATTTGGGCGCATATGAGATTGAAGATAAATCACAACTAATGAAAGTTGAGATTGATTCAATTTTGAATCCTAGCAGAAAATCAATTGAGCGTTATTATGCGCAATACGAAAAGAATAATAGCTCTGCTTATGTAGATTCTATAATCTATGGCTATCCTTCAGTCTATAATGCATTAATCAAGCATTACTCTGAAGGCAGTGAAGAAAAACAATTTGAATTCGACATGGATTCAGAATTAATTAAATCATACTATTCTCAAGATGACTTTAAACCGTCTCTGCGCAAAGCAATTGATCACGAATATTTCGACATTACGTTAACTGGAACTTCAATTATTGCATCGAACGGTACACAATACATGGTGTTGAATTTATTTACTAGTTTAATCTTTGCTATTATTGCTATTTCAATATTAATGGCAATTCTATTTAGATCGTGGAGAATGGTTTTGGTCTCCTTGATCCCTAACTTCATTCCTTTATTATTCACAGCAGGTGTCATGGGATGGTTTGGAATTCCTTTAAAACCATCGACATTACTTGTGTTTAGTATTGCCTTTGGCATCTCAGTAGATGACACAATCCATTACCTTGCGAAATACAGGCAAGAACTTGCAACTAAACAATGGGACTTGAAGCAGTGTGCTATTATGGCTATCCGGGAAGCCGGCCTTGGAATGTTTTATACATCCATTATATTGTTCTGTGGGTTTTCAATGTTTTCATTTTCTCAATTTGGCGGAACAAAAGCGCTTGGGTTATTGGTTTCGTTAACGCTACTGGTTGCGATGATTACCAATCTTGTTATTTTACCGACACTATTATTAACTTTAGAAAGAAGACTTACAACTAAATCATTCGAAGAGCCTTATTTCGATGCTTATGCCGAAGAAAGTGATCTTAATTGGGATAATTTAGATTTGCCGGATGATGATGAATATTCCAAAATCGAAGAGAATCCATAATTTTTCCCGGCGCTTTGATTTAGTCTTAAGAAATCTAAAACTTACGAAGCCATTGATTTAAATTGGCTGCCGTGCATATTTAATAAATTTGATTAATCAATAATGTTCAAGTTAAGCGACTATACAGAATATATCGAAGAAAACATTGACCAAGTGGAACTTCCTGAAGGTCCGGTTAACCTCTATGATCCATTGCGTTATTTTCTAACTATTGGAGGAAAGAGAATTCGACCGATACTAACTCTTTTGGGAGCTGAACTTTTCGGAGCTCAAAAAGAAAAAGCACTTTATCAAGCATTAGCGGTTGAAGTATTTCACAATTTCACACTTGTGCATGATGACATAATGGATGACGCACCATTGAGAAGAAATAAAACAACCGTTCATGAAAAATGGAACAATAACACCGGTATTCTTTCTGGTGATGTTATGGTGATTAAAGCGTATCAATTATTGTGTAAAAACATTGACCCGAAAATCTTACCAGAAACATTAAACTTATTTAATAGTACTGCGATTCAAGTATGCGAAGGACAACAGCACGATATGGATTTTGAGCAACGCGATGATGTCACCATCCATGAGTATATAAAAATGATTAGCCAAAAAACTTCTGTTTTATTAGGAAGCGCTCTGAGAACTGGAGCAATTATAGCTGGGGCTTCGGAAAGTGATAAGGATGCTATTTACGACTTTGGCTTACATATCGGGCTCGCATTTCAAATTAAAGACGATATATTAGATCTATATGCAGATCCTGAAAAATTTGGTAAACAAGTTGGTGGTGATGTCATGGCAAACAAGAAGACGATACTTCACTTAACAGCAATAAATAAGGCAACAAAGGAACAATTAGAAATTGTCAAACAACTTCAATATGAATCCAATATTGATTTAAAAATAAGCCGTACACGTCAATTATTTGATCATTTAAAAACTAAAGAAGATTGCCAAGAACGTATGAATTCACATTATAAACTTGCCAAAGAAGCAATAGATAAAATCAGTGTCTCAACTGAAAATAAGGCGGCGCTTCTTTCACTTGCCAGTTACCTGATGGAACGAGAAGTCTAAGCCTCTCCGAGCAACTGTACATTTTGTGTTCGGCGTGATTAATTTTTCACTTTAGATAAGTCAATGATATAATGACCAACTAAAGCATGTCTTTCAAAGGAAAGTAGCCAAACGTGAATCAAATTTGGATTACTCAGGTCACGATGTAATAAGGGGCCATCAATACCAATCTTATGACTGTCTAACCAGTTATTTTTTTCATCCATCAACACACCGAAATAAGGATTATTTTTGCTACACAATTTTTCATGTGCTATGCAATCTTCATAAAACGGATGATTGCCAATACCCATAGAAAATTGACTTCCTAAATTTGCATTTTCTGATGTTAATTCTGGTAGATTATTGAACTGAACTCCTCCAAAAACAAATTTAGTTACTTCCCCATTATCTCTTGAGAACTCAAAACTCAATTCATCATACTTAGCCTTATTCGACCCCGTTGATCTGTAGCGCACATTATTTAACTGCTTAAACCTTCCTAACTCTGTAGCTCTAGGGTCTTCTCTATTATAAAACCCTGGCTGTGAAAACGTTGCGAATAGCGAAGAGTCCGTATGAAAATCAGACATTTTAGTATATTTCTCTGGATATATTATCGCAATCTGCTTTTTTTTTCGCTCTCCCTTCAATGGATACATTTCATCAGACTCGTTCGAATAAGGGACAACTACCTCTGATAATTGATGTCTAATTTTAGATAGTTCTAAAGGTAAATTCTCAGGGTCTTTCCAATCTTCCATGTACTTCGTGTACTTTATGAAGTCATCGTTATTTCGCTCATAAAAAAGCTCTTTATATAATTCTGATGGAAAATCAAACCAACCATGATAAAATACTTTATCGATTCCGTCTACCTCAGCGTAAAAAAACAACTCCCATAAATATGAGTTTAGGCAATTTCTTGCTAAATCAATCCTTGTAATCTCCTCATTATTGACGCTATAGTGTACTGGTGATATCCGTTTAAGGTCTTCTCCTACCCACTTCACTTGATTTCGATTCCACTCTTGATTCACAATAGAAATTAAGGACATATATTCATCTCCTTTTGAACATTCAGGTATTGTTGGGATAAACTCCATTAAGCGAATACCCATCATTTTCACCGTATCATCCCCATCATTTTTAGGAGTAATAACAATATTAAAAGCACCCTCAGATTTGATGAATTCAATTGAACTCATATTTGTATGAATGTACTTATTATGCCGTACTGAAATGTCGGGGTTATCTGGATATTCTTGATCTGACAGCTCTGTTAAGCTTGCAATATAAACTGACTCTATACTTTTATGAAGTTGAGTCTCCGAGTCAGATGAGCAAGAGGTTACGAATAAAAGAACAAAAATTAAGTGACTGATATTTTTCATAAAACAAAAGTAACAATTCAAAGATGCATCCGTTAAATCAATTCAAAAGTATTCTGCTATATTACAACACATTGTTAGAATTAGATGACATATCATTGGTTACATTGGCAAAATATAATAAGGATAAAGCCTTTATTTTACTTATTCATGCATACTATAAAAAGGTCTTTAACACATGCATAAACCTACTTAGAAATAAGGAAGATGCAGAGGATGTAACTCAAGAATTTTATCATCGATTATTTTGGTTTCTCTAAATGAAGCACAACGATTAATGTATGGTGTCGTAGCTATCCCGCAGGGTAGTGTGTAATAAATTAAGTTCATTACGTTGGTCATTCTGAAACCCAAAACAATGGAGAGTCCTCCTTAATTTAATCAATCACATATAAATGTTTGATAACGGAACACAAATCCTTTTCAAACTCGTTCGACCTTCGCCCTGTTAGCTCTACACTTAACTCTTCTAAGAATCTTCAAATGTAATCGTGAAGCTAGTCCCCTCTTGAGTATTGATTTCAATAGTTGCATCTATCTGTTCAATTAATGCCACTATTATTTCTACCCCTAATGATTTTTGATCATTCAAATCAAAATCTTCAGGTAGTCCAATACCATTATCTCGTATAATTAAAATGTATTTACTCTCATTCAAATTCAATTCTACCTCAATTTTTGGATATTCTATCCCAGTGAAAGCATGTTTAAGTGAATTCGTTATTACTTCAGATAGAATTAATCCTAAAGGAACAGAAGTATCAAGGCTTAACTCTAACTCTACCAATTTCAGTAAATAAGATACATGTGGACTTAATACTTTTTTTGTCTCGATAAATTCGTGTAAATACGAATTAAAATTCACCCGGTTTATTTTTTCTCCTTTATATAGTTTTTGATGAATCAAAGCAATCGCTTCAACTCTAAGCCTACTATCGTTAAGTACAGCTGCACCCTCTTTATCTTTAATCGCTCTTTCTTGTAAAGACATTAATGAAGAGATAATCTGAAGATTATTCTTGACACGATGATGTACTTCTTTTAATAAAATTTGCAGGTGACTATGTTGATTTAAAATTTCGCTATTCCGTTTTTCAAGCTCAGCATTCGCGACCATTAACGCCTCATCTTTAGCTGCTATTTTACGACCAAAATAGTAGATGACGACTAACACTACTGTTCCGGTTACACTTGCATTTAACAATCGAATATTTGCAATTGTACTCTCGCCTACTTGAACTTCTGGCTCAGAAAAAAGGAATAGGTAACGAAGTACGCCAATAATAATAATGACTGTAAGAGAGTATAAGATTATTGCGCTAGTTTTCCAAGTAGCATTTAACAAGAACACAGTAGGTAAAAGAAATAAAAAATAGAAAAAGCCACTATGCCATCCCAAAAAATATGTATTTAAGAAGACTTCTGATGCAACTATATATCCCATAATTACAAAAAGTAATTTTAATGAAATACGATTAAGTTTTAAAATTGCGTATCCTCCTAAAAAACACATAATCCCTAATATAGGGCTAAAAACCGCCTCAAAAATACCCAAAAAAGCAAAGAGAATAAGTATATAAACGTTTGTAATTACCCCCATTAATATTGAGGGAAGGACCGCTTGCTTAAAACGGTCATTCAGTTTATTATGTAACGTCATTATTCTAAAAGTAACTATTTTATAATCAGTTTTACGGATAATTTATTGCGTTGTCGCCTTTTGAATTCTGAAATTATAATTCAAAAGAACTTTTTAGACAAAAGCGAGTACATAAATTGTATTTTAGCATTCAATAATAGAGCTATGATAAATGAAGAAAATATACTTGATTTTTGGAGGTGGTTTGTTAAAAATGAATCGCGTATTCAAAAGTGTATTCTAACTAAAGATTCGAAAGAACAAGAAAAAATAGTTCATTCCTTAAATGAATTCGTTCTTGGTTTCGGTGCTTTTTCTTGGGATATTGGTCAAAATGAAGAAGACCAATGGTTCTTTACAATTTCGCCAAATTTAAACGGTGACTTGCTCCAAACGAGTAAGTCTGTTATAGCGTTAGCACCAAATCATTTAAATTGGTTTTTCTACAGCAGTAAACAAACGAAAACCTGGGACTATCAACTGGAAGTATATGATGAATTATTAGATATCTTTACTGTTGATACTTCAAAATGGCACTATAATGCGTTTGAAGAAGAGGATGGTTCAATTGAATTGATTTTTGAAATTGGTTCACTGGCAAAGAAACATTCTGAAGCAATCGAGAATGCAATCACTGCTTTTATCATAAATGAATTAGGTGAAGAAATTCTAATCTCTGATATTTCTAATATTGCTTTTTTTGAATTGTTTGATGAAGATTTAAGTCCAACAAAATCATCTATAATAGAATTAAAAGCTCAGGTTATTCCTGAGTAGAATACCCGTTATGTTAAAAAACTTACTTTTCTGTAAATTATCACTCATTTTACTGGGGTCTTGTGACACAGAATATTTTAAGAACAGGATTCGGAGATGCTGATATGTCTGGCTCAACGCCTAATAAAGATGAATATGTTTGTGGTTTTTCACGTTTAATACACAACAATATCGAAAATGAACACATTAACTTTGACTTTGGTGAGGTGTTAATGAATGTCAGGCTTTCAGGAGAAAAAGTAATTGATGTATCTTGGCTTTATGCCAATACTAGTAAAAGCGAAATAGTGATAAACTATTCATATGATAGTGTTTATTATAGTTGAAAACTATAAGGTTATCTCGTCTTCTAAGGAAAACGCTTATTACATTTTAAAATTAGTGAAAGACTATAAAAATAAGTTTGAGATTTATCTAATTTTTTTGAGTCACAATAATCCCGAGAACAGGAATTTTAATTGCTAACATTTTAATCACGAATTAGATTCTACTCTGATAGGTAAATAGTTCGTAGTACCTCCCTTTACTTTCGATAAGTTCCGTGTGAATTCCACGCTCTGCAATTCTACCTTCTTCTATAACTAGAATTTGATTTGCTTGCTGAATTGTACTAAGTCTATGTGCAATAACAAACGTTGTCCTGTTCTTCATTAACACATTCAAACTTTTTTGAATAAACGATTCACTTTCTGTATCAAGATTTGAAGTTGCTTCATCCAAAATAATAATTTTAGGATCTGCGAGTAAGGCGCGTGCAATTGAGATTCGCTGACGTTGTCCGCCAGACAACTTAACTCCTCGTTCTCCGATAACAGTATCTAATCCATCTTCAAATCGATCTGTAAACTCATTGACGTATGCCCCTTCTACAGCGGAGATTAAGGCTCTTTCACTTGCGTCAGGTCTTGGGAATAAAATATTCTCACGGATTGTTCCTTCATATAAAAAATCATCCTGCAAGACAACCCCTAACAAACTTCTGTAGCTACTTAAGTTAACTTTACTTAAATCTATCCCGTCTATTGACACCTTGCCCTCTGAAGGACTTAAAAACGTTGCTGCTAAGCCTGCAATAGTAGACTTTCCGGACCCTGAGGAACCAACAAGAGCTGTCACACTACCTGATGGAGCATCAAATGAAATGTTTTGTAAAACTTCTTTATCCTGTTCATAGCTAAATGAAACAGCATCAAATTTAATGTCGCCTTTAACCTCATCTAACACTATTGTTCGTACTTCTGGATTATCCTCCTCTACCATATTCATGAGTTCCTGAGTACGGTCTAGTCCTGCCATTGCTTCAGTTAGCTGACTACCGATATTACTCATCTGAACAATAGGTGCAATCATGAACCCTAATAACAATGTAAATGCAAAGAAATCTCCAACAGACATACTTCCTTCTACAATAAAATATCCTCCAATACCCATAATTCCAGCCGAAGCTAGCCCCAATAAAAAGGTTGAAGAACTTGTTATTATGGCTGTTGCAGTTAGACTCTTCTTTATATTTTGAAATAATTCATCTACACCTAGCTCGAATGTTTGACTTTCTTGCTCTTCCGCATTGAACCCTTTAATAACACGAACACCATTTAACATTTCAGTTAATCGACCTGTCACTTCTGCATTAATCTTACCCCTTGCTCTAAATATGGGTCTAATGTGTCCGAACGCCTTCATCGCTACAAAGGCGAATAGCGCAACAGGGACTAATACGAATAATGTCATCCACCCATTGATACAAATCAATAAAATCAATGAAATAATTGCAGTAAATGTGCCCCCAATCAATTGAACTAAGCCCGTTCCTAAAAGATTTCGAACACCTTCAACATCTGTCATGACACGAGAAACGAGTGCCCCAGATTTATTATTATCAAAAAAACTAATTGGTAAACGCAATAATTTACGCTGAACTTGAGCACGTAAAATTGAAATTAGCCGCTGCGCCTCAACACTCAATAATCTTGTTAGAGAAAACGAACTAATCGCTTGTACCAAAATTGAGCCTGAAACAATTAAAACTAAAGTGATTAAAAAACTGATATTCTTGTTTGGGATAATATCATCAATCAATGATTGAGTAGCAAAAGGTAAAATCAACCCCGCTAAACTTCTCAATACAATTAAAAATAAGCCTAAAAAAACAATTTTCTTTCTTGGCCAAATATATTCTTTGAAGGCCCAGCTAAAGGAGACACTAGATTTATTTTCAGATTTACTCATTGTTCAACCTTGTCTAATATCAAGCCAAAACGAACCTTATGACAGAACGTCAGTTAAGGCTTCAAAATAGACTGAATAATTGTTGATTGCTTTTCATGAAAGGTATCACCGATTATAATCTTGTAGTTAAAACAAAATGATGATCCTCCCATAAATAAAGATGAGTACACTCAGCTGCCTAAATTACTTCAACACCTCAGACATTTTAGCTTTAAATGCATTTAACCGTGGAATAGAAACTGCTTTCACATAGCCATTATTTGGATTGTTTCTTTCGTAATCCTGATGATAATCTTCTGCGTCGTAAAACACATCAAACGGAATTACTTGAGTGGTCACACGTGTATATTCTCCTCGCTCTAAAATACCTGCTATTTTCGATTCAATGATCTTTCTTTCCCCGTCATTTTCATAAAATGCGATTGATCGGTATTGAGGGCCACTATCAGGACCTTGGCGATTTAATGTTGAAGGGTTATGAGAATTAAAGAAAACATCAACTAAGGTTGCATAGCTCACAACTAAGGGGTCATAATAAACCATTACAGCCTCAGCATGCTTTATCTTTCCGGAACTAACTTGATAATACGTTGGGTCTTTAATTTTACCTCCCGCATAACCTGAGACGGCCTCTTCAACACCTCGTACAGATTCGAACACAGCTTCGACACACCAAAAACAACCACTAGCAAAGTAAGCTTTAGATAATTGAGATAAATCTTTCTCCCCCCCACCCTTAGCATTATCTTGTTGTTCGGAAACCTCATGAGCGCAAGAAAATAATGTGAAAGATGTTGCAAAAATAAACAGGAGCTTTTTCATAAGGCTTTATTTTAAACTTAGATGAATTTGAACGAGTACAACTTACACTGGAATTCTAAACAAATGTTAAAGTCTAATCAACTTCTTCCGGAACCAAAATTTCTTCTGTGCGGATTTCTTGAAAACGCTTTCTTGCCTCGGTTGTATACAGGCTACCTTTATAGTCAAACAGTAAACGACGATAATACTCCGCTGCCTTTTCATTATTCAGTAAGTGGTTTTCATAAATATCTCCTAACTGATACAAAGCATCATCGGCCAATATATCATCTGGATAATACTTCATTAAGTCTTCTAAACTAGAAATTGCTTTATTCCATTGTCCTCGTAATTGATACGAGTACGACTTCTTTAATAACATTTCATCTCCTAAACTGTGCGCAGGATACTCCTTCACAATACTGTCAAATAATTTAAACGCTTCGTCGTAACGATGTTGCTCAATTAATAAATCTGCATTAGCAAATAGCGACATAGCAATGTAATTGCTATCTAATCCGTAATTATCCAGAATAAAGAGCGATAATTTCAACGCATCATTTGCAATCAGTTTTGTCGTCGATTGCTTTAAAACATCCAGCTGTGATTGCGCAAATTCAAATTCACCATCATAATAAAAAATACGTGCATTCTTGAACTTCGCTTCGTGCCCAATTGGCTCAAACTTAAAATCACTATCTACCTGCATATACAATAAAGATGCTTCCCAAACATCTCCATGTAATACATGAGTATCTGAAAGTGCCATTTTAACCCTTGCCAATTCTTTCACTGTTAATCCTCGAATCAACAACGCTTCATTCAGTAAATTTAAAGCATCTTGTCCTTTATTCGCATAGAAAGCTTGAATGTGAGCCAACTCGATCATCACAGGTAATGTTGATTTTTCCTTCCCGTATAAATTCAACACATTTTGATATTCTCCAACAATCTCATTTAATTCCGATTGATTAAAACTCCGATTGGAAGTAACTTCTAGGAAGTTCACATTTAGTAACGCATTCTGAGATTGAAAGAAATAAGGTGATTCTTCTCCAAGGCCCAAAACATATTTGTATGCTCTACGCGCTGTTCCAAAATCTTTATTCTCAACACAAATTAAACCGAAATCATACACGTGCTGACCTTTTTTTAAACTGAGTTTGTCAAGTGCTTTAATATGAACTAAAGCTGCAGAAAAGTTCTTTCGTTGAATGAATAACCACGTCAACATTTCTGAATAATTCAAATCATCTGGATTCTTTTGAGTTCCTTGAATCAGTGCTTCACGCAATAAGTAGTACTCTTCAGATTCTTCATTTGTAAAATCAATTTGAGCACCAAGGACACGCTTAACGGTTGCCATATGGCTTATGTGATAATCAATCATTCCCAAATACTCTTCTATCATTTTCTTCGTTTCCCCAACTGAACCGTAATACTCAGCATACTGAAAATTCAATGGGTAACCCTTTTTTAAAAGTTTCCTTCCCTGCTCCAAAGTTTCAAAACTCAAATCACTTTTCCCTTTCGTTTTAAACGCATTATATAACGCAATGATACGCCCAGAGTTTGGCCGCAGTTCACTTATGAGTCGTTCATATATTTTCGCTGCTTTTTCACCTTCGTTTCGCTCTTCATAAAAAGAACCTAAAGCAATTGAATACTCTTGATTTTCTTTTTTGCTATCAACTGCTTTTTTAAGTGTTTTCTCAGCAGATTTATCATCGCCTGTTTGAATAAGGCAATCTACGTATCGATCGAGATTAAATTTTGAGACATCTTTATCGTAAAATTTCTCATAGTACCCCAATGCCTTATCATACTCTTCATTAGAATAATAATACTGCGCCAATTGTTGATCTGTTGTTTGGGAAAACCCAAAAATGGGAAAAAGTGCTATCCAGAAAAAAAATATATACTTCATTAAGTATGTTTTATTCAATTATTATTTCTCCTTTTACAAAGGACGAAAGATAATCATTGAGTTTCGGAAACAAGCTATTAAATGCCTCCATTAATTCTATTAATAGCAACTGATTCTCTATTAATTGATTCTTAATTTTCAATATTTCTTCTTTTTCAAAGGCTATAAACTCAGGGTACTTTGATCGAACTCCCGTACTATTTTCAACATCCTTCCTTAAACGTTCAATTGAATTGCTCTTAATCATTATTACCGAATCTATTTCTACCATGGCCGTATTCAAATCTGGTAAAACAACTTTAAGATTGATAAATAAATCAATGTTTTCAGCATCATAAAAACTCAAAGTGTCATTTTGATACGAATGCTTTAATAGGCTGTCCAATCCCACAACCTTCGCCATATAGCTCTGAACAGAATCAATTGAGCCTGATTTAATTTCTTGAATTTCTGAAAGCTTCAATGAAAGTGCATCAATCAATTCTAACTGCTCAGACTTTTTAAAATCCACGCATGAAGAGAATAATGCCAATATAACTAAAAACACGCTGAGTTTCATATTCATAAAAATACAAAGTTACTTCTAAATCAGCGCTTTTTTTTCTGAATAATTTCCGCATGAAAGTATAAAAAAACCATCTATTCAATATTTGTTAAATTGATACTTAATTGGAGGGAGTAGAAGCACGAAGCAACGCCTTTCTCTATTTATATCTTCTCAAATCCCGTAAACTTATGAAGTGCCTCTGGAATATTCACACCTTCTTCTGTTTGGTGGTTCTCAAGTAATGCAGCGACAATTCTTGGAAGAGCTAATGCTGATCCATTTAATGTGTGACACAACTGAGATTTCTTATCTGTGTTTTTAAACCGTAACTTCAATCGTGTTGATTGGAACGTATCGAACCTAGAAATAGAGCTTACTTCTAACCATTTTTCTTGAGCGGCAGAGTAAACTTCAAAATCGTATGTCATTGAAGCAGCGAATCCAGTATCACCACCACACAATCTTAAAACTCTGTACTGAAGTCCAAGCTTCTCTAATAACCCTTTTACGTGACCAATCATTTCGTTCAATGCTTTATCCGAATTTGAAGGGTGCTCAATCCGAACAATCTCTACTTTATCAAACTGATGCAAACGGTTTAAACCTCGAACATCTTTCCCATAAGAACCAGCCTCTCTTCTAAAACAAGGTGTGAACCCCGTTAACTTTATAGAGAAATTCTCATCTGGCAACATTACATTCCTATAAATATTCGTAAGAGGAACCTCAGCCGTTGGAATCAAGTATAAATCATCTTCTTGAATATAATACATCTGTCCCTCCTTGTCTGGAAGTTGACCTGTGCCATACCCTGAAGCCTCATTAACAACCAATGGTGGGATGTACTCTTCATAACCTGCTTTATCTGCTTCGTCTAGAAAGAAGCTGATTAAAGCGCGCTGAAGCTTTGCTCCTTTACCTTTGTATACAGGGAACCCAGCTCCCGTAATTTTAACCCCTAATTCGAAATCGATTAAATTAAACTTGTCGGTAATCTCCCAATGAGGAAGAGCTCTAAAACCAAAGACTGGCATTTCACCAAATTCTTCTATAATTTCATTATCCAATTCACTTCCCCCCGATTTCACTAATGCATTTGGCACATTTGGTAACTGATACATCAGGTTTATAATCTTTTTATCAAGTTCATCCACTTCAACTTTCAAGGCTGATTCTTGTGCTTTTAAATCTGCAGTTTGTGCTTTTGCCTTATTCGCCTCCTCTTGCTTACCTTGGCCGAAGAGAATACCGATTTGTTTTGAAATCTGATTCATTTGCGAAGCGGTTTTTTCTAGCGCTCCTTTCTTAGCTCTCCACTGTTCATCAACAGATAAAACTTCTTCTACGATTGGTCTCGCGTCGAAATGACGTTTTTTCAACCCTTCAATAATTGCTTCTTCCTCGTTTCTAATGCGTTGTATCTCTAGCATCTCTTCAATATTTATATTACGAATCTAGTTAATTGGTAAAGATTAAACGAAAAAAAGGCGAACATTACTGCCCGCCTTTCAAAAATGTTTTGACATTCAATTAAGCCTCTGTAGTTTCAAAAGGAACTACTGATACGAATGAACGATTGTTTTTCTTTTTACGGAATTCTACTACACCATCAGTTAAAGCAAATAAAGTATGGTCTTTACCAATACCTACATTTGTTCCCGGGTGATGTTGCGTCCCCCTTTGACGGATAATAATGTTCCCAGCGATTGCTGCTTGTCCACCAAAAATTTTAACTCCTAATCGTTTACTCTCTGATTCACGACCATTTTTCGAACTACCAGCTCCTTTCTTATGTGCCATTGTCTTAAATTTTATTCTCCAATTTAAATTGGAAGAAGTTCTTACCCTTTAATATCTGTAATCGTAATTGCTGTAAAGCACTGACGATGTCCGTTCTTTTTCTTGTAACCTTTTCTTCGTTTCTTTCTAAAAACGATTACTTTATCACCTTTCACGTGCTCTTCAACTTTCGCTGAAACTTTCGCACCTTTTATAGCCGGGGCGCCTAATGACACTTTACCATCGTTCTCAACTAGAAGCACTTTGTCGAAATTCACTTTCTTCCCTGCTTCAGCATCTAAACGATGTACAAAGATCTTTTGGTCTTTTTGCACTTTAAATTGCTGCCCTGCTATCTCTACTATTGCGTACATAGCTAATTATTTATTTGTTATAAAAATTGGATGACAAAGGTACTCGTTTGTTCTGAACAAACAAGTGTTAACTCACTTTTATTGAAAATAAAAAACTCCATACACACGACATATTAAAACTGTTCAGTATCCAGAATGCTTTACACCTAGACTTTATCTGTCAAGAATGATGCTCCTAGCGGCTTCTTCTTTCTTTATGTCGAAGGATCAAAAGAAATGTTTTAACTCGTGATAATCATATCAGGAAGCAACATCAAGTGAGAAGCAGAGAAGAGTTAAAGGCTAAAACGATCCTTATACCATTTCAATTTCGGGAAATAATTAGCGACAAAAACACCAAGAAGAATCACAACCATCGACAGAACTTGCTGAAACCCCATTTCCTCCCCAAGCGAGACACCTATAATTACTGCTACGATTGGAATTAAATAGGTTACACTACTCGCAAATAAGACCGAAGACATTGATATCAATTGATTAAATAAAATCACAGCAAAAGCCGTACCGATGACACTCAACACTAGAATGTAAACTAAGCCTGAAAAAGCAAACTCATTCGTCTGAATAGTTATTACTGCTCCTGAAGTAAACGTTACAATGCCACTTGGTAAAATCACCGTAAGAAACGCAATCGATGTAATATCAATACTCCTATAGCTCTGCAGCGTATGCTTAATTGTATTCAGGCTAACCCCATAACACACTGTTGCAATAACTATTGCTAAAATATGTCGCCAATCACCGTGAATTTCAAAATCCTGACCAGTAATTGAAAGTGAAACGATACCAACCGTGCCTATCAGCACTCCAATTAATTGGATTTTAGTTAAATAATCCTTAAAAATCAAAAAACCAATCAATAAAGCAAAAATAGGGGTGCAACTATTCAACATCCCAGCGTAACCCGAAGATAATCCCGTCTCTGCATACGTAAATAAATACGAAGGGAAATAATTCCCAAAAAACCCAACAATCATGAAAAGGAAAATATGCTTACTTGATTGAATTCTTTTAAACCCACGAATCGCCATCGGCAATAAAGCCACCGAGGCAAATAACATTCTCAATGAAGCAACTTGAACATCTGAAAAAATTGTGTCACCGGAAGAAGTAAACATCGCCTTTTTCATCAAAATGAAGGAACTTCCCCAGATACAAGCCAGAACAACTAACATACCCCAACCTTTCGTTTCACTTTTCATCGTACAAAAATACTGGAAAAAATAGAATAGTCTTCAATTCTCCTAAATGTTGATAAACTCAATAGTTTTCAACATAACAACTTTTAGATACCACTTTCTACCACTTATACAAAATTGCTCTAAAGCCCTTAGTATATTGATTGATATAAATTTTATTTTGTAACCTTTTTTACTAACTTGCGTTCATAATTATCAACAATGTGAAATCAGGTGGTAAAAAGTGGTAAAAATCAAGTATTTTTACTTCATTAATTAATTGTCATGGCAGGCTTAGTAGGAGAATTTGAGGTTAAAATGGACGCTAAAGGGCGTTTCATGCTGCCTTCCGGTTTACGGAAGCAACTTCCTCCTGCGGCCCAGCGAGATTTCATGTTGAACAAAGGATTTGAGGATTGCCTAACACTTTTCCCACTTTACGAATGGGAAAAAGTAAGTGAGAAGCTTTCTAAGATGAATCTATTCAAGCCTAAAAACAGAATGTTTTACCGTTTATTCCATCAAGGAGCAAAATTGATCAGCCTAGACAAAGCTGGTCGTGTTTTAGTTCCCACTGCACATATGGAACGCGTAGGCCTAGGTCAAGAAGCGATGCTTATCGCATACAACGACAGGATAGAGATTTGGGACAAGTCGAAGTACTTCGGAATGATCGAAGGCTCCATGACAGATTTTGCTGATTTGGCAGATGAAGTAATGGGAGACTTGGACAATGGTGAATAACGAATCATATCACGTACCGGTAATGCTTCCTGAGTGTATTGATGCATTAAACATCAATCCCTCTGGAGTTTATATTGACGTAACTTTTGGTGGCGGAAGTCATTCTCGTGCAATTTTTGATAGGCTTGGGCCTGAAGGTAAATTAATCGCTTTCGACCAAGATCAAGACGCTAAGAAAAACATATGGGAATCACCAAACTTCGAATTTGTTTCGGCGAATTTCGCTTACCTCAGTAATCATTTAAGATTGCTTGGAATAAAAAAAGTAGATGGTATTCTTGCCGACTTAGGTGTTTCATCTCATCAGTTTGATAAAGAAGAAAGAGGGTTCTCTATTCGAGGCGAAGCTTTATTGGACATGAGAATGAATCAAAGTGGCGAGCTGTCAGCAGAAGAAATCATTAACGATTATACCGAAAAAGAATTACTAAGAATATTTAGAAGTTACGGTGAAATTTCTAACGCGAGAAAACTAGTAAATACAATTGAATCAGCTCGAAGCTCTAAAAAAATAAATACAACAGGGGACCTGCTTCAGATTATTGAATGTTGCGCGCCAAGATATAAAGAACACAAGTACTTCGCGCAAGTTTTTCAAGCCATTCGTATAGAGGCCAACGACGAAATGAAAGTCCTTGAGGATTTCTTACTTCAGTGTGAAGGTGCTATAAAGCCAGGCGGCAGATTAGTTGTAATGTCTTATCACTCATTGGAAGATAGATTGGTTAAGAACTATATGAAACGTGGGTCACTTTCTGGTGAAATTGAAAAAGATTTTTTCGGAAATGTGCTGAAGCCGTTCATTGAAATCGTTAGGCACCCAATTACAGCAAGCGAAGAGGAATTAGAAAGAAACAATAGAGCACGAAGCGCGAAGCTCAGAATAGCAGGACGAGATGGAGAATGACTTTTTAAACAAAGATCAGCTCGATCAAAAACAAGCTGATGATGAAGCAAAATGGTCTAGCAGGAAAGCTAAAGCAACAGAGGGGGGAAATAAAAAGCCGAGTTCGTTTGTTCAAATCTTGAATGGCGACTTTTTAACGAAAGAATTCATGATTAAGAACTTGAACTTCATTTTCTTCATTATGCTTTTACTTCTAATGATCGTTGGGAAGGGGTACTATGGGAAGCGGTTGTCGAGTGATGTAATGAATACTCAAAAAGAGGTGGACGAATTGACTTCTGATTACTTTGAAGCCAAAGCAACACTTGAAGAGAAAACGCGTAGGTCAGAGTTAGTTCAGAAACTAAAAGAGACTGGTTTAAAAGAGACAATTAACCCAACGAAGGTGATTAAAATAAAAAAAGAAGACACGCACATTGAGTATTAAAAAAGACATATTCTGGAGAGCTTACCTAATTTACTTCGGGTTTGTTGTGTTGATGCTAATCGTATTAATTAAAACGATCAGTATTCAATTCGAAGGAGGTCAGCCTATTTTTATGTCTTCCAATGATGGCAATACGAAAATGCCAACCCGCACAGTTAAAAGAACCCCACGAAGAGGGCAAATTCTTGATGCAAAATATACTCCATTAGTAACTTCAGTTTCCTTCTTTAATATCCATATGGACCCAACAGTTGTCAATGATAAAATTTTCAATGAAGAAGTTAGGGATTTGTGCGTAGAGCTTTCACATTTATATCCTGTGAAAAGCGCAAAAGAATACGAAAGAATTATTCGTGAAGGAAAAAAACGAAAATCACGCTACCTATTAATTAGAAAAAACGCCACAAACGAAGAACGTAAAAAATTGAAAGAAATGCCAATTTTTAAGCTTGGGCAATTAAAGGGTGGACTTATAGCTAATCAAGAAACAATCATTCGAAAACGCCCGCATGGCGAATTAATGAAACGTACTCTAGGTTATATTCGTGAAGGAAAGAAAGACACACTTCTCGTTGGAATTGAAGGTGCTTATAATGAATATTTGAAAGGTGTAGATGGCGAACAAGTTGAACAAAAAATTTCTACCGGCTGGAAAAAAATTGGGCCAATCACGCGTGAAGCTCTTGAGGGCGCGAATGTGGTGACCACAATAGACAAGGAGATTCAAGAAGTTGCTCATACAGAATTACTTCGTCAGTTAAAAAACCAATCCGCCAAAAACGGTTGCGTCATCGTAATGGATGTTAAAACAGGATACATTAAAGCTATCGTAAATCTTCGACGAGATAAAAACGGGGATTACAATGAGGCATACAACCAGGCAATTGGTACAAAAGAAGTTCCTGGTTCAACATTCAAACTGGCCTCTTTAATGGCCTTATTAGAAGATGAGAAATTAAAATTAACAGATAAGGTTAACGCTTCTGGAGTCTACAAATTCTACGACCGAAAGTTAGAAGACTCTAACAACGGGAAGGGTTATGGGTTAATTACTGTTCAAGAAGCTTTTGAGAAATCATCGAACGTTTTCTCTAAAATGGTGAATGATGCGTATAAAGATGAGCCTCACAGATTTATTGACCGCTTAAAAGAATTTGGTATTAGTGACCCACTTGGGATTGACCTTGTCGGTGAGCCGAAGCCAACACTATATGAACCAGGGTCTAAAAACTGGTATGGGACATCATTGCCTTGGATGGCCATTGGTTATGAATTCCTACAAACACCCCTTCAAACTCTGGCGCTGTATAATGCAGTGGCTAATAAAGGAACATTAGTAAAACCACAATTTGTTCGGGAAATAAGAAGAGGAAACGAAGTGATTAAGATATATCCCCCATATATTATAAAAGATAAAATCTGTTCAGGCAGCACTTTAGCTGACGTTCAATCATGCTTAGAAGGTGTTGTAAAACGAGGGACTGGTTCAGCGTTAAAATCAGCCTTCTTCGATATCGCAGGTAAAACTGGAACGGCAAGAGTTTTAAATGATGACTTAACGTACGGAAAGAAAGGTGAACAAAAATACCAAGCTTCATTTGCTGGGTATTTCCCTGCTCAAGACCCAATCTACTCATGTATCGTTGTTGTATCAGCACCAACTAGAGATATATACGGAGCAACGGTTTCAGGAACTGTCTTTACGGCAATCGCGAACAAAGTATATGCTTCGAGTTTAAAGTACCACAGACCTATCAACTCGCAATCAGCAACTATTTCTGCTCTGCCAATTTCTAAGGATGGGAATCGATATGATATACTATCTACTTATCGCATGTTAAATATCCCATTCGCCTCTACAATAAGTAGCCCATGGATCAATACACATAGCGCAGGTAAACGTGTTTCTATTTCTAATCGAAAAGTAGTTAGTGATAAAGTTCCTAGTGTAATAGGGATGACAGCAAAGGATGCCGTTTTCTTACTTGAAAACGAAGGGATGTCTGTAAAGATCAAAGGATATGGTTCAGTAATAAAACAGTCAATAACCCCAGGAACCGTAGTACAACGTGGTGTCCTAATTAAAATTACACTTGATTAATATGCAAGAATTAAAAGACATATTATACGGCGTTAATATTATAAGTGTTAACGGAGACATGAAAGCCACCGTGAATCACTTGACTTTTGATTCAAGAGCAGTCACGCCTGAATCTGTCTTCTTTGCTATTAAAGGTGTATCGAGTGATGGCCATGATTACATCAAGCAAGTCCTCGCGTCAGGATGTAAATCAATTGTCGTAAATAAGGAAATTAATGAGGTTGAAGGCGTCAATATTATTCAAGTAGAAAACACGAAAAAAGCACTCGCATTATCAGCAAGTACTTTTTATGGAGAGCCTTCAAAAGAATTGAAATTAATTGGAATCACTGGGACTAACGGTAAAACTACAATTGCTACACTTCTTTTCAATTTGTATAACTTAATGGGGTTTCAAACTGGATTAATTTCAACTATAATAAATAAAATTTGTGATCGCGACATTCCGTCAACGCATACTACTCCTGACCCAATATCATTAAACGAACTATTGCGCGAAATGGTTGAGGAAGGTTGCTCTCATTGCTTTATGGAAGTCAGTTCTCATTCTATTCATCAAGATAGAATCGGAGGACTTCATTTTTCTGGAGGAGCTTTTACAAATGTAACACACGATCACTTAGACTACCACAAGACGTTCAAGGAATACATCAATGTAAAGAAAGCCTTTTTTGACCACCTTCCAAAAACAGCATTTGCTTTAACCAATCTTGATGATAAAAATGGTGAAGTAATGTTGCAAAACACAGTAGCGAAGAAACGAAGTTACGCTCTAAAATCAATGTCTGATTATCACGCTAAAGTTCTTGAAAATGAATTTTCAGGGCTCGTGTTGAACATTAATAATAAAGAACTTTGGACAAAACTAATCGGAGACTTCAACGCATATAACTTGCTTGTTGTATTCGGTATTAGCCAAGAATTAGGAGAAGACGAAACAGAAGTACTAACGGTTTTGAGTCAATTAGATTCGGTTACTGGAAGATTTCAACACATCAGGTCAAACTCAGGTGTCACAGCGATAGTAGATTATGCGCACACGCCTGACGCCTTAGAAAATGTACTGAAAACAATCAGAAATATTCGCACTAAAAACGAAACTATTTATACGGTTTTTGGATGTGGAGGAGATAGAGATAAAGCAAAACGACCAGAAATGGCAAAAATAGCTTGTAATCTTTCAGATAAAGTGATTTTAACTTCAGATAACCCAAGATCCGAAGAACCTGAAGCAATCATTGAGGATATGATGGTGGGAGTTGACGCAGTAAATTTCAAAAAGGCACTTTCGATATTAGATAGAGCTCAAGCAATAAAAACTGCGATATCCATGGCCGAGAAGGATGATATAATCTTAGTCGCAGGAAAAGGACATGAAACTTACCAAGAAATCAAGGGTGTAAAGCACGCCTTTGACGACATGGCGATATTACTCGAACTATTCAATAAATTCAATAAATAATGCTAACATACTTATTCAATTATTTAGAGACAATGAACTTCCCTGGAGCAGGATTGTTCGATTACATTTCATTCAGGGCCGCTATGGCTTTGATTACTTCTTTAATCGTATCCATTCTTTTTGGAAAGCGTTTAATCGGACATCTTAAAAAACAACAAATTGGGGAATCTATTCGTGACTTAGGGCTTGAAGGGCAATTATCAAAAACAGGCACGCCTACAATGGGTGGATTAATCATTCTTGCTGCTATTCTAATTCCAACATTGTTATTCGCCAAATTAGATAACATCTATATCATAACAATGCTAATTTCTACAGTATGGCTAGGGACGATTGGATTTGTCGATGACTACATCAAAGTTTTTAAAAAGAACAAAGCAGGCTTGGCAGGTAAGTTTAAAGTTATTGGTCAAGTTGGCGTAGGAATAATTGTTGGTTCTATGCTTTACTTCAGTGATGATGTTAAAGTTCATAAGAAAGTTTCAGCAGAGTATGCATTAAGCGATGATGAGGAGTTAGTTACTGACAGGCACATGACGCTTGAAGCTGGAGATAATTCAAAATGGATTAAAACGGATGACATGACAACGACAATTCCGTTCTTGAAAAGTAATGAATTCAACTACAATTGGTTACTTGGTGACAATGGTAAAGCATGGGGTTGGCTTATCTTCATTCCGGTTGTAATCTTTATTGTTGTATTCATTTCAAATGGTGCCAACCTTACCGATGGTCTCGATGGTCTCGCTACAGGAAGTTCCGCAATTATTGGTATTGCACTAGCAGTATTAGCCTATGTAAGTTCTAATGTGAAATTTGCAGATTATCTAGACGTCATGTATATCCCACTCGCTGAAGAACTCGTGATTTTCATCGCTGCGTTTGTCGGGGCATGTATTGGTTTCTTATGGTATAATTCATTCCCTGCACAGGTATTCATGGGAGATACAGGAAGTTTGGCATTGGGTGGAATCATTGCAGTATTTGCAATCTCAATTAGAAAAGAATTATTGATTCCTATTCTATGTGGTGTTTTCATTATTGAAAATGCCTCTGTGATTCTCCAAGTTGGATGGTTTAAAATAACCAAGAGGCTCTATGGCGAAGGCAGGCGGGTTTTCCTCATGGCTCCAATCCATCATCATTATCAGAAAAAAGGAATTCATGAAGCAAAAATTGTTGCCCGCTTTTGGATTGTAGCAATCCTATTCGCAGTAGTAACAATCGTAACGCTTAAAGTAAGATAACTTGAACGGAACAAATAAATATATCTCAATATTGGGTGCTGGCGAAAGTGGTATCGGCGCTGCAATCCTTGCACAAAAGCAGGGTTGGAATGTGTTTGTTTCAGATTTTGGAAAAATCAACATCAAATTCAAGAATACTTTAGAGGCTATTAACGTTGAGTGGGAAGAAGGTCAACACAGTATGGACCGTATTCTTAAGTCCGACATGGTTGTTAAATCACCTGGCATAGCTGACACAGTAAAAAGTGTTCTTAAAATAAAAGAAGCGGGAGTCCCAGTGATCTCCGAAATTGAATTTGCCGGGCAGTATAACAACGCAAAAACAATTTGTATTACTGGAAGTAACGGCAAAACAACTACCGCAATGCTTACTTATCACATTCTTAAAAAAGCAGGTGTAAATGTAGGTTTAGCCGGAAACATAGGAGACAGTTTCGCGAAGCAAGTTGCAGAAGAAAAACACGAGTGGTACGTACTTGAATTAAGCAGTTTCCAGTTGGATGATATGCATGAATTCAAAGCTGATATCGCGATGATTATGAATATTACACCCGATCACTTAGATCGCTACGGTTATGATATGCAGAATTATGTGGATTCAAAGTTTCGCGTCATCCAAAATCAAACTGAAAATGATTGGTTCATCTACAATTACGATGATCCAATCATTCAGAGAGAACTAGAAAAAAGAACCATTAACGCTAGACAGGCACCATTCTCCCTCACTTCAAAAATTAACTCTGGGGGATATTTAAACAGTAAACAACAAATAACAATAAACATAAACGAAAACTTCACTATGTCAATTCACGATTTAGCATTAAAGGGTAAGCACAACACCCAAAATTCATTAGCATCAGGAATCGCTTCTAGAATTTTAGAGATTAGAAAAGATGCCGTTAGAGAAAGCTTAGGCGATTTCGTAAACGTAGAGCACAGGTTGGAATTTGTAGCCAAGGTTCACGGAATCGAGTTTATCAACGACTCTAAAGCAACAAACATAAACTCAACATGGTTTGCGCTTGAAAGTATGGAAAACCCAACAGTCTGGATCGTTGGAGGTGTGGACAAAGGAAACGACTATGAAGAACTGGCTGCCTTAGTAAACGATAAGGTAAAGGCAATCATTTGTTTAGGAAAAGACAATCATAAAATCATTGAGGCATTCCAAGGCAAAGTAGAAAGTATTGTTGAGGCTGCGTCTGCGCTAGAAGCTGTTGCTTATGGGTATAGTTTTGCTAAAAAAGGTGAAACAGTCTTATTATCCCCAGCTTGTGCAAGTTTCGATTTATTCGAAAATTACGAGGAGCGTGGAAATAAATTTAAGAAAGCTGTTCGGTCTCTTTAATGGAAAAGCAAAGAACTAAACTAATTACTGAAGAACAACTTCTCGAGACAAGAGAGCGCGGACTTCAGGAAGCACGGCAAGTCAAAGCCATGAATGCTCATGGCAAAGTCTTAGGTATGGATACCTTTTTATGGATCAATCCTCATGTTGACATGCTCGCGACTATTATTGAGTCTTTGCCGTTCAACCTTATATGGGTTGGTAATCACGCACAAATAAAAACATGCCTGGAAACTCACCCAAATACAATTAACAATATTCAGGCGCTAATTGTACAAGATGACACATTACTAAATGTATATCGAGACATCATTGATGTAATACAAACCATCACTTGTATAAAAGGAACATTAGCAGCATTAGATTTTGTTAAAACAATTAAAAAGCGCGTTCTTATTTACAACAGAAGGAACAAACACAAAGGAACAAAAGAAATATTTGAACAATTCATCTCACTATTTAAATAGATGCAGAATATTTTAAAATATTTAAAAGGCGACGGTGTTATTTGGATAATAACACTACTTATGTTAGCGTTCTCACTTGTTAGTGTTTATAGCTTCGTGCCAATCTTAATAAAGATGGAAGGAGGTACACCTTTTAAATATCTATTCAAACACATTATATATGTTGGTATCAGTTTAGGCGTGATGTATTGGGTCCATAAAAAAGATGCGAAATATATCTCTCAATTATCTAAATTCGGGTTTTACCTTGCTGTTGCACTACTGATATTTACGTTTTTCTTTGGGACAAAAGTGAATGATGCTGGCAGATGGGTTCGTATTCCGTTTGTTGGACTTACATTCCAATCTTCAGATTTTGCAAGACTCGCGCTAATTATCTATGTATCAAGGTTACTCGTTAAAAAGAAAGAATTACTAAACAACTGGAAAGAAGGCTTTTGGCCGGTAGTTATCCCAATTATTGTTATTTGTGGATTGATTTTGAAAGATAACTTCTCGACCGCTGCCATTCTTTTTTCTATAAGTTTAACCCTCCTATTCTTAGGCCGCGTGCCCATAATGAAAATCTGCAGTCTTATTGGAGGAAGTATCGCATTACTCTTCTTTATTGTACTTATCCATAAAGCAGTACCCGATTTCAATCTATTACCGCGCTATGAAACATGGGAAAATAGAATTTTGAACCAAATTGATGATGATAAAAATGTCATTGCGAATGCACAAGTGTTGAATGCTCAATTGGCAATCTATTCAGGGTCATTTATTGGAAAAGGTGTTGGTGATGGAGAGCTGAAAGAATACTTACCTGAGGCATATGCCGATTTCTACTACTCCAGTTTTGTAGAAGAATTCGGGCTGCTTTCTGCTGTGATTCTGATACTACTCTACTTGATCTTACTTTACCGTATAATGCGTATTGGGCTAAACTCAGACAATCTATTCGATACATACGTATGTATTGGAATTGGAATCTTAATGTTAAGTCAAGCCTCGGTAAACATGCTTGTCTGTACGGGTATATTCCCTGTGACCGGGCAAAACATGCCGCTTCTTGCGATGGGAGGATCAGCTTTAATGATTACATGCCTTGGACTCGGAATTGTTCAAGGAATCGCCTTTAAACAAGAGAAAACCCTAACAAGGAGTTCCAAAAATGAAGAAAATCTAGCTAGTATCCAGTAAATCATGAAAATAGAACGCGTAATAATAACAGGTGGTGGAAGCGGGGGACATGTCTTTCCAGCAATCGCGATTGCTGATGAAATTAAACGAAGAAATGCTGATGTAAAGATATTATTTGTTGGTGCTGAAGGTAAAATGGAAATGGAAAAAGTTCCCGCTGCAGGATACGAAATCAAAGGATTACAAATTATTGGTTTTCAAAGAAAGTTATCATTTTCTAATTTTTTGTTGCCCTTTAAAATAATTAAGAGCTTACTTAAAGCACGCAAAATTGTGAAAGAGTTTAATCCTCAAATTGCAGTTGGTGTTGGAGGCTATGCAAGTGGTCCAACACTTAAAGCAGCAACAATGCTAAAAGTACCTTCTGCTATTCAAGAACAGAATTCTTTCCCTGGGAAAACAAATAAAATCCTTTCTAAAAGTGTTTCTAAAATCTGTGTGGCCTATGAGGGTCTTGAGCGTTTCTTTCCAAAGGAAAAGATTACCCTCACAGGAAACCCTACACGCAAAGACATGATTGAAACAGCTGGTAAAGAAGCTGAAGGATATGAATTTTACGGATTTGATTCAACGAAGAAAACCATTTTAATTATAGGAGGGAGTTTAGGTGCCAGAACATTAAACGAAAGTGTAATCCATAGACTAGAAGAACTAAAAGCTTCAGGAGCACAAGTCTTATGGCAATGTGGAAAATTGTATCACGAAAAACTAAGTACTGAATTAAAAAATACAGCACTTGGTAATGTTAAGATGGTTCAATTCATCAATCGAATGGACTTTGCATATGCTATAGCAGACGTTGTAATTTCAAGAGCAGGTGCAATTTCAGTATCCGAATTATGCTTGGTGAAAAAGCCAACAGTTTTAGTTCCGTCACCAAATGTAGCTGAAGACCATCAAACAAAAAATGCTATGGCGCTTGTGAAGAATCGCGCTGCAATTTTAATAAAGGACATAGAAGCAAAAGAAACTTTAATTCCGCGTGTAATAAAACTTCTTGCTGACGATTCCGAATCTAAAACACTAATCAATCAGATAGGATCAATGGGGAAGCCTAATGCCACTTCTGATATCGTTGACGTACTCGAAAAATTAATATAATATGAATCCATTTGAGACAAAGATCAATCAATTCGATCGAGCTTACTTCATTGGAGCGGGAGGAATTGGTATGTCAGCTTTGGCAAGATATTTCAATTCGCTTGGGTGGAAAGTTGCTGGGTACGATAAAACCTCTACTCCACTAACTCAAACATTAGAACAAGAAGGTATAGAGATTCATTACGAAGACCTAAACAATTCAATTCCTGAATACTTTCAGAACACTGAAAAAACCCTTGTCATTTACACCCCTGCCATCCCTGCCAACATGGGGGAATTATCCCATGTAAAACAGAAAGGTTTCACGTTATTTAAACGAGCACAGGTACTCGGGATGATTACACGAAATTCAAAAGCACTAGGCGTCGCAGGAACTCATGGGAAAACAACAACTAGTACAATGCTTGCACATATATTGGATCAGTCTGTGTATAAATGTAATGCCTTCCTTGGGGGGATAGCAACAAATTTTAATTCAAATTTTGTAGGTTCAAAAACAAGTGAATATACCGTGATTGAGGCTGATGAATTTGACCGGTCTTTTTTAGAACTTACCCCCTTTGCCTCTATCGTTACATCTACAGACGTAGATCACTTGGATGTTTACAGAAACAATGACACATTTCAAGAAGGGTTCCAACACTATGTTGAATTAATTGATCCTAACGGATTTCTTGTAAGACACAAAGACGTGCCCTTGAATCATGCAAATACGATTAGCTACGGATTAAATTCTGGCGCTGATTATACTGGAGAAAACCTCCGGTTTGAAAATGCTACATTCATGTTTGATGTCCACACTCCTTCTGGAGTATGGAAAGATGTAGTATTAGGTATCCCAGGAATTCACAATGCCGAGAATGCAATCTCATGTATTGCCCTCTGCTCTGAACTAGGTCTTAAGGAAGATGAAATCAGGAATAGCTTAAATAGCTTTACTGGGGTTAAACGTAGATTTGAATATCATGTAAAAACAGAAAAACTGGTCTACATAGACGATTATGCACACCATCCAACAGAAATAAATGCACTTATCTCTTCTATACGATTACTTTATCCGGGCAAAAAAATCACAGCAATTTTTCAGCCTCATCTATTCTCAAGAACAAGAGATTTTATGATCGATTTCTGTAAAGAACTAAGCAAAACTGATGACTTGATATTACTTCCAATCTATGCCGCAAGAGAAGAACCAATCCTAGACGTTACTAGCGAAAAATTACTCGAAAAAATTTCGAGTAAAAATAAACACCTTTTATCCCCAAAAGAGGCCATAGAATACGTGACAAAATCTACTTCAGGTGTTTTACTAACAATAGGTGCTGGAGATATTGATCGAATAATAAAACCCATTAAAACGAAGCTCCTAGAACAATGAAAAATTGGATAAAAATAGTGCTTTGGTCTCTTTTTGGAATTTCGATAATTGCATTAAGTATTAAAATAAAATCAGATTTAGACACTCATCTTTTGCTAGAGCCAAAAGTCATTATTCACATGAATGATGAGAATGCTTTTATTACAGAACATGAGCTCTTAGAACGTTTAAAACTAAAAGGTTTTCTCTTTAAAGGACAGACAAGGGAAGAGCTTGACCCTGAGTCTGTGGAGCAGTTTATAGGCTCTATATCACAAGTTAAATCTGTTGATGTTTTCCAAGAAATTAATGGTGAATGGCAGGTTGATGTGCGCGTAAGAAAGCCGATTGCGCGAATTTTTAATAAATCTGGTGAAACATTCTACTTAGATTCAGAAGGAAACACAATGTCTACGACCCCTTCTCATACGGCTAGAATACTCGTCTTTACAGGGGAAATAGATGATAAAATTAACAGTGTTTCAGTCAGTGAAATTATTAACAATGATTCCTTAATAAGTATTCGAAAACTAGATGACATCTACCGTATTTCCGATTATGTTTGTAATGACCCTTTGTTCCATTCAATGGTGGGACAAATCCACTTAGAAACGAACGGTGATTTTATCCTAGTTCCTTTGGTTGGGGATCAAAAAATAATATTTGGAGCTGCTCATTCAATTCAAGAAGTTGAGTCCAAGTTTGATAAGTTAAGAATATTTTATACCGAGGCAATAGCATACGAGGGCTGGACCAAATATGCAGAGATTAGCCTCAAATATGAAGACCAAATAGTTTGCAAGAAAAAGAATATAAATGAGTAAAATAATTGTAGGATTAGATATTGGAACAACAAAAATTGCATGTTTTGTTGGTCAAATGGACGAGCACGGTAAAATTGAAATTTTATCTATGGGAAAAACAGACTCCCTTGGTGTTACTCGTGGAATGGTCTCAAATATTGACAAAACAATACTTTCGATTCGTGGAGCTGTTGCTGAAGCGGAAGAGCGTGTTGAAGGTGAATTAACAATAAACACCGTAAATGTTGGTATCGCTGGACAGCACATTAAGAGCATTCAGCACAGAGGTATTCTTACAAGAACAAACCTTGAGAATGAAATTGCACAACTAGACATTGACCGCTTAGTTGACGACATGTATAAAATGGCAATGCCTCCAGGTGAACAAATAATTACTGTTTTACCACAAGAGTATATTATTGACAACGAACAAGGAATCAAAGATCCAATTGGAATGTCAGGAGTTCGCCTAGAAGCCAATTTCCACATTATTACAGGAAACGTTGGTGCATCAATGAATATTCATAAATGTGTTGAACGCGCTGGATTGAAAGTGAAAAATATCATTCTTGAGCCGATAGCTTCTGCTGATGCAGTTTTAACTGAAGAAGAAAAAGAAGCAGGTGTAGTACTTGTTGACATCGGAGGTGGAACAACAGATGTTGCCATTTTCCATGAGGGTATTATTCGTCATACAGCTGTTATTCCATTTGGAGGTAATGCAATTACTGAAGATATTAAAGAGGGCTGTACAATTATGAAGCGAAAAGCGGAAATGGTAAAACAACAATTCGGTTCTGCTGTAGCAAGCGAGAGTCAAGAAAATGTTGTTGTATCTATCCCTGGACTGAAAGGACGGCCGGCAAGAGAAATCACATTACGAAATCTTTCAAGCATCATCCAAGCACGAATGGAAGAAATCATTGAATTAGTGCATTTTGAAATCAAAAATTCTGGTTTTGAAAAGAAACTAATCGGTGGAATCGTTGTTACGGGAGGTGGGGCTCAATTAGATCACATAACACAGTTGTTTGAGTACGTCACTGGTATGGATACCCGAATTGGATATCCTACAGAACATTTATCAAACACAAACAACGAAACAATTAAAAGCCCAATGTATGCAACGGGTATTGGACTTGTACTTAAAGGATTTGAGGATCTGGAAAAAGCTACTATTTCAAAGCCCGCAGCTACAGGAGAAGTAAAAACGCATTCAGAAAAAACAAGAGGATCTTTCTTTGACTCAATTGTTAAAAAGAGTAAAGATTGGTTTGCTGAAGAAGATTAATAGATATTAGACAACACAACTATTAAATATAATTGCCATGGATTTTGAATTACCAAAAGAAACATCATCAATTATCAAAGTTATTGGTGTAGGAGGCGGAGGTGGAAATGCCGTGAACCATATGTACAGTGAAGGAATTAAAGGTGTAGAGTTTTTAGTTTGTAATACAGATTTACAAGCATTAGAAATTTCTCCCGTTCCTCACAAAATTCAACTTGGCCCTTCATTAACCGAAGGAAGAGGCGCAGGATCATTGCCAGAGATTGGTAAAAATGCTGCAGTTGAGAACATTGAAGAAATTAGAGATTATTTAGGAAAAGATGCCAAAATGGTTTTCGTTACTGCAGGTATGGGTGGTGGAACCGGAACTGGTGCTGCTCCTGTAATTGCTCAGGTAGCTAAAGAAATGGGGATCTTAACTGTTGGCATAGTTACTGTTCCTTTCAATTTTGAAGGTCGAAAAAGACGTATGCAAGCTGAAGAGGGATTAGAGTCAATGCGCCAAAATGTTGATACACTCCTTGTAATTAACAACGAACGTTTACGTGAAATCACGGGGAACCTTTCAATAGGTGAGGCATTTTCACAAGCAGATAATATTTTAGCTACTGCCGCAAAAGGTATCGCTGAAGTGATTGCTGTAACTGGAGCAATTAATGTCGATTTCAACGATGTTAGCACGGTTATGAAAGATAGTGGCGTTGCTATTATGGGAAGTGCAACCGGAGAAGGTGACAACAGAGCAGTAAAAGCAGTTCAAGAAGCATTAGAATCCCCATTATTAAATGATAATGATATCAGTGGAGCTGAATATGTATTATTGAACATCACATACGGAGATAAGGAAGTATTGATGGATGAAATTACTGAAATCACTGACTATATTCAAGAAGCTGCCGGATCAACTGCAGATGTAATCTTTGGACATGCTAAAGACGATACATTAGGAGATAAGATTAGTGTTACTGTTATAGCAACAGGATTCTCCTCTTCTCCATTAACAGGTTTTGAAAAAGCACCTGAAAGACAAGTGACGAAATTAGCTGAAGAAAAGGTCAATGAATTTACAACTCCACTTGAATCTCCAACGCAGGACCCCCAGTGGAATGATAATAACGAAGTTGAAGAAGAACCTTTCTTAAAAGCTAAAGAAATTAGAGAAACTCTTGTTTCTGAACCAAAAGAAACTGTTGAAAAACAAGAAGAAATTGATTTAGTTTGGGAACCAACACCTACTATTGAAAATGCTAAAGAGGAAGAAACGATAATTACTCGTGTTGTTTTAGATGACAAGGCTGAAGAGTCAATGAATTTAGAAGCTAGTGAAGCTAGTGAAGCTAAACATACACTTTCACCAGAAGAACAACAAAAGCGTTCTCAAGAAAGAATATCTCGTATTCAACAGTATACTCAACGCTTGAAAAAAGCAGACGGTATTCAAGAATTTGAAAATGAACCGGCATATGTTAGAAGAAACATCCAATTAGACGACTCTACTCCAAGTGAATCAGACAATAATAGCAGGTTTAGTATATCAAAAGACGAAAATGGCACCTCGCTAAACAGTAATAATTCATTTTTACACGATAACGTAGATTAGTAATGGCATTCATTGATACAATTAATACTGACATTAAAAAAGCGATGTTAGCCAGAGAAAAAGAGAAGCTTTCAGCTCTTAGGGACATCAAATCCAAACTTCTTTTAGAAGCAACTGCAGGGACAGGCGAGGTCTCTGATGCTACCGCTATGAAAATAGTAATGAAGCTTCATAAACAACGTGTTGAGACCTACAACCTGTATATAAAAGAAGGCCGTGAAGACTTGGCAGCTGATGAAAAATTTGAAGCTGAGATTATTAACGCATATATGCCAGAAATGATGTCTGAAGAAGAAATAAAAAAAGAAGTTGAAACGGCTATATCTGCTACTGGTGCATCTGGCCTTCAAGATATGGGGAAAGTAATGGGCGTTTTGTCAGGGAAGCTCGCTGGAAAAGCTGATGGGAAAATAATTGCAAATACAGTTAAAACCTTATTAAATAACTAAAGAAGTATATCCGGTTTCATTAGAAACTAAACCCATATAAGAGCCGCTAACAGAAGCGTAAATTATTTCATAATAATTAGTTAATAATGAAAAATTTTACCGCTTATGCTAGCGGTTTTTAATTTATCGAAACATCAAAGGCAGTGCTTTTTATTTGTGCAAAAACACCTGCCATTAGATTGGCTATCTCCCTTAAATAAACCTAGGATAGAATAAAAAACCTTATAGTTGTTGTTTAATCATGAATAGCACCCCAAATAAGTTCAGCATATTCAGGATGGTCAATAAATGGATTTCTATTCTTCTGATATTTGCCATAAATGATGTTATTTCTGTTTCTTTCCCAATCATCAACTGGGTCATCTAAATGCCACTGAATCAAATCTGATAATTTTGCATGAACTGGCTCATTATATTTAGATTTAGCAGGAATATAATCAACAACTTCTAAGTCTGGTTCTGTTCCAAAACCTTCATACCGAGTAGCCATGTAGAATATCATTCTAGCGACATCTCCTTTTACATCATTATTTGGCTTCCAAACCCATAACGATTTGCTTGTATAACTTCCTGTTGGTCCATCTCTGTCAATATATTCTGCTGAGCATTCAGCAAACCAACGATTGTTTCTAGCACTATTAACACTTACATCACATGGCCTTAAGGCATGTACATCAGTTCCTGCTCCTGAAACTGTTCCAAAATTACCATGAGATTTAGCCCAAACATGTTCTCTTGACCAGCCCCTACCGGAATCATACTCTAGATTGGCATCTTTAGACCACCCTGAATAAATCAAAAGAACATTATTGGGGTTTAAAGTATCTCTGTCTGTTTCTTTAAGGATATCCCAAACATCCGTGCGCTTGCTAGTATATGGAAATTCTACATGGTCTTTAATTATGAGGTTTAGTTGGGTTTTAAGTGGCTCCCCTTTAAATCCAATAGCTGGGTCATAGTATCCGATAGGAATTTTTAATTGAGATTCTTTTTCGATAGTCCATGTATCTTCAGTATCTTCTTGAAAAACTGGAACATTACTTTGTACAAAAAACTTCTCATTTGGATGAATACACGTAAGGAGTGTTAAAACGAAAAAAGATGAAAGAATTAATTTCATGTGGCAAATATAATTTACGATCTGTTCAACATTCTAAACTTTAACATATCCTTATTTCAATGCCCTAAATGTGTTCTTGTTGCTTTTTTCTTTAGTAAAAAAATGGCTTTTTTGATGACCGTTCCCATCCACATTGACTTTTATAATCGACAAAAAAAACTTTAATATCTGCTTGACTAGCATAGTCAACAAAAAATATCTTTTTATCCGACTGACTAGCATAGTCGACAAAAAACCAGGCCCCATCATTTTTACCTGCTTGACTAGAATAGTCTACTTTAAAAACTTTCAGATCTGCTTGACTAGAATAGTCAACAACAAACACTTTAATATCTGCTTGACTAGCGTAGTCAACAGAAAACACTTTTTGAGAATGTGAATTAAATACAAATAGTGCTAATAGTATAAATAGAATTTTCATTTCTTTTTTCATAGCAGCTGTCTTAATTACTCTTTAAATATAAGCAATTTAAAATTGCTCTTTTATCATCTAATTGTTCACAGGGAATCCTATCTCAAAAATCGGAGGAATCACTGCGGAAATAAAATCATATCTCTATAAAAAAGGGTGTTGAGGGCATGAACTTCAAGACAACTTAGAAAGTTGATAAAACAGGATTTACTTAAGATTCTGAGTTAAGTATGCCTCAACTTCATAAATACGTTTAGGCTTAAGAACGATTTCACCTTTATTGTCTAAAAGGAAATAAGTTGGAGTTGCCGTAATCTTATAGTCTTTCACAATAGGACTATCCCATCCTTGAAGTTGACTAACATTTAAGTATTGCATACCTCTATTTTCGATAATATCTGTCCAACTTTTGCGCACTTGGTCTATAGAAACCCCGATAGCTTCAAAACCTTTTGCTCCGCATTTAGTCTGCAGTTTAACTAATGCTGGTATTTCTTGTTCACATTTGTGACACCATGATGCCCAAAACATTACAAGGGTATACTGGTTTTTAGAGGCAGTCTCCATCAAGTTAACTCTACCTCCGCCATAAGCTTCTATATTGAAGTTAGGAGGCGTTTTTCCTATTTGAAGATTAATTATACCTTGAGCTCTTGATCTGATGACATCACTTAAGTCAGCTCCACAGTCTTCATCGAAAATATAATTATCTAGAATATACTGGCAGATATCTTCTTTCCCTGTGTTATAAAACCCGTCAAGCATTGCATAAAGTGCACTTTCTAGAGTTTCAGGATTAGGTTCAAAGTGAGCTTTAATGATGTCGACACATGCTAGGAAGCCATTCTCTTCACCCTTGCTAAATTTAATCATCATTGCCTGAATACGTTCACTAATAGCCATTGTGTGAATAAGACTGTTATCAAGAGGGTCTAAATCCTCGAAGTAACGCCCTATAGAATTACTGTACTTTGGGTTTTTCCAAGATATCATTTTAGCGAAGTATGTCCCAGCATATGTATCCATCATTTCGTGCTGACTCATAACTAGCTCTAGCTCTTTCACTTTGATTTGTTCCTCTATTCTATATTTGTATGCGCTGCCTCTCATCACTTTTCTGAGATTTTTAATCTCTTTATTATTCTTGTTCTCTAGCTTTATGTATTTAAACCATGCTGTGTTTTCACTAGAGCTGTTGGAAAGTTTAGTTCCTGATAATTTGTTTGACTGAAACTCAATGTAGACATCACTTTCGTCAGGATTTAAGATGATTTGAGTTTTGTTGTTTGCATCTGCGCCCAGAACAAGCTCATAAACTCCACGGTTGGCTTTAATTTTCTTAAAGTCGAACATCCCCCCTTGTATCTCAGTACTATCAAGAAGAGCTTTATTTCTAGCTTCAGTTTCATAGATGTAAATAATTGACCCTTCTGCTGCTATAATATTTCCATGAAGCCTAACTATACCTGACTTATCACCCTTGTTTTGCTCGTTAGTTCCGTCTTTATATCGTGGAGAAATGCCTTCTGTTAGGACTAAAGATTCTGAGGTAGAAGCTGAAACTTTAGTATTAGTAGCTCCATTCGTTGTAGTTACAGGAGCGCTATAAACACATGAAGAGACCACTATAAGTAAAGAAATTGCAATCCTAATCATCTTTTTTATTTTTTTAAATTTTATTGGAATCATCATTTTGAGTGTATAAATATACAAATTAGATATTAATTCCTTTGTTAAAAAAGCTTTACACAATACTAGAATTCCCTCCTATCTATCATTAAATCCACTATTTATTTACTCTCTCGATGACTCTCATCTCCTTGGTTATCCCTGCCTATTTACATGTCAATATTTGACAAAAAAACAAACACTGAAAGGAGAAGACTCTTTTTTCATATCTCAATATGATGTGTTTTTTTCAACCATTAATCATAAATAGTGTAACTTAGCCAGTCATGAATAAATTTATACCCCCACTCCGTAACATCAATGATGTTAGCTGTTTTTTAAGCTTAAAAGTACTTTTTATTACTCTTTTCATTTCGCTGTCTGGAAACACACAAAGTATTTACAACCCCCAAAACCTTTACGAAGCACAGGGGGGGCTTTTTGACAAAGACTCTATTAGAGATCTTTACATCAATTTTTATGAAGCTAATTACCATGATACTTTGGTTGAATCATTTTTCAACAACCCGTCTTATAGGATTCCTGCAACAGTTAATCTAAGTGGAATTCTTCATGATTTTGTTGGGGTTCGATATAAAGGAAATTCAACATTTTGTTTGCCGAATGACGTTCAGAACCCTAAAGTTCCATACAATATAGACATGAACTATTGGCTATCTGGACAAACCTTAATGGGTAAAAAAAAAATAAAGCTTGCTAATGCTTGGCTTGACCCAACATTTTCAAAAGAATTTATAGCTAGTAAAATTTATAGGAAGTATCTTCCAACACCAGAGGCTAATTTATTGAAACTTCATGTACAAGACGATTACCTAGGGCTTTATGTAAATACTGAATCTATTAACAAACAATTTTGTGAAAAGCATTTTGGAGAAAAAGAAGGAGTATTGTTCAAGTGCGACCCAATAGACATGTTTTGCGACCCTAGCCCTACCCCTGCGTCAGGTCCTCCACCAAGTCTTCGTTGGCTTGGAGCGGATAGTACTCTTTACTACAATAGTTATAACTTAAAATCTGAACATGGTTGGGAGCAGCTTATGCGACTTGTTTATACACTAAAATTTAATACTACAGAATTAGATAGTATTTTAAATATTGATAGAGCTTTATGGGCTTTTGCGGTAAACACTGCAACATTAAACCTGGATACTTATAACGGATATTACATACATAACTATTACCTATATCAAACAGAAGATGGGCTTTTTCAAATGATTCCTTGGGATTTAAGCGAAAGCTTTACAGGAGCAATTCTTGGATTCGACTTCTGGAACCCTGATCCAGTATATAACTATGACCCATATGGAACACAATTTTCAATAGGTGAAAGACCTCTATTAGATTATCTATTGAATCATCCTTTATACCGAAAAATATATACGGCGCATCTTCGAACCGTTCTTAATGAGACGATGAGCAATACTTCAGCAATTAATAATGAGATAGATCAGCTCCAAAGTATTGCTGAACAATCAGTTATAGCTGATCCATATAAACTTTTTAACATCAATCAATTTTACGAAAATGTAGACAATGCTATTTGGTCTAATTGGGGGTTTGGAGGTATAATATCTAGTATAAATGCACGTAACTCTTACCTATCAAATCTGTCAGAAATAGCACAGACAAACCCTGTCATAAGTCAAGTAAGTATGAATGGTTATTTTGTAGAAGCAATGGTTTCAAACCCAACCCAGGTAGAGTTAATGGCAACCATAAGCCCACACAATTCAAAATTTAATTCATTCCCAATGCACGATGACGGGTCTTTTGGTGATGCTCTTGCAAATGACGGAATCTATACTGCTGAACTCCCTTATCTAGTAAGTGGAGAAGAGATTAAGTTTTATGTCAGATCTCATAATAGTAACTCTGTTTTTCTTTCTCCAGAAAGAGCTGAATATGAATTTTATACTTTTCAACCAAATGCTCAGCTAATAGAAGTTGAAGAACTAAAATCGGTTAAAGTATATCCAAACCCTAGTTCTTCTCAATTTTATCTTGTCAGCAAAAACGCTTCAGAAATTAATTGCGAGGTATTGAATCTGTATGGTCAAATTGTTTTAAGAAAAACGACGCTATCCAACAAGACTAGTATCGATTTGAGTAATCAACCTGACGGAATGTATATTTTGAAAGCAAATGGGGAAAACTTAAAAATTATAAAAAAACAATAATTACGGAATCTACTCGCATTTAACTTACTGCTATTAATTTTAAGCATTATGAAAAAACTATTCCCAGCTTTAACTTTTTTCATCTTTTTTTTTCATATTGGATGTAAAAAAGACCAAGTCCCTGATTGTGATGATTATGCTAATTCAACGAGCGTAGATTCTCTCAAAATCAAACGTAAAGTCCTTATTATTGGTATCGATGGTTTTAGGAGTGATGCTATGCAAGTAGACATTACCCCATTTATGCATAGCCTCTCCTTAAATAACAATGTTTATTTTACACCCGCTAATTCTGTTGAAGGAGATACATACAGCGGTCCAAATTGGTCAAGTCTTTTAACAGGGGTACACTATGACAAACATACTGTCACAGATAATAGTTTTGAAGGAAATACCTTTGATAGATATCCTTCTTTTTTCAGTTATATAGAGGGTATTAGTAAAAATATTAATACTATATCTATTGTAAACTGGACTCCTATAAATGATCATATTTTATCGTCTTGCTCTGATTTTTCTCCTACGGAACCAATCAATGATTCTCTAGTTTTTGAGAAGGCAAAAGACCTACTTATCAACTCCAACCCAGTCTCTCCAGATGTTGTTTTCTTGCATTTTGATGAGTTAGACGTAGCAGGACATAACTATGGATTCAGCCCTAGTGTGCAAGAATATGCAAATACGTTAAATACCTTAGATTCTTATGTAAATGAATTGTTTAATCTGATTGAGACTAAAAGGGTAGATGGGGAAGATTGGATCTGTTTTATTGTTTCTGATCATGGCGGAGAAGGCACAGGTCATGGGGACTCAAGTAATCCTAACATAAATAAGACGATTTTTTTCGCTGAGCACCCAATATTGAGTTTTAGAAAAAATTATACGAGTAATCAAACTGACTTATCAGCTAGTATTTTAGACTTTCTGGGTATAACCAATTCAAACTTTGACTGTAAAACAGATGGTATTTCTATTTTAGAATAAAAAGCAGTAGTCCTATGGGTCAAATAATCAATATTTTCTTTTCAGTATTTTTCGCTTTTATGTGGCTTTACAATATGAGCTTTGGGCAAACACACGAAAAAAATACCATGGTTGCTTATAAAAATAGTGTTGCATCTCAAATCGGAATTAACATACTAAAAAAAGGAGAAAATATTCTCCCTACATTTTAGGTAATTTTGTGTTTATGAAAACCAAAAAAGTTTTTTTGTTATTAAATGGTGAAAAGCCTAAAAAACTTCCAAACAGTTCTAATTATGATCTCGTTTGTGCAACAGATGGCGCATACCAATATTTAAAAGAAAACAATATAAAACCTGATTTTATAAGTGGGGACTTTGATTCTTTAGAAGACATACCAATAAGCATAGAAACCATACATACACCAAATCAAGATTTCACAGATTTCGAAAAAATACTTCACCTTTTACATCAAAAAAAATATCATTCTATTGATGTTTTTGCTGGAAGCGGAAAGGAACAAGATCATTTTTTAGGGAATTTACATACTGCAATCCTATGGAAGGACAAGTTGAAAATTACTTTTTTCGATGACTTTGGAACCTACTTTTTTGGGAGGAATGAACTTACATTATCAAATTGTTTCGAAAAAACAATCTCGCTAATCCCATTTCCAAAAGCTACAAGAGTAAATACTAGAGGATTGCTATACCCATTAAAAAATAAAGACTTAACCTTCGGTATAAAAATTGGAACACGAAACAAAGCAATAGAAGAAGAAGTGAAAATTAGATTTGAAACAGGTGCGTTACTTATTTTCATTAATCATTAATTATCTTTTTAATTGAAAAAATTATCGAAGTAAGCTTAAATAGTGCTACTCATTTTACATTGTAAAAATAAGCGTACAGTATCTAATTTATAATCAGAGAAGTCGCTCTAAGAGAAAACAGAAAATGGCACCTTAATTCGTCATGAGGAACAATTTCCTTATGCTTTTTAAGTGGTGTTCTGTGTATTAAAAAAGGTCTCTTATTTTCTGAGGTGCCTTTTTGAAAATTAGTTGAATTGATCTCTTTCTGTATATTCTCATTCCGAATATAAGTTGCTGATAATTAAATTATTATATTTAAGGATATAAATTATTGACATATTTTGTTTTAACATTACTGTTTAAACCAAAATTGTACTTTTATAAAAAAAAACATGAAACTGACACTAAAATTCGCATTCCCTCTTTTACTAATAGTCCTGATCCAAAGCTGCAATCTTACTCCAAATGATTTTAATAAAGGCTATGAGTTCTTTACTAATAAGAATTATGATAGCTCCCTTTATTATTTTGACCGGGTTTCATCTGAGAACGAAGTATGGCTTGATTCAGTAAAAGCAATGAAAATAATGTGTTTTAGCGGTATGGCACAAAACCAAAAATGGGAAATGCTTGGATTAGCTAATGTAACTTTCAGCGCAGATACGGCTCTAATAGCTGAAGGGGCTATTAGCTTAGAGAAAGCACTTACATCAATTTGGGGTAAAGATAGCATGGACATGCTTTACAGGGTAATTGATGAGCATAGAGATGATCTGCCAAATAGCGCAATCAACGCTTCACTTAACAAGTATGAAGATAAAATGCTTTTAGGTTATTATTGGGAGGGAATAAAGTCGTTTAGAGGCAACAAATTATACTTTTTACGTGAAATAATTAAGGATTACCGAGGTAATGACGAAGGCTTAAAGATACACGGTAAAAGTGCTAAAAGCAGAAATGGTTGGAGAAAAAATGGCGCTATTTACAAAAACATTTCCTATAATAAAGAAGGTGTTTATGACGTACACCCCAGAATATTTAAAAATTCTAAGCAATACTTTAGTAAGAGAGGGTCCATGAGATTTATTGGAAATGATACTATTAAAATAAATTATGGGCAGCGTCTTAATTCATCAAGTAAAGTTTATTTTGTTCGTGGTAAGGAAATAGACACCGAAAACTTGCCATAATTGATTTGATTTATGGCCCTGACTCGTCAAAAGTTGCTCATCACCACATGAATAATAATAAAAGTTAGCCCAAGTAGTGTTAAAAGACCACCAAAAACTATTTTCAATTAAAATAGTCTTCAGCGGTCTGCCCAAAGCTCATCATTGGGACTAATATTAATGTAAACAGTAGTATTTTCATATTTAGAGAATTAAAGAGTTATATATCTATAATCTATCTAAATGAGAAAGTAACTACTAAAGGATTGCTATACCCATTAAAAAATCAAGACTTAACCTTCGGGGTAAAAATTGGAACACGAAACAAAGCAATAGAAGAAGACGTGAAAATTAAATTTGAAACAGGTGAGTTACTTCTTTTCATCAATCATTAATTATCCTTTTAATTGAAATAATATCTCCTAATGCCTTTTTAATAGATTAATGAAAAAATAAGTGAATAGTATTCCATTTATAACATATCAAAAAAGAGGACTAGCGTATTGCTAGCCCTCTTTTTTGTCTCTATTCTTTAGCTTTTAAAAGACGCCAAGAACCATCAATAATTATTGTAGGCTGTCTCTTTACTCAAAGTCTAAAAGCCATTATCCTCTATTTCATAAGGCCTTAAATCAAGACTATAAACATATAGTGCCTAGAGTTTATAAAAATAAACTATGCTTTTATTAACTAAAGTGGTGGTTTTTATATATTTACCTCATTATACCATCTTGAAGTAATTTCTTTTTTAATTCACTTCGAAGGACTCTAATCACAACACCATGAGTAACACTTTGTGATCCTCTTTTTCTACTTCTCCAAATCTTTGCAAATAATATTCTCTCATCTTTAAGATTAACAAAATCTAAATATGGTCCTTCATCTGCAAAAAATGAATTGAAATAATCACTATATTTATCAAGTGCATTTGGTTCTGAAATTAGTGGCCTTCTATCACATTCGCCTCTACCATGACTTATACCTTTAAATATTACATCTCGGATTCCATTTTTCTTTGCTTGTTCTACAGCATCTAATCTATGTCTTCCATTTCCCCATGCTTTTAATGTAAATGATCCATCAAGTTCAGTACCATAACATTCAGTGTTATAAGTGAAATTTCCAGCAACCTTATTTTGAGTACCACATGAAAGAAACATAAAAGATGAAACCATCAATGTAAAAACTGAGTAGTATTTTATTCTATTCATAACCATAATTTATATTAATTTAAACTAAAAGCCATTGGACAAGCCTTTTATAATTCCAGCTTGTTCTAAATCTTTTCTTAATGCTGCAACTCTAACAGAAACAACAACTCCAATCTTATATTCTCTGCCTATTTTTATTCTGTCTCCTGGCAAAATTGTACCATCTGCCGTAAGATTAACATACTTCATATATTGTCCATTGTTAGCAAAGAAATTATCAAAAAATACTTTTTGTTGCTCATCTAAAATAGGGTTCCTTGCTAATGGTGGTTGTCCTATTACACCTTTACTGGATGGATAACCCTTAAATATTATACCATGTACAGCATTTTTTTTACTTTGCTCAAGAGCTATTCTTGGCTTTTTTGAATATTGCCATGACTTTACTAAATAAGTACCCATAGAACCTTGACCAACTCCTTCTATTTCGTACCTCCAATTTTTAGTGTCCTTATTAGCTTTTTTTCTAGCTTGAGAAAAAGATAGAAAAGTGAAAATCAAACAAAGTGGAAGAATAAAATGTTTCATGTATTAAAAATAAATATTTATATGTGAATTCTTAAAGAAATAGTATTAATAAAATTAAAACGTGATTTTTTTAGATCTTCTCCCATGTCGTTCCAATTCCTAGATTCAGATTCATCATCATCATCATCATCATCATCATTTGCATTACTTTCAAATGCATACATATTAAATCCTATAGAAGGTTTATAAAAAATTGATACACTTGGTACAATATGAAAACCTAAACCAACACCAAATCTAGCATCAAAAATTGTGAGAGATGGTTTATACTCCTGATCTTCAAAATCTTGATCTTCACCATCCTTATTTGAAAAGGATAGAAAGCCAGCATTAACTGAAAAATTAGGATAAAGAAAAATATTCCCTCTTTTTGTTAAATATATAGCTCTAGCAAATTCTAAACCAACCGATAATGAATATCCATTAGGTGTAATAGTATCATAACTTGCGGTACCTCCACCATAATTTCCAGTAGAATCATATACATAAGTTAAATCCTGAAAGGTAGATGCTCCAAGAGACAAACCTATATAGGATGCACTTCTTTTTCCAAATGGACCAAATCCAAGAGATAAACTATAAGAACTTAGATTTAAGGGAGCTGTACTATAATTGTAATTAAAATCGAAATTAATTTTTTTATCTAATTCTTCATAAATCATCATTCCATTGTATAATGAACGACCACCTCTCTGCAAAAAGTTTGATGCTAGAGAATTATCTTTTTCATTATTCACCACTGAATTGACATATAATACACCCTTTCTTCTTAATAGTGTTTCACCATCTCTTTTTTGAATTTTTTCGTATGCAAAATATCTATCATTATTTCTAATTCCTTCTTTAGTTCCAATTTTAGATTTACATGGATATGTAGAAGACAAAACATTAAATATTTTAAATTCAGGCACATTTTCAACGATTGATTTATTAGTTTGATTAATAATTCCAAGGGGCAAAGATGACGTTAAAATTTTATTCATTTGTTCTTGAGTTGGTTCTATAAATCTTCCATTACGTTTTGATTTTGACCTTCCATCAGATACACCTAATTGTAATTCTTCCCATACAACTTTTGAAGATAATTGCAGCTTAGAAAAATTATCGATTTTTTTTGCTCTGTCATTCTCTGGAGTATTTTCATCAATCCAGCAATTTGTATAGAAATAGTCTAGCATTTCAGGTGTCCAATTAACTTGTCTTAATTTAAAACCAAAATCACATAAATAGCCATACAATTTTCTTTCTATAGGTTTTTGATTTGATTCAGAAACTTCACCACCTAACTTTCTTGTTCTTTCATTTCGTGCTTTTCTTTTTGCTTCCTTTCTATCGTAATAATCTTTATATGTTTCAACTTTCTTTAAATCTATAGTTAAAATGTAAACTTTACCCAACATCTCTGTTGCAATTTGAGTAAGTATTTGATCTTTATCTGCAGAATTATTACTTATAAATGATTGAACATCAGAGGATGCATATTCCGAAAATTCTAAAATTTTTCTAACATTAAATAAATTATTTGAATCTTTATTGAAAAGATATGATGTAATATCTTTACCATATTCTGAGAAAATAGTATCTGATGCTATCGGTTTTTTAATTGGAATTATGTTTACCCTCTTTAATGTATTTGAAAAATTGAATGTTGCTATCGAATTATTTATAGCCTGAAAAAAGTTACCCTCTTTTTCAATTGCAGAAATTGACATGCAAGGTCTAACATAAGTGCTAATTTGACTTTTACTAGACCAAGATAAAATCAAAAAGGATAAAAAAATATAATACTTCATTTCTTATTTATTAAAAAAACGGTTATCTAAAATAGACAACCATTTCTTAAACATTAATTTAATTTTTTACCACCAACCTACAGTATTATATGTAACATTTACGTCTGGTTGATTATTACCATAAGCAACGCCTATATCTCTAGCGGCCTTAATTGTTGCCTTTTGAATATTAACATCGTCTTGTTGCTGTTTTAATTTAAAGTTCCACTCACGTTGATCTAGAGCTTTAATACGAGCTGCAATTTGTGAAGTAAGTTTTTTTACCTCACCAAAACAGGAAGCATTAGGATCTATTCCGGCAAGATATTCACTTGCATTATCAGCTCCTGCTGCATCTTGTCCAGTACTCCATGCATTTTTTGCCTCTGCTAGCTTCATTTTACACTCTCTATCAATTTGTTTTTGATAAATTGGTGCAACTGCATCCATACATTTATCGTAGCATTCTTTACAAACATCTGGAACCGATGTTAATTTTAAGATCGCTGCTTCAAATTTATTCTGCCCTTCTAAAGTTTTAGCTTCTTTAATAAAGAAATCACATTGAGAATTATAAAATTCTATAATCTTCTCTTTACCTTCTACAATAAGATCCTTTAAAGCAGGATTTTTAGGATTTATTCTTTTTAGAGCAGCAATATATGCCTTATTCTCATTTTGCCCTACACCTTTTATTTGTAACGATGAATTAGCAAATAATTTTCCATCTATTCCATCACCAATATAAAAAGTTACTTCTAATGTTAAAGCATGCATCGGAGGAGCAGTTGGTGTTATATCTTTAGTTAAAACAGTTATGTTTGGAGTCAAAATAAATCGAGGATTTAATGAACTTCCCCCCATACCATTATAAGATGTTACCTGTGACAACTTATTAAGTAACATTCTCTTTGCATGTGAAGGAATTGCCTCTGCCTGAGGAGCAATATATGAATTAAGAACTATTCGTCCTAAATCATCTGATTTACCTTTCTTATTTTGTGCATTTATATTAGTACTTATAAATCCAACAAATAAAAGTGAAAAAATTAATTTATACATATCTTTTATTATTTTTAATGTTTACTATTTACCACCAAGATATATAGTTGCACGACCTAAACCTTTAGTCGTTACTTTACTAACAATTTCAAACTCTTCCTTTAAATACTTACTGAGATTTCTAGCAAAACGTCTTGTATCCATCGCTCTTTGCTTTCCATTTCGCTCATAATATAATGGAATTCTAACTTGTTCAAACAACATCATGTTCTCTGTTGCATCAGTTGTATTGAATCTACCTTGTACAGTATTATCAGCCATCCAATCTTCGATAAGAACACCTAACTCTTCTTCGTCATCACCATATTCTGTCTCTAAATCTTCATACCAATCATCCCATTTTTTCACTCTAACAATTACCTCTCTACCATTAGCAAATAAATCTTCAAAATGAGTCATTAAAGCTGCGTTAAAATTATCAATATGAGCTAGAACTGCTTCTTCTAATAAAACAGGTAGTTCAGCTGAGAATGATGATGGACCAGTTCCTGTAGCACCTGCAACTTGCTTATCTGTATAAGCATCAATCCCATCCAAAACGAATGTCACAGATTTCTCAGGTCCCGTTTGATTAATTGTCCATGTTAAACCCATAATTATATCAGCCTTAGCAACAGCCTTTAATTTATCATTAGGACTCTCACTAGCTCCCATTCCAGAATCTTTAGATGACATCATAGCATCTTCAGCACTATTTGATTCTAACGTCTTAATTACTTGATCCATTCTTTTTAATGGGAACCCTCTCTCAGCCATCATGTTACCAATTGTACTAATAACAAACTGTACATCAGAATTCTCTTGAAATGCTTTTTTATAATTAGGGATTTTTACTTTCGTTCCTTGGTTATCATATTCCATCATATAACCATTTGTATTACACCAAACATCACTTGGAACTACCATAATAGTTGGCTTTTTAGCCTGTGAAAAAGCATTTGAGGTAAACGCGATAACAGCTAAAAATAAAATTATATTCTTTTTCATCTTACTTAAAATTAATTATTAAAATCCGTTTGATAAACCTTTTATAATACCTGCTTTTTCAAGATATTTTCTCAATTCTGATTTATTAACAGATACTACTACACCGATTTTATATTCTTTTTTACTAATCTTTATTCTGTCTCCTAGGCCAATTTGTCCATTATTCGCTAAGGTTACAAACCTCATGTAATCTCCGCCTCCTGTCTTAAAGAACTGCTCAAAAAAGTCCTTATTTTGGATATCTATAGTTGGATCTGTAACTATAGGCTTTTGACCTTGAACCCTATCTTTTTTAGGGAATCCTTTAAAAATAATTCCATGAACAGCATTCTTTTTTGCTTGCTCCATTGCAGTCTCTACATTTTTTGAATACGACCAAACCTTTACTTGATACGTGCCAGCACTACCTGTTGCTACTGCTTCTAACTCATAGCGCCATGCTACAGTCTCTTTATCTGCTTTTTTCTTGCCTTTCTGTGCATTAATATTGAAAGTGAAGCAAATTAAAGTAAGTAGCAACAAGCTACTTACTTTAAGTGAAGTATTAATTCTCATATTTTCTCAATTTATTATTTTGATATTATTTTAATTGCTTTAACAGCATCCCAACTTGAATCTTTTTAGACCCTTTAAATTGAGTTGCAGCCACTGGGTTTTCATCAACATCTGTTGCTGGCCCATCACCCAAATTATATCTATTATCCCAAATTGGGGCTTTTTTATCTACACTACATTTACCAACAGATTTCCATGTAGTTTGACCAGCTTTTTCATCCCAAATCATCTCTAAAACTTCAAATTTATCTCCAGCAGAAATCCCTTCTTTCATTCCAATTTTTGCCATAATAGGCCCTGAAGAAGAAACTGGAATCATTGGTTTAAACACATCGTTTTTGTTTTGAAGTTTTGCAAAAGCATTATCCATATTACGAACTGTAGCTATATCAATCAACTGCTCTTCTGTTCTTTGCTCACCAATTTTAAACGTTACTAAACTTGTATTATATTGATTACCAACAAACTCAAGGTTAAATGCATCTGTAGAATTAAGTTTTTCAACATCATTCCACATTGGACAAAGTACCGTTTTATATATACTATCATTCCATTCTAATTTATACAGCCACGTTTTTGACACTAATGAATATCCTTCCTTTGTTTCTTCATACACAACATCAAGGCCTTGCATTGCTTTGTCTATTAGCATCTGCGGACTCTTTTTCTCTTTCATGCTTTTTGCCAATTGTACTTTTGCTAAATCACGAGTAAGTGCTGCCGCTGGTTCATTTTTAAAGAAATTTAATTTTGAAAAAGTAACAAATGTGTTCTGTACTAATTGCTTTCCTGCATCCATAAGAGATGCGTTTGACATAACATTTCCAGCTGCTATATCGGCCTCCATTGCTGATGCATTATAAGATCCTCTTTCTTGAATCGCAGCAACTGAAAACTTTCCATCTCTAGTAAACCATGATGAAACAAGCTGTCTTGCTATGCCATTATCTTTAATTACCTTATCAATTTTTAATTGATATTTTTGCTTCTCACTTGGCAGAACTACAGCTAGTGTCTTTTCATCATTTAAATACTTAACTGGTCTTAAATCTGATGCAGCTTTCATTATTTGAAGTGCATTGTTTAATGTATCTTTTAGAAACCCTGCGTCTAATAGATCTTGATTGCTTAATTCCATTGCATCAACATTGAAATTTTTTGTATCAATATTATGCTCATTATATTTATCTGGAAATGGGTAATTATTCCACGATGACATAACTGCATCTTTGTTAGGGAAATCATCTGACTCAAGTAATATCATCGAAAGTGAACTTCGTAAATACTTTACGTCTTCTGCTTGTGCGAAGAGATTAGTGGCGCTTAGTATTACAACTAAGCTAAAGGCTAGTTTTTTTTTCATAATAGTGGTTAATTTTTAAATAAAAGCCAAAGATACTAAAAACTATTAAACTATTGTAGTATAGATGCTTGTGGTGCAATATATGATACTGATACACCTCCTCAAAATTGCAACGCAAATATCTCTGAACTAAACAACACCCCTAAACAACTAATGAAGATTGTTGATGTACTGTGTAACGTCAGCGAAAGGTGAACTAGTTAGAGCTTAAAAATAAGATAGAGGTTTAATATTAATATTACTTTTAGAGAAAAGAATAACCACTATGAAAACACTACTACTTACTTTACTATTAGTCCCAATGATGAGCTTTGGGCAGACAGCTGAAGAGTACTTCAACAGAGGGTTGACATATGCGAAATCAGGAAACTATAAAGATGCCATAGTGTGTAACGTCAGCGAAAGGTGAACTAGTTAGAGCTTAATGATAGGGTTGCTATGGCAACTAGTGATAGTAGAATTCTTTTCATCTTATCTGTGTTTAATGAGTTTAAATGTTTTCAGTTTTTCATCTTCATTGTTGAGTACCAAAGAATATTTCCCTGGAGCTAAATGACTTACCTGAAGAGAAGTCTGTTCTTCAAAAAGTTCATCCTGCATTACTAGCTTCCCTTGAGCATCATAGAGCGTGTACACAACATTTTCATATGTACTTGTCTTTATGTTTAAAAACCCTTCAGTAGGGTTAGGGAAGATGATAGCTTCATAGTCTGAATTGTGGTTCTCTATTCCAGCAAACTTCCAATTGGTTTGGTGAAAACCTTGGGTTAGGTCATTTGTTCCATCAGTGGCCGTGTTAATGATTACTTCACCTATGGTAAAGTCAACGCTTCCATTTGAATTGGTGTATGAGCCACCTCGGGTAGAGACAACTTCCTGCCCAAAGCTCATCATTGGGACTAATAGTAAAGTAAGTAGTAGTGTTTTCATAGTTATTCTTTAATTATTTGCATTAGTTTGAGATAGTTTTATATAATTAATTTCCATCTCATTAGGATCTGTTGATATCCAAAACTCATTTCCATTTTTGTCTTTATATCGTTTTCCCATTGCACGACTTCTCTCTATACCATCAAAATAAAAGCCGTTAGAGGTTAAATCAAATGTCCATTTATCAATTTCTCTTTGGCGTGATTCTTCTCTTTGGCGTGATTCTTCTGAATCTGAAATTTTGTAAAATAAACTGACAACACATGAAGCTTCCATTTGCGAAAGTCTCCCCCGCGGAACTACCAAACCTTTTAAAGATTTAGTGGGATCTTCATTCTGTATAAAAACAAACCCAACTTTTGCTTTTTCATCGACGGCTTCATACATAGGTGCAATAGCTTCTAATGAAAATTCCTCACCTTTTTCTCTATCTCCTCTTGCTTCTCCCTCCTCTAGAGAAAGACCTTTAAGTTGAACATAATCAATAAAGTCTTTATTATCCATTAAAGAAATGTTAACTATTTCTTTTACATTGTAATTCTGCCCAAAGCTCATCATTGGGACTAATAGTAAAGTAAGTAGTAGTGTTTTCATAGTGGTTAATTTTCCCTAAAAGTAACATTAATACTCTAAAGACCAATAGTGTGTGAGTAGGGTAAGGGTATAAAAAAAGCCCTCCGATGTGGAAGGCTTTAGTGTTTTATTTCAATACCACTTTCCTCTCCACTGTACCATCATTATAGATGTATAGAAGAGGTGTGTTTGGCTTAAATGGTGTTTCTCTGCCTAGCACATCAACAATCTTTATTAGTTGTTTAGGGGTGTTATTTAGTTCGCTTATACTTAATGAACATCCACTATTATTACAGTCTACGCTGAATGAGGTTTGAGAGTCAATATCAGTCCAATTAGCTGTTGAATAGTTTACATCATCTACCTCAATACAAGTTAGATTTGGATTGTTGGTTGCTACAAAAGACCCCTGCATAATATTGGTATTATTTCCATTTGCGAGGTTAAGGCAAGTAAGTTTATTATCCGCACAATACAATAGTGTTAAATTGGTGTTCTGTGATAAATCCAAAGATGTTAGGTTATTTATACCACATCCCAATCCGGTTAAAGCAGTATTACTAGATACATCTAAAGATATTAATTGGTTAAAATTACAATTCAACTCTAATAACGACGTGTTGTTTGATACATCTAAAGATGTTAGGTTGTTTTCTAAACAATACAATTGAGTTAAAGCTGTGTTGTTTGATACATCTAAAGATGTCAGTTGGTTATTACCACAATACAAGACCGTTAAAGCAGTAAAAGCTTCAATGCCTGTTAAGTCTGAAATATTTATAGAAGAGCAATCAATTTCTCCTGTAAAAGCACTTGCCTCACTAACCTGTATCTCCGTATCCCCATTAGTATTAATAGACGTGTTATTGACTAGAAAGTCTTTAAAGTTAGCATCAGGTATATTTACGATTGGAGGAGGAGAACAGCTGTTGTTGCAATTTGTACTGAAAGAGGTTTGAGGGTCTATAATAGTCCAATTAGTCGTTGAATAATTTACATCATCTACATCAATACAAGTAAGGTTTTGGTTATCATATGCAAGAAAGGTTTCAAAAGCCGTGTTGTTTTCATTTTTAACATTTAAGCACTCTAGTTGGTTACCAAAACAATCCAATTCAGTTAGAGCAGTACAACTAGACACATCCAAAGATGTTATTTGGTTATTACCACAATCCAATTGAGTTAAAGCAGTATTACTAGATACATCCAAAGATGTTAGTTGGTTAGTAAAACAGCTCAATTGGTTTAAAGCAGTATTACTAGACACATCCAAAGATATTAGTTGGTTAGTCCAACATCCCAATAAAGTTAAAGCAGTATTACTAGACACATCTAAAGATGTTAGTTGATTATTATCACAATACAAGACTGTCAAAGCAGTATTACTAGACACATTTAAAGAAGTTAGTTCATTACCCCAACAATCCAGTTGAGTTAAAGCAGTAAAAGCTTCAATGCCTGTTAAGTCTGAAATGTTTATGAAAGAGCAATTAATTGCCCCTGTAAACGCACTTGCCTCACTAACTTGTATCTCACTATCCCCATTAGTATTAATAGAAGAATTATTGACTAGATAACTTTTAAAATTAGCATCAGGGATGTTTACGTCTTGAGCATTTAGGCTTACAGTAAATAATAGAATTGTAGATAGTAGTAGTGTTTTCATAGTGGTTTTTAATTTCCCCTAAAAGTAATATTAATACTCTAAAGACCAATAGTGTGTGAGTAGGGATAGGGTAATAAAAAAGCCCTCCGATGTGGAAGGCTTTAATTTTTTATTTAATCTTCTCTCTGTTATTAGCGTTTTTTCATTAGGAAGTGATATACGTTTTGATTACTAATCGTAATTGTATAAGCTTGTTGAAAATCATACCCATTAGAACTGAAGAAGTTTAAAGCATCTACCATAGAGTTAAAGATCATTCTATTACCGTCTTTATCTTTGACTTGAGTATCTTTTAAACTGAAGACTTTATCATGTTGTCCAAAATCAATTTCAATTGTCAATTTTGTACTAAATAGTTTTCCTCTCCCAACGATTTGAATATATTCTACGTTGATATCTTCAATAGGAATGTCATTTACTGTTTGAGAATAGCCGAGTAATGGTGCACAGCTCGAAAGTAGTAATAAAAGTAATATATTTTTCATAGTGGTTAATTTTCCCTAAAAGTAATATTAATACTCTAAAGACCAATAGTGTGTGAGTAGGGTAAGGGTAATAAAAAAGCCCTCCGATGTGGAAGGCTTTTTTTATACCCTAGGCATATCTATTTATTGAGTAAAAGAGAAGTTTTTTATGCAAATTGTATGCAAATAAAAAAAGGGCTACTGTCGTTTTGACCGTAACCCTTTGACTATTAA
>CAJJBE010000001.1 GCA_905182335.1 Flavobacteriales bacterium UBA4466 | reverse complement strand
AAACACACCTCTTCTATACATCTATAATGATGGTACAGTGGAGAGGAAAATGATAATTAAACAATAACTATGAGAACACTACTACTTATTTTACTATTAGTCCCAATGATGAGTTTTGGGCAGGATAATAACTATTCAATGAAAATATCTCAGTATGAATATTTAACAATACCTTCATGGACACCTACACCTTCATACACTCTATCATCTTGGATTAAATTTCCATTACCCGAAGATACTCCTGATATGTGGAATACACTTTTTGTTAAAACTATTGGCTCTCATCATCATATTTATTTTGGAATGGGTGGTGAATTAGGTTCATATTATGCAGACGCCCATCATGGTTGTGGCTATTTTGAAAATGATATTTCTGATGGATTTCATCATATAGCAAGTGTTGCAAAGAATGACTCAACAAAATTTTACGTTGATGGAAATCTTGTTGGTTCGATAGGACTTCAAGTAATAGAAAATATTGATTATATAGGAAATTGGTATGATCCAACCACCACTCCTACACTGAGTTTAAATCAGCAAATGGGAATTATTGATGAAGTAACAATATGGGGTATTGCTCTATCTCAACAAGAAATTCAAAATTATATGAATTGTCCTCCAACGGGAAATGAATCTAATCTTATCGCATACTTAAACTTTGAAGAAGGAGGTGGAATCATAGCAAATGATTTATCACCTAATGGAAATAATGGCTCTATTACTGGTGCTATATATGATGCTGACACTCCCCCTGTAAATTGCCATGCAGGGTTATCCGAGCTAAAAAACACAACTAAACAACTAATAAAGATTATTGACGTACTAGGCAGAGAAACACCATTCAAGCCTAACACACCTCTTCTATACATCTATGATGATGGCACAGTAGAGAGGAAAGTGGTATTGAAATAAAACACTAAAGCCTTCCACATCGGAGGGCTTTTTTTATACCCTATCCCTACTCACACACTATTGGTCTTTAGAGTATTAATATTACTTTTAGGGGAAAGTAACTACTATGAAAACACTACTACTTACTTTACTATTAGTCCCAATGATTGGGTTTGGGCAGAATGTCAACATCCCTGATGCTAACTTTAAATCTTATTTAGTTAATAATTCAACTATTAATACTAATGGTGATAATGAGATTCAAGTAAGCGAAGCAAATGCTTTTACAGGTGGTATTTCTTGCTATAACGAGTTTATTTCAGACCTGACAGGTATAGAAGCTTTTACAGCTTTAACTACATTGGTGTGTTCTGGCAACTACCTAACATCATTAAATATATCTAGTAATACTGCTTTAACTTTTTTAAATTGTATAAATAACAACCTAACATCTTTGGATGTGTCAGGAGCTACTGCTTTAAATACCTTGTACTGTTTTGATAACCAGCTAACATCTTTGGACGTGTCTAGTAATTCTGTCTTAAATTCTTTGAATTGTAAAGATAACCAGCTAACATCTTTGGATTTATCTAATAACCCTATTATACAGTTCACAACGTATAACAATAACCTCAATTGTTTGAATCTTAAAAATGGTAACAACTCTTCTGTTACTCTCCTATGGACATATGGTAACCCTAATCTAACCTGTATTGAGGTAGATGATGTAAACTATTCAACAGCTAATTGGACTGTAATAGATTCTCAAACTTCTTTTAGCACAGATTGTGGTAATGACTGTTCGGCTTGCACCCCAACATCATCAATAGACACACATACAGCTTGTGATTCTTTCACTTGGCTAGATGGAAATAACTACACAGCATCTAACAATACAGCAACTTATACAACAACAAATGCTGCAGGGTGTGATAGTGTTATTACTATTGATTTGACTATTAATCCTACGCCTAGTGGTGCTGTAACACAAAATGGTGCTACACTAACAGCTACACAAACAGGTGCTACATATCAATGGATAGATTGTGATGATGAAAGTAATATTGTTGGTGAAATAAACCAAGCTTTCACTCCTGCCGTAACAGGCAGCTATGCAGTAATTGTAACTATTGGTGATTGTTTTAAAAAATCAGACTGTTTTCTAGTAGACTTCACAGGAATAGGAGAACTAAACAACACACCTAAACAACTAATAAAGATTGTTGATGTAGTAGGCAGAGAGACACCATTTAAACCAAACACCCCTCTTCTTTATATCTATGATGATGGTACAGTTGAGAGGAAAGTGGTATTGAAATAAAACACTAAAACCTTCCACATCGGAGGGCTTTTTTATACCCTAGGCATATCTCCCTCTGTTAATTCAGCTACTTCTAAACATCTTAGTTAAGTTAATTTCCCAAGATAAAAACTTTCTATTCTAAAATCATTCTCTTTTCAATTGATCCATCACTGTAAATATAAAATAATACTGTATTTTTAAGTTCCTCAATTTCTTTTCCTAAAACATCAGTGATTTTCAATAATTTTCTTTTACTATTTAGCTCATTTTCAACAATTAAATTAGTGCTAACATCGAAACATTTAGCTTCAACTTCAATATTATAATAAAAATAGTAATATCCTGGAAGTGAAGCACTTGAACCGACCACGCTAATCATATCTCCGATGTTGTATGGATAATTAGCTCCAGAAATACTCCTATATAATCCAGAATTATTTGTTGAAACACCTAACTGCATATCTGAAGCATTCGGTACATCAAAATTTAAATTTATTTTTTGTTTCCCTGGAATTACTGTAAGTGTTGTGTCATCAATAATAGTACCGTTATTATCTCGCAGTTCAAATGAAATAGTATTAGAATATTCAGCATAAACTTCAGTAGATTTAATAATACATTCTTCTGAACTATTAAAAATTAAATACTGATTATTGTAAAAATAAGAACCATCTCCTGCAGTATTATCTAACAAACCACCATTAAAGCTTGAAATATTTGCTAACGGATTGTAATTACTTGCATTGGGATTTTGGCAACCTAGAACTGCATGAATGCAACTGCCATCATCGTAACATGCTAAACTATCATGATTAACTGAATATGGATCGGTACATCCTGACACATAACAACAAGTGCCATCTTCACTAGTAGCATTTAGATCATAATTTATAGCATTTGGATCAGTACATCCACAATTTTGACTTAATTTAAAATTATATAAAGTATTAGGATAATTAGATATAATAGTGTTTTGTCCTAATAAAAAGTATACATCACAACCAATGACAAAACTACCTGGAGCCCATATTGCGTCACCAGGATGAGATGCTAATTGAATCCAAGTATCAGTATCTGGGGAATACTCCCAAAATTCTCCTGTATCCAAAGGGCTATGATCATCACCATCACCACTTAGAATATATCCTTTACCATTAAAAGAGAATTGTGTCCCAGCAACTCTTGCTTCAGAGGGGAAATCAGAAAGCTCTAACCATGTATCATTATTAGGGTCATAACGGTAAAAATCATTATATACAGATACACTTGTATTGGGATTACTTCCCGGTCCAAAATCACTACCATGACCAAATCCCAAATACGCATAATCTCCTATACCAAAATAATAAGGGTGATGTCTATTGTAACCAATAAAATCAGACTTTTGAGACCATTGATCTGTAATAATATTATATTCCCACCAATCCCCTAAATTGCCATCTCCATTACTTCCGCATCCAACATAAATCTTATCATTAACGGAAATCATAGCAGGATGTTCTCGTCCATAATCAGGAAAACTTTGGAGCTGAATCCAAACATCCGTATCCATATTATATTCCCACCAATCATTTGGATAATCACCATTATTAGTAGATCCAAAACCCATATATGCCTTATTTCCAATTGTTACTCCATATGCATAGCCTCGACCTAGAAATGGTATATCCTGAAGTTGTAACCAACTATCATTTGACTTATCATACTTATATGCATCAGTTAGATAACTACCAGAAAAAACAAACCCAAAATCATCATTAGAAAAAGTAATCGGGTGATGCCTACCAGGTCCAATAAAATTACTTGATTGATTCCATGATTGAGAAAAAATAAAACATGGAAACAAAATAAATAGAAATAGTATTATTCTCATAACAAAAGTAAATTAGCAGTTCTTTAAAAAAGAATAAAATTAAATATTATCCGAGAGAGTATCCTAATATTTATAATAGTTATTTTATATTAAAACAATATTTAGGGTACATGACAAGGAAATAAACAAGATTTTTAAGACTCAATAATAAGTAAATGTGTGTGTCTTACCCTACTCACCCCCTATTTAGCTGTTAGAGTATTAACATTACTTTTAGAATAGATAAAAGCCACTATGAAAACACTTCTACTTATATTACTATTAGTTCCAATGATTGGTTTTGGGCAGTATACACAAATACCTGACCCCGCTTTCGAACAGATATTAATTAACGATGGCTATGACATTGATATTGATGGACAGGTTTTTACAGCAATTATAGATCAGATCACATCTCTTGACCTTTCCAACTCCGGAATGTCTAATCTATCAGGTATAGAAGATTTTACAGCGCTATCTTATCTCAACATTTCAACAACACTAATCAGTGAATTGTCCCTATTAGAGAATGCATCTTTAGATTCTCTTGTTATGATTAACACACCTCTAATATCAAACGCTAACTTAAATGGGGTTTCTTCTAATACTGTCCTTGGAGGTGCTTTTTTTAATTCAATGAATCAATTCACAAGCATAAATGGCACCATTATAATCTCAGAATGTAATCAATCTATAGACTTAAACTTTGACACTTTTAGTAATTCTTGGATTAACCTTAAGATCAAGGTTAATAATGAAATCCCAATCTTAAATGTTTCCGGGGCGAACATCAGGTATTTAGAGTTTGAAAATAAACTGGAAAATGGAATTTATTCAGGTCCAAATGTAGCTAATCTTTCTTTACACAATTTACCGGATTTTTGGGAGCTCAAACTAGCAAACAATTATTGGATATCAAATATAATCGGCTCTACAAGTATCAATATAATTAACGCTCCTTTTATAAGAGTCTTAAAGCTAAGTCATTATGATGTTAACTCAATTGACCTATCTCAATTTTCTCAATTGAAGGGGGTTTATGCCCAGAATTCAAATATAACAGATTTTGATTTATCTAATTGTCATGAGTTACAGGTTTTTGTTGCGCTAGGATCAGATGCAGAAACTATTAAGATTTGTAGCAGTGAGATTGACTCAATAAACATATCGAACTGCTTAAATTTAAATTGCACTTCGATTAAGGGAGTCCTTCCCTTAGCTAGTGGACCTTTTAGCATAGAGTCAATAAACACACCAATTTTATCTTGTATTGAAGTTGAAAACGAACAATACTTTGAAATTGCAACAAATGGAGCTGCGAGTAGTTGGATAGTTAACCTAGATCCCCAAATCTCATTTAACAACAATTGCAATAATCTTTGCTCTTCAAACTCCTGTACTTTAGGCACTCCAGATCTAAATGAATTGGCAACATCTAAAACGCTATTCAAAATTACGGACCTACTAGGCAGGGAAATAGCTTTTAAACCAAACACACCTCTCCTATACATCTATAATGATGGTACAGTGGAGAGGAAAATGATTATTAAATAACTATGAAAACACTACTCCTTATTTTACTATTAGTCCCAATGATGAGCTTTGGGCAGAATGTCTATATCCCTGATGCTAATTTTAAATTTGTTCTAGTTGTTAATACTGCTATTAATACAAATGGTGATAGTGAGATACAAGTTAGTGAGGCAAGTGCTTTTACAGGGACTATTAATTGCTATGGCCTATCTATTTCAGATTTAACAGGTATAGAAGCCTTTACTGCTTTGGGATATTTGGCTTGTGGTTTTAACCAACTAACATCATTAGACGTGTCTAGCTGCACTGCTTTAACTACTTTGTATTGTCATAGTAACCAACTAACATCTTTGGATGTGTCTAGTAATACTGCTTTAGCTTGGTTGCAGTGTCAGGATAACCAACTAACATCTTTGGATGTATCTAACAATACTGCTTTAACTTATTTGCATTGTTCCAATAACGAAATAATATCTTTAGATGTAACTCAAAATACTGCTTTAACTTACTTTTTTGCTGTTAATACCCAACTAGAGTGCTTAAATGTTCAAAATGGAAACAACACAGCTCTTGGAGACTTTTATGCAACTGATAACCCAAACCTTACTTGTATTGAAGTAGATGATGTGAACTATTCAACAGCTAATTGGACTTTTATAGACTCTCAAACTTCTTTTAGCACAGATTGTGGTAATGACTGTTCGGCTTGTACTCTCACCTCATCAATAGATTCTCATACTGCTTGTGGAAGCTATACAGCACCTGATGGACAGGTTTACACTTCTACAGGAATCTATACAGCAATAATTGATAATGCAGCAGGTTGTGATAGTGTTATCACTATTGATTTGACTATAAACCCTACGCCTAGTGGTGCTGTAACACAAAATGGTGCAACACTAACAGCTACACAAACAGGTGCTACATATGAGTGGTTATATTGTGATGATGAAAGTATTATTGTTGGTGAAACTAATCAATCTTTCACTCCTACCACAACAGGCAGCTATGCAGTAATTGTAACTATTGGTGATTGTTTTAAAAAATCAGACTGCTTTCTAGTAGACTTCACAGGAATAGGAGAGCTAAACAACACCCCTAAACAACTAATAAAGATAGTTGATGTGCTAGGCAGAGAAACACCATTTAAACCAAACACTCCTCTTCTTTACATCTATGATGATGGTAAAGTAGAGAGGAAAGTGATTATTAAAGAATAACCATGAAAACCCTTCTAAATTTGATAAAACTATTCTTGAATAATATTCTTCATTAACTCCAAGAAAAAAGAAACGCTTTAAATTACGCCATTAAGCGTATTGTAATATTTATTATTTTTATTTATTTTTAAATAAAAATTACTAATCCGTTAAAAAACAGAACTATGAAATTATTAATAATATTAATATCAGTAACCTTTTTAGTGTTAAGCTCTTGCTCAAAAAACTATTCTTGTGATTGTACTACAGTAACTTATATCCCTGAATATTGCGATGTTTGTCCTGCAGGAACTATTTTAGGTATGATTCCAGATGAAACTGCTTCAAGTACTTCTATAAAGTATGTTAATGAAAAAAATTCAACTAATGCTGATGTTAGCTGTGCGGAATTTAACAAAACCGACGTATCCGCTCCTCCTAATAATGAATGGAATTCTATTCCCTTAGAATCTATTTCAGATAGTATTAGAACTGTTATGACTTGTACTAAGCGCTAATAATTACGAACATATTTTGATAACGCCCTCCACGTCGGAGGGCTTTTTTATAGCCTTATCCTACTCACACACTATTGTGTCTTTAGAATATTAATGTTAGTTTTAGAATAAACAAAACCACGATGAAAACACTACTACTTATCTCACTATTAGCACCAATGATTGGGTTTGGGCAGACTGTAAACATACCTGATAATAACTTTAAATCTTATCTCATTAATAATCCGGACGTTAATTCAAATAATGATAGTGAAATACAGGTTAGTGAAGCAAATGCTTTTACAGGGTGGATTAATGTTCATAATAAAAGCATTTCAGATTTAACGGGTATAGAAGCCTTTACTAATTTAACTTATTTGTATTGTTATGACAACCAGCTAACATCTTTAGATCTGTCTAGCTGTAATGCTTTAACTTATTTGTATTGTAATGGCACCAACTAACATCTTTGGATGTGTCTAGCTGTACTGCTTTGACTCTGTTGGATTGTTCTAATAACCAACTAGAATGCTTAAATGTTAAAAATGGAAACAACACAAGTTTTACTCTGTTTTTTTATGCAGAGGGGAACCCAAGCCTCACCTGTATTGAGGTGGATGATGTAAACTACTCAACGACTAATTGGACTAACATAGATTCTCAAACTTCTTTTAGTACAAGTTGTAGTAATGGTGGGTGTTCTTTAGATATCACAGAGCTAAACAACACTCCTAAAAAACTAATAAATAGTGGACATACTAGGCATAGAGACACCCTTTAAACCAAACACTCCTCTTATATACATCTATGGTGATGGTACGGTTGAGAAGAAAATGGTCTTGAAATAATGACTAATAAAGCCTTCCAAGTCGTAAGGTTTTTTATATCCTAGGCGTATCTTATTCTTTTAGAATAGTTTACACATTATTAACTATTCTTGTTAAAAACAAGTTGATTAGTTTTAACCATATTTACTTTTTGTTTTGGTACTTTTGGAGTAACTAAAATTATTCTAGTGAAATCTTTATTTATAATTTTTAAAAGCCTTTTTCTTTTCTTAGTTATGAGTTATCTAATTCACCTGGTGCTTTTAATGGTTGAGTTCGGAGACTATTCCCCATCATTAACTGGTGTCTAACTCATAAATATGTGTTTTGTTTAGATTCGCTTTTTTTATGCTCTTTTGCTCCCTATTCGGATTTCGCCCTATTTATCATTACATTTATCGTTTTAAGAAAGGTCTTTCTGTTTAATGCCCTTTTTCGTTTAAGCCCGTCTTATTCACTTGTAAAATTGCCCCACTTTAAATGCGCATTTTATTTCTTATTCTAATAGCCTCCCCTTTTTTTTCTTTTACGCAAGTTGAAGGAATAGTAAAGGAGGACGGAACAAAAAACACACTTTATGGAGTAAAAATTTTCACTTCAGACAGTGTATTAACAAGAACAGACCCTGAGGGTAAATTCTTACTAGATATTGCTGCTTTTCCTGCTTGGGTATATTTTTCATTGTCTGATTACAAAGCAGATTCTATTCTAGTGGAGAAGAGTAAAACTAAACTTAAAATAATCCTATTCCCTTTAGCGCAAGAAATTAAAACACTCGTCGTTTCGGCAAGTCGTCGGTCTCAAAATATAGAAGAGGTCGCTATTTCTATGGAGGTGATTAAATCTGATTTTATCGATAAAAAAGGACTTGTCAATTTAGAGCAAGTAGTCGATCAAAGCCCTGGTGTTTATGTTATGGATGGACAAGTGAGCATCCGTGGTGGTGGTGGTTATGCATATGGTGTTGGAAGCCGGGTGCTAGTTTTAACAAATGGGATCCCTTTGATTTCTCCTGACTTAGGTGACGTGAAATGGAATTCTATTCCCTTGGAGTCTGTATCACAAGTTGAGGTCATTAAAGGCGCTTCTTCCGTTCTTTATGGTAGCGGGGCCTTAAATGGAATGATTTCTCTGACACCTAAAGAGCCTGGAAGAGATGGGCAGTTGAAGGTTAAGCTTCAAAGAGGGGTTTATGACAGCCCAAGACGAGCTTCTTTAAGGTGGTGGAGGATAAACAGAAAACCATTGACAAACTTATTAAATATATACTATGGAAAAAGGTACGACCAAGTAGGGTTCACTATTTCTACTAATGGCTATTTCACAAAAGGATATAAAGATGGGGAGAGAGAAAATCGCGCAAGGTTAAGCGGAAGTTTTTTTTACAATCCTACCAAGGCAAAAACCCTAAAGATGGGCGTAGCTTTCAATAGTCAATATGAGGATGTTGGCCGATTTATTCTTTGGGAAAATGACTCTCTTGGATATACACCTATGGGAGGTGGAAGCCCATATACTAATTCAGAATCCTCAATTACCAGAGAGAACTCAATCCGCATATCTGTTGATCCATACATTAAGTATATAGGGAGAAAGAACACTAAACACGAAGTAAAAGGAAGGTATTACCTTGTTTCTATTGGTAACCCTACTTCTCTTTTTTCTTCGTCTAAAGCAGAAATGTATTACGGTGATTATCAGTTCTCAAAAAAATGGGGCAAATTACACAATCTAACCAGCGGCCTTACCTCGAGTAAAAATGTAGTTGCGAGTCCAGGGTTATATGGTAACCACAACTCGATTAATGTAGCGGGATATGCACAATACGATTTAAAAAAAGGGCGTTTTGATGCAACAGCAGGTATGCGTCTTGAATATTTTAAACAAGATAGTCTAGATCCCGACTCTCAATTCGACTTGTGGAGCACAAATAATAATATTCCGGTTTACCCTGTCTTTAGAACTGCATTACACTATGCATTAGCGCCCTCAACCCACTTAAGATCATCCTTTGGACAAGGCATCCGTTTTCCATCAGTTGCCGAACGTTTTATTAATGCTAAAACTGGAGGGATAATAATTTTTCCAAATCTAGAAGTCACTCCTGAAAAGGGATGGACGGCTGAAATTGGGATTAAGCAAGTTTTTCGTGTCGGAAAATGGAAATCAGCACTAGATATTTCAGGCTTTATTAATCAATATCAAAACATGGTAGAGTTTACTTTTGGAGCGTTTAACCCGGACTCTGTTACATTGAGCACTAATCCAAATGACTCAGGATATTTGGGAAATTGGCTTGGGTTTCAAGCTCAAAATGCAGGTCAGGCTAGGATAACTGGATTAGAGCTTTCGTTCAATTCTAAAGGAAAGATTAAAAATGTTGATGTGCAGAGCTTAATTGGTTATACTTATCTTAATCCAATATCTCTAAACAATGACGCTGAGTATATAAACACATTTTCTGATACGAATTCAGGGCTTTTAAAGTACCGCTTCAGACACCTAATTAAGCTAGATACTCAAGGTACTTATAAGAACTTTTTTATAGGATACTCTTTACGTTATAATAGTTACATGCACAACATTGATAAAGTTTTTGAAGAAGATATTTTAGGAACCGAAGTCTTGCCGGGCCTATTAAATTATCGTTCATCTAATCAAACAGGAAGCTTAGTCATGGATGCGCGAATGGGGTATCAATTCAGAGACAAATACAACGTGAATATCCTTGTGAATAATTTTTTAAATGCAGAGTACTCTAGTCGTCCTGGTGACATTCAGCCCCCTAGACAATTCCTTATTCAGCTGCAATATGGAATATAAAAGAGTTTTGTTCTTTGTTGTAAAGCCTCTCGTGGGCCAAGAAGACTTGTCAAAGAAAGTTTTCTGGACATATCAAACAAAAAAGTGATTGCAATAAAACATATAAACATAAAATCGCTGAGAGAGGATACTTTCAATCGAATGTATTCAATTTTAATACATGCATATGCTGAAACCGAGGCGGAAGTTTGGGGTCCAAACTATGTGCGTATTTCTAAAAAAGAATTTGTTGATATCATTAGACGAGGAGAAGTCTATGGTGCATTTATAAAAGAGGGGCTTGTGGGAAGTGTGCGGCTGTTTAAGAAAAATGAACAAACATTTTCTTTCGGGCTTTTGTCTGCAGACTCTAGCCTGAAGGGAATTGGTATTGGTCGTACACTTATAGATTACATTGAAAATGTAGCTCAGAAAGAGGGGGCTTCATACATGGAAATCGAAATATTGCGCACAATAGAAGTTGATGTGCCATTTAAAAAAGTGCTTAAAGAATGGTATACTAGACTGGGATATAAATACATGAAAAGCGGCGCTTTTGCCGAGCTTAAACCCGAGAACGCAGAAAAGGCAGACAAACTAATTCAACCATGTGTGTTTGATTGTTATCAAAAGGTGATAAATAGCTAAGTTAGCTTCTGTTCAATGAAATCGCGAACGATTTAGAGCTTATAAACAATCCCTGCACTAAAAATAGATGAACCAAATCCTGCTTCAGCGTACCCACCAAAAGCCTCTGTGAAATAATATCTAATCCCAACAAACAAAGCATGAGCTCCTGAAACACTCATAGACTGAAAAGCATCAGAGGTAAAGGGCGAAGAGGATGATTCTTGTGTCATTTTATCCCTATTAAAATATAAGCCAGCTCCAAGTCCGGCATAAAGATCCATTTTTGATATGTCAACCTCAAAATGATATGCCGCCCGGACAAAAACACCAGATCGAGATCTATTATAAATTATTATTTCCTCCAAGCTTCCAATATATTTTTGAGCATAAAATGTTTGCGTTATGGCACCTCCGACACCTATTCGACCAATCCCTAATAAATCTGTAACTCCTCTTTCATATGCTATTTGAATAGGGCCTATTGATGTTCTGTCAAAACTACTTCCTCCCAAAAATCTATGCTCTAAAGGATCAACTCCAAGCCCGGCAGAAAGATAATTCTGACGGTTTTTAAAGCTTTGTGCAGTGATAATAGGAGTTACCAAACATAACGCTAATATGATTAAATATTTCATTGTTTTTATTTTATTAAAAATAACTATACTAATTTAAAATCTCACGAATATTTTCGCTAATTTTTATCGACAACTGTTCCGTTGGTAAATCATTATCATCTGTCCCAAAAGGATCTTCTATTTCCTCCGCTAATACCTCCATAGAAACTAATACATAGAAAATAAAGGTTGCTATTAGTGCAGAAAAATAACCAAACGATGGAATAAAAGCAAGCGGAACTGTAGTTACATAGATAAAAATGAACTTCTTAATAAATAAGCTATATGAATACGGAATAGGTGTGTTTTTAATTCGTTCACAAGCCCCAAGTATGTCGAGTAATGCATTTAAGTTTGTATCTAGCGTAATAAATTCTTCCTGTGAAATTTCTCCTGCTGTTTTTAGTTCGTTGACCTTATCATATAATAATGAGACTATCCCGCTTGGGACATGTTTTTTACTCCCTAAAATTATTAACTCCTCTTTAGTTAAATTTAATTTTTCGAAGGCTACCCCATCGCGCAAATGCTCTTTAATGGCGAATACAAAGTTTGATATCATTCTACTGAAGTACACTTTATTTTCTTTTGAATCAATTAAGCTTGCTAGTTTAACGGCTAAGTTTCGAGAATTATTTACCAGCATTCCCCATTGCTTCCTTCCTTCCCACCAGCGATCATACCCCGTATTTGTTCGAAAAACAAGTAGCAATGAAATTACAAATCCAATCAAAGAGTATACTGATATTAAATCTGATAATTTCTCCTTGTATGGAAAATACGTTATTACTAAAAAAGACGTAAACAAAGTAAACGACCCAATATAAATAAGCTCTTTCCATAACATACGTATGGTATCACTTTTGTGTAAAGCAAAAATTAACTTAAGCCAGTTTTTTGGGTTGTATTTAATCATTATTATTTATTTAAAGCTATTAACAAATCAGACATTGTATCAAATGTAAAATCTGCAAGGCCTAATTTTGAATCTGGTTTGTGGGTTTTTTCAGGAACACAAACTACTTTCATCCGAGCCGCTTTTCCTGAAACAATTCCGTTTAATGAGTCTTCAACTACAAGGCATTTTAATGGTGAAATGTTGAGGTTATTGGCAACTGTTAAGTATACAGCAGGATGAGGTTTCCCAAACTTTTCATTTTCTGCTGAGTGCACAAAATCAAACTCATATTCAATTTTTAAGGTTTCCAAAACTGCTTTAATTAAAACAGTATAAGAAGATGTGGCTAAGCCGATTTTTATCTTGTTTTCCTTCAAAAAAGCAATCGTCTCTAATACGCCGACTAAAGGGGCTCCGTTCTGATGAATTAAGTCTACCATTCGCTTCATGATAAGTTCTTCAACCTCTTGCTCTGAATACTTTTTCCACCCAACTTTATTGTACCAATAACTAACAACCTCGTCGATTCGAAGCCCGACTGTATGCTGAAAGTCTTCGCGTAACAGTGGGCATTCGACTTTATGAAAAACCTCTTCCATTGCAATTTTCCACAAAGGCTCAGAGTCAATTAAAACTCCGTCCATATCAAAAATTACTGCTTCATAATCACACAGCTTAATCATAAGATGCTTTATACTTTATTAAAAAACCGCCACCTAAAAACCGGTGCGCTTCGTCCGCTACTAAAATGTAGTTCTTATTTAAAACTACAAGGGATTCTTTTTGAGAAACATCATCAAAAATGATTTCTTTCACAAAAGAATATACTTTATTCGCATATTTCAATATAATAACTCGGTTATATGTACTCAAAAAGAAGTGCCCCTTATATTTATCTACAGCTGTTATTGCGTCCATAACCCATCCGCCTGGACCGACATATAGCTCACTTTTCTTCTGTGCAATATAAGTTCCCGGTTCTTTTGAGATTTTATAAACAAATGCTTTTCCCGTCCAGGGGTCAGTATTACACTTTGTGAAAATTATTAATGAATCCCCCTCACAAACAAGCCCTTCAGAATCAAAGTTCATCTCTTTTTTTGATGGAGGGAATTCATTTTGATCTGCATAACTAAACTTTATTTTCTTCGATTCAACCTCATTGTCGTTCAAGACGTCTTTAATTTTTACTCGATAAATTACAAGGTTCCTTCGTTTGTTTGCGTTATTGCCAAAGTCACCAATATAGATAAACTTACCATCAATTGCCATGTCTTCCCAGTCGGTGTTGTTTGCATCAACAACCTGAACCTTTTTTAAAACTTTCCCTTCTGAGCTTAGAACAAACAGGGTAGGCTTATTTCCTCCGTCATTAATAGCTACAAAGGTACTATCATTAATCATTTCCAAGCCCGAGATTTCACCCAAAGATTCTGGCAAATCATAGCGCGCGACTTCTTGGGCAAAGAGAATTCGTGTTGTTAAAAAAAAACAGATTAGTGTATTTAAAAATAGCTTTCTCACTGTCTTATTTTTCTAATCGCACCACTTCAATTCGGTTATGACTGACCTCTTCAATATGGCATTTTACATCCTCTAGTTCAACCATTGTTCCCGCTACCGGAATAGAAGCTAAATGGTGAATAATCATCCCTCCTAAAGTTTCGTATTCTTCAGAGGCCGATAGATTAAGTTCATAGGTTTCATTTAGATAGTCTATGTCTAAGCGGGCTGAAAACCGATATTCTAATTTTGATATTTTCTCTTCGATAAACTCTTCATTATCATATTCATCTTCTATTTCTCCAAAAATTTCTTCAATTACATCTTCTATCGTTACAATTCCTGCTGTGCCTCCATATTCGTCAACAACAACAGCAATGTTCCCAGAGTTCTCCGTAAAGAGCTCTAAGAGCTCTTTGCCTGGTGTTGCTTCAGGCACAAAAGGAATAGGCAGCAAGATTTGTTTAATCGACACTGGCGATTTAAACATTTCAAAAGAATGCACGTAACCAATGATATGATCTACGCTCTCACGGTATACAACAATTTTAGACTTCCCTGAATCAATAAACTTTTTACTCAAATCCGCAATTTTGTCTTCCGCAGAAACTGAAACAATGTCCGTTCGAGGAATCATGCAATCGCGCGCTTTCACCGAATCAAAATCAAGGGCATTTTGCAGAATTTGCATTTCATTTCCTAGCTCTTGCTTGTCTCGGATGCGTTCATTTATATCATGCACATAGTCCTCTAAGTCGATTTTAGAAAACACCTTTTCGCTGTTATCACTGTCCACTTTTAGCAACTTCAAAAAAAGATTCGAGAGCCATAACACGACATACGTTGGGGCGTAGAGAATCCCATAGGTTAAAATCATCGGTACTGTCGCAAAACGCAAATACCCATTTGGATTCATTTGGACAAATGTTTTTGGTAAAAACTCCGCGGTTACCAAAACCAAGGCCGTTGATAAAACGGTTTGAATTAGCAATGTAATCCCTTCTCCCGTTATGCCCCAAGACACTATAACACCCCCTAAAAGATCAGCCGAAAACAAACCGAAAAAAACAAGAGCAATGTTATTTCCAAGCAGGAGCATGGCAATAAAGTGAGATTCGTGTCTATAAAAAACTCCAAGTATTTTACCGTTGACGGTCCCTTTCGATTTATCAAGCTCAATTTTCAAGCGGTTTGACGAAATATAAGCAATTTCCATCCCTGAGAAAAAGGCAGAGAAAATTAATGTGATAATTATACCAATAAGGGGGGCCTCCATTTATCGTTTTTGTAAAAATAAATATACAAATTCCTGAGAACTAGAGTACATCAAAGCCGATATCCTTACGGTAATTCGATTTTTCAAATTCGATTTTCCCGATAGACTCATATGATTTCTTGAGTGCAGTAGCGATATCTTTACCATAAGACGTTGCGGCTAAAACACGCCCTCCATTCGAAAGTACCGCTGGGCCGTCAGAAACAGTTCCCGCATGGAAAATAATGCTCTCAGTTACAGAGTTTAACCCGTAGATTTGTTTTCCTTTCTCATAGCTTTCAGGATATCCCCCCGAAACCATCATAACAGTTGTTGCGCTTCTTTCGTCAAACTGAATGTCACATTCAGACAGCGTGTTTGTCGCAACTCCTTCAAACAAGTCAAGGATGTCTGACTTTAGCCTAGGAATAACCACCTCTGTTTCCGGGTCGCCCATTCTACAATTATATTCAATAACATAAGGTTCATTTTTCACGTTGATAATTCCAAAAAACACAAACCCTTTGTATACGATATTGTCTGCTTTAAGTCCTTTAATTGTAGGTATGATAATTTGATTTTTAATCTTCTCTAAGAACGTAGGGTTTGCAAAAGGAACGGGTGAAATAGCGCCCATGCCCCCTGTGTTTAAGCCTTTATCTCCTTCTCCTATTCGCTTATAGTCTTTCGCTTCTGGCAATATTTTATATGCATCTCCGTCAGTAATAACGAAACATGACAATTCTACTCCATTAAGAAATTGTTCGATAACCACACGTGAGCTTGCATCTCCAAATTTTGCGCCCGCAAGCATGCTTTTTAATTCTTTTTTCGCTTCAGCAAGACTGTCTAAAATTAGTACCCCTTTCCCTGCTGCTAAGCCGTCTGCTTTTAAAACATATGGCGCTTGCATTTTCTCTAAAAACTCATACCCTTTTTCTAGGGTCTCTTTTGTAAACGTTCCATACTTTGCTGTAGGAATATTATGGCGCTTCATAAATTCTTTTGCAAAATCCTTGCTCCCCTCCATTTGAGCAGCAACTTTATTCGGTCCGATAATTGAAACATTTGAGATTTCAGCATCAGCCTCGAAGAAGTCTACAATTCCATTTACCAAAGGGTCTTCAGGACCCACAACGACCATATTAATGTTATTCTTAATAACGAAAGATTTCACTTCTTCAAAATTTGAGGGCGAAACAGTTACATTCTTGCCATGCTGTTTTGTTCCTGCATTTCCAGGAGCAATAAACAGTTCTTCCAGGATTGAACTTTGGGCAATTTTCCATGCTAAGGCATGTTCTCTTCCTCCAGAGCCTAATAATAAAACGCGCATAGGGCTTTCTTTCTTATTTGCAGTATTCTAAAATAGAGAGGAACATTTCCTTTCCATCTGTATTAACTAATTCCTCATCGGCGGCTCTTTCTGGGTGAGGCATCATCCCAAAAACATTCTTCCCTTCATTACATATACCCGCAATATTGTTGATCGAACCGTTTGGATTATTTTCAGCGCTAACCAAGCCGTTCTCATCACAATACTGGAAAAGAATTTGTCCATTCGTCTCTAACTTATTTATCGTTTCCTCTGAAGCAAAAAACCTTCCTTCTCCATGGGCAATAGGAATTTTATATGCTTTTGTAGCATTTAATGCTTTTGTAATTCCTGTCTCTCCTGAAACACGCTTCAAGTGAACGTTTCTACAAATAAACTTTTGATTGTCGTTGTGCAGTAAAGCGCCCTCTAATAATCCAGATTCCGTTAAAATTTGAAATCCGTTACAGATCCCCATAACATATCCTCCGTTGTTCGCATGCTTGACAACCTCGCCCATAATTGGTGAAAGTTTAGCAATTGCTCCTGACCTTAAGTAGTCTCCATAAGAGAACCCACCTGGCAGTATTACAAAATCAACTCCTTTTAAATCGGTATCCTTATGCCAAAGGCGTTCAACTTTTTGGTTTAAAATGCTTTCTAGCACGTAAACGATGTCTTCATCGCAATTTGATCCAGGAAAAGTAACTACTCCAAACTTCATTTTCATCTATTAAACAGGTTAATACAAAATTAAGATAATTAGAGCCCTATCAAATCAAAAGAGATGAAAAACTTACTCACAGCGAAGAAAAAAATGAAATAATAGATGATTTTGGCAAAAACCCGTGGTTTTTTAACCCCAAATGCATACGGAAGGATAAACATTAATGGAAACCCCAGAACCCCTATCCCTTCTAGTTTGGCGAAAACAAAAACCTCTACTAAAGCGATTCCTAAAGAAAGCCCAATAAACAGCAGAAGTATTCTAAACAGTTTCTTTAGGCGAATCGTACTTGCTCCTATTTTACTTGAAACATCAGACAAACTGAAAAGAATCAGAAGCGAAACTAGAAATGACAACACTACAAAGTCGTAATAATGACCCTCGTCTGCGGAACTGCTAAGCTGCTCTCTAACAAATTTAATTCCGAATAAACCCGCGTAAATCCCAACATATGTGAGGGGCAAAATAAACCCGGTAATTGCCAATATGGCTTCTCTTAAAACGAATGGTCTTACTGCCCATATCATCCAAAATAAAAAGGGAGTCCCGATAAGTAACACTGGGTATAGTGATGCTGCTAGCCCAAAGAAAATAGAGGCGTTAAAGACAGCCCTTCTACCGTCTTCATTTTGATTCATTTTGAACACCTGAACAAACATTAAGATCAATAGCGTTTGAGCTAACGAAGCTCCGCTAATAAAGTAAAATGAATGAAAAAAGCTCATAATTACTACATATAGCAATGAGGCCAAGTAGTTGTTCTTCTCCATGAAATCATGGCGGTTAAAAAGATTATTAATCAGAATGCTATTGATGAAAATTAAGGCAAGGGCTCCTGTCTGGTATAGCCAATGTAATTGACCCTCTGCCACCCCCCAAAGGCCAAGTAAAATCTGCTGTTCAGGGCTATGGTAATGAAACCAATAGTTTAAAACACCAAATAGGCCAATTATAAATGGTAAAAAGATCAGCGCAAATGATCTATTTCCAAAAAACAGCTTTACCATAGATACGAAGATACATTTTTATCATCTGTTTATTGCGTAGTTTCAGTTAGAATTATATATTTATCCTTTCGTAAAAGAAGCGTGAAAGGAATACAGTCAAAAACGTGACTATTAACCTCAAGATCTATTAGAACTATGGCAACAGCAAAATATTCAGACAGGGACTTAAAAGAGTTTAAAGATCTGATAAACAAGAAGTTAGGTGAGGCTCGAGAAGATTTAGAATTATTAAATGGCTCTTTGTCGCACAACGATGATCATGGTACAAATGATACTGGCCGGACATTCAATATGATGGAGGATGGTTCTGACACCTTGTCGCGTGAAGAGGTTGCTCAACTTGCAGCAAGACAAGAAAAGTTTGTTTCTAGCCTTCAAAATGCGCTTATACGCATTGAGAACAAAACATACGGAATCTGTCGTGTTTCAGGTAATCTTATCCGCAAAGAACGCTTAAGATTAGTTCCACACGCAACTCTTAGTATTGATGCAAAGAATGCCCAAAGCTAATTTTTGTGAAAAAAAAGATTCTCATTGTCGCAATTGTCGTGACGCTAATTTTGGCGCTTGATCAATTTATTAAAATTTATATTAAAAGCACCTTTTACCCCGGGGAATCGCACCTCTTGCTTGGTGACTGGTTTAGGTTAGAGTACATAGAAAATCAAGGAATGGCATTCGGAACAACCTTTGGAACTCAGGCCTGGCACAAGCTTGCGTTAAGTCTTTTCCGTATTATTGCTATTGGCGCCTTAGTTTATTATTGGATTAAACAGGCTAAGAAAGGGGTTCGTTTAGAGTTTTTAATCGCTATAGGATTTGTTTTTGCCGGAGCAACTGGAAACTTGATTGATTCAATGGTCTATGACTTTGCTTTTACATACGACCCTTGTATGCCTTTTAACCACCTTTCTGGTTCTGGGGTAGAATCAGAGTGTGGTTTTTATGGGGCCATAGAAACGCGTCACACTGGATTCCTTTTTGGAAACGTAGTAGACATGTTTAAGTTTCATGCATATTGGCCTGAATGGATTCCTTATTTAGGTGAAAGAGAAGTTTTTCCTGCTATTTGGAACATTGCCGATGGGGCAATTACTTTAGGTGTTGTTATAATTTTTATTCGTCAAAAAAAATATTTCTCGCAACCCGTAAAGGCAGATGAAGGTACTTTGAGTTCTTCTGTAGATGAAGACGAAGTCGATTAGCCGGCTTTATTAATATTTCGCCTATACGCCTCTATTTTTTCCTTCTTATTAACTATAATCTAAATGTAACCCCCCCTAAAAACTGAAAACTGTGCACTGGTGTGTTGTACCAGCGTTTATATCGTTGCGAAGCAATATTATTGAACTCAACAAATGCTGAGACACGTTTGTTATAACGATATTCAATACTGACGTTCAAGTCTGTTATAAAACCTAAACTTTTAATGTACTGACCGTTTTCAAGCTCAACATCGTCTTCCTTCTCATAGACAAGTGTCTTTCTGCCTTCTTCAAGTGTTAGGTCAAGTTTGAACAGGAACTTATCGAACAGGTTGTAAGACCCTCTCACTAAGAGCTCTAAGCGTGGCAGGTTCCACGCGTAGCTATTGTTTAAAGGCGAATAGGAATTAAACCTCCCGAGTACATCAACCTTGAGTTTCTCTTGCAACTGGTAAGAAATGGATGCATCAATCGTTGTAACATTGACCGTGTCGTAAATCACATCAAACTTATTTCTAATTGAGTCTGTTATGTCTGTTACAAAAAGGGCTTTGTCTCGAACGTTTGTAAAACTAACCCCAGCGTTGAAACTCATACGTTTACTTAGGGTTCCTTTAATTCCTCCATAAAGTTCAATGGGGCGTTTCTCATTTTTCATAGAAACATTCGCCCGTAAGAATTCATTTTCTTGCGTCACTCTTTTGAATGTGCTCTGTGTCAACCCCCCCCTAATCCCTATATAAGGAATGAATATATCATTAAACATGCTATATTTTATTTCAGCAAGAGGGAAAATGTACACCTTCGTAATATTGTGAACATCAAGCGTAAGGTCTAATCCAACTTTGGCTTTAAACCTATTATCCTGTAGTGTTGTCGTAATATTTGGTTTTAGATTAATCACGGTGTTATTTAACACTATTCCCGAGCCCAACCCTGCTAGACTTGAGTCTGGAAGACCATAACGATATCCGTTATAGAGCAAATTTAAATCAACAGAATACGTCTCTTTATTGTGTTTGTACCATGCCGTAGAAGTTATGCCCAAAAAGTTTTCACATGCCCTCCAGTCTCGATTTTCTTTGTTTTCCGGCGCCTTAGAAAGGTAGTTGTTATAGCTAAAACCTATCTGATAGTTCAAGTTAGCGCTGTCTTTTTTTATTGATTTGAACATTGCTTTAATTCCAAAATCACTATATCGTTGAGCAATACTGTCTCGCTCCAACCCTAAGCTGTCGGAGACACCATAATAATGTAGCCCTTGAGTGTTATAGCTTACGTCTCCACGCAGCACATATCGTCTCTCATTAATCCCGCCATAAAAATTCACCCTAGTGCGATCAAAAGAAGACGGCGCATACTCTTTTATATTACCGAAAGAACTGAGGTGTTTGGCATGTGCTCCGTAGATATATTTTCTAGAGCGGTCCGCATCAAAGAAAACCTCTCCTATTGGCATAAGCTCCGTTCCTACTCCAAGTTTGATATACGCCCTATAAACCCGAGGCAGCTTATCAACGGTTTTGATTGAAGCTGGGTTTATTTGATCTACCCTCGCTAGTGCTTCATACTTCAGTGAAAGTAAGGGGTATTCAACAATAACCGTTTTAATTGTTGTGTCAACAATACGCGGGCTTAACGAAATACGATAAGCGGGCTCAATATGTCGCTCACCAGAAGCTATTAAATTCACTCCTGTTTGTCCATATGAAACAAGCGTACAAGTGAAAAATAAAAGTGATACTATCTTTGTCATACTAGTTTCCTTCCTCATCGTTAATTTCTATAATCGGATTCGTTTCAGGCGTCAAGTTCTTAGGCTGATCTTTTAGCTGCATCAATTCATTCCATAATTCATTTGCTTCATCTAGAACTCCATCGTCTGGAATAGGGTAGTGATCGATTACGGATTTCAAGTTTTGTTCGGCTTGAAACAAGTCATCCTTAACAATCAAGACCTTAGAGCTTAAAATTAGACCTCTTGCTATCCAGTAGTTATAAGCCGGGCGTTGTTTAATCAACGCTGTAACTTCATCCTCTGCTTCATCATAGAAGTTTTGATTAAAAAAAATGTCTGCTAATGTATATCTTGCTTCTGCAGCTTTTATCGTTGTTGTATTCTTTATAACCCAAGCCAACGAGACTTTTGCTGCATCGTAATTTTTAGTGTGATAATCAGCAACACCTTGCGCGTAATAAGCCTCTAGCTTCACCGCATTGTTAATCTGCGAGTTCTTCAGCAAGCTGGCCGCATAAACAGAGGCTTGTCTCCATTTTTCCGTCAAGAAATAACTTCGCATTAAACCAGTTTTTGCATTGAAAATTACTTCTGGTGTTGAGCTCACCAACTCTAATTTTTCGTAATATGAAATCACCTCTCCATACCTTCGTTCATTATACAAGTAATGAGAAACGCGAGACGTGGCAAGCTCAGTAAAGCCATTGTCCGGGCCATTCAAGGACTCTCTATAAATCGCAATCGCTTCATCTAGGTTACCTAAAGTATAATGTGAATTCGCCAGATAATTTTTCACCTCAACATTGTACCTCCCTGCTGAGAATTTTTTTAAATACTTCTCAAATAGTATCACCGACTCTTGATAAGAGCTGTCCTCATATTTCTCCATTGCAGGCATGTAGTACAAGTCTTCTTTTTCAATTGTTGTGAAGTTTGCGCATTCATATTGAGAAGCTAACACTTCAACGCGCTCCGGTTGGCCTTGAGCCGTATAGATGTCAATTAGACCCCGAACAGCCTTCTCACAGACATCCCCCTGAGAGCCAAACTGCGTTAATATTCCATTATATTCGGCTTCGGATTTGGCGTAATCCCTTTGCTTAAAGTAGATGTCGGCAATGTTAACCTTAGAGGAAACGACCAAAACAGATGATGGATAATCATAAACGATTTTATTATAATATCTCAAGGCGTTCAAAAGGTCCCCCGCTGAGTTATAACTTTCAGCAATCTCGTGAATAGAGATTTTAAGATACTTGGAGCCCTTGTAGTTATTTACAATGTCCAATAAATGCTTAATTTTTTTCTCTGGCTGGCTCATGTATCCATAAGTTTTCCCCATGTAAAAAAGTGCCTGGTCTTCATTCCCCGATTTTAACTCTAAGGCTTGCTTATAATGCTTAACGGCTTGTTCGTTTTCCCTTAAAACATAATAACCCTCTCCTATTCTCATCAGGGCATCCGCTTCTTTGTTTTTATTTGTTGGGCGCGCCTGAACAAATGACCTAAACGCCTCAATAGATTTCCTCTTGTTCTCTTTTTTCAAGTAAGCATACCCAATGTTGTATTGAGCCTCTTGGTGTAGGCCGGGAAATAAAGTAGATTTAGACAAAACAAATGCTTGATACTGCTTAATGGCTTTATCGTAGTTGTTTAGTCTGTAGTTTGCGTCTGCTGTCCAGTACAAAGCTTTTCCTGAAAGCGCCTGGTCGATTGGGTATCGTTTCACAAGATCAAACGAAGCAATTGCCCCTAAGAAGTCTGAGGTTTGAAAAAGACCAACGCCCTGATTAAATGCAATAAGTTGATACGCCGTTTTTAAACGAACATCTTTATTTGGAAGCTTGTCTAACGAAGCCAACGCTTTTTTATAGTTATTAGTGTTCATGTAAACATTCACCAAATATTGATACACGTCTTCTTTTCGGTCAGAATCTGGATAGTTTTTAAGATACATCTCAAATGCCTCAACGGCCTCGTCGTATGGGTTAATGTCCAGCTTATATGATAAAATTGCGTAATTGTAAAGTGCGTCTTCTTGGACAACGGGATCCATATCAATAAATGCTGCGCCTTCAAAAGCAGAGCGTGCAGAAACTTTATTGTCGAGCATCAATAATGATTCCCCAATATGATAATAGGCTACTTGACCTAAACGATCCTCTACTTTCTTCACTTTATCAAAAACACGAATTGCTTTATCGTAAGCGCCACTCTTAAAATACGCATACCCTAAACAATAGTCTTCATCACGCGTGGTTTCTGTTACTTTGTAATACTCCTGAAGATAAGGGACTGCTTCATCATACTTTCTAGTTCTGTAAAACGCATCACCAATCAAGTGGTTAATGTCATTTTCATTTACAATGCTTTCGTTATCTAATAATTTCGTCGCATACCGCGTTACTTCTTGGTACTTCTTCTGCAAGTAGTAAATTTGGGCAATGTAATACGGTACAACTGTACCGAATTTTGGGTCTTCCTCAAGTTTTAAAAACCCATCTAGGGCCAATTGATATTTCTTGTTCTGGTAAGCAATGTGTGAATAATAGTATAAAGCAGGAGCGGCATATTGCGACTCACCGTCTTTCACTTCATAAAATGCATTTCTTGCTTTTTCGAATGATTTCTCTTTGAAGTTTGCATAGCCTTTTTTAAAAAATAACTCGCTTTTTTCTTCAGGCTCAATGTCTTGTGGGCTTAATTTGTTAAAAAACCCAAGGGCGTCATCATACTTTTTCTTGCGATAAGACTCTTTTCCTAGTTTGAAATAGATTGCCTGCTTATAAATGCTTTCTGGGTAGTTTACATTGAATTCCTGCAACAACCTTACTGCATCATTGTTGTACATCTCCAGTGCAGAAATAGCCTCATAGTATGCCGCCTTAACTTGCATTGGGTTGTTTAGCTTGTTGAAGGCATCTTGGAACACACGAAATTCATAGCGTGCTGCTCCATACTGTTCTTTTTCGAACAGCTGCTCTGCACGATAATAGTTTTCATAATGACTGTTGTATTTCTCCGAAGTCTGTGAGAAGACGGCAAAGGTGCACATCACTGCAAGAATAATTAGGCCCTTGTTCATTTACACTGTGTTTTAACTAGGTAAAAGTAATTCACATAGCGTTGCGTTTGGAGAGGGGTTATAAAAGTTTTAAACGAATTTTTGTTAAGATTATTTCATGAACGACTGAGAATCATGTGCTGTCATTTACCACCTTTACCTAAAACCAAGAACTGTGAGTAGTGTAATCAATATTAAATCCGGAGAAATTCATCAAGGCGGGGCTCCTGTGCTTCAAGATGTTAATGTTGACATTAAATCACAGGAGTTCGTTTACCTAATTGGGAAAACAGGAATGGGAAAGAGCAGTTTACTTAAGGCGCTTTACGGTGAATTAGGCCTTTCCAAGGGTGAAGGCGAAGTTGCCGGGTTCAATTTAAATGCTCTTAGACGTAAAGACATTCCAAGCTTAAGAAGAAATATAGGCATTATCTTTCAAGACTTTCAGCTACTTACGGATCGCTCAGTGTTGAGGAATTTAATGTTTGTGATGGGCGCTTCTGGATGGAAAGACAAAAAGCTCATGGAAACTCGAGCAAAAGAGGTGCTGCAATTGGTGGGGGTTGAAAGTAAAATTAACGCCATGCCTTTTGCGCTGTCTGGAGGAGAGCAGCAACGCGTGTCTATTGCCCGCGCATTGCTAAATAGGCCGAAGATAATTCTTGCCGATGAGCCCACTGGAAATTTAGACCCCGAAACGTCTGAAGAAATTATGCGCTTATTAATTGCTGTGGCGAAAGAAGAAAAAACAGCTATTCTAATGGCAACGCATGACATGACTATGGTTGTAAAATACCCTGGAAGGGTCTTACGTGTTGAAAATAAAACGATAAGTGAAGTCAATACACTGAGCTCCCCTGGCTCATTGAGCACACTTCAAGCAAACTAAATTATAAGCCTGGTTCAATAAATTGAACTTCAAATAATTTATTCCAATTCTTACCCGTCATGTAGGTTTTTCCTGTTTTACGGTTATATGCAATGCCATTAAGAACCTCCCCCGAACCTCGCCCTTCGTTAACTAAATTTGTTGCATCAATTTCTTGGAGCACCTTTCCGTTTAATGGATCAATTACAATTACTGCGTTTGTTGTCCAAACGTTCGCATAGATTTTTCCGTTAATATATTCTAATTCATTTAAATAATTGATTGGGCCTTTATTATTGTATACTTCGAGTGTGTGGCTAATTTCAAATGTTTCAGGGTTTCTAAATGTAATTCGCTCGGAACCATCAGACATAATTAAGTAGGTCCCGTCATTACAAAGACCCCAGCCTTCGCCAACATAATTGAACTCTCCTTTCAGTTGAAGGTTTTTTATCACATCATAGGTATAACACTTTTGATTCTTCCATGTAAGCTGATACAGCGTGTTATTTAAAAGCGTAATTCCTTCTCCAAAAAAGCCCACATCAAGGCCTATTTTTTGCTTTGTCTCTCCTGTTATTAAGTCAACTTGAGCAACCGTTGTTAGCCCTTGGTTTCCGGGGTCACCCGTTCCTTCATATAAAGCGCCATTATAAAACTCTAATCCTTGCGTAAAGCTGTTTGGGTTATGTGGATACGTATTTACGATTTTGATTGTCATCCTCTGGGGAATTACGTCTGATAAAACACGCACCGTCCTGTTGTCAACAAATGATGTTCCATCAGTTAATGTAGAAAGTAAATTCAACGTTCTTGTTCCTACACCGAACATTCCTGGGATGAATGAATAGGTCACGTTCCCTTTTGGAGTGTCCCAAGATCTTATTAAGCTGTCGTTATAATAAAAATCCATTTTCTTAATGTCTTTATTAATTTCAATTTCTAAAGGTATCAAATCCTCCCCAACTACTGCCAGGTTGCCTTTAAAGGTAAATACAGCTGCATTTGAATCGCTAGAAATTTTGACTAAGAGCTCATCTTCCTTCAATAAAAAATAAGTCAATAATACGCCCCCGCTGACTAAAACTAAGGCAATTAGAATGTGCTTTTTCATGAGGACATCAATAATGATTGGATTTTAAGAGCGTCTATCGCTGAATGCGTGGCATTATAAAGGATCTCCTCGCCTGTAAAAACGATTACCTGAGGGGACTGGTGTGTGATTCCGGTAAGCCCCGCAACTTCATTTGAAATGGCTCTATGGCTTAATAAATCAAGATAATAAAGGTCACACAGCTCTGTTCCTGTTGTCCATTCGTTTTCAAAGCTGCGTAGTACCATTGAAGAAACACCACAACGTGTGCTATGCTTAAATAATAGCGCCGGCTTTTCTCCTGCGCCTTTAAGGATCTCTCTTAATTGATCAACTGAGACAATATGTTCCCAGAGTAAAAATTCGCACTTTTTAGAAGAAAACATTCCCATAATTTTCAAATTCCTGGCGTAAATTGTTTTAAGAAACGAATGTCATTCTCAGAATAAAGTCTCAAGTCATTCACTCTATATTTCAGTTGAGCTATTCGTTCTACCCCCATCCCAAATGCAAATCCAGAGTGCGTTTTACTATCGATGTTGCTTAGTTCCAAAACATTAGGATCCACCATTCCACACCCCAAAATTTCTAACCAGCCTGTGTATTTACACACATTGCACCCTTTAGATTTACAAAGCGTACATGAAACGTCTACCTCGGCGCTTGGCTCTGTAAAAGGAAAGTATGATGGCCTAAGACGAATTTGGGCTTTTTCACCAAACATCTCTTGCGCAAAATACAAAAGGGTTTGTTTTAGGTCTGCAAAAGAAACATCCTTATCAATGTATAATCCTTCAATTTGGTGGAAGAAGCAGTGCGATCTAGCGGATATTGCTTCGTTTCTATAAACTCTTCCTGGAGAGATTGTTCTAATCGGTGGCTTTTCGCTTTCCATTACCCGCACTTGCACAGAAGATGTGTGCGTACGAAGGGCCATTTCATTTTCACCTTTTTCAATAAAAAAGGTGTCCTGCATATCACGCGCAGGGTGTTCTGGCGGAAAATTTAACGCCGAAAAATTATGCCAATCATCTTCGATTTCAGGCCCCTCGGAAACCACAAACCCAATGCGATCAAAAATACCAATGATTTCACTTCTAACTAAAGAAAGTGGGTGACGAGACCCGTTCTCGATTTGATCACCAGGCCTTGAAGTGTCAATTTTTAAATCTTCACTCGAACTGTTTTCTAATTTGATCTTCATTACATCAAATCGTTCTTGCGCCTGATTCTTTAGGCCGTTCAATAATTGACCAACCTCTTTTTTACTTTCATTCGAAACATTTTTCAACTCCGAAAACAGCTCTTTAATCGTATTCTTTGACCCTAAGTATTTGATTCTAAACAGCTCTAGCTCCTCCGGGGTTTTAACGGGTTCCTGTATGATTTCCTTAACGATTTCTGCTATTTTATCTCTCATTGTTTATTATTTCCATCCTTCAGTACAAACTGTGCGCACAAGACACTGAAAGAAAGGTGTAACTTTCCAGCTATTAATTGTTTTAGTGTAACAAAAACAGACTTAATAGCGTACAAAGTTAATAATTAACAAACAAAGATTTTTTAAATAGTCTAAAATTAGATTACCTTTGGAAGTCAACGTTTAATGTAACCGTATGAAAACTACATTTAGAAAATTAAGGGTTTTATCCGTAGCCATTTTGTTTGTTGGGTTTACTCAGTCGTGCAAAAACAAAAACGAGTCTGCTGTAAAGGTGTTTGTTCGGTCCGCAAGTAACCAGCTTGTTGAGGGGGCAAAAGTTATTATTGTTGGTGACGTAAGCTCAAACCCGGTAACAAACGCATATGTCGACACATTAATTACTAACAGTTCAGGATTTGCTACATTTAACGTTTCCCCATATTATGAGGCCGCTGACAAGGAACAAACTGTTGCTTATTTTGATGTAATTGCAAAAACAGAGACAAAAACAGCGGAAGGCTCGGTAAGAAGTCGAATACACACTACAGCCGTTGAAACTGTTTTTCTCCCGCTCTAAACTTTTAACTATGAAATTAAATAGATTAATCACATTAAGTATATTTGCTCTTCTCGGCCTAACTACTATTGTTGGGTGTACTAAGGAAGTGGACACGATAGCTGTTGTTATTGTGAAAAATGCCACGAATGACTTTGTTTCAGGGGCTACCGTTATGCTAAAAGCTGAAGGAACAACGACTGAGCCAAACAGTATTAACACAGAAATTTATCCAATGTCTGCAACCTCTAACGCTCAAGGAGAGGCAACGTTTAACTTTAACAAAGTGTACCAAGTAGGGCAGGCCGGTGTTGCAGTTCTTACAATTGAAGTTGTCGCGGGAGCCGCAACAGGGCAGGGCGTAATTAAAGTTGAAGAAGAAGAAAGAACTGAAGAGGTTGTTTTTGTTATCTAGACCATATTTTCATTCAAAAAAGGGGTTGCTCAACAGAGCAACCCCTTTTTTGATGCTAAAGCGTTATTGTTCGTTTTTCCAAAATACTCCTCCGCTCACTGTTTCTCTATTCAAGTTAGTCAAAATTGCAGATTAAACTTAAAAAAGCAACTTTGTGTAAATCGTGATTATAGCTGAGAATTTAGTAATTGTTGGCGGTGAAAAGCGGGCGACCTATCGCTGCTTGATTCCGCAAATTAAAGCCTTGCTAGGTGGTGAAACAGATACAGTTGCAAACCTTGCAAATGTTTCTGCGGCACTCAAAGAGGCGTTCGGGTTTTTGTCGGTTGGTTTTTATTTAGTTAAAGAAAATGAACTTGTTCTTGGGCCTTTTCAAGGACCTATTGCCTGCACGCGAATTCAATTTGGGAGGGGTGTTTGTGGCGTTTCTTGGGCAGAAAAGAAAACATTGATTATAGATAATGTAGATGAATACCCTGGACACATTACCTGCAGCAGCTTGTCAAAGAGTGAAATTGTTGTCCCAATGATTAAAAAAAAATAGGGTTGTGGGGGTTTTAGATGTAGATAGCTCTGATTTAGCTACATTTGATGCTATTGACGAACAAGAATTAAACAAATTGTGCGCATGGCTGGTTACCGTTATTTAATTTTCACGCTGCTTTTTATTATTGCATCGTGCGCTCAAGTTGGACAAATTACCGGCGGGGGGGCAGATACTTATGCCCCTAAGCCCGTTGAAGAAAATGTTAGTCCAGCGAGTGGTTCTAAGAACTTCAATGGCAGTCATATTAAAATCCCGTTCAATGAATTTTTTAAACTTAAAAATCCTTCTGTGAACATAGTGATGATTCCCCCACATGCAAATATTAACGCGTCGTTTAAAGGGAAAACACTTTTATTAGACTGGGATGATTCTTTGCGGGAAAACACAACGTATGCTATTTATTTAAATGGTGCCATTCAAGACCTGAACGAATCGAACGATTCAATTATACAATACTTTTTCTCAACTGGAGATGTGCTTGATACCTTAAGCTATCGTATACAAGTTAAAGACGCATGGACTAATGAGCCTGTCTCTAAAGCAACGGTTGTCTTGTATGATGTTTTTACAAAGGAACTTAGGAGTTTTGCTTCAACAGGCCCTAAGGGTTATGCTGAAATGCGCTGTCTACGCAATGGGGAGTACGCTATGTCTGTCTTTAAAGATTTAAATGCAGATATGGAATATCAACCCAATGAACCAATTGCATTTTCATCAAACGAACGAATCACCTTGTTAAAAAGTAGGGTAGACAGCATTCCTTATCGGCTGTATACCCCTTTGCTTGAACCAAAAATTACAACAAAGCGCTTTATTGGACCAAACTCTTACATCATTGCCGCAAACCGCCCTTTATTAAAGACTGCTTTTACAATCAACGATGAGCTTATTCCTGAGGATAAAGTGATTTATCACACAAATGATAGTGTTCAATTGTTTTGGAACACTGCAGGTGTAACAAGGGCAGAAATTACGGTCCAAAACGCGACTTTTAACGACACCTTGTCATTGCGATATTCTGAAAAAACTACCAATGCCCCGCTGTTGTTCAGCTCTAAAAATAGATCAAACACCTATGCCCCAACCGATACTATTTGTTTTGTTTTAAATGACCTAATCACATCAATTGACACCTCATTGATAAAAATTCAAACCCTAACAGACTCCACTTATTTGAAGGATTACGTGGTTTTGCTTGATAAAAACACAGTTTGCTTTCTCTTTGATAAAAAAGAATTGTCCCGTTTGGTTTTTGAGTTTAGCCCAAATGCTGTTACATCAACCAGAGATAGCATTGGCTTAGAAGAGTTTATTATTACACTGAATCCTGACCGAAAATACGGGGTAATTAACTTAAAATTAAACGGCTATAAATCCCCTGTTATTCTTCAAACCATCAAGGGTGGAAAGTTATTTATGGAAACACCTATTGCTTCACCCCCAGAATCTTTTAGGCTCCAAGAGCTAGCCCCAGGACAGTATACTTTCGTTATAATAGAAGATAGTAATGGTAATGGTAAGTGGGACGTTGGAGATTATGAGACACGGAAACAGCCTGAAGCACTAGATGTGTTTTCTACGCCAACAACTATTCGTGCAAATTGGGAGGTTGTTCTTGAGTTAATTCCGTCTAAATAACCCTGTGCTATCCGCTGAACGAAAAACATAATATTGTGCTTTTGTGGAAGCTAAGACCCTACTTTACTTACTTGTTTATAGCAGCTATCTTGCCTTCATGGATAAAGCGATCAGCTAATTAAAGCGTGTTTTATAGGCCGATGTTGATGCAACAACTAGGAGTACATATACTAGCTCTGGTAACTGGACAAATTGAGAAAGCGCTAAACAAAATCCGCTTAAAGCAGTAATTGCTAGCAAAGCTAATACGTGTTTTTTCCAAAGAAAATCGATATTCGCCTTTCTAAAGGCGAATGGTAAAACAAACTCCATCCGATATTGCATAAAACCAACAAGGAAAACCAATGGAATCAGAAGCAAACCTTGTTTTATGCCCATTTCTTCATAATTCCAAAATCGAATAGCCTCAGCCTTAAAGTCAATGCCGTCTGCAATAAACATCATTGAAAAATGAATAATGATGATCGCCAGAGAAAAAGACAAAAGACTTATCACCCCATATTTGATCCACCTTGTTTTGTACTCATCTCCTTGGCTCTTAACAATTTGATTTGATTTTAAATGAAGAATGAACTCCGATGCAACCATGTCAAGAAAGTAAAACAACAAGATGAAGTACAGGCTCCAGCCCCAAAAGATGACCCCGCAAAGCGGAATTAACGCGTCGCCAACTATTTGAATATATTTTTGATTCGGTTTCATTACCTCATGCTTTCAGCCTCTTTGCGCGAAAGCTCAAAGTCTGGGTTGTATTGTAATGCTTTTGCAAACGATTGAAGCGCTTTTGTTTTATCCCCCTTCTCTTTATAGCACAAGCCTAAGTTATGCCAAGACTCAACATGCCTAGGCTCTGTTTTAAGAGCACTTCTGTAAAAATATTCTGCACTGTCAATGTCCTTGATTTCAAACTGTTTAATGTACCCTTGATGAAAAAGCCCTCTATTAATGTAGAAGTCGACTGTGTCTGCCGCCATTTCTCTGTAAAGATTAACAGCGCCATCTAGCTGGCCATGTAGTTGTTTTGAAAAAGCCAGCTGATATTTAATCTCTTGATATTCTGGCTTTAATTCTAGTGCCGTTGTAAAATATTCAATACAAATCGGGTCGTTTTCTGATTGGTAAACCTGCCCTAAAAAGAAATACGCTTCGAAGAACTCTGGGTCTTGTTGAATAGCCGTTTGATATGATGATTTTGCCAAATCCATATTGCCGATTTGCCGATATGTGGTCCCTTTTAAAACATAGGCGTTTCTATATTTTGGATCAATTCTCAGGGCTTCGTTTACATATTGAAACGTCTTATCAAAATCTTGCTGATAACTATACGTTGCGGCCAAACCAATAAGCCCACGAATGTTGTTTGGTTGTTTTTTTATAATAACCTTATAGTTGCGCTGAGAGGTTGCGACATCTTTAAATGTTCTTTCCTCTCGATTGTTCAAGACCTCCGCAAATAACATTCGCGAATCAAGATTATTAGAGTCTAATCTAAATGCTCTCGCTGCGTCATTCATGGCTGAATCATATCTGTAACGATCAAACTCAAGGTTGCCGTGCTCCAATAACAAGTCAACACTGTCTGGAAACTGAACAATTAAGCTGTCTAAATTTCTGGGGGCATCTGCTATAGCCTCGGGCGAATCATCACAGCCAATAAGCACAAGCATTATTAAAGACGCTGCGGAAACTATGTGTATTGAAAATCTCATGGATACAAATTTATTCGAATTTTTCATACTCTCGTCAACCGAGGAACATATCTGTTATCACAATTAATATCTCAGAACAAAATTCCTAAAAAAATGGTATCTTTAGGGCATGGAAAAACGGAAAAAAATAATCCTTGTTTTCGCAATATTATTAATCGCTGATATTACTTTTGGACAGGGTTGCTCTCAATGTAAATTAATGGCAGAACAAGGAAGTGAGCTTGACGAGGCTTCTTTTGGATCGAACATTAATTACGGCATTCTTTATCTTATGGCCATGCCCTACATTATAGTCTCGTTTCTGTTTAGAAAAAAGATTTTTCACTTTATTAAGAGTAAGATTAAAAAACCCGCTTAGAACTTTCTTCCTCTTGTTTTAAATAAAGAGTGATCTAAGTTTTTGTAGGTTAACGAGAACTCTAATGACCCTCCGCTGTTAGCCTTTCTTAGTTCTGATACTGTTACGTCGTAAGAAATTCCAAAGTGGAACCCTTTCCAGTCAATCACAACTGTTGGAATTACCGCGTCTTTAAACCTTACATAGCTTCCTATTCCAATAAAGGCGTCTTGTATGTTCCCTGTTATTTTTGTTGCGTTTTTAAAACGGTACTTCATTATAAAGCCAAGTAAGCTTTCGTAGTGTCCGCCCTGAACAAACTGAACAAAATTTGCTTCAATAGCTATTGGGCTTCCAATGAAATCGGACTCAACACCAATATTACCAACATATTTTCGATGTAAATAATCCGAAGAACCATCAATATATTTCATTTTTGGTTTGTTTAAGTGAAAACCTGCAACACCAAGTTTAAATTTAAAATCATTGTTTCTTGAGAACGAACTTTTTCCGCCATCAAAAACATAATAAACCCCTGCTGACGCGTCGGCATAAGTAAAGGTATTTAAGGTGTTCTGCTCTCCACTGTTTATGTTTGGGTTAAACGTTGACCCATCCCATTGGTTCATAAAAGTAACCCCGCTTAAGTCAGCTTTTCTCGACCCAAATCCACCCTGAACTCCAGCAGAAAGAATGTGCCCAGACCTACCCATAGGTAAGATTCCACTCAGGGTTAAAGACCCCGTTTGGTTTCCAAAATTAGAATCTCCACCGATGTCATTAAAAAACATAATTCCAAGCCCTAAGTGTGCTTTATCATTACGGCTGCTCTTCCCTATGTTGACATCTGCAGAAATTGCTGTTGTCATGAATTGTGTTTGCGCTCCGAGCCATTGATTTCGGTGGTTAATAGTAGCTCTTTCCCAACCGTCAAAAACACCGGCTGCGCCTGGATTAATAAACAGTGGCGTTTGAGATGACTGCGCAAAATGTAGGTCTTGTGCAAAAGAGTTAAAACTCAGTACTACCCCCCCTATTATTATTATTGCTAACTTCTTCATCTTACTTCACTAAAGTTATATTACCTGATCTCAGCTCACCTTCTCCGTTATCGTATACAGCTTCAAGAACATATGCGTAGACACCCGCACTTAATGGAGCGCCATTAAATGTTCCGTCCCACTCAAATCCTTTCTCTGTTGCAGTGAACATTCTGTTTCCCCAACGATCATATAATGAGAATGAGAATGAAACCACGTTTTTCCCCACAATAATTGTGTATGCATCATTGTTTCCATCACCATTTGGTGAGAATCCTGTTGGGATATAAATTCCATCAACGCAATCAGCACCAAACGAGTTTGGGCTACAGGAGTCTAGAGGATCAGAAGCGTTGTCGACCTCTTCGCCATCCGGCACTCCGTCTCCATCTGTATCAGGATTAAGTGGGTCGGTTCCTATTGCGCCTTCCTGAGCGTCTGATAGGCCGTCACCATCTGTATCAACTTGACATGCTAAGTCTGAATCGTCTGGATCACACGGGTCAAAAGGGTTAGATCCATTAGCTACCTCATCTATATCTAAAAAAGTATCTCCATCACAATCTGAACCAGACGTTATGTTTGCTGTTATTGATGAAACAATGTAAGAGCACGGGTCATTTGGGTCAGTTCCATCAATGGATTCTTGATTGTCCAGAACGCCATCACTATCACCATCAAACCCAGGGCACCCAGCACCAGTGTCATCAGGGTCACAGGGATCAAAAGGGTTAGATCCATTAGCTACCTCGTCTATGTCTAAAAAAGTATCTCCATCACAATCTGAACCAGATGTTATTATTGTTGCTATTGAAGAAACAAGATATGAACACGGATCATTAGGGTCTGTTCCGTCAATAACCTCTTGGTTGTCCCCAACACCATCGTTATCCACATCTACAATATCTAAAACAAAAACAGCTATAACACTATCTGGCGCCGTGAGAGTTATTCCATTTGTGTCAAGTGTGTTTCCATTTAACATTGGTCCTACAGAGTACTCCCAATGGTCAAAAAGGTACCCCGTCTCTGGTGTTGCTATTGTTATTGTTTCTATTCCTCCATAATAGGATGTTGTCCAAGGGTAACTTGGAGGCAAAATAGAATTTACTTTAATTACTCCTGATGATGGTGGGGCAACATCAAATGTAACATCGTAAGGCCCATCTAGATCATAACAGTCTATCAAACCTTGTTCTAAGTCAAGGCACCGTTGGTTAATAAAGTCTCTTAAATCTTGAACATTTGATTGCCATCCCGCAACAGACCCCCCCCATCGGTTTACTTGACCTGTCATTTCTGGGGTTAAAATATTCACCATGCTATCTAAAAGAGAGATCATATACTCACAAGAAAATTTAGTATTAATAAGGTCTGCATATCTTGTTATATAGTATTGTTCAACAATAGGGTTTTCAGATATTAGCTTTTCTATAATACCGGTATGTCCCTGCCCCCCGGGATCATTTAAGTTTTCTGCATCACAAGGGTCTGCATTAGGAGACGTGTTCGGTATGCCTGTATAATTAATATAATGACCAAAAGTAGCGTCCATATCCCAAAGGGTATACCTCCATTTTTTCTTTTGTCCATTTGGATCCATGCCTCTCCACCAAGCAGTGTTCCAGTTTAACCAGTCCATGTTCACAACATATGAATTGAACATAAAATAATCACATAAAGACGCCCACTTCAATTGTGACTTTACATAATCAAAGTCAGGGCCAGGCCCCATGTTGTTGTTCATAATAAAATCTACTAAATCATCCCAGTCTGGCTGAGCATTTGGTGCGCCATAATCTTGCCAAGTACCACCCCATGTTTTTAAGTATTGTAAATTATACTTGTCCTGCTGATAATAGTAATTTGTATAATCGTGATCATCTGCTTTTTCTCTAATTTCGTATACACCCCAGTATTGCCCATTTAAATAAACGACCGCCGGCCTCCACGTCCTCTCATCTAAAAGCATGTCAGCTCGGATAGAAAGAGTGTGAACAAAAGCATCTCGAATATGAGCCCCGTCTTCAAATGGATAATTATCACTCGCTCCTGGTTTTAAAATTACACGCTGGAAATTATCTCTGCTTTTCTCTGGGAAGATTTGATGGTCTAAACCATCAGTATAACCGTATTGATCTTTCATTATAAAGTCAAATCCCCTTTGGGCATAGCTCCATGAGTCGTTTCCGTGCTTATTGAAATTACCGTCACCCTCATCTATAAAAACTCCATCTTGCTCAAAAAGCTCAAAGGAACCTACTTTGTTTGCTCCGCCAAATTGTTGTCCGCCTGCAATCATGTCAAAAACGTCTTCTCCACAAACCGAAACAACGGGAACAGTATGTGTAACACCTATAAAATACGAATTTGTTTCAGTGAAACTTGGCTCATTACTCCCAAATGAGGCTGCCCTTAAAACCGATGTGTTTGAGATGTTTATTGACCCACTATAAATTGTAGACCCTCCATCAGGTTGAGATCCGTCGAGCGTGTACCTTATTGTTGCGCTAGGGTTTGCGCAAGTAATAACTACATTTTGTGGTCCAGGATAGAATCCCGGCCCTACACTTATAATGGGTTTTGGCTCATAGAAGTTCTGAGCTCCAGTATTTGCTGATTCTGGAGTTGGGTTTGTAAATAGCTTCCAATCAGCAGCGCCATTTGTTGATCTCCCAACAGAGTGTCCCTTCTTTGTGACATGAACTATTTTTATTGAATCTAAAACGTTGCCAAGGCTGTTTGCTAAAATAATCCAATCGTTTTGTGTTTGTTTTAAGCTAAAGTCTGGATGAAGCTCGCCACCAGCTGTTGTATTTCTTTTAGACCCTACAACCATAATGTACCCATTTGCCGGAACCGTTCCGCTTGGAACCTGCCACTTAGTAATATTAGAGGCTTTATCAGAAAGAAAGTACCCTGTCAAATCTACCGCAGAAGATGTTCCGTTATAAATCTCAACCCAATCTTCATTTTCACCAAACGCATCTGTATGGGTGTTAATGTTTGAGCACGAATATTCATTAATCACCAATTGTGAATTAGCATAGTTTATGCTAAAAATTGTAACGACTACTACTGCTGTTTTAAATAAAAAAAAATTTTTCATTGCTTGTTGTTTGTGTTGAGAGAGAGCCTTTCTTTATAGTTTATTTATCCAATATTACGGTTTTTAAAACAATATTGTATCTTCGTGACGTAAAACACAGTCTAAGGGTTGTGTGTTTTTTTTGAAAACCCCAGAAATATAACGCTAACTTTTTTTATTATGAAGTTTCTTTTTTCACTTATTGTTTCCTGCTTATTCTTTTCAGGTTTTTATTCTTGTACAAAGGTTGAGGGTCCCGGGGGAGCAGCAACAATTAGAGGGAGAATTATGAAAACGGAAGTAAATGGCGTCGGAACGGAATATTTTTCTAATGCTGCAGATGAAGATGTCTATCTGATTTATGGAAGCGAAGGTTCGTTTTATGATGACGATATAAAAACGTCTTATGATGGATCGTTTGAATTTAACTACTTAGAGGAAGGTGATTATCAACTCTTTGTTTATTCAGAGAATGATAATCCGGCTAGCAATAATTATGGTGAAGACACTGCTCTCGTTCAATCTCTTGTAATTCAAGATAAAAAACAAATAGTGGATTTAGGGGCTATAATTATCGAGTAATGAAAGGATTAATTCTATTTGTATTTGTTTCGTTTTCTTTAGCTTCTTCCGCTCAGACTAGGGACCCAGATGAGTTCATGGTTTGGACCGAGATTGGTGTTAAAGGAAAAATTGTTGAAGACCTGAGCTGGAGTGCTGATATAAATACACGCTTTGTTCCTGGTGTTCAAACGTTTTTCCCTCAAATTGGGCTTAGCTATAAAGTTGCTCCCTGGTTTAAACCTTCTATTGAGTATCGTTTTGTCGTTGACAAGAATAAATATGATAGTTACAAGCCCTCTAGCCGGCTAAACTTTAACCTTCGTTTTAAGCACGACACGAGACGCTTTTATGGTAGTTTACGTGTTAGGTACCAATCAAGCTTTAATAATGTTAGTTCAAGCGAGTATGACGGCGATTTTGACCAGGCTTTTAGGCTTAAACCAGCTATTGAATATAAAATTAGAAAAAGTCGTTTTGTTCCTGGGATTAGTGCGGAATGGTTTTTAAACCCAGCTTACGGACCCGGCCGCGGCTTCACAAAGGTTCGTTTAGCAGCAGGAACAAAAATTGAGATTGTGGGGCCTCATGAGGTTTCGGTTAAATTCCAGTTAGACAAAAAAACAGGAGATTACAGGTCAGGGATGCGCCACGTGTTCTCCCTGGGGTATAGCTATAACATAGGATACACTCACAAGCTCTAAACTATTTAGCCCTTCTTTTTTCAACGCGAAAACCAAGATCTAGTACCTCGTTAACTTCAGACTCTGTTATTCCCTGTTCAATTGTGACCTTGTACGTTCCGACCTGAGGTAGTTTTCGGCCTTTAAAGTATAGTGCTGTTTCAACTACGGTGCCTGTTTTGTTTCCCACCCAAGAGCCATCAGGGTTAGATATTACTATTTCAAACGGCTCTCTTGCAGACCCTCCATCTGGAGACTCTGTTTTCATTAAAACCCATAAATTATTATAATTATAGTCTGTTGTTGTTCTTAAGGAAAGTGTAAAATCATATTTAATATTTACATCTTTTATGTCAAAGGTATATTCTGGCTTTACATTTTGATCCCATGTCATATGATTAAAAGAGTAGACTTTTTCGAATTCAGGCTGATCTGCGCATGAAGAAAATATCAACACTAAAACAAAAAGACTAATCTGTTTTTTCATTGTTCTTCGGTCGATTTCTTCTGTTGTTTGGTTTGTGTTTTCTAGTGTTTTCTGGCCCAGCTCCTTTAGGTTTTTCCTCTCCCTTATTATTAGATTTTGGTTTATTATTTCTGTTTCCGCTCGCTTGCGGGGACCCACCTTTTTTAGCTGGTTTTTTCTTCTTCTTTTTAAACGTGTGCTCGAAACGGCTTAAGCTGTCCTGGCCAACCACGTTAGTATAGTCGGGCTCATCCACCTCAACAGCCTCCATAAAGCCCTTAAGATCCGCTGGCTTTTCTCCCTCTTTGTTCATGCGAAGAACATCACGAACCCGCTCTGGCTTTAAAGGGAGTAGTCCTGAGGAAAAATCACCCTCATAGGCGTACCACATTTCTTGCTTGAACACATCTGTTTTAATATGAACTGCTGTTCCTTTTTCTGTGCGAAGCTTAAGTTCTCCTTTTGGAAAAGCCTTCATTGCGTCTAGGTACATGTCTAACTCGTAGTTCAAACAACATTTTAATTTACCACATTGCCCGGCAAGTTTCTGAGGGTTTAAAGAAAGCTGTTGATATCTTGCAGCAGAAGTAGAAACAGACCTAAAGTCTGTTAACCATGTTGAACAACACAGCTCTCTCCCACAAGACCCAATACCACCTAGACGAGACGCCTCTTGACGAGATCCAATTTGTCGCATTTCAACACGAATTTTGAACTCATTCGCCATATCGCGAATTAACTGTCGAAAATCGACGCGCCCTTCCGCTGTATAAAAAAACGTTGCTTTCGTTAAATCCGCCTGGTACTCAACGTCTGATATTTTCATTTGTAGCCCCAGATTCACGGCAAGTATTCTAGACTTGTACATTACCTCTTTTTCCAAAGCACGCGCACTAATCCACTTGTCTATATCTTCCTGTCCAGCTATTCGCTTAATTTTCTTTGCTTCCACAGGTTTAAACCCAGGAGATTTTTTCTTTACTTGTATTCTAGCGAGTTCACCAACAACAGAAACTACTCCAACATCGATCCCGGGAGACCCCTCAACAACTAGAACGTCCCCCGCTTGAAGCGCGGTGTTCTTTGTGTTTCTATAGAATTCTTTTCGGCTATTTTTAAACCTGATTTCTACTATGTCGTATGGAGCCTGACCGCTTGGCAACGCAACGTTAGCTAACCAGTCATACACTTCTAATTTATTGCATCCGCCAGAACTACAAGTACCATTGTTTTTACATCCGTTTGGAGTTCCTACTCCACAATTGGTACAGCCCATTCTTACTTACTTTGTGATAAAAATACAAATTATATTCGAGGGAGAGTGTCATGACACGAACTCTTCATTAACCCCTATTTGTTAAAAAACTTATTATAAAGACTACGCCATGTGTATATACCTCATTACCTGAAAACACAAGTTGGTAAACAGAATCTTGCTGTTTGCGTTTCGCTCAAGATGATAATGCCCATTGTTGAATGTTTTCATAAAATCAACAATGTTATTTCCTGTTATAAATTTCGCAAAATTTTGAAGAAACTCGTCTTCCTCTTTTGAAACTTTTGTGAGGTGGTCTTTCGTATAGTTTCTAAGCATACTTTGGCGAAACATATGGAGCGCATATTTTAAAAACACCTTTTGGTGCTCGTTGCTTGTTGCCGCAACTGACTCAGCCCACAACATCATGCCTAAGACATTTTTCTTGTAACAAACTCTCATTAGACCTACAAACAGCGTTTTGTTTTCATCTAACCCCTCATTACCTATTAAAAGCTCTACCGCCTCAATTAAGTCCCCATCAACACGCGCCGAAATGCTCTCTGTTATACCTGAGGTGACTTTTTTTTCTGATTGTAAAAACGCGCTCATGGGGTCTGTTTTAATCCTTGGAACCATTACAATTTGAGTACGAGAGATTATTGTTTGGAGTATTTTTTCTGACGACTCCGCCACTAGTATAAAAACTGTTTTTTTAGGTGGTTCTTCTAATATTTTAAGAAGTTTGTTTGCGCACGCCGTGTTCATTTCTTCTGGCATCCACATTAATAAAACCTTGTGCCCGCCCTCATATGACTTTAACGCAAGCTTCCTTATGATTTCAGCGCCTTCATCTGTGCTTATAATTGGCCGACGCTCTTTTGTGTCTATTTTCTTAATCCACGTGTTTAGGTCAAAATATGGGGTTTCTAAAACTTGTTCTCTCCATTCTAACAATAGTTTATTTGACACCTTGCTAATCTGTTGCACTGACGGAAATGAAAAACTTAAATCAGGGTGTTGTAATTTTTGAACCTTACAACATGATATGCACTCACCGCAACTATCTGACTTTTTCTTGTTTTCACAAAACAAGTACTGTACAAAGGCAAGGGCTAAAGGAAGGCCCCCATAGCCTGGTTTTCCAATAAACATTTGTGCATGACCAACCTTGTCATGGTTGATTTCGTTAATCAAATGAGTTTTTAAGTCTTTTTGTCCTATTACCTGCGAAAAAAGCATGCTGCAAAAGTACACGAAATTTTGGATTTAATTTCCGTTATAGCATTTGTTACATAATGAATTCGTTATCTTTATACCTCAACTTTTTAAATAAAAATGAAAGCCCTTTCTGTTTTAATTTCTATAGTCCTTAATGCTTTTGTGTCACTTGCTGTTCAACCAAAAATAAAAGAGCTAATTAGGAGTGGTGCTGATAGGGGGATAAACAGAACAATACTAAACAAAGATCGCGAGGAGCCAATTAGAGTAATCGGCAGTGATCGCAGGGCTTTTTATATAGGGGGCTCTCGGGCAGGGGTTGATCAGAAAACAACAAAACACAGTTGAGAAAGTTCCACTATAAAATCCTCTTACACCTCATTATATTGATGTGGGGCTTCACTGGAATACTAGGAAAACTAATACACCTAGAAGCATTTATTATTGTGTGGTATCGTGTAATTATTGCTTTTATCGCTCTAGGCGTGGGCATGCTTGTTCTCAAAAGACCGTTTCGCGTCAAAGACCGGTCTGAATTGATAAAGATAGGTCTCGTGGGGGTTTTAGTTGGGCTACACTGGTTGACTTTCTATAAGTCTATACAATTATCAACGGCATCGTTGGGTATTTTGTGTTTGTCAACGACTACGCTTCACGTTTCTTGGATTGAGCCAATTATTATGAGGCGTCGTGTTTCCTGGTTTGAGGTAATTTTAGGCTTGGTTGTCGTTTATGGTATCTACTTTGTTTCTACGGATTTTAAAGATAGCGAGTATGAAGCGCTAGCATACGGCTTGTGCTCTGCGCTCTTTGCTGCCGGGTTTGCTGTATTCAACACAAAGCTGTCAGAAAAAAACACGCCCGCACAAATATCACTGTACGAAATGCTTTCGGCATCTCTTTTTATCTCAATAATCTTGTTATTTCAGGGGCGCATCGATTATTCAATTTTAAAAATGACAACAAGTGATTTTTGGTGGCTGCTTTTTTTAGGTGTTTTATGCACTTCGGTTGCGTTTCTCGCTATAATAGAAATCATGAAAAAGCTTGGTGCATTTACCGTTTCTTTAAGCATTAACCTGGAGCCTGTTTACACTCTTTTTCTAGCCGTTTTTATCCTCAAAGAAAACAAGTTTCTTGGGTTCGACTTTTATGTTGGGTCGTTAATTATTGTTTTTGTTGTTGTTGTTAACGCCGTGAGAAAACACCTTCAAAAAAAAGGCTTTTAACAGACCCTTTTTTATGTTATAACCTTTTGGTTGTCAAACTGTTTTAAAAAACAGGCTTATCCTTTTTCGCCTTTTCTTTATTGTTATATTTGTGTGTTACCCTAAACATTGGCCCTTCATTATGAAAACTAAAAACTTTATTGTCCCACACGACTTTACTCTGGTTTCTAATATTGCCTTAGGGCACGCGCTTGCTGCCGCCGCTCACTTGAACGCTATTGTTTTTTTACTTCATGTCGTAGGTAAAAGCAAAGATATTCGCAAAGCAGAGGTAATGTTACAAGATATAATATCACAAACCGAAACTGTTGTGAAAATCCTTCCGTTTGTACGGATAGGAAACATTTTTAAAGACATTGGAGAGTTTGCCGCTGAGCATCATGCTGAACTAATATTTATGGGCACACACGGCACACATGGGTGGCAGCGAATCACAGGAATGAATGCATTAAAAGTAATTACTCACTCTTCAGTTCCTTTTGTTGTGGTTCAAGAAAAAACGGCGAAAGAAACGGGGTATAGCGATATTGTTGTGCCGCTAGACTTAAACAAAGAAACAAAACAAAAACTTGCTATCGTTGCAAATATTGCGCGCTACTTTAAGTCTAAAGTACACGTTGTTACACCTGAAGAGTCTGATGAATTCTTAAAACACAGGGTAAAAGGAAATATTTTGTTTGCTGAAAAATACTTTGCTGAAAGGGATGTTGTTGTAACAGCCAAGATTCTTCCTAGGGCCGGGTTCGATAAAGAAGTTGTTAAGCACGCGGTCAATGTTGATGCTGATTTAATTGCAATTATGAACCTAAACAAAAACAACTTGTTTGGTGTTTTAACCGCGACACATGAAGAATATATCATCACAAATGATGCGCAGATCCCCGCACTTATAGTGAACCCTATTGAGGGTGTAAACACTCTGTCTGTTGATTTTAATGGATAAACAAAGAAGGAGAGGTTATTTATACTCATCTCTTTGAAGCCTCCATAATACTTCCTGCAGGTTTTGCGCCTTTTTTTTGTTGTGATTTTTCTTTGCGGTTTTTGTGAAATATCTGTGATTTTTTAATAATAACACCTGTAACTCATCCCATTTTTTTTCTGACCACCCCTCCCCTTGCTCATTAAGCTCGTTTCTAAGCTTATTAGAAATAAGATGAAACTCGTTTCTTCCTAAATAGTTAAGGTTCGCGTCACAAATAACCTCTTCTAACTTCGTGGTGGGGCCGTGGGGGTTTTTGATTACGAAAATAAGCTCTTTTATTATTTTTATATGCCGAGGGGTATACCCGTTCCGAGGCAAAAACTCATCAGCTAACCTTGCGCCCGTTTCTTTGTTTTTAAAGTATTCCCCCAAAAAGCCTGCATTATGATATAATGCAGCTGTTTTTAACAAAAACAACCCCTCGTCTGTAACACCTTCTGCTAAGGCAAGCCGCTCAACAGAAAGGACAACATCTTTTGTCTTGGCAACACTATGATAGTGTAGTGCTGTCGGAAGGCCCGCCTCTAGCTCTTTCATTATGTGTCGCTCCGCTTTATAATATTTTATTGGGTTATAGCGGTAAAGTTTAACCAGTTGGTTAAACTTTTCATTCGGAAAAACACCCTCTCCTTTCACTGAAAGCTCAGGTTTAATCTGATTGACGACATACATATCGATAAAACCCCTACTTTTTGTCTGAGCTTTTCCTTTAAAAACACAATCAAAAAAGGGTTCAATAAACGAAAAGGTAGACCCGGTAATCGTTACTTTTTCTGCTTCCCCTAGCATTTCCATTCTCTGTGCATGGTTGACTGTAGCTCCCCACACATCAAAAGCAAGGCGTTCTGAGCCAATAACACCCGCAATTACGTCTCCTGTATTAATGCCTAGGCGTAGCGCCCAGTGATCTCCCCCATTCGTAATAGCCTTTTTTTTTCGTTTAAACATATATGCTTGTATTTGAAGCGCAGCCAAACATGCGTCAAGTGGGTTTGTGGTGTTTTTCTCGGGAACGCCGCCTGCACACATGTAGGCGTCCCCTATTGTTTTTATCTTCTCTAGATTGTTATTTACTATAATCTCATCAAATTTGGTAAAATAAACATCTAGCTTTTTCACAAGCTCGGTTGCCGGCATTTGATCTGACACCTTGGTGAACCCAACAAAGTCTGTAAATATTACCGAAACCGTTTTATAGGCTCGGGCTCTCGCTTTTCCATTTCTTTTCAACTCTTCAGCTGTGGCTGTAGGAAGCACATTTTTTAGAAGCTCCTCCGTTTTGTCTTTTTCTTGCTGAAGTAGACCTTGTTGAAGGACAACATTGTTTCTCTCCTCTTCAATTTTTTCTTTCTGTCGCTCAATCTTCTTGCTTTGAGCTTTTAATTCTTTGGTTCTGTCGCTAACCTTCATTTCTAAACGAACCTGCTCTCTGCGAGACGCTTCTGTTCGTTGGCGAACAAACAAACGAATAGAAAAAACTAAAAAAGAGATGCAGGCCAACAAAAACCACCACCTTCCCCAAAACGGCATCCCTATTGTTATTTTTAATACTGCCGGACGGCTGCTCCACGTTCCGTCAGCAAGCCTTGCGTAAACCTTAAGTATGTACGAGCCGGGCGAAAGAGCATTGAAGTGTATTTCGTTATACGGTCCCAAGAGTATCTCGCCCTCATTAGACCCCTCAAGAAGATATTTATAGTTTATTTTCTTTGGGCCGCTTAAATCTGATGACTGGAAGGCAATTGTAAAACTTCTTTGCTTATATGACAGGTTAAGCTCCCCTGTTAAAAAAATAGGTTTCGTTAACGGAGAGCCCTTATCGTTTGGTTTAAGCCAGTCGCCATCAATCTTTAGTTTAGAAAAAACAACATTAATGTCTTTCTTGTTTGAAACTAATTCCTCTGGTTTAAAGTGGTTGTATCCATATATTCCTCCAAAATAAAGGACACCTTCTCTTGTTATCATGTGAGCGCCAAGATTAAACTCATTACTCATTAAGCCGTCTGCCTCCGTATAGTTTTTTGTTTTTTTTGTTTTTGGATTAAAATTACAAACACCTTTGTTTGTGCTTAGCCAAAGCCCGCTTTCTCCATCGGAAAGAACTCCATAAATAACGTTGTTTGGAAGCCCTTTCGATTTATTAAAAAGTTCTACTTTTTTTAAGCTTGAGTCCCAACGCAACAACCCTGAGCCCATAGTCCCCAGCCAGTAAATATTCTTTTTAACATTATTAATTGAGGTAATGTATTCTGTGGAAACCTCTTTTATTGCTTTATTGTCTTTGTATGGAATAATAGTAAGTCCCTTTTCTGTTTCTACTAAGCGGTTTAGCCCGCCGACACTTGTTGTAAACCAAATACTACCATCAAGGTCCTTATAAACCAGCCTGCAAACACCTTTAGATATTGTTTTTGTTTTATTGTTTGGGTCATGAACAAACACCTCTACCTTCTGTTTTTTTACATCGTACAAAAACGCGCCTTTTTTTGTGGCAACCCAATAAAAATCATCCTTCCAGTGAACAATAGAGTAGGCGCGGTTAAGCCCTTTTGTTTCTATTTTTATGAACTCGTGTCCGGAGCCTTTTATTTTTAAATCAAACAGCCCGTCAACACAACCGACAAGCAGGTGCGTCTCTGAAATTGCCTTTAGCGCCAATACCGCCCTTTCTCCTCCTTTTCCGTCTTGAAGCAGTTTTTTTCTTTCATATTGAATAAACGTTCCTTTTTTTTTCGCTAATTGCGAAACAGCGTTTTCTGTTCCTATAAAAACTGAACTTGCTGTTTCTTCAAAACTCCAAACACTTGCCGTTGGTATTCCTTTGTGTAAATCCCCGCTTGGCCCAACACCAAGTATCCCCCTTGATAGTGGGTTAAAACTTGAAACCCCTCGTTGAGAGCCAATCCAAAAAGTTCCTGAAACATCTTTGTAAATACAGTTTAGCTCATTAAAAAGCAGCGATGCTCTTTGAAAAACGTCTTCAGTGCTATGCTGAGCCACTCCTTTTTCGTTAATAATAAATAGCCCGTTGTTTTTTGTACAAACAAGCCAGCCCACCCCTTTTTCAAAGTAGGCATCTGAAACGTTTTGTTGGTCTGGCCCCGCGAAAAGGAGCTTGCTTTTTTGTGTGTGGTAGTTTGTCTCAAAAACCCCACTGTTCGTTGCTAGCAATATCACGTTTTTACCGCCCGGTATTAACTTGTTAACGACAAGCGGAAGTCCTTTTTTTTGTTTCACCTCAATTAGGGTGACCTTGTTGTTCTTTGTGTCGCACAAAAAAACACCTTTATCTTCTGTTGAAATAACGATCAAGCCCTTCTTAACAAACTCAATGTTGGTTGTTTTTTTTGACGGCATAAAAAAAAGGGGGCTTTTAAGGGTTCCTGAGTTGCCCTCAAGCTTAAAAACCCCAAAATCTGTTGTGGCAACCCAAAGGCTGCCTGTGTCGTCTTCGGTGATATCCTCTATGCGTATTGGTGCTCCTCTTTTAGTTGTGTATGTTTTAAACCTCTCTGTGGAAAAGTTGTATTTGGTAAGCCCTTTACTTGTGCCAAACCAAAGGTTTCCTTTTTTATCTTTGTGAGAGCACAAAATGTACTCGCTTTCTAAGCCTTCAGTGTCGTCTGAGGTGAAAATTTCAAACACCCTTCCGTCATAACGGTTTAACCCATCTTGAGTTCCCACCCAAAGAGCGTTAAGGTCGTCCTGTATAATTGTTGTTGCTGAGCTTTGTGAAAGCCCGTTGTTGATTGTGTAGTTTTTAAACCTATAGTCCTTTTGCGCATAGCTTTCCGTTAAAAAAAGAAAAACCATTATATATAAAAAACAAACCTTCATTTTTTTCCCGCACTGAAGCTACTCCCCAAAAGATCCTCCGCTTGATGGCTTTGTTTGTATTGTTGCATTTTCAAGGTCCCTATCAAACATATAAAGCCCCGCGTTGTCTCCGTTTATAAGCATAATTTTATCTAAAATTGTGCGCGCTAACGCTTCTTCTTCTAGTTGTTCAGATACATACCACTGAATAAAGTTGTGAGTTGTATAGTCTTTTTCCTGTAAGCAAACATCTACAAGATTGTTTATGCTTTCTGTTACCATAATCTCGTGTTTTAACAATAACCTAAACACGCTTTCTAGTGATTTAAATTCCTTTTGGGGGGTTTTTAGACCCGCGATAATGGCGTCGCCTCCTCTTTCGTTTACAAACTTCACAAGTTTCAACATGTGAAACCTCTCTTCATCAGAGTGTGTGTATAAAAACTTTGCGGTACCGCTTAAACCTTCTCCCTCAGCCCAAGAGGCCATTGCTAAATAAAACTGTGATGATGACGCCTCTTTCTCAATTTGATCATTAAGCACTTTTTCTACCCTTTTATTCATGTCTTTTTTTTACAAAGTTATCATTATCAGTACAATTCTTTCATTTTTTATATAAAATATAAGCGTAACTTAGCGTCAATGACAATAAAAAATAAAAAAAAAAAAAACCTTAAAAAAACCTTATTATATAGTGTCCGAAAGGTTTTTTTAGAAAGCCCTGGCCTACATATTAGTCACAAGGAGGTTTGCTCCCTAGTAGACGCTAAGGACACCCCCACTAGAGAGTTGGTTTTTGGTGTTTTAGAAGAACTTTCAAAAGATTTTTTTATTAAAAAAAGTGGGCACAGCATTTATTTATTAAATGACGACGGTGTTTTTTATAGTGGTGTTTTACAAATAACATCTCGAGGTGCGGGTTTTGTTGTTTTGGACAACGAAGAGATGGATGATGTTTATATTAATCCTAAAAACACGCAGCAAGGGTTGGGGGGAGACCGTGTAAATATTCAAATAATAAAAAAAGGGGGGTCCCGTAGTGAAGGTATTATACTAGGTGTTATTGAACGAGAAAGAACACAGTTTGTTGGTGTTATTCAGATGCATGCTAATTTTGCTTTTTTAATTCCTGACAACACCCGTATAGGAGCGCATTTATATATTAAAAAAGAGAAGCTAAAAGGCGCAAAAAACGGAGATAAAGCCTTGGCTAAAATTACTGCTTGGCCAAAAACAGCAGATAACCCTTACGGAGAAATAATAGAAGTATTAGGAAGTTCTGGCGGGAATAACGTGGAGATGATAAGTATTCTTGTTAATCAAGGGTTAGACTATAAATTTAATGAGGCTGTGTTAGATGAGGCTGAGTCACTTACTTTTCAGTTAGACAAAAAAGAGGTTGCAAGACGTCGCGACTTTAGAAATATAACCACCTTTACTATTGATCCAAATGACGCTAAAGACTTTGATGATGCCCTTTCTTTTAAACGGTTAGAAAACGGTAATGTAGAGATAGGTGTTCATATTGCAGATGTGAGCCATTATGTAAGGCCTGGAACAGCAATAGACGATGAAGCTTTAAAGCGCTCAAATTCTGTTTATTTAGTAGACCGTGTTGTTCCTATGTTACCTGAACAACTTTCTAATTTAGTTTGTTCCCTACGTCCAAATGAAGAAAAACTTACCTTTTCTGCTGTTTTTGAAATAGATAAAAATGGGGTCGTTTATAACGAGTGGTTTGGAAAATCTGTTATATACTCTAATCATAGATTTGCTTATGAAGATGCTCAAGAAATTATTGAAGGTAAAGACGGTCCTTATAGAGAAGAAGTTATATTTTTAGATAGGGTAGCAAAAGTTTTACGAAAAAAACGATTAAAAAAAGGGGCGATGAATATTGAAAGCTCCGAAATGCGTTTCAAATTAAACAATGAAGGCCTTCCTGTTGATGTGCTTATAAAAACATCTAAAGACGCTAATAAGCTTATTGAAGAGTTTATGCTTTTAGCTAACAAAAAAGTTGCTTCTTATATTTATAAAAAGAAAAAAGGTCAATATAAAATTCCATTTATATACCGTTGCCACAATAAGCCTGATTCTTCAAAAATTGAATTGTTTTCCCTTTTTATAAAAAAGTTCGGTTATGAAGTTGATACTTCTATTCATAATAATATCTCAAAAAATATTAATAGTTTATTAGAAGATATTCGATATAAAAATGAGTTTGAGTTAATTCAAACAATGGCTATTCGCTCAATGGCAAAAGCAACTTATGAAACAATAAATATTGGTCATTACGGGTTAGCTTTTGATAATTATACTCACTTCACTTCTCCTATCCGTAGGTATGCTGATTTAATGGTTCATCGTATTCTTCAAGAAGAGTTGATGGATAAAAAAAATAGTTATACTAGTGATTTAACTGATGTTTGTAAACGAATATCTAGAATGGAGCGTAAAGCTATTACAGCTGAAAGAGAAAGTATTAAATACTTTCAAACCTTATTTGTTGTTGATAAAATAGGAGATTTTTTTGAGGGTACTGTTTCTGGTATTGCCGCTTTTGGTCTATTTGTTAAGATGGATAATAATTTTTGTGAAGGTCTAGTTCCTATGATAGAAATCCCTGGTGATGTTTTTAGTTTTAATGCTGAAAAATTTTCAATTATTGGTAAAAAAACAGGTAAAGAGTATAATTTTGGAGACCGTGTAAAGGTTATTATATCTAAGGTTTCAACGCATAAACGTCAAATAGACTTAGAAATAGTTAAACCTGTTTAATCCGTTTATTTAAAATATTTTTATAAGATCCTCCTATTGGTATTTTTTTTTCTAATTTTTCTATTGTTAAGTTTGGATATTCAATAGTGGCTATTTTATCAACACGAACAATATAAGACCTGTGAACCCTTAAGAATTCTTCTTTCCCCATTTTACGCTCAATTTCTTTCATTGTGGAGTGAATTGTATATTTTATGTTTATAGAGTGAATAACAACATAATCTTTTAGAGCTTCTATATATAGAATTTCATTTGTTCGTAGTTTCACTAATTTACTCTTGTGTTTAACAAAAATAAAATCATTTCCACTTTCTTTATTTTCAATAATTGAAAATAAAAGCTCTCTTTCTTTTATTTTCTCTTGCTCTTTACTGTTTTTATAAATAGCTATTTCAATTGTTGTATGTAAATCAATTTCTTTAAATGGTTTAATTATATACCCAGATGGTTCAGATAATTTTGCTTTAGATAAAGTAGCTTCGTCCGCATAAGCTGTAATAAAAATAATTGGAGTAGAATAATTTTCTTTAATTATTTTAGCAGTATCAATACCATTAATATCACCCTTCAACATTATGTCCATTAATACAATGTCAGGGCTCGTTGATCTCACTAACTCAATCGCTAATTCTCCTGTTGAGGAAGCTCCAACAACATTATAACCTAGTTTTTTAAGGCTGTGTTGAATGTCCTTCGAAACAATGGATTCATTTTCAACTACAAGTACATTTATTTTAGACATTTATTATTATTTTTAGTCATCAAAACTAATCAAATATTTAGTTCTTTTTTTTTGTTTCAAACACATTATTAATCAGTTTTTAAAAAAATTAAACTGCTGTAATACAGTTATATATCTCTTTTTTATTAGGTTTTAAAAGAATATAGTTTTTTTTTTTTAAAAAACCTAACAAGACATATATAAACAGATATAATAAAGTAAATAAATAATTTTTTTAATTAATAATATTTATTCTTTTTATTAAGAGTGTTTATATGTTTATAAAAAAAAAGAAAATATTTTGTTTTTTAAGTTTTAAACAAAAATTAACTTTTTATAAACAACACTATCTTATATATATAGGCTTTAAATGGGTTATAAACAAACTAAAGAATAAGAATTTGTTTATATTTTTTTTTATATAAAAACGTAAAAAGTGGTGATAAGGTGTTATTAAAAAATAAAAAGTGTTAAAAATAAAAATAGGATAAATGATATATATAATTGTATTGTTTTTTTTATTAATTTTTCCTAGTAAAAGTAATTAGGACTTATAAAAGTTTATAAACAAAAATAAAAAAAAGTTGTTTATAAGTTAACAAAAAAAAAACCTAAAAAAAGGCCTCTACAGACACCTTTTTAAATGTTTGTTTAAAAGAAGTGTAAATTGTTAATATCGTATAGGTTTGTATAAAAATAAATAATTATGGAAAAAGTAGTACCAATCGGCTCGGATCACGCTGGGTTTGAGCTTAAAAAAAAAGTAATGGAACACCTAACCTTTAAAGGGTGTGAGATAAGGGATTTTGGTTGTTTTTCTAAAGAAAGCATTGACTATCCTGATTTTGGGCATCCTGTTTCTTCTTTTGTTGAGGAAAATAAAGGAGTTTTAGGGGTTGTTATTTGCGGGTCAGGAAACGGTATAAATATGACGGCAAACAAACATAAAGGAGTAAGAAGCGCGCTTTGTTGGAGAAAAGAAATAGCACAGCTTGCTAGGCTACACAATAACGCAAACGTTTTAGCCTTGCCTGCCAGGTTTATAACAGAAGAAGAAGCGCTAGAGATAGTAGATGCTTTTTTTTCTACACAGTTTGAAGGGGGAAGGCACCAAAAAAGAATAGACAAGATATAATAATACACAATAACCCCTACGTGGTGGTTTTAAATAGGCCCTGCAAGACTAAATAGTTAAAGACTGGTCCACCTAAAGAAAAAACCATTATGTTTTGTTGCTGCCGGGCGCAACCTTTTTTAATAAAAAGAAGTCTATAATAAAGAGATGGGCCCTATGAATGATGCCACCCTAATTATTAAGTGTATTAACGGCGATCAGCGCGCACAGCGCGCACTGTTTGAAAGGTTCGCTCCAAAAATGTTGGGTGTTTGTTTACGATACATAAAAGACAGAACACAATCAGAGGATGTGTTACAGGACGGGTTTGTTAAGGTTTTTTTAAAAATAAAAGATCATAAAGGAGGGTCTTTAGAGGGCTGGATTAGAGTAATAATGGTTAACACAGCGTTAGACCAGGTTAGAAAAAACTATAAATTTAGAAACAACGTGGCCACCGAAGAAGGGAGCTATAAAATGGTAGAAAAAAGCTTTATCGTTGAAACGCTTATAGCAGAAGATATTTTGGGGATTATAAGCTCAATGGCCGTTGGTTATAGGACAGTGTTTAATATGTTTGCTATTGAGGGCTACTCACACAGGGAGATAGCAGAAGAACTAGGGATTACTGAAAACACATCAAAGTCCCAATATCATCGAGCAAGAGAGCACCTAAAAAAGAAACTAAAACAATAAAGTATTGAAAGGTAAGAAGCAAATAGAAGAAGTGTTTTCTGACAAACTCAGAAACCTTAAGGTCAGGGTGGACCCCTCTTTGTGGGAGGGAGTCTCTTCTCGACTTGCCTCCTTTAAGCCCCCGGTAAGCATTACGGGGGTGCCAGTTATAATTAAATACATTGTTGGTGTGAGCGTCGCGATTGTTGCTTTCACCTCTTACCTACTTAATACAAGCGACGCACCTTCTAAAAAAAAGGAGGTTATTATTGTGTTTGAGAAAAAAGAAGAGCCGCCTACACGGGGCGCCGAGCCCGCCAAACAAAAACCAATCTTACACATAATAAAAAAACAAAAAAAAAGAGCCGTTAAAAATCAGCCCGATAACTCGAAAGAGCCTATGGGGTATAAAAGCAAGAAACAAGCTCCCAAAAAAGCTGCTGTTGTTTTTGTTACAAAAACAAAAAAGAGAGAGGTCCTAGGGCCCGAAACAACAACGAGCGTTGTGCCTGAAAAAAGGGAGCCACAGGTTGTTTTAGAGCCAGAAAAAAAAGTGCTGTACAAAATAGAAGGTCTGCCTAATGTTTTTACCCCAAATAACGACGGAAAAAATGACAGGCTAACAATTAAGACGACAGACCTATATGAATTTAGTATAAAAATAATTAATACCCAAAACAAGCTTGTCTACAGGTCTAACGACGCTAATTTTAAATGGGACGGGCTAGACTTACATAACAACCCCGCCCCCTCAGGGAGCTATGTATATTACATAACAGCCCGAGACAGAGAGGGCAACCCCATAAACAGATACAGCAAACTAATACTTATAAGATAGGTGCTTTTGATACGCCTTAATACCCGTGTAGTACATTATCAGTCCGGCAACAAGCAAAACGTGGCTCGCGTCGTTACGATCAAACCACGGATGAAAACTTATTTTCATTGTTTGTAGAAAAACTGTAGGAACCAATATAAAGACACTAATATAAAGGGTTTTAAATACAAGGGAAATGCTTTTAGAGTACTTATATCCCAGATAACCGAGCGCAAAAAGCAAACCAACGAGAGTGTTCAGCGTTGTGACACGAAGCCCTAAAGACGGGTCGGTCTCTAGGTCAACAAAAACAAAAACAGCTGTTGCTCCTAGTAAGGCGACAAGGAGTTTTATAGATGTAATTAAGAAAAAAAAGCGCCTAAAACCCTCTTTGTGGTGTATGGAAAGCATTGCGCGCTCAACCAAAAAAACAGCAAATATTCCTAAGTACCACGAAAGATATTTTCCGGGTACACCCAGGTAGTTATAAAGCAAGTGACCTAGGCCCCCAAAAAGAAAACTAATACCAAAAACCACAAAAAAAGCTCGCCAATAGACAAAAAAAGGACCTTGGATAGGCATCCTAGCTACTTTAAAAGCAATAAAAAGGGAAATAAAAAAAATGATTACGTCACCGAACATTGCGTTTGGTTCTAACAAGTCTAAACCAAAAGCTTCGAGTTCTATTTTTTTGTAGTCTGACCCAATCCGCATAACTATTTACTTTTCTCTTCGAACTTCTGAAGGTTCTTTAGTATTAACTTTTCTACTAACAAAGGAAACCGTGGTGCCATAAAAGCGTTTAACCTACCAATCCCGGTTAGTGTTGTTATGAATTTACGCTTGTTAATATTTCGAGAAACCATTTTTGCTACATACCCTGTAGACTGTACCTTTTTGTTGTCCCTGGCGTTTAATGTTATCATTGAGCCGTCAGACGAAATAACTTCTTTATTATGCTCAATTTGGGTTATGCCAACATAAACCAAACCCACATGAATATTGTGTTGTTTTTCTTCAACACGAATCGATTCAGCAACCGCCCTTAAAGCCATTTTAGAAGAGCAATAGGCTGATAAAACAGGAAGGCCTCTTATTCCGGCCAGGCTGGATATAAAAATGATGCTCCCCTGTGTTTTTCTTAACTCAGGAATCGCTGAGATTGTTGGGTTTACAGCCCCCATAAGGTTGCTTGAAAACACAGCCTCAAAAACCTCAAGACTTAGGTCTGCGACCTTTCCGCGGCTAGAAATACCTACGTTGTTAACAAGAAAATCAAGCCTCCCAAATCGTTCAACAGCCTCTTTTATTAACCGTTCGCCCGATCCTTTTTTAGAAATATCGCAGCAAACAGTGACCACTCTATCGTGTATTTTCAATAAAACCTCTTTAGCCTCAGCCAGCCGAAGCTCATTTCTTCCGTTTAAAACAATAGACGCTCCCTGGTTGGCGAGGTCCACGGCTATGGCCCTGCCAATACCTCTACTAGAGCCTGTGACTATAGCAACTTTTCCTTTCAGGTTCGCCATTATTATTTAAAATGTGTTTCAGGGTTGTGTTTCAGGGCTGTTATACTGTTTGTCCAGGCCATTGCTAAATGAACAATAAAAGCAATCCAAATTGTTCCAGAAGCCAGTGTTAAAAGGCAGAGAACAACCCCCAGTGGAATAGCCCCTAGTGTTTCATCTAGTCCTTTAGGTATGTGTGTTGCTGAATACAGGGCAACATTAATAGCGATGGCAGGCCAAACACCTAAAGCATCCTCAAGAGGAATTAGCAATGTTCCCCTAAATAAAAACTCGTAGCCAAATAAATACAAAAACCAACCTAGAAGGTTTATAAAGAATGTTTTTTTGGTCCAAAACCTAGCTCTAATCTGTGGGTAGTTTAATAAGTTCTTCGGTTTTTTAGCAGAAAAATAAGCGAGGGGGATAACAAGAATAGACAACCCAAGTGTCCACGTTAAGGTAAACATCGTGGTCTCAGGTATAATCGTTAGCCCATAGTCCGCCAAGGAAAATTCAGGAATAAAAAACAAACACAAGAAAGTAGGAATAACCCCCATGCTAAAAAAACCAAAAATCTTTGTAAAAAAGAAATGTTTTATAGAGGCTTTATCAGTGTTGTTTTTAACGAAGAAAAAATTTTTTATTTTTATAGATTGAGCAGTAAACCAATATAAAATGAAGAATACTAGCGCAAAAAAGATAGGTAAAAAGACACGCGTGTCAGTTGTTGACCAACCAACGTTAACTTCAAAATGTTCTAACATAATTTTATTTTTTATCTAAGTAACCATTTTCTTTAAACCAATCATAACACTCCTTAATAGCAGTTTTTATTGGTGTTTGGGGAAGATCAAGTTCTCTTCGGGCTTTTTCAGGAGAATAATAATGTTTTTCACAGGAGATAGCGGCCAACTCTTTCGTTATTCCTGGGTAGTATTTAAAAACCTTAGCAAAGAAGGAGTTTAGAGACCCGTAACCCTTCACTATAAACGGGCTGAACTTCCGCTTAGGGGCCTTTGCCCCAACAACCGACGCTATTGCTTCGAAAGCCCCCTTGTATGTTAAGTTAACATTCCCCAAAATATAAGCCTCTCCTACCCTGCCCATCTTTGTAGCGTTCGCTATAGCCGTGGCAGCGTCTTTTACAGCAATGTAATTTTTGCCTCCTGGGGCATACCCCGGAATTTTCCCCCCGTGAACAGCAAGTACCATAGCGCCAGAGCTAGGCTTAGAGTCATAAGGACCAATCATAAAGGTTGGGTTAACAACAATCGCAGGTAAACCAAGCTCTTTTACAGCTTTGAGAACCTTTTCTTGAGCGTAAAACTTAGAGTCCATATAGTCTAAGCCATACTTAAGGGATAAATAGGGGTTGTCTTCTTTGCCGGGAACTCCCTCATTACCATAACCAAAAGAATTGGCTGTGCCAACAAAAACAAATCGAGACACCTTGTGTTTTAAAGCCGCCTCAATCATTAATTGTGTTCCGTCAATGTTTACCTTGTTAACAGTTGGGTTTCTTGCGGGGAAAACAGAGGTAGACGCGGCGCCATGAATGACCGCCTCGTTTCCTTTTACTGCTAAATCAAGATCGTCAGCGTTTAATATATTACCATAAAAACGTTTAATGTTTAAGCCGTCTAATGTAGGAGACTCTTTTCCTTTTTCTAACAACACGCTTACCTCATAGTCGCGAGAAATTAGTTCTCTTACTAAGTTGCTTCCAAGCACGCCGTCCGGCCCAGTTACTAGAATTTTCATTTTATTATCATCTTAAATACGTCTGCAAAGTTAATATTAATATTTTTGAATTTAATGAATTATTGTCTTCAGAAGAAAACGAAGCTTTAATCTTGTGTTGATAATAAGGGCTATGATGGCTGAGCAATAAACATAGAAAAGAAAGTGCTAAAATCTCTATGAGGCACACCGTAATGCTTGTTGTGCAGAATAGACCGTTTCTTTATAGATAAAAGAGACGTGGAGCAAGGGCCCATTTTGTTTTTACCGAGTCTTATGTTAAATTTGAGTATACAACCACCACTATGAAAAAACCATTCTTTATAGTTTTAGGTGTCTTTTTAGTAAGCGCCTTAAGCCTCAAAGCTCAATGTGTTATTGATTATACACAAACACAACCAGGAATCTATCCAGACATCCTGCCTAGCGGCATGGTTGGCGAGACCTATTCTGAAGGAATAACATTTGTTATGCCGCTAGACACTTCTGGCTTCAATTTTACAAACTTTTACATACAGTCTGTTTCGGGGTTACCCCTTGGGCTGAGTTGGCAGTGCAATTCCCCAAATACAAACTGTAACTATAACCCTCAGTCTAGCCAATATGGATGTATGGAGGTTTCAGGGGCACCTCTTTTGGCAGGAACATACCCAATAGACGTCTCTGTAATAGCAACGTTAAACCTTATAGGAGATATTCCAGCAAACTTTTATACTCAAGTACTAATAGAGCCAGACACTTCGTCAAACGCAGGATTTACCTCTCTTGGGTCATACGGGTGCTCCCCAATGATTGTTTCTTTTATTAATAACAATCCGGGGTTAGCGGGGTACAATTGGGATTTTGGAAACGGAACTACAAGCACACAAGAGAATCCGGGACCACAAACCTATTCTGCATCAGGAGAATATGTTGTTAATTATGAAGCATATTTAACCACAATACCATCTTATTTTTTAACAAACATTGAGGTTCTTGATGCTGACGGCTGGGACGACGATGCTGATGACGGTTTTGGAGTGCTGAGCCCAGACCCCTATGTTAAGGTTTTAGACCAATCTGGCAGCGTTATTTACACCTCTTCTGTTGCTGTTGACCAAAACTTTCCTGTTTCCTGGGATGTAGGGAATATTCCCTTACAAAACCAAACCTATACCATAGAGGTTTGGGACGAGGATGGTTTTTGGACAGGAGATGATTTTTGTGGAAGCCTTAGCTTTCAAGGTTTTTCAGGATCAGGCACAATTACGGGCGGCGGAGAAACAATTAATTATACAAACACAGTTGTTTCGCCTATTCCAATTGCGGCGAGCGACACGATTCAGGTGTTTAGTATTCCTAGCGCACCAAATATTGATTCTTTAGGCTTACAATTATGGACAGACTCTTTAATTTTAACACTGCAATGGTATCAAAATGGAAATGCACTTTTAGGAGAAACAAACGACTCTTTGTTGGTTTCAGAGTCTGGTGATTATTATGTCGTTTCCACAACCCCAGAGGGTTGTTTTTCCACTTCAGACACCTTGTTTATCGTTGTTTGTGACTCCGCTTTTTTCCCATCAATAACTCAAAACGGCCACTTGCTTTATACTGATACAAGTAGCTATTTAATGCAATGGTATCAAGACGGCTTGCCAATAAGTGGGGAAACAAGCCAACTACTTCAAAACATCACTGAAGGGGATTTTTGGGTCGAGCTAACCTCGTATGATGGTTGCACATATGTTTCAGGGGTTGTTTCCGTAGACTTTACCTCAATAGAGGGGTTTGACTTATCAGAGACTTCATTTAGTCTTTACCCAAACCCAACAGCGGGAGAGTTTAGTATAAGACTGAGCGGGGTGGAGGAAGAAAAGATTAACGTGCAGGTTTTAGATTTGTCGGGCAGAATTATTTTTAGTCAAACATTTGTTACAATAAACAAAAGCCTAGAGGAGAAAATTATTCTTAAGGGCTTGCCGGGCATTTATATGGTAAGGGTTGATAGCGGGACCCAGTCAATTCAAAAAAAGCTAATGATTAAATAGGAGAAATTCGGCTACAAATAGTTTCGTTTACCATTCCGATGGTTCTTTATTCCCCAGACACCCTATTTAACTAGTTTATATTCAAGGTCAGCTCAAAGTATTGCGCTACAAAACCTCAACAGCCAGCTACTTCAAAAGAACCCTAATGTCGATGTTTTCTTAAACCCTAAATATGACATAAAGACTAAACTAGGCTTGTTTAATCAAACAGCGACTGTTAAAGCTAATGTAATGGGAGCGACGCTTAAAACTAATTAATTTTCACCGCCTTATTAAGTAAACATAATGTTTTAGAGCCCCTTACCTTAAATAGGTGGGGGGCTTTTTCTTTGTATTAAAGTTAATAATTTCCCTCATGTATTTTTGGGGCGGGTAAAAATAGAAAAGGGGCCGTAAAAAGACCCCCCCCTAAACCATTTCGGCTTGAGGGGGGGGGTGAGGTCCCGAGCGGATTCGAACCGCTGTAGATGGTTTTGCAGACCACTGCCTAGCCACTCGGCCACAGGACCATTAATTAATGGGCAAATGTAACAAAAAAATGATTTATTATCTATCCTTCTATAATAATAGCAACATTATCTACGTCGCCGTTGATTGGCGGACAGACTTTAGTCACCTTAATGCTCATTGAAACAATACCTTTGATCTCTCTTCTTATGCGACTTACAATTCGTTGGCCAACATGTTCGATTAATTTTGATCGAATAGCCATTTCTTCTTTAACGATTAAGTTAACAGCAACATAATCAATTGTTTCGTCAAGCTTGTCTGAAATTGCAGCAGAGCTAAAGTCGGTTTTTAAAGAAACATCAATAATATAGTTGCCCCCAACCTTCCCTTCTTCAGGTAAGCAGCCGTGATAAGCATAAAGCTTGATTCCATTAATTTCTATTGTATGAATCATTCCCCTGTATTTAACTCGGCCATTTTAGCCAGCCCAGCCCTCAATCGTTCAACACACTCGTCCTTGCCAAGGAAAGCAGAAACATCAAACATATTCGGACCCATTCCTCTTCCTGTTAATAACAGTCTAAACAAGGGTAAAACAGCACCAATTCCGAGCTCTTTTTCTGTTAGAAAAGCCTTAAACAGAAGCTCAATTGACTCTGTGCTAAAGCTAGACGCACCCGTAAGTTTATTAGACCACGCATTCATTAGTTCAGCGGCGTTACCCTTCCACTTTTTACGAATTGTTTTCTCGTCAAACTCGACCGGACGTTCCATTAAGAAAGACCCCTCTGTCCAAATGTCTTCAATAAACGTTGCGCGTTCTTTTACTAGCGCGCAAACTGTTATCAAACTATTAACAGGATACTTGTTTCCTAAAAAAAGTGATAACTCTTCGGCCAAAACAGAGTCATCAGTAGCTCTTAAATACTGTTGTTGAAACCACCTTGTTTTGTCCGGGTCAAACTTCGCCCCCGCCTTTGAAACGCGCTCCAAAGAAAAAGCACTATTTAGATCCTCTAGAGAAAAGATTTCTTGAGTCGTTCCGGGGTTCCAGCCCAGAAATGCCAACATATTAATAAATGCCTCTGGAGAGTATCCATTTTCTCTATATCCAGAAAAAACATCTCCTTCGACTGTCGTCCAGCTTGTAGGGAAGACAGGGAAGCCTAAACGGTCACCATCTCTTTTAGAAAGTTTTCCGTTACCGTCAGGCTTTAACAACAAAGGAAGGTGGGCAAATTTAGGGGTATCCCATCCAAAGGCTTCGTATAGCATAACGTGTAGGGGAGCGGATGGCAACCACTCCTCGCCACGTATAACATGGCTAATTTCCATAGCGTGGTCATCTATGATGTTTGCTAGGTGATAGGTTGGCATTCCGTCAGATTTAAAAAGGACTTTGTCGTCGATATTATTAGTGTTAACAACAACCCACCCCCTAATTTCATCATGAAACCGAACGTCTTCATTTCGCGGCATCTTCATGCGGATAACGTATGGAGCACCAGCTTTTATTCTTTTAGCAACTTCATCAGACGATAAGGATGTTGAGTTTTGCATTGAACCCCGTGTTACGCAATTATATTGCCAGTTAGGCATACCCATTTCTTTTGCTTGGTCCCGCATGCGCGTAAGGTCTTCCGAGGAATCGAAGGCGTAATACGCCTTTTCTTTTTCAACCAACTCTTCAGCATACGGCCCATACATTGCTTGGCGTTCCGACTGAACATAAGGGCCGAAATCACCCCCTAAGCCAGGCCCTTCAGTAGGCATTATGCCGCACCATTTTAAAGAGTCCATTATATATTCTTGGGCTCCTGGAACAAAACGCGATTGGTCAGTGTCTTCAATTCTAACAACAAACGTCCCGTTGTTTTTTTTAGCAAACAGATAATTATACAATGCTGTTCTAACACCCCCCATATGAAGAGGGCCAGTAGGTGATGGCGCGAATCTAACGCGTACAGGTCTTGAAGACATAGCAAACTATTAAGGTTAATAATGCGGCAAAGATAGGGATTCACAAACAACTTCTAAAGGGCAGGTTAATAAATTGAACGATTCATTTTAGGTTTGTAGCTCTTTTTATCCTACAAGTGTTGCGGTGTCTTTAATTGAAAGTTGTAACTTAGATGGTTATATTGATGTTTTATGAGTGCATTTGATCGTTTATTAAATCAAATAGACGGGTTTATCCGTAAGTTCTACAAGAATCAAATAGTGAAAGGGGTTTTACTTTTTACTGGGGTTTTTTTTGCGTCGTATCTTTTTGTTATTACGGCGGAGTATTTTGGTAGATTTAACTCTGTTATTCGTGGGTCCCTTTTGTTGGGTTTTTTGAGTGCCAACCTATTTATCATCACTAAATACTTGATTATACCTGTTTTAAGATTAAAGTCATACGGGAAAAGAATTAACCGTAAGCAGGCATCTCATATTATTGGGAGCTTTTTCCCAAGTGTTTCAGACCGCCTTTTAAACACGCTACAATTAAACGACCAAATGAATGCCGATTCGGCCGATTTCGAGCTGTTAAACGCAAGCGTTCAACAGAGGAGTTCGTCCCTAAGCGTTTTGTCTTTTTCTGATGCCGTAGACATTAAGGAAAATCTAAAGTATCTGAAGTGGGTTGTTCCTGTTGTTCTCTTACTGTTGACAATTGGGGTTGTTAGTCCGTCATTTATTTCTAATGGAACGGAGCGAGTGGTTCATTTTTCTCAGGAATTTATTGAGCCCGCCCCCTTCACTTTTAATTTATTAAGCACAAATTTAGTGATAGAGGAAGGGAATGATTTTAATATTGAGTTGGAGCTGGAAGGAAGTGAGCTACCCTCTAAGGTATATGTTGTTTCTAAAGATGGCCGGTTTATTTTAGATAAGGTTTCGAAGAATCGGTTTGAGGGCGTTGTTAAGCAGCTTAGAGGAGATATTGATTTTTCCTTTGAGGCCAATGAGTTTAAAAGCGAGAAATATTCTATTAAGGTTTTAGGAAAGACAGCCCTGGGCAAGTTTGAAGCAACATTAAATTATCCAGCTTATCTGGGAAAGGAGCCGTTTATAATTAGAAATGCTAATAATCTTACTGTAGAGGAGGGAACAATAGTAACGTGGAGCGTTTTAACAAGGAATACAAGCAAAACAGACTTCTTGATTAATGGTGTTGTCAATCATTTTAATCGCCCTGGGTTTTCTTTAACTAAGAAGTTTACAGACGTCGCGTCCTGTCGCGTCCTATTAAAAAACAAGCAAAGCCATATTGTTGACACCACCTCGTTTGTGGTGGACGTCATAAAAGATCAATACCCCACAATTAGTGTGGTTGAGGTAAAAGACTCATTGAAAGATGGGGTCCGTTATTTTTCAGGGTCAGTTTCGGACGATTATGGGTTTAACTCACTAACATTTATTTATACGATTAAGGGAAAGGGGAAGGAAAGCCGCGTTTCTAAGGTGGCTGTTGTTCAGCCGAAAGGAACGGAGAGTCTTTTCAATTTCGCAGTAGACTTTAGGAGGGAGGACATTTCTCTTGAGGATGAAATAGAGTATTATTTTTCTGTCGGAGACAATGACGGTGTAAACGGCTCAAAGTTTACTCAAAGCAGAAACTTTAAGTATATTTTACCTTCTTTGGACGGCCTGAACGAGGCCCGTGCTGAACAACAAGAAAAGACTAAAGACGACCTGAAAGATGTTTTAGAGCGCGCCTCAGAGTTTAACAAGGATGTTGAAAGGCTTCGCAAAGAGACGCTTAACAAAAAAAATAACGACTGGAACAACCAGAATGAAGTAAACCAACTCCAAGAGCAACAAGAAAGCTTAATTGAAGACCTAAAGAGCTTAAAGGAAGAGATGAGCACAAGTATTGAGGAAAAGTCTCAACTGTCAGAAGTGGACAAAGAGCTGTTAGAACAACAAGACTTAATAAATGATCTTCTAGAAGACCTGATGGATGACGAATTAAAAGACCTTTTAAAACAGCTCGAGGAGTTAATGAAGTCAAAAAATAAGGATAAAATTGATAAAAAAATGGACGAGCTGGAGATAAGCTCGGAAGATATGGAAAAGCAATTGGACCGGACCCTTGAAATGCTAAAGAAACTTCAGGTTAACGAGAAAATAGATGATATAGAAGAAGAGCTAGATAGGCTAGCGGAAAAACAAGAAGAGCTAAAAGAGAAAACGCAAGACAAAAAAGACATTTCCGAAGTAGACATAAAGGAACAAGAAGAAATTAATAAGGCCTTTGATGAACTCAAAGAAGATTTACATGATTTAGATAGTCTAAACAATGAGCTAGACCGGCCGTTGGACCTAGACGATCAAGAAGAGAAAAAGGACGAAGTTAGTGAGGACCTGAAAGAGTCAAAAGAACAATTAGATAAAAATAAAGGAAAAAAAGCTGGTGAAAGCCAGAAAAGTGCTGCAGAAAAAATGAAGGAAATATCAGAGTCTCTAGCAGCAATGCAGTCACAAAGTAAACAAAAACAGGACGAGGAGGATATAGATATGTTGCGTGACATTCTAGAAGGCTTGATCAGCCTAAGCTTAAGCCAGGAGGAGATTTTAAATTCTTTTAAGCGTGTAAACTCTTCTGACCCAGCATTTTATGATTATAGTAAGCTGCAAAGAAAATCGATAGACGACTCACACATGATCAGGGATAGCTTATTTGCTTTGGCTAAGCGCCAACCCAAAATTGCAAAATTTGTAGATGGTGAGCTTACTCAAATTAGCTCTAATCATGAATTGATCCTAGAAGATATTGATGAGCGTAGGCGTCAAGCCCTGTCTAACCATCAGCAATATGTTATGACTTCTTATAACAATCTTGCTCTATTATTAAATGAAAGCTTGGCAGACATGCAAAAAGAAATAGCGAGTCAAAAACCAGGGTCTGGTAGTTGCAACAAGCCGGGCGGCACAGGTGAGCCCAGCCCTGGATCGGGTGACCCTGAGCAGATGAAGCAGATGCTTAAAGATCAGCTTAAACAAATGAAAAAGGGAGCTAGCCCTGATGGGAAAAAACCAGGAGAATCAACCGGGAAAGATCCAGGAGGAATGAAGAGCTCAGGCTTAAAAGGACTAGGAAATAAAGAGATTGCCAAGATGGCTGCGCAGCAGGGCGCGATGAGAAGAGCGCTTGAAAAGATGCGCCGCGAAATGAACAAAGACGGAAAAGGAAAAGGAAACGGTCTTAACCCACTTATTAAAGAGCTAGAACAACAAGAGAGAGACCTGACCAGGAAGCGGCTGGGAAGTAATTTGGTTGATCGCCAGCAACGCATTTTAACACGTCTACTAGAAAGCGAAAAGGCAATGATGGAAAGGGGGCTAGATGAAAAGCGCGAATCAAGAGAAGGTTTTTCTGAAAATAATGGTAACCAAATTAAATTTGATGAGTATAACAAACAAAAGCTAAAGCAAGTTGAATTATTAAGGTCGGTTGACCCTGCTTATCAAAAGTATTATAAGGACAAGGCTAACCAATACTTTATACGTGCTTTATAATTGTTTATGTGAATATGAAAGATGGTTTTGTTGAAATAGAAAACTTAAAAGTGCCCTCTAGTTTTGAGTCTATAAATAAAGTTGAGGCACTAATTGACTCCGTTTGCGAAAAGCTTTTGGTTAATAAAGACTATTACGGAAATGTTTTAATTGCTGTTACAGAGGCTGTAAACAATGCCATTCAGCACGGAAACAAGGAGTCTGGGGCTTTGACCGTCGACTTGTACGTTGGCGACAAAGAAACGGATTTTTGCTTTTGTATTGAAGACTCGGGAAAAGGTTTTGATTTTAGAAGCTTACCCGACCCGACTTCCCCTGAGAACATTGAGCTGGAAAATGGACGGGGGATTTATCTAATGAAGTCCTTGGCAGAAGAGGTTGAGTTTGAGGACAACGGTAGGAGTGTTAACATCTATTTTAGTAAGAAATAGTGGTAAATATATTTTTTGAAGATACTGAGGTTCTGGATTTAAATCCGGAATTTTTCATTTCATGGTTAAGTGAAGTTGTTTCGCTTGAGGAATTAGAGCTGGGGGACCTGAACTTAATTTTTACTTCTGATGATTATCTATTAGGGTTAAATCGTGAGCATTTAAATCATGATTTTTACACAGATATAATTACCTTTGACTATCGTGTTGCTGCGCGTGTTTCGGGGGACCTTTTTGTTTCTAAAGATATGCTAGCCTTTAATTCTAAAAGGCTTTCTGTGTCTTTTTTGAGTGAGCTACATAGGGTTGTTGCACATGGTGTGCTGCACCTTTGTGGATATGATGATAAGACTGCCGAGGACAAGTTGGTAATGAAAATAAAAGAAAACGGAGCTCTCGCTTTAATTGTTTCACGTGAAACGTAAGCATTGGCGGGTGTTAGTTTTGTTCCACGTGAAACAATAGTTTATGTTAAAAGAATATGATGTAATAGTAGTTGGGGGTGGGCACGCTGGCTGTGAAGCCGCAAATGCCGCGGCAAAACTCGGGAGCTCAGTGCTGCTGGTTACTATGAACATGAATACAATTGCTCAGATGAGTTGTAACCCAGCAATGGGAGGAGTAGCGAAAGGGCAGATTGTAAGGGAAATAGACGCGCTTGGCGGGGGATCAGGGATTGTCAGTGATTTAAGCGCGATACAATTTAGGATGTTAAACCGATCAAAGGGGCCCGCAATGTGGTCTCCAAGAACGCAAAATGATAGAATGCTGTTCGCTGAAGAGTGGCGACTGATGCTGGAGAGAAACCAGAATGTTGATTTTTGGCAAGACATGTGTACGGGTCTAATAACTCAAGGTGAAGCCATCGTTGGTATTAAGACGGCTATAGGAGTTGAGATAAAGGCAAAGTCAGTTGTTTTGACAAACGGCACTTTTTTGAACGGCTTAATTCATTTGGGCGAAAAGCAGTTTGGTGGCGGCCGTGCCGGTGAAAAAGCAGCAACAGGAGTCACCGAAGAGCTTTCGAAGTTAGGTTTTGAAACAGGAAGAATGAAAACGGGAACGCCTCCTCGTGTGGATGGCCGTTCATTGGATTATTCTAAAATGGAAGAACAGTTTGGTGATAACGCCCCCTCAAAATTTAGCTACTCAGACACTAAGCCGTTGTCAAAACAACGCTCGTGCTATATTACATATACAAATCCTGAAACACACGAAATGTTAAAAGAAGGGTTTGACCGTTCTCCAATGTTTAATGGTGCTATTAAAAGTGTTGGGCCCAGGTATTGTCCAAGCATAGAGGATAAAATAAATCGTTTCGCAGATCGTGATAGACATCAGGTATTTGTTGAGCCGGAAGGCTGGAACACTATTGAAATATATGTTAACGGCTTTAGCACGTCATTGCCTGAGGATGTTCAAATAAGAGCAATGAGATTAATTTCTGGCTTTGAAAAAGTAAAAATGTTTCGCCCTGGATATGCCATTGAATACGATTATTTTCCACCAACACAGTTAAAGCATACGCTTGAAACAAAAGATATTGAGGGGCTCTATTTTGCAGGGCAAATTAACGGGACGACAGGTTATGAAGAGGCTGCCTGCCAGGGGTTAATGGCAGGCATTAACGCACACCTTAAAATAAGGAACAAAGAGCCACTTATTCTTTCACGAAGCGAAGCTTATATAGGCGTTTTAATAGACGACTTAATAACCAAAGGGACTGAAGAGCCTTATCGAATGTTTACTAGCCGTGCTGAGTATCGAATTTTATTACGTCAAGACAACGCAGATATTCGATTAACCCAAATTGGCCACGCTTTAGGTTTAACAGACGACTTGGCGCTTAGCCGTGTTGAATCAAAAATGAAAGGAACAGAAGAGCTAAAGAAATCGCTTCAAATGGAAGGGGTCGCTGTTGATACAGCAAACCCTGTTTTAACAAAAAGAAATAGTGCTCCAATAATTCAGCAGGTTCGATTAAGTTCTTTAATTACAAGACCGAACATTTCAATGGAAGATGTTCTTGGGATGAGTGTTGCGTCAAAAAAGCTAGCCGCGAAACTAACAAAAAACCATCCAGACATTGTTTCTCAAACAGAAATTCAATTGAAATATGAAGGGTACATTAGCCGAGAGGAAGATGTGGCTAAAAAAATGAATCGTCTAGATGAAGCTAGTATTCCATCTGACCTAGATTATTCACAATTAAAAAGCTTAAGCAGTGAAGCGAAAGAAAAGCTGTCAAAATTAAGACCAGCAACTATAGGGCAGGCTTCGAGAGTGAGTGGCGTTTCTCCAAGTGATATTTCTGTTCTTTTAGTTTTTCTAGGACGGTAAGTCTAGAGCATGTCTTACTTAGAGCTTAATGATGCATTTTAAAGCGCTTTAACACACTTTATCAAGGGCAGCGTGCAAACACCACAGGCTTGGCGAGATAATTGTTGTGTGAGAGGCAAAAAAAGCAACAGCTAACAGCCTGAAAAACAAATTACTATACTATTTAGTCGCCTTTTGGCTCAATCCAATCCCCATTTTCTTTAATAAGGTCGATTAGCTCATTAACTGCCCTGTCTTCTGGAATGTTTTTTCGGACAACGGTTTGCTCTTTATACAAGTGAATTTTCCCCGGCCTAGTTCCAACGTATCCGTAATCCGCATCGGCCATTTCTCCAGGGCCATTAACAATACACCCCATAATTCCAATTTTCAATCCTTTAAGGTGTGAGGTTTTAGATCTAATATTTGCTGTAGTTTCTTGCAAGTCAAAGAGTGTTCTTCCACAAGATGGACAACTAATATATTCTGTTTTAGAAATACGACATCGGGTAGCTTGAAGTATTCCAAAAGACGTTGTGTTTATTAGTTGGACGCTTTGATTTCCCTCGAGCCAAATCCCGTCTCCAAAACCGTCAATTAGCACAGACCCTAAATCAGATGATGCCCATAATTGATATGTTTCTGAGTCTTTAGCTGAAGGAGAGGAACAGATTATAACGGGGTTTTTAATTTTATTATTCGCAAAGTTCAAGTTAATATTACGGTAAAGCTGTGTTTTATTAGGGTGCTGTGAATCGAGAACAACGATCGCGTTTGGGAATTTAAGCAAGTAAGATGTTTCTCTGTCTTCGCCAGAGTGCTTAACAAAAAAGACTGCTTTCGAATTAAACAAAACGGCCTCGGCCTTATTAATTAGGGGATAAAACCCTGGCTTGTCAGAATAGTTGTCTTTCCAGTTCTTATAGCTACACAGAACTTTCAGTGTTCCAGGGATCTCGAAACTTAATTGTTGTTCCCCAATATAAACCACGTCGGCTGCCATGTCGGTTAGGTTCCATTTGTCTAGGGGAACAGAGTAGTTCAGCCCAAAGCCAAAGAAGTGAGCGCGTTTGATCACATCTAGGGTGCTTATGTCAGCAAAAACTACAGGGACATTCTGACCCCCAATGTTCTCAACCGAATTACTTTTCCTCCTTTCATAATGGAAAGGGTTGTATGGAAGGGTGTTGTTAGCCCCCTTAATAGAAAGTGGGATATATATTTTAGTGTTGAATTTTTCAAGAAGCTTTATTGCAACAGGTATTTCGGCCTCTGGTTTTTCTGTAAGCGAAACGCGAATGGTGTCACCCAAGCCATCCTCTAGTAAGGCTCCAATACCAACGGCGGACTTGATGCGCCCGTCTTCACCCTCTCCGGCCTCCGTGACCCCAAGATGCAATGGATAAGACATCCCCTTTGCTTTCATTACCGAAACAAGCATACGATATGCTTGTACCATGACAAGCGTATTACTTGCCTTCATCGAGACAACAACATTGTGAAAATCGTTTTTATAACAAACAATTAAAAACTCCATGGCAGACTCAACCATTCCATCAGGGGTGTCGCCATAACGACTCAAAATTCTATCTGAAAGCGATCCGTGATTAGTTCCAATACGCATAGCTGTTCCATGCTCTTTACACAAAAGTACTAAAGGCGTAAACTTTTCTTCGATTCGTTTTAATTCGTCAGCATACGATTCGTCGGTATATTCTAGTTTTTCAAACTTCTTTTTATCAGCATAATTCCCTGGGTTTATACGGACTTTTTCAACGTGTTTCGAGGCAATTTCTGCCGCATTCGGTGTAAAATGTATGTCTGCAACAAGGGGTGTATTATGCCCTTTTTCAAAGAGCTGCTTTTTTATAACCGCTAGGTTTTCAGCTTCTTTCTTGCTTGGAGCAGTTAACCGAACTAACTCGCACCCTTTCTCGATCATTCTAATTGATTCCTCAACAGACTTTTGCGTGTCCATAGTGTCCGCCGTGGTCATAGACTGAACACGAATAGGGGCATCTCCTCCAATAGAAAGGATACCAACTTGAACTGCTATGGTTTTATTTCTGGAACGATTAAATGAATCGTTACAATAGTTTTCGGTGATTTTTTTATGCATCGAAGTAAAAGTACTTTATTTGAAACAAAAATAGTCTTTATAGCCTTTATGTGTTGTGTGAATTATGGTTAAGAATGTAATTGTTATAATAAATTATGATTTTTATTGCTTATAGCCACTTATTTTAACGTTATCTTTGCAGTCTGAAAACAATAGTTCAATATTATGATTTTAAATAAAGTTAAATTTACCGCCCCAAATAACGATGATTTCCACAAAGAGCTTCGTAAAAGGGTAAATAGTTACTTTAAAGAAAAGAACCTTTCTAAATATGCTAATATCAACATGGTTGTTAAGAGCATTTTCATGATTTCGCTATACTTGGTGCCGTTTATTTTAATCTTAACGGCTCTAGAGACTAGTTGGCTAATTATTCTGATGTGGGTTTTAATGGGTTTTGGAATGTCGGGAATAGGCCTTTCAATTATGCATGATGCAAACCATAGTGCTTATTCCAAGAATAAGTATGTAAATATGTTTATGGGTAAAATGATTTGGCTAGTTGGAGGAAGCGATGTAAACTGGAGAATTCAGCATAATGTATTGCACCACACATTTACAAATGTAGATGAGATGGACGAGGATATTGATATTGGAGGATTGATGCGTTTTTCACCAAATCAAGAACTCAAGAGAGCTCATAGGTTTCAACATGTTTATGCTTGGTTTCTTTATGGAATGATGACCGTTATGTGGGCAACATCTAAGGATTATTCTCAATATGCTCGTTATAAAAAGAAAGATCTTCTAAAGACTCAAGGGATTACAGGAACACAGTTTTTAATAACGTTGATAATTACAAAAACAATATATTTAGCGTTTACTTTAGCCTTACCATTATTTGTTAGTTCTATGCCATGGTGGGCTACTCTTTTGTGCTTCTTGCTCATGCACTTCATTGCAGGACTAACACTAGCTGGTATTTTTCAGCCTGCACACGTGGTTCCACCCTCAACATTTGAGGTTGCAAGTCCGAAAGGAGAAATTGAATTAGACTGGGCTGCAAATCAATTAATGAATACGGCTAACTTTGCTCCCAAAGCACGTGTTTTTTCATGGTATGTTGGCGGGTTGAACTATCAAATTGAACACCATTTATTTCCGAACGTTTGTCATGTTCATTATCGTAAAATTTCAAGTATTGTAAGAGATACGGCCTTTGAGTATAACCTGCCTTATTACTCGTATAAAACATTTTACGATGCTCTTTCGGGACATGCTAAAATGCTACATAAATTAGGCACTGAAAAAGACGCGCCAGCAATCCATTAAGAGTGAACGCAGCGTATTTCTTGAGTGTTGTTTTATTAAAAGCGTTACAATGTTGTTTATCTTTAACGAATTAACTCTTGCTTTTAAAGGTAGAAACAAGGTGTTCGCTTTTTTTGGGATCGACAACTTTATTTCTATTAACTTGAAATCTCATTCAGAGCGCTTATATGAACGAGTAATCACTAAACACATTAAAGATGGCTTGTAGGATAGACAAGTATGTTTGGGCTGTTAGGCTAGCTAAAACGAGATCCCAGGCCACAGAAGTAATTAACAGAGGGAAGATTAAGCTTAATCATTTAAACACGAAGCCCGCCAAAGAAGTAAAGCTCGGAGATGAAATTCAAATCATCAAACATACAGCTGTTTTTTCTTATAGGGTAATCCAGCTATTAAACAAGCGCATAGGCGCAAAGCTTGTGGATGGTTTTATAATAGACGTAACTCCCGCGGAAGAAATTGAGAAGCTAAAGACGTATCAAGCTGCTCAAAGTAACTATCGTCACAACGGAACAGGCAAGCCAACCAAGAAAGACAGAAGAGATCTAGATGGGTTTATAGATAATTGGGGTTAATGACACAAAAAAATGGCGCCCTAATTTAGGACGCCATTTAGTATGTAATAAAGCCTATTTCTTAACCACATTGAATTGAGAAGTTTCACCATTTTCTAGTTCAACATTGAAGACATAAACCCCAACTTCTAAAGAAGATATGTTCATTTCAGCGTTACCGTTAATTAAGTTAACAGCTTTATTTAAGCATAGTTTACCAGTGACATCGGTTACAGAAATGTTAGCTAATCCATTTGAATTAACAGAAACAGTTAACACATCAACAGCAGGGTTTGGGTATGCCATGCCAGCTATAGTTGCATGGTCATCTAAGCCTAATTGAGCACCGTCAATAACCTTGAGGCCAATAGAAGGAGTAGAATAACCATTCCATCCTCCGGTGTACCAAGTGTCATCGACATAAACAGGAGAAACAGGCATTGCAGTGATCCCCTGATTCCCGTCATAGTTTAGGTTGTCGTCATACCCGAAAGAGATAGTAGGATCAAAAGACTGTAAACAGAACAGGTATCTTTGATTATCTTGTACCGCAATTGGGTCGTCAAAAGCAACATAAACAGCATTACCTGTTTCGTCATTAGATGTTGGGTAATAAGTTGAGTAAGCGATTTGATTTAACGCATTAAACCAATTATTGTTAGCGCCTCCAGCGTAAGCTGGGTCACTTAAATCAATCCAAGGATCTAACCACTCATAAACATTAATAAAGATTTCTGCACCCTCTAAATTGTCTATAGCCGTATCGGCATAAGGAACAAAGAATGTTCCTAAAACACCTACATTGCTTGCGTTAGCGTCTTCATAGAACATACAAGATTGGTACTCAGTAATTGAATTACTTGGAAACGAAGAAGCCGATGGCATTCCGTCAGCATCTAGGTTAGCTAAAGAAATCATTTCGTCATTAACCGAAAATTTTGACTCAAAAATATTATCAAAATCTGAATCATCGATAACGGAGTCACCCATACTTAATGTATATGTTAATGTATACTCGCCAACAGGGTACATTCCTATCCCCCCTAAATCGAAAGGAGCGAATGCCACCGGATTTCCAGATACAATATAAAGTGAATCACCACTTTCCATTAATGGAGCGGATACTGTATCATCATATACATTACCGGAAGGCCCATCTATTTTGGCTCGAACGGTTACATTTGACTGTTCGTTGGAACCGAAGTTATAAATTTGAATAGCTAAATCGAATCCATTGTCAAAGAATGTATTTGATGCTCCATAAGGAGAAATCATTAAGTCGGCTGCAGAAGTTCCTACGTCATTGTTATATGCGCCAACTTTGTTTCCTATAAACATAACAACAGGGCCGTTTTCCATTTCATTTGTAAGGATTAGCCCATCTAGACTAGACAGCATTACAACAGGGATAGTAACATTTAAACCTTCAACACCCCCAGCCATTGGCAAAGCTTCAGGGTCACGGTTAATGATAACAACCCCTACTGCTCCGGCATTTTGAGCTTGTAGAGCTTTATATCCAAACTCACACGTGTTTCTATAGACAACAGCAATTTTACCAGTCAAATCATTTAAAGTTCCTGCTGGAGGAGCTCCAACATCTCCAGACCCTGCACATCCTTCTGCAGAAACAGGATTACCTTGTAGGTTAATTCCCGGCGACCCGTCGTTAATCATCATTAATGTATCTTGAACGAATACCCCTGTAACTAAAAAATCGGGTGTTGCCCAGTCTAATCCTGCCGGGTCTGCCCATTCAAAGAAATAGTTTCCGGTAATTGATGCTGGGGAAACTCCCGCACAAACAACTTGCGAGTACCCTAGAAAGCTTGACGCAATCAGGGCAATTGATAGTATAATTTTTTTCATATAAAAAGTGTTTTTAAGTTGTTGCTAAAATACTAATAATTTCATTGTTCTGAAGCTAGTGTTTTAAACACAAAAAAAGGCTAAAAATAAATTTAACCCTTTTATTATTAGAATATTAGATTTTTACTTACGGTTTTAACGAAGCTTTTAAAAACTCACGGTTCATACGAGCAATGTTTTCTAGTGAAATTCCTTTTGGACACTCTACTTCACAGGCTCCGGTATTGGTACAGTTACCAAACCCTTCCTCGTCCATTTGCTGAACCATATTTAAAACTCTCTCTGTCGCTTCTACCTTGCCCTGAGGAAGTAGTGCGTATTGAGAGACTTTCGCTGAGACAAAAAGCATTGCGCTCGAGTTTTTACACGAAGCAACACAGGCCCCACAGCCAATACAGGTAGCGGCATCCATTGCCTTATCAGCATCATGTTTTGAAATAGGAATGGAGTTCGCATCTTGTGTATTACCAGAGGTGTTAACTGATATAAAGCCCCCTGAATGTTGAATTCGATCAAACGCACCCCTATCAACGACTAAATCTTTTATTATCGGAAATCCCTTAGCCCTAAACGGCTCTATATAAATAGTGTCTCCATCTTTAAATTTACGCATGTGTAGCTGACATGTAGTAACTCTTCTGTCTGGACCATGGGCCTCACCATTAATATAAAGAGAACACATTCCGCATATCCCCTCTCTACAATCATGGTCAAATGCAACGGGAGACTCTCCTTTTTCTATTAATTGATTGTTTAATATATCTAGCATTTCAAGAAAAGACATGTCCGGAGATATTCCTGAGACCTGATAGTCTACCATGCTTCCTTTATCTTTTGCGTTTTTCTGACGCCAGATTTTTAAGGTTAAATTCATCATTCCTATTATTTGTATGATCGTTCTTTTACTTCAATGTTATTATAAAGTAAATCTTCCTTATGTAAAACAGCATCTTTAGGCTCTCCTTTATACTCCCAAGCAGAAACAAACTGAAATTCTTTTCGCCTCATCGCTTCTCCTTCAGGTGTTTGATACTCATCCCTAAAATGACCTCCTGCAGACTCTTCTCTTATTAAAGCGTCTTTAGCAAACAATTCTCCTAGCTCCAAAAAGTCTGCAACGCGCTCTGCTTTTGCAAGCTGCTCATTAAATTCATCAGCAGAACCCGGAACCATTACTTCTTTGTAGAACTCTTTTCGTAGAGAAGCGATCTCTTCAATAGCAATTTTTAAGTCGTTTTCATTTCTAGACATCCCACACTTATCCCACATAATCTTACCGAGCCTTCTGTGGAAATGGTCAACGGACTTAGTGCCCTTGTTTTTTATGAAATGATCAATATTTTTTTGAATGTTTTTCTCTGCCTCATCAAACTCCTTTGTGTCTGTAGGGATTGGACCTGTCCTAATATCGTGAGAAAGGTAGTCGCCAATTGTGTAGGGCAGAACAAAATAACCGTCAGCCAAGCCCTGCATTAAAGCAGAGGCCCCAAGCCTATTCGCCCCGTGGTCAGAAAAGTTGGCTTCACCTATTGCGTAGAGCCCGGGAACAGTGGTTTGCAGGTTGTAATCAACCCAGATTCCTCCCATTGTGTAGTGAACAGCAGGATAAATCATCATAGGCGTTTCATAAGGGTTTTCATCTACAATTTTCTCATACATTTGAAATAAGTTACCATATTTCGCCTTCACAATATCTTTTCCCAGAGCTTCTTACAACCGCATCATCATTTTCATCATGCCCTTTTACGAAGGCCTGCTCTTTGCCGTAACGAACAATGGCCGCGGCAAAATCTAAATAAACAGCCTCGCCTGTTGCGTTAACTCCCATAGCCAGCGTCACATCGCTCTTTTGCTGCTCTTGACGCAACATCTCTTGGGAACTAAATTTCCAAAGGCAGGGTACCGTCTTTCTAAGTAATAATCTCTATCTTCTTCAGCAAGCTGAGTAGGCTTTAACTTGCCTTCCTTAATTGCTTCAGCATCTTTTTTGTGTTTAGGAACCCAGATTCTACCGTCATTTCTTAAAGACTCTGACATCAGCGTTAATTTTGACTGATGATCTCCGGACACGGGAATACAGGTTGGGTGAATTTGTGTATAACAAGGGTTTGCAAAGTATGCGCCTTTTTTGTGAGCTCTCCATGCGGCGGTAACATTGCTTCCCATTGCGTTTGTGGATAAAAAGAATACGTTTCCATAACCACCTGTTCCCAATACTACAGCATGCGCGGAATGTCTTTCAATTTCTCCTGTTACTAAGTTTCGAGCTATAATGCCTCGAGCTTTTCCCTCAACCAGAACAACATCTAGCATTTCATGCCTGTTGTACATTTTAATTTTCCCACGCCCAATTTGTCGATTCATTGCTGAATAAGCACCAAGGAGCAGCTGTTGTCCCGTTTGTCCTTTGGCATAAAATGTTCGCGAAACCAATACGCCACCAAACGATCTGTTATCTAAAAGACCACCATAGTCTCGCGCAAAAGGAACACCCTGAGCTACACACTGATCAATTATATTGGCCGACACCTCAGCTAATCTATAGACGTTAGCTTCACGAGATCGATAATCACCTCCTTTTACTGTATCATAAAACAGCCTGTACGTAGAGTCTCCATCTCCTTGGTAGTTTTTAGCGGCATTAATTCCCCCCTGAGCTGCAATTGAGTGTGCTCGACGTGGCGAATCCTGAAAGCAAAAAGCCTTTACGTTATAGCCAAGCTCTGCCAGAGTAGCAGAAGCAGATCCCCCAGCTAGTCCGGTTCCAACAACAATAACATCTATTAGACGCTTATTTGCAGGATTAACGAGGTTAATTTCGTTTTTATGTTTTGTCCACTTGTCTTCTAGTGGTCCCTCCGGAATTTTTGAATTTAAAGCCATCCTATAAAATCGATTGTAGGTGATGAAACAACGCAATAAAAATAAACCCCAAAGGAATTCCTACAGCATATATTTTGGAAAATTGTCTTTAATCCCTTTGTGTATACTTGTTGTTTGCTCCAACGGACTGAAACGCCGAATTAAAGCCGTGTAATAGATGGAGTGACAAAAAGACAAAACCCAGAGCAGTAAGCGACCACGCGGGCTGGGTTGTGAAACTTTTCTGCTAACTCGTGAAAGTATCGAAACTCACCATTATGCATTCCGCTCATGTCCCCCTGAATGTATTTTATATTAATTTCTGGAAACCAAAAGTCGACAAAGTGAAGCGCCATAAAGGATAAAATAGCTAAGCCCGCTCCAAATCATGTTTCTGCTCATCCATGATGAGTTTGCGCCCCCTTTGTTCTTCGCATATTTTATTTCACGCGCCTTGTTGTTTTTTATCTCTAAAATAAAACCCATAACAAAATGAAAAATGACACCAAGAATTAATACAGGTTGTAATGCGTATTGAACCACCCAGAAAGTACCCATGAAATGAGAAACTTCATTAAAAGTATCAGGACTAAAAACAGAGAGAATGTTAATAGAAAAGTGTTGTAAAAGAAAAACCATAAGAAAGAGTGCCGATAAGGCCATGGCAAACTTTCTACCTATTGATGATGATAATATAGTAGACTTACTCATTTATTATTGTTATAGATTGATAACATAACTTATTCTACAAATTTAGTGCTTACTAATCATTTTTTCACCAATAAAGCTTATTTATAATAGTTTTAAATAAAGTGCTTATAAAAGGGAGCAAAAAAGGGGGGGGGGCTATTTTTCATCGTTTCGTGGGCATGCGCGACGAAAAAACGGAATTAATAGCGAATCTCTCTAGGGAGGATTAAAAAAAGCTTAGTTCTGACCCTGTTGAGGAGACATTTAATTCTGCTTCTGAGCCTATAATTATTGCCCGGTTATCATTTATGTGCCCGGCAGGAAAATTAAAGCAAATAGGAATGTTTCGGTATTCAAAATGCGACAGAATCACCTCTTCATAAACCATTCCAAAAGGAACGGCAGTGTCTGTCATGTCTGTCATGCCGCCAACCACCAACCCCTTGATACGGGCTAAAACGCCGGCTTTTGAAAGCGCATAAAGCATACGGTCTAGGTGATAAATGGGCTCAGAGAGATCTTCAATAAACAAGATCGAGTTATTATAATCAACATGATCGTCCGTGCCAAGAAGGCTATACAGTATAGATAAGTTGCCACCAATAAGAATGGCCTTTGCAGCCCCCGCTTTGTTATGTTTCGTCTGCTTTGATTTGATGGAATATGAATTTGTTGTTAATGCACTTTTTAATGTTAATAATGACTCTACTGAATTATCAGAAAAGTTTAAAGGCATTGTTCCATGAATACTCTTTATCCCCATTCCCCATAGTTTTTGATGGAAAACACTAACATCGCTAAAACCAATAATCCATTTTGGATTACGTAGCATGTTAGCCCATTGTATTTTGTCTACAATTTGAACACACCCATAACCACCTCTAGCACATAGTATTGCCTTTACCTCATCGTCATCAACCGCATTTTGAAAGTCCGACAAGCGTTCTGAAATTGTTCCAGAGAAGTAGTTGTAACTCCCTAAGCAGTATTTAGAAACACGAACACGGAACCCCATTGCTTTCAGTGTTTTAACAGCGGCATCAACACGAATCTTTTCAATAGACTTCGCGGGCGCTAAGATTTCAATAAGGTCTCCCGGATTAAGCTTATCAACAGATAGGTTCATAATGTAAATGTAGGAAATTTGGTTAATTTTGAATTGAAAAAAACATTGAAGTGATTTCTCCCTATAACGACGAGTATTTTATGAAGCAAGCTTTTCATGAAGCGGAAAAAGCGCTAGAAGCGGGAGAGGTGCCTGTAGGCGCTGTTGTTGTTGCCAAAAACCAGGTTATAGCTCGTTCCCACAATTTAACAGAGCGCTTAACAGACGTCACGGCACACGCTGAAACACAGGCTATTACTGCCGCAGCAAACCACCTGGGGGGCAAGTACCTTAAGGGTTGTACGCTTTATGTAACACTTGAGCCTTGCACAATGTGTGGTGGGGCGCTTTATTGGGCGCAAATTGACAAGGTTGTTTTTGGCGCTTCTGATCAAAAAAGAGGCGCGGGCCGGCACTTCGAGGTCTATCACCCAAAAACAGAGGTTGTTTCTGGAATAATGGAAAGTGAATGCGCTGAATTGATGAAAGCATTTTTTCAGTCTAAGCGGAAATAAGCATTACTTTTGTATTATGTTTCAAAATCAAGATACAATCTGTGCTTTAGCTACACCAAACGGTGTTGGCGCTATTGGTGTTATTCGACTCTCGGGAAGCAATGCCTTTGAGACCGTTTCAGCCGTTTTTTCTAAGAAGCTAGCTGGGCTCAACTCCCACACAACACACTTTGGAACGATTTCGTCGAAAGAAGGAGAATTGATTGACGAAGTATTGGTGGCGGTTTTCCAAGATGGCAAGAGTTTTACCGGAGAAGAAAGTGTTGAAATTTCTTGTCACGGGTCTTCTTATATTCAACAAAAAATAATTACTTCTTTGATTGAGAGTGGTTGTAGAATGGCCAACCCGGGAGAGTTTACGCAACGTGCTTTTTTGAACGGAAAAATGGACCTTTCGCAAGCTGAAGCGGTTGCAGATTTAATAGCGTCAGAATCGAAAAGCGCACATGACATAGCTTTAAAACAACTTCGTGGTAAGTTCTCCAGTGAACTAAGAGAATTACGTGAAAAGCTAATCAACTTTGCCTCTTTAGTAGAGCTAGAGCTAGATTTTGCAGAAGAAGATGTTGAGTTTGCGGACCGAGCAGAATTGAAAAAATTGGTAACAGACGTTTTAGCATACATTAAACGCCTAGCCAAATCATTTGAGCTAGGAAACGCCATTAAAAATGGGGTTCCGGTTGCAATTGTTGGTGCACCAAACACAGGGAAAAGCACCTTGCTAAATCAGCTTTTAGGTGACGACAGAGCAATTGTAAGCAACATAGAAGGAACAACTAGAGACGTTATAGAAGAGACGCTTAATATAGAAGGAATTCTTTTTAGGCTAATTGACACTGCAGGAATTCGAGAGGGGGCAGAAGAGGTTGAGGCAATGGGAATAGAGCGCTCTTTAGAGAAAATAAAACAAGCAACCATTGTTTTGTGTTTAGCTGACGGGTCTAAAGAGGAAAATATTCAACACGTCTCTAGCTGGACAAAAGAGTTAAAAGAAAGGTACCCAGAAAAAAAGGTGCTAATGGTTTTAAACAAAATTGATATTGCCCTCGTAGAAGTAGAAAAGGCAATTCATATTAGCGCAAAACAAGGCGAGAACATTAAACTCTTAGAACAACGATTGGTTTCAGAAGTTCAGGGAGACTTTAACCTTGGCAACGAAACCATTGTTTCAAACGCAAGACACTATGAAGCCTTAATAAAAACAGCAGAGGCCCTTGAAAAGGCAGGTCTTGGGCTAGACTCTGGAATTACAGGCGACTTTGTTGCGATGGATATCCGTCAAGCAATGTTCCACCTAGGGAGCATTACGGGAGATATTTCAACCGACGATTTATTGGGGAACATCTTTAGTAAATTCTGTATCGGAAAGTAATGATGGAGCCTTACAAAGGCATCATATGAGTTTTCGATGTTAATTTCATTCTTTTTCGATTAGTAGAGAATAATAGTAATTCTCCGGTTATATGCTTCAATTTATGAAGCACAACGACATCTTAACCAATGTTGGCAAATCGTTACTTTTTTATAACCTTTATGGCAATAGATTCCCCTTTTCCAGTTTCAACTAGTAAAATGTATACTCCTGTTGGAACATCTACATCAATGTTGAAATGGTTAGTTGCTCCAAATTGCTTGTGTAGAAAAACTTGCCCTAAACTATTGGTTAATTTTACTTTAACAGAAGTTTTAACCTCACCAAGATTAATAGTAATGTTTCCTGTAGTTGGATTGGGGTAGCAAATAAAGTTTGACAAATTGTTTTCATTAATGCCCAAAGCGCAAGGGACACAGTTTAGGCTAAATAAAGATGGGGAGTCAACATTATTCCAATTAGCAGCTGACCATATTGGGTCGTCAACTTCAATACATGTCAATCCTGGATTATTCGAGAAACTCAGTCCATTTGGAAGAAAATTGATATTATTTCCATTTTTTACATTTAGACAAGTCAGTGGATTGTTGCTGCAATTCAAACGGATCAACTCAACACTCTGTGAAACATCTAGTTCAGTTAGTGCATTTTCCTCGCAATATAGTTTCGTAAGTAGAATATTTTGAGATACATCTAGGCTAGAAAGAACGTTTGTAAAACAGGACAGGAGAATTAAATCAGTATTTTGGGTGACATTTAAACTAGTTAGTTGATTAAGTTCACAAAATAATGTGTCAATGAGGTTATTTTGGGTTACATCTAAACTTGTCAGTGAATTATTTGCACAACTTAAGAAAGTCAGATCTGAATTTTGAGTTACATCTAAACTTGTTAATTGATTAGCGGCACACGATAATTCAGTTAAGTCAACATTTTGAGTAACATTTAAGCTGGTCAGCTGATTATATGTACACTGCAATATATTTAAAGCGCTATTTTGGGTAACGTTTATGCTTGTAAGTAAATTTCCATAACAATTTAGGTGATTTAATGCTGCAAAATCTTCTATTCCTGTTAAATCACTAATGTTATTATTCATAATGTTAAGTGTGGCGACCGTGTCAATATTCGCAGTAATAACACTTCCATCAGGAGTTCCGAAGTCGTATCCTAAATTGATTAATGCTTGCTCAAAATTGACATCAGGCACGGCGGTTGTTTGACCAATGACCAGATTAGATAGTGCAATGGTCAATAAAAATGATAGTAAGGTTTTCATAATATTTGTATTTTATGTTTGTTAAAGGTGCTAGGCTGAGAACGTGCGGTCTCTTCCAAGGTTATTTCCCCGAAGGTCAGAATAGATTTGTTAACCAAAAATGATTTTCCGAAACGAAAATTTCTCATGGTTTGTATGCTATGTTAGCAAACGTTAGTCTTTTATAATAATTGAATTAGTGACCTCATTTTTTTCATCAATAATTCTCAGCAAATATGTTCCAGATACATAGTTGTCAATTTTCAGTTTGAAGTTATTTGAATTTAAATTTGTTTTAAAAACAAGATTTCCTGTTAAACTATATATTTCGATTGCCTGAAGTTGACCTTTATCAATGCTTATATTTATTACATCACTTGACGGATTTGGATATACACTTGCAGTGGCAGGCTCGATATCATCAATACCTGCTGTATTTGTTACATCTGCACCTGTATTGCCATGAAGAAACTCCCACCTTCCTGTAAAAACACCTGGAATAACTTCTGTTACCTCCCAATATAATTGGTCTTCTATCAAACATGCAACTCCAGCTGAGTCATTTGATAAAAGTGCAGTAACATTCATTGTGTCGTTAATAGGAATGTTATGATAAAACAAAAAATCACTGTTATCAATTAATGTGTCGTCAGCAATAATAATACCTTGAGAATCTGTAATCTCCCAAACAATAATATTTTCATTTTGGGGCGAAGTTAAATAGTGGCCGGGATGATATAATTTAACTAAACTAGTATCAGACACATTAACTATTAAGTTCATCATATCACAACCGACTTGTGCTTGAGTTGATTGAATTAGCCCTAAGCCGGCAATTAGTGTAAATAAAAATTTCTTCATAACATTAGTTTTTTTTCAAATATACCAGAGTAGCTTATTTCTATATTCACGCTTAGCCGTGAAATCGCTATTATCACGCGCGCAAGTGAATTTTAAACGCTTACAATAGGGGCATTTGATGTCTTAATTGCTTCTAACAATAATGAAGTTTTCTTGTACTTAGATTCTTTTATTTCGAAGTATTCATACATTCTTCGTAATGAGGAGCCTATTCCATCAACACTCATAAAAGCTTTTTCAGCTATTTCTTTATTTGTAATTACAGGGTCATCAAGCAGTATGTTTAGGACCTTCCAATCCGTTTCATTTAAATTTCTGTTAATAGAATGCTCAATGTTTTCTCTAACCAATTCAAACTTATTAGAATCTACTATTAATTCCTTATTTGCATTGTTTTTAAGCTTCTCTATTTCATCTAATAGTACATCTCGTTTTGCTTGATCTTTTTTCATTTTAGATCTAAAATAGAATACGACACAAAAAATTAATAGAGTAGATGCTATTGTTATGGCAAACGTTCTTTTAAGTTGCGAGACTTTAAGAGCTGTTTTTTCATTTTCATTTTCAAGTTTATTTTCATAAACTTTAAGTTCAAAATCATTTTTCACCGCTTCACTTACTACAGCAAAATTATTTTTTTCTTGTTGAATACTGTCATTGTAAACAGTATAATTTTCATACATTTTAAGTGATAAATCATACTTGTTTTGAGATTTGTAACACTTGTATAGCAGCTCATATAAATCTCTTTTAAATTCTTTAAAGGTGTCTGCAGGAAGATTTATTAATATTGACTCCCCTCTCTTTAATGCTTCATCTACATCTGTTTCAAAATAAATTTTTGCAATAGTAATTTCAGCATTAACAATTCCACTTTTTATATCAAGTTCTTTATTTAGGGCTAGGTTTTTATTAGCATAGTCATTCGCTTTTTCCAGTTGATTTAGTTTAAGGTGTATATGAGCAAGCACAGAATAACAACCAGCTATAAAAAATTTTTCATTTTTTACTTGAAGTATTTTTAGGCCTTTTTCATAATAGGTCTTAGCATCTTGGTATAATTCCTTTTCAAAATTAGTCCAGCCCATGTTAATAAATATAATAGCAGTACTTCTATCTTCAAGCCCTCTTTTATTTAAAGTAGAAAGCGATTTTTCATAATACTCTAAGGCCAAATCATAATTGTTAAGGATTAGAAAAACACTTCCTAAGCTAGTTAACATATGGGATTCTCCATCCGAATTGTTTAATTCTTGGTATAGCTTTAATGCCTTGGAAAAATGTTCTGTTGCTTGTTTATAATCTTGTCTGTAAATAAAAACATTTCCCATATTACCCATTATTTTAGCTTGTAATATTGGGTCATTTAGTCGTTTCGCTAAACTTTCAGCTTCGGTGTAAGCTTCCATAGCAAGATCATAGTTTCCTTTTAGTCTATGGATATTACCTTTTCTTTTAGTTGCGCGATACAGTTGTAATGTTGCATTTTTTTCATTTGCTAATTCAAAATGATAGTTTAGAGATGTAAGTGTAGAATCTGGTTTTATTTGATTGTTAATTTCGTAATATTCTTCTAAAGCATTGAATCTAATAGAATCTAATTGGTTTTCGTTTTCCCAAATCAATCTTAAAGAATCCCCGCTAACCTGAGCGTAACTAGTATTAATAATTATTAAGAATAGTAGGATTGTTTTATTCTTAATGGTTTTCACTCTTGTCATTTGATAATTCTATTCGTTGTGTTGTAAAACATTGTACAACGGTTTGTATAAAAATCAGTTTGGGATTGAATTCGTAGGATTTATCACTAATTGATTCGGTGTTTTTTAAGATTTCGGTATTATCTATAACTTTACTCATATTTTAATTTATCAAAATGTATAATGAAAGGCAACAATTCGCTAAACGCTATAGGGTTTATTTGTTTTATGGTGTGTCTAAATTTAAAGAATCAAATGGATTTTGTATTATTAATTGTAACGGGATTTTAAATTTCAGTTGTTATTGTGTCACATTTGTGTTTATGGCATTCAATAGCTTATAAATAACAGGATTTTAGATTCTGTATCGGAAAATAGAATTAAACATTTGATTATCAATTAGTATAATCAAGATAAAGCACAGTTAGTAAAATCTTTTTGAAGGATTTAAAAAGGTTGTTTTATAACGTTTAGTATATGGCAAGTAGGGCAGTAGAAAGCGATAAACTTTCAAGTTTGTACTGAGCCAAATCGTTGTATTTCGTTTTTAATTTATTCATTCTTAAAGGCCAAATCAACGATTTGGCGGTGTTGGTAAATAGCACTTAACTTTCGTAAACTACCGAACGCCCTATTTGCTATATACAGTGTTGTATGATGTTAAAATTTTTGATGAAAGCTTAATTGTAATTGATTTTTACTCCAATTATCTGTTGTTTGGTTCATTACACCAAACTGAATTTTAAGTCCTTCTTTTATTATGTAACCCAAACCTGCATAGAATCGATTCCGATCAAAAATTTCCACAGTATTTCCATTACCTGTGCTTCGTTGACCATTGATGAATAACTCATTGTAAAATGCTAGATATAATGTTTTTTTGTTCATTTCCGCCTTGTTCAAGGCTATATTTAGAAATAGATTATATCTGTAGCGCGTTCTTAAATCTTGACCTTCTACAAACCTTTGCTCATAGCGGAATCGATGGTTAGTGTACAGGCGATTGCCAAATTGAACTGAGAATAATGCTTCTTGATAAATTCTACTCTCAGCACTTGTTGATTTATCAGACCCATAGCTTCCCGTAGTAATATTTCCATAACCCAAAGTTAGTTTGATGTCGGCCTTTTTAGGTTTGTAGGTTATTCCTCCGCGTAATAATAATTGTTCAAGGTCTCCAGCAATGTTCCAATTACGGAATTGAACATCTCCTTGCACACCCCATGGGCTTTCGTTAAATGTTGTATTGAAGAAGTACATATACCATGCACCCATTTGGTCTTCATTTAACTGAGCATTTCCTTTCTTGGCTACTAATAAGCAAATGCTAATTATCAATAAGTATACGTTCTTTTTCATTTTCAAATAATATCATACAACGGTATGTGTATGGTGCGTAACTCGTAGGGTATGCAATATACATCGTGTTAGGTGCTTTTGCAATCATTAATGATGCATTTTTGCCATTCATCAAAGGTTTTTGGTATCATAGGTCTATTTTTGAGTAGTACAGCAAGAATATTATGGGCATGTACAATATTTTAAGTTGTAAAAATGGAGGGCTACTAAAGATAGGCCGGGGATGTAAATTGCATTTTCAAAAATTGAAAATAATTCTAACTGTTCGTTTGTAATTACGAGTAGTAGAAAAGACCAACTCGTCCACATGGCGTACTTTACCCATTGCTTTGAGGTGTGTTTTACAGCATGGCTTATAGCAAACAGGGAGATTGTTAGAAACGAAACGTCGATCCACAGCCACCAAGTTGGGGCTGTTGTACAGCAAACATCTGAGCATGTTTGGGCTATAAACAGGAATGGAGTAATGATACAATGAATCATACATAAAGTACTGGAGATTATTCCTAGCGTATCTGATTTTAATGTGATTGTTTTCATTTTTGAATCGTTAATGCAACTGAATTGCAAAACTATGAAAAAAACATTTGCTTATGCAACTTAGTTGCATTAAATTTACTGTATGGGAGTTGTAAGAAAGACAAAATCAGTAGTTACAGTACTTAACCTTTTTGAAGAAAGTGACTATTCTCTATCAGCGGTTAGGCTAGTGGAACTTCTTAATAAAAAAATGAACAAGACAACAGTATACAGAATTGTCGAGCGATTGAAAGATGAGGGTATATTGCATTCTTTCGCAGGAAAGGACGGATTAACTTGGTATGCCAAGTGTAAGGGCTGTACTTCTTCAAATCACGTTGATTCACACCCTCATTTTCAATGTCGTGAATGTGGTAAGTCGGAATGTTTATCGATAGATGTGCAGGTACCTGCGATTTCGAATCATAAAGTGGACTCTGCAGAGCTTTTATTGATGGGCCACTGTGCAGATTGTCTATGATACAATTGGCTACAACGGCTGAAGCTACGCAACGTGCGGCTTTTTACCAAGGTTGTTTTCTCGAAGGTAAGAATAGATTTGTTAATCTGAAATTGATTTTCCGAAGCAAAAACCCGCATGGTGTGTAGGTTATGTTATAGCCATTTATTTTCAAACATAAAAAAGCTCCTCAATTTGTGTTGAGGAGCTTTAATTTTCAAAACAGATGACCTTTACAGCCAATTATACCAAAAGCACTTTAAAAAGACTTATGCCGGAAAGCCAACGAAAAGAAAGAAGTACAGGCAGTTAGAGAAATTATGTGTTTTAACGCTTTCCACAATTTGGACTGGAGCAGTTCTCACAAGTACAGCCTTTACAATTTCCGCTTTTACAGCTTGCGCAACCACAAGTACATTTTGATTGTTCCATAAGTATAAAGGTTTATCTAAAGATAAAAAATCATTCGCATAAAAACTATAGAGCTCGTAAAAAACAGCTACTATTGCATTGTTAAAAAGAAAAAAATATGTATCCATATCTCAGGCTCGCAAAGGTTTTAATTATTAAAAGATCCCAGTCTAAACTAGATTTTTATAGTCGCGATAGCGACACGATCTCCTTGATGGTTTTACCTCAAGATCTAGATCCCTTTTTAGAGCTAAATAATGGGCGCTATGTCACCTTACTTGATTTAGGGCGCTATGGCTACGGTGCTCGGGTAGGTATCAATAGTTTCTTAAAAAAGAATCGGTGGTCACTTACGATTGCCGGAACTTACAATGAATACCGTCATCGCTTGCGTTTGTTTCAAAAGTTCGAATTGAAAACAAAAATCATTGGATACGATGCAGACTGGTTTTATTTCTTTCAAAAAATAGAGCGAAAAGGAAAAACACACATGGCCTCTATTGTCAAGTATGCATTTACCTCAAAAAACGGAATAGTAAAGCCTAAAGAAGTGGTTGCTGCAATGGGGGAAAATTATGACCCTAGTGAATTACCCAAATGGGTCACTGAAATAGGAAAGCATCAGGTTTTTAAAAAAGAAATTTCTGCATTGAGAAGTGTTACAAAGAATGAAAAAACTTAATATATTTACACTATGAAAGCATTTGTAATAATATTCTCTATTTTAACCTTTACAGCTATGTCCCAGTCTTCCTCTATTTATGATTACTCATTTAAAAGTATTGACGGAGAAAACATCTCTCTTAAACAGTTTAAAGGGAAAAAAATCTTGTTTGTAAATGTTGCCTCTAAGTGTGGCTTTACAGGTCAATACGAGCAACTTCAAGATCTTCACGAGCAATTTGGAGAGAAGGTAACATTAATAGGGTTTCCATGCGATCAATTTGGAAGACAAGAACCTGGCTCAGAAAGTGAGATTAAAGCGTTCTGTCAGAAAAACTATGGCGTAGAGTTTTTAATGGCGTCTAAGATAGATGTTAAAGGAGGAGGACAACATCCAATATATAAGTGGCTAACCCATTCTGAGCTAAACAAGGTTGGTGACAGCAAGGTGGCTTGGAATTTCACAAAGTATTTAGTGGGCGAAAACGGAACATTTATTTCACAATATAGCTCCCGAGTTAATCCTCTTTCTGAAGAGATTACAAATCAGTTAAAGTAACATGAAACCTTCGGTTTTACTGTACATTTTCCTCTCTACAACATATACTTTTTCCCAAGGGAATATCGATGGTTTTTTTAAATCAAAAGGTCAATTAGATTTGGCATTTTCAGCTAGCTTCAGCGCCTCAAAACGCTATCTATTAATTCAAGAGAGTGAAACAAAGATTTCGAGGTCTCAAGCAATTGTTAGTACTTTTGGCATTTATGGCCTAACGGACAACTGGAGCGTGATCGTCAGCCTCCCACTTATTAACCTTGAGCTTCAGGACGCCTCTGTTTTCACAAAATATAAGCTCGCTCATTGTACGTCGAAAAATGGAGAGCTTACATTAGTCCCTGCTGTCGGAATCTCCTTTCCAATGTCTAAATATGACACAGAAACACCACAAGCAATAGGTCAACGAGCTACGGTAGTTCAACCGAAGCTCCTTCTGCAGTATAAGCACTTGAAAAACTGGTTTATTCAAGCGCAGGGAGGGTATAACTATGCAATTGATCCTGTCCCGTCCGCCTTTGTGGCCTCTACAAAAGTCGGATATATTTATGAAAAATGGTATTTTGACATTTGGGCTGATTACCAATACGGAATTGGCGGGGAGGATTACGAAGGGGCCCTTAGTTTTCGTGAGCTAGGGGTTTCCTACGCCAAGTTGGGCGGGGTTATTTACAGAAATATAGGCGATAGCTCAGGTGTTTTTTTTAACGGGAGCTATATTTTTTCGGGAAGAAATATAGGCCAAGCCTTTTATTTGAGTACAGGGTATGTACTCAAGCTCTAGTCAAAAAGGATATAAACAAAAAACCCCACCCAATGAGCGGGGGGTAGGACAGCTTAGTGTTTTAGCAAAACTGCTTATAGGCCTGTGCAAGGTTTTCAGCAATCATCTCTGTTGTTCCTCCCTCAATATGGTGGCGTTCTAAAAAGTGAACTAATTTACCATCCTTAAATAGTGCAATTGACGGTGAGGATGGAGGGTAAGGTAAAAAGTACTTACGTGCTTGATTTGTTGCTTCTCCATCAACCCCAGCAAAAACAGTTGCTAATGTTGTAGGTGTTTGATCATTATTTAAAGAAAGCTTAACTCCTGGGCGCATGTTTCTAGCTGCGCACCCGCATACTGAGTTAACGACCATTAATAAAGTTTCTCCTTCGCTATTTTGAACCATGTCATCAACCTCAGTAGTTGAAGTTAATTGGTTAAACCCTACGTTCGTAAGGTCATCCTTCATTGGTTGTACTAATTCTGGTGGGTACATAATTGTTTATTTAAATAATTGAAACAAAGTTACTGATTATTTTTTCTGTAGTAGCGATTTATGTTAACTTCTGGGTTAAGAGCGCTATCATTTAACAGGTAATCGACAAATTCTTTTGCAATAAGGGGCGCTAGCATATATCCTTTTGCACCAAGGCCATTAAAAATATGATAGTTTCTATGTGTTCTATGTGTCCCGATAAGCGGACGCCTATCCCTTGTTGTCGCTCGAATTCCCGCCTCTTGGTCTATAACGCCAACCGTTTCATCAACAACATAAGACAGCTTTTTTAATAACTCTTTTTTTGCCTCTTCAGTAATATGTGTAGTGGGGTCACTCCATTCATAAGTGGAACCAATTTTAAAAGTGTGATTGCCTTTAGGTAGCATGAAGCACTTCCTGTTAAGCGATAAATCTTCAGGCAATGTCATTGATTTAATTGTTAGTGTTTGTCCCTTAGTCTGATCTAGAGGAAGCTCGCCAAAAAACGGGCAATCTTTATTCAGGTAGCCAATGCAGAATATGACCTCATCATAAAACTCCCCCTTGTAGGTGTTTTCTATAAGTGAGTCATAGTCGAATTGCTCACAAATGACCCTTCCTTGCCCTTTTATCCACCGTTTCATGTTTATTAAGAACGAGTTTACTTCTACGTAATACGTTTCTTTCAGGCGCCCTGAGCCGAACGGATTTTTTGCTCTACTATATTGCATGTCAGCAGCAGTAACCTTCTGCATATAAGGCTTAAAGCCTGAGAGGGTCTCTTTTTCCAACCAAAAGGCACGCTCTTGTTCGGAAGAAAATAAGCGACGAATGGGGACTTCGAAGAAGAATTTGGAATCAGTAATTACCTCAAGCTCTCCGTAAAAGTCTTTTAAGAAAGGGATAAATTCATCCACACGCCAACTTTTTGTCATACGTCGAAAAACAAGCGGGTTAATCATTCCTGCGGCAACGCGAGAGCTAAAATTTATGCCGTTATCAATGAGCGTGGGCTCAGCACCTTTTTTAATCAGATGAGTAGCAACAGAAATCCCAGATAATCCGGCACCTATAATTAGTATTTTTTTCTTGTCTTTGATCATGCAATTGCTAAGGTAACAACACTAACTGAAAGCGAGGGGTTTTTAAGGTGCATCGCGCGAATATATAGACTCCATTGTTGACCCAGGTGTAATTATGTTTGTTGTATGAAAGGAAGGACTCTCAGCAATTACAGCCCCAATCTCTTTCCTAAAATGAACCCCGACTTGTTTGTTGACTTTAGACTTTAGACCAAACAGGATTTCTTGTGAGGCCTTGTTTTTTCAAAAGAAAAAGGAGCGGACATGTTTGTGGCCCATGCTCGGTCACAAAATAACTTTTTCATTGTTGATGGGCCGGTGCAGTTCTGGTAGTGAGTAATTGACCCCCCCTCCGTACAAAATGTGCAAATCTGTCCTTCGGCTGGGGCAGGTTCTTTTTTGCATGCCAAACACTCGCTCGGAAAAATGGGGAGGCAATATTTGCCCAAAATTTTTGAAGGATACGAGTTGCTTTAGCTGTCATCATTAAGGCTTAACACAACTAAGATTATTATTCACAATTTAATGTTTAAACTTTCAAGAAAAAACCTTGATTTTGGACTAAAAAGGATGTAGATTTAAGGAACACTATTATAAACACCTGATGCTAAAGGGCGTGATACAAATAGGCTAATTTTTCAACAAAAATGCTTTTATACACTGTGAATATCTTTATTCACAGTGTTGATAAATCTGTTAGTGACTACCACGAAAGGGATGTAGAATATGAATGTTGATAATGTTGCTGAATTGTGAACTTCTTTAATTGTTTTAAGGTGTAAAAATGACAATTTTTGTGTGTCTCATGTAATTAAGGAACCTAACCAGAATTCGCTAGTCCGATTTAAACAAGAGAAAACATAAATTTTAAAGAAAAAAAACAGTGAAAAATGAGTTTTTCACACAGATATATATATGTTAAAACTTTATAAAAAATGACACAAGTAGAACCAATTTTACAGGAGAACAACAGCAGGTTTGTTCTGTTTCCAATCGAACATGACGACATCTGGTCTTTTTACAAAAGAGCTGAGGCTAGTTTTTGGACCGCAGAGGAAATTGATTTGGCTGCAGACCTTGTAGACTGGGAGACTAAGCTGAATGATAATGAGCGCCATTTTATCAAGCATGTATTGGCTTTTTTTGCTGCTTCTGATGGAATCGTAAACGAAAACTTAGCTGAGAACTTTTTATCTGAAGTTCAATACACTGAGGCAAAGTTCTTCTATGGTTTCCAGGTGGCAATTGAAAACATTCACTCTGAAACATATTCGCTATTAATTGATTCTTATATTAAAGACACAGCTGAGAAAAACGGCCTGTTTAATGCTTTAGATACAATTGACTGTGTTCGTAAAAAGGCAGACTGGGCATTAAGGTGGATTGATGAGGGTTCTTTTGCAGAACGCCTAGTGGCTTTCGCGGCAGTAGAAGGAATCTTTTTCTCAGGCTCATTTTGTTCTATTTTTTGGCTGAAGAAAAGAGGACTTATGCCAGGATTAGCATTTTCAAACGAGTTGATTTCTCGAGACGAAGGGTTGCACTGTGATTTTGCGTGTTTATTATACAACAATCACATCGTTAATAAACTACCAATAGAGCAGGTTCAGAAAATTATTTTGGATGCCGTAGAAATTGAAAAAGAATTCATTTTAGATGCTTTACCTGTGAGGCTAATCGGAATGAATAGTGATTTGATGTCGCAATATATCGAGTTTGTTGCAGATAGATTGTTGATGGAATTAGGGTGTGCTAAAGTATACAATGCAACAAATCCATTTGATTTCATGGAAATGATTTCAATTCAAGGAAAAACAAATTTCTTTGAAAAACGCGTAGCTGAATACCAAAAAGCAGGAGTTTTAAATAACGATGCTGACCAGACCTTTAGCTTAGAAGAGGATTTTTAATTAATACGGTGCGGTACACCGAGAACAATATTAACAAAACGAAAACAAGGATTGCCCATGTATGTTGTAAAGAGAGACGGAAGGAAGGAGGCTGTGAAATTCGATAAAATCACAGCAAGAACAGTAAAAATGTGTTACGGGCTTGACTCGTTAGTATCACCAGAAGCAGTAGCCATGAAGGTTATTGAGGGGCTTTTTGATGGTGTCACAACAACACAATTAGACAACTTAGCTGCGGAGGTAGCGGCAGCAAAAACAATTGATCATCCAGATTATGCATTGTTAGCGTCACGGATCGCTGTTTCTAATTTACACAAGGAAACGAAAAAAACGTTTTCTGATGTAATGACAGATTTGTACACTTATATAGACCCTAAAACGGGCGAAAATGCATCATTATTAGCTGACGATGTGTATCAGATTATTCAAGAAAACAAAGACCGCATCGATTCTAGCATCATTTACGATAGAGATTTTAGATATGATTACTTTGGCTTTAAAACATTAACGCGCTCTTATTTATTTAAGCTAAACGGTGCGATTGCTGAGCGACCTCAGCAAATGCTGATGCGGGTTTCTATAGGGATTCACAAAAAGGACATCGATTCAGCAATAAAAACCTATAACCTAATGTCGGAAGGTTGGTTTACACATGCTACGCCTACCTTGTTTAATTCGGGAACCCCGAAGCCACAAATGTCCTCTTGTTTCTTGTTAACAATGAAAGAAGATAGTATTGAAGGGATTTACGACACGTTAACATCGTGTGCTAAAATTTCTCAATCTGCGGGAGGGATTGGTTTAGCTATCCATAACATTAGAGCGACCGGCTCTTACATTAAAGGGACAAACGGACAGTCAAACGGGATTGTACCAATGTTGCGTGTGTTTAACGACACTGCACGTTATGTAGATCAAGGTGGAGGAAAGCGGAAGGGTTCTTTCGCAATGTACATTGAGCCTTGGCATGCAGATGTATTTGACTTTTTAGATTTGAAAAAGAATCATGGTAAAGAAGAGCAACGCGCAAGAGATTTGTTCTATGCACTATGGGTTCCAGACTTATTTATGAAACGTGTAAAAGAAAACGGAGACTGGACATTAATGTGCCCGCATGAATGCCCAGGCTTATCTGACACGCATAGCGGAGAGTTTGAGGCTTTGTATACAAAATATGAGTCTGAAGGAAAAGGAAGAAAAACAATAAAGGCACAAGACTTATGGTTTAAAATTCTCGAATCTCAAATTGAAACGGGAACACCATACATGTTGTATAAAGATGCTGCAAATTCAAAATCGAACCAACAAAACTTAGGGACAATCAAGTCTTCTAACTTGTGTACGGAAATCATTGAGTATACTGCTCCAGATGAAGTTGCAGTTTGCAATCTAGCCTCATTAGCACTTCCAAAATATGTAACTGATAAAGGAACTTTTGATCACGAAAAACTCTTTGAAGTAACGTATCAAGCAACATTAAACTTGAACAAGATTATTGATGGAAATTACTACCCTGTTCAAGAGGCTGAAAACTCAAATATGCGCCATCGCCCAATTGGACTAGGCGTTCAAGGGCTAGCGGATGCCTTTATCCTTATGGGTTTACCGTTTGAGTCAGAAGGTGCAAAAGCATTAAACAAAGAGATTTTCGAAACGATTCATTATGCGTCTATGACGGCGTCTAAGGATTTAGCGAAAGTTGATGGCCCTTATGAGTCAATAAAAGGATCTCCAATATCTAAAGGGAAGTTTCAGCATGACCTTTGGGGTGTTAAGCCGTCAAGTAGATGGGAGTGGGATGTTTTAAGAGGAGAAGTGAAAGAATACGGCGTTCGTAACTCGCTTTTATTAGCGCCAATGCCAACAGCTTCTACAGCTCAAATCTTAGGAAACAATGAGTGTTTCGAGCCTTATACATCGAATATTTATACAAGAAGAGTATTGTCAGGGGAGTTTATTATCGTGAACAAGCACTTATTGAAAGACCTCGTAAAGGAAGGTCTTTGGACAAAAGATATGCGTCAAAAAATTATGATAGCGAATGGGTCTGTTCAAAATATTGAGGAGGTTCCACAAAAACTTAAAGATCTTTATAAAACAGCTTGGGAAATTTCTCAAAAAGCACTTATTGATCTTTCAGCAGATAGAGGTGCATATATTTGTCAGTCTCAGTCATTGAATATCTTCATGGAAAACGCAAACTTTGGTAAGCTTACTTCTATGCATTTCTACGGATGGGAAAAGGGGTTAAAAACAGGAATGTATTACTTACGTACTAAGGCAGCTACCGATGCAATTAAGTTTACAATTGATAAATCAGCGGTTCATGAACCAACGGTTAAATCAATTGAAGCCGCTCAAGCAGAAGTTGCATGCTCTATTGACAATCCAGATGATTGTGAAGCGTGCGGAAGTTAAGCAAAAACATAAATGTTTAGGTTAATAATTGTGCCGGAATAATTAATCACAAGAGGAAAAGCCTTTCATTTTATTGAGAGGCTTTTTTCTTATATGTATATTTGTAAAAAAAAGTAATGCTAGGGTTAAAACTTCCAACAGACCCACGATGGGTAAATATAGTCGAGTCAAACATATCGGAAATTTTGACCGACCATGCTTGGTGCGAACAAAAGGCAGCTACAAATGCTATTTCTATTGTGGTTCACAATTCTGAACGCCAAGACCTTGTTACAGATATGTTGATTTTGGCAAAAGAAGAGCTGGAGCATTTTGAGCAGGTACACGACATAATTAAAGACCGCGGGCTTAAATTAGGGAGAGAGCGCAAAGACAGTTATGTAAACGAGCTTGCAAGGTTCATGAAAAAAGGTTCAGGGAGGATAGAGTCGTTAATAGATAGGCTGTTGTTCTCCGCTATGATTGAAGCACGCAGTTGTGAACGGTTTAAAGTCTTGTCCGAAAACATAGAAGACAAGTCCTTGGCAGAGTTTTATCGAGGGCTAATGATTAGCGAAGCAGGACACTATACGCTTTTTCTTAAATATGCACGTAAGTACGGAGAAGCTGTGGGAGTGGAAAAACGATGGAAAGAATGGTTGGCCCACGAGTCTAGTGTTATCGCTAATTACGGAAAAGAAGAAACTATTCACGGATAGAGCCCGTTTGTTTTTTAAGCTCTTTCTCAACAACCAGCAATTCTTCGAAAAATAAAGGCCCAAAGGCTCTGATAAGAGGCTCTTTTAAGAATCTAAAGACAGGAACATTTAATTGATCTCCACAAGCACAAGCCGGGGCACAGATGTCCCAGGAGCTATAGTTCAATGCGGTGAAGTCTTCAAATTCTTTAACCCGAATAGGGTACAAGTGGCAGCTGATAGGTTTTTTAAACGTTGTTTTCCCTTCTTTATGAGCCCGCTCAATTGAGCATTTGGTGATTCCTTTATCGTCAAAATAAACAAATGCACACTCCTTCTCGTTAACCAAAGATGTTACCGAATCATTTTCTTGGTCCATATAAAAAACACCCTGTTTTTCGATTACATCGATGCCTTCTTGCCTCATATATGGCCTTATTACCTCAATGTCGTCTTCGAGAATTGATATTTCCTCGAGAGTTAATGGTGCGCCAGAATCACCCGCAACACAACACGCGCCTTTACAGGCCTGGAGGTCACAAACGAACTTGCGCTCAAAAATTTGAGTGGAAACTACTTTGTCTTCAATTTCTAATAACATGGACGTTTACTTTTGGTAAAGGTCTTAATTCAAAGTGTAATACAAAAGTATTTGCTTGTATAAACTTGATTTTCCCAAATATAGGACTATATTTGAGCCGTAGAATTTACAGAATTACAATAAATGAGGGGACGATGTCCCCTCTTTTTATAGCCGATGATTAGTAAAAAAACGATATTAGAATTAATAGATGAGCGTATTTCGGAGTTGGACAACGGGCTCTTTGTTGTGAGCTTAACCATCTCATCATCAAATGTTATACGGGTTGAACTAGACAAGTATGAGGGTAACGTTTCGGTTCTTGACTGCATGTCTGTTTCTAGAAATGTTGAGCATAATTTGGACCGTGAAGAAGCAGATTTTGAAATAAGTGTTTCTTCTGCAGGGTTAGATCAAGGCTTGAGGGTTTTTCCTCAATACAAGAAAAACGTTGGCAGAGATGTGAAGGTAAAACTAAAAGAAGGTGCAAAAATTGAAGGAAAGATGATTGCTGCAACTCCGGAGGAAATCACCATTCAAACTTCGCGCAGAGAGAGAATTGAAGGAAAAAAGAAGAAAGAAACAATCATTGAAGACCACGCGTTGAAAATGGAAGATGTTGAAGAGACAAAAATTGTGATTTCATTTAAATAATAGAGGCGATGCAAGCGCATCTAGAAAATAATAATTAGTAAAATTATGGATAGCTTAGAATTAGTTGATTCGTTTTCGGAATTTAAAGAGTTAAAGAACATCGATAAGCAAACAATGCAACACGTCTTAGAGGACGTGTTTCGTGCAATGCTTAAAAAGAAGTTTAATACGGACGAGCATATTGATGTCATTGTAAACATCGACAAGGGAGATGTTCAGGTTTTCATCAATAAGGAAATTGTTGATGATGGTGAGGTGGAAGATGCTAACATCGAAATCCCATACTCTGAAGCCATTAAAATTGAGCCTGATTTTGAAATTGGGGAAGAGGTGACTGAAGAGTTTAAGTTTGCTGATTTTGGACGAAGAAATATACTTTCTTTACGCCAGAATTTGATTTCTCGTATTATGGAGCTTGAAAAAGACTATCTATACAAGTTATACAAAGAACGTATCGGTGACATTGTTACAGGTGAGGTTTACCAAGTGTGGAAGAAAGAGATTATGGTTCTTGATGATGAAGGAAATGAGCTGTTGCTTCCTAAATCAGAACAAATACCTTCTGATTACTTTAAGAAAGGGGAGTCGATTAGAGCGGTTGTTGCAAAAGTTGATATGAGAAACAGTAACCCTGTTATCATATTGTCAAGGACAGCACCTGAATTCTTAGAGCGTTTATTCGAACTTGAAGTTCCCGAGGTTTTTGATGGCTTAATTACAATTAAACGCATTGTTCGTGAGCCAGGAGAAAGAGCCAAAGTTGCAGTTGAGTCTTACGATGACAGAGTAGATCCTGTTGGAGCCTGTGTTGGAATGAAAGGGTCCCGTATTCATGGAATTGTTCGTGAGTTGAAAAATGAAAATATTGACGTAATTAACTATACAAGTAACCCCCAGTTGTTTATACAAAGAGCACTGTCTCCTGCAAAAATAACTTCAGTTGAGATTAATGAAGAAACAGGGCGAGCAAAGGTTTATTTAAAACCGGACCAAGTTTCTTTAGCAATTGGTAGGGGTGGGCACAACATTAAGCTTGGCGGGAAACTAACAGGGTATGAGTTAGACGTCTACAGAGAGGGTGAAGTTGATGTTGAAGATGTAGATTTAGAAGAGTTTGCTGATGAAATAGATAGCTGGATTCTTGATGAATTGAAAGCTATTGGCTGTGATACAGCGAAGTCTGTTTTAGACCTTGGAGTTGAAGATCTTATTAAAAGAACGGACCTAGAAGACGAAACAATACAAGAAGTGTTTAAAATTCTTAATGCTGAGTTCGAGTAGACTCGACTCAAAACGGTATATTTATAGCACAAGATGCTACGTGTCTGGGAAAACAATACGTAGAATAAAAGTAAACTAAGGACGCATAATTTTATGGCCAAACCAATTAGATTAGGAAAAGCAGCGGGAGAATTAAACGTAGGGATGTCAACCCTAGTTGAATTCCTTGATGGTAAAGGGGTATCGATAGATGCAAGCCCAAACGCGAAGCTTGCATCGGAACAGTACGAAATGTTGCTTACAGAATTTGCTGCGGATCAAAGTTTGAAAGAACAGTCTAAAAAGACGAGTGTTCCTCACGAAAAGAGAGAAACAATATCGTTAAGAGACAAAAAAGAAGCGCCTGCACCTGAAAAAGAGCCGGTTGTTGAGCCAAAACCAGAGCCTGTTTCAGAAGAAGTTAAGGTTGTTGAGCCAACCCAGGAAGTGATAGAGGAGGTAAAAGCGGAAGCTAAGCCGGAAGAGATAGAGGAAAAAAAACCCGAAGAGAATAAAGAAATTTCAAAAGAAATTAATTCTGCCGGGAAAATTCAAGTTTTAGGGAAAATTGATCTTGACAAAATCAATTCAAAGACACGGCCAGATAAAATCAAAAAACCTTTAAAGGAAGTTAAGGCTAATAAACCAGCTGAGCTAAAAGAAAAACCAGTAGAGGCTGTTCAAACAAAAGAGACGGAGACAATTCGTGTTCAAAGAACGAAATTGACAGGCCCGAATGTTGTAGGAAAAATTGTGCTTCCTGTTGAAAAGCCAAAAGGACCAACTCAAGCGGAACGGAGAAAACGTAAGCGTGTTCGTAAGGTTGATGTTACAAAGCAACAGTCCCAGCAGACGGCAGCTAAAGGTGTTCCAGTTAAAAGGCCTCCAGCGGGAAACAGCCGTGGCGGTTATAAAAAGGGAGTTGTAAAAACACCTAAGCCGGAAATCACAGAAAGGGACATTCAAAAAGAGATCAAAGATACTTTAGCGCGTCTTTCTAATAAAGGAGGAAAGTCTAAAGGAGCTAAAAATAGAAGAGCAAAACGTGACAACGTTGCCGCTTTAAGATTAGAAGAGGAGGCCCACGCAGAACTACAAGAGAAGGTTTTAAAACTAACCGAGTTCGTTACGGTATCCGAATTGGCCACAATGATGAGTGTTGGTTCAACGGAGGTTATTTCGGCTTGTATGTCTCTTGGTATTTTTGCTTCGATTAATCAGAGGTTAGATGCCGAAACAATTCTGATTATTGCAGAAGAGTTCGGTTTTGAAGCTGAATTCGTTAGCGCTGAAGTGCAGGAGGCAATTCCAGTAATTGAAGACAAAGAAGAAGACCTTAAACCACGACCACCAATTATTACGGTAATGGGCCACGTTGACCATGGTAAGACCTCCTTGTTGGATAGAATTAGGAATGCTGACGTTGTAGACGGTGAGGCCGGAGGGATTACTCAGCACATTGGCGCATACAGCGTTACGCTGAATGATGGTAAGGTCATGACGTTCTTGGACACTCCTGGTCACGAAGCCTTTACTGCGATGCGTGCTCGTGGTGCACAGGTAACCGATGTTGCAGTTATTATTATTGCAGCTGATGATGACGTGATGCCACAAACAAAAGAGGCTATTTCTCATGCTCAAGCGGCAGAGGTGCCAATGGTGTTTGCAATTAATAAAATAGATAGACCAGGAGCAAACCCGGATAAAGTTAAAGAACAACTTTCCCAAATGAATATACTTATTGAGGAGTGGGGAGGGAAATATCAATGTCAAGAGATCTCGGCGAAGATGAACTTGAACATTGAGGAATTACTAGAGAAAATACTTCTTGAAGCGGAATTATTAGACCTTAAAGCGAATCCAGATAGAAATGCAAAAGGTACTGTAATTGAATCTTCATTAGATATTGGTAAAGGTTATGTAACAAACATGTTAGTTGAAACGGGAACATTGCGTGTTGGTGATACAATATTAGTAGGGAGAAATTACGGTAAGGTTAAAGCAATGCAGGATGAGCACGGCACGAGTCTTACGGAGGTAGGGCCGTCTCGACCAGTTTCAGTATTGGGGGTGAATGGAGCTCCGTCTGCGGGAGACACCTTCCACGTTTTAGATGACGAAAAAGAAGCGAAAGCTATATCTATTAAAAGGGAACAATTATATCGTGAGCAAGGGTTGCGTACCACGAAACATATTACACTTGATGAGATCGGACGTCGTCTTGCAATTGGAGACTTTAAAGAGTTGAACTTAATTGTGAAAGGAGATGTTGATGGTTCTATTGAGGCGCTTTCTGATTCATTGTTAAGACTTTCTACTGAAGAAATTCAAGTGAACATTATTCACAAAGGTGTTGGTGCTATTTCTGAGGCAGATGTTAATTTAGCTTCTGCTTCTGACGCAATCATTATGGGGTTCCAAGTAAGACCATCGATGCAAGCAAGAAAAATGGCTGAGCTTGAACAAATTGACATACGATTATATTCTATAATCTACAAAGCAATTGATGAAATCAAAGCTGCAATGGAAGGAATGCTTTCTCCAGACATTGAAGAGAAGGTGCTTGGTACAGCTGAAATTAGAGAAACATTTGATATCTCTAAGGTGGGGACGATTGCGGGTTGTTTTGTCACAGAAGGAGTCATCAAGCGTAATTCTAAGATTCGTATTATTAGAGACGGCATTGTTGTTCACGAAGGCGGATTAGGGTCATTGAAACGATTCAAAGACGACGTTAAAGAAGTGAAGAACAACTACGAGTGTGGTCTTAACATTGAGAAATATAACGACATTAAATCAGGGGATGTTCTTGAGGCATACGAACAGGTGGAGGTCGCTAGGAAATTATAATTTTGCTGCTTTAACATCTTTTGCATGTTAATCAATAAAAACATAGAACCTTATTTGTTATTTTTATAATAATATTAAAATAGAAAAAAATGGATAGAGTTGTAGAGGCAGGAATGCCGGGAATGACATCAATGATTCTAATATTAGTAGCAGTGTTGTTGTTGTTTGGAGGAAAAAAAATTCCAGAATTAATGAAGGGGCTTGGAAAAGGGATAAAAGAATTTAAAGATGCTTCTGCTAAACCCGAAGAGGAGACTGAAGAGTCTAAAGAGAAAAAATCATAAACACTTTTACAATGTTGCGATCGTATGCTGATGTAAGAAATGCAATTTCCTCAGGCGATACAGTTATGAGTATCCTTGATGTGTACTTGTCGGCAATTGAAAAGAACAAAGATTTGAATGCTTTTCTAGAAGTATTCGAGGGCTCTGCCAGAGAAAAGGCAGAACTAGTAGACGAAAAAATTAAAAAAGGAACCGCAGGGTGTTTGGCCGGAATGGTTATAGGAATTAAAGACAACCTATGCTATAAAGGACATGTCGTTTCGGCGTCATCCAAAATATTAGAGGGCTTTGAATCTTTGTTTACTGGAACAGCTTTAGAGCGACTTTTAAAAGAAGATGCAATCATTATTGGACGGCTTAATTGCGATGAATTTGCTATGGGCAGTTCAAATGAAAACTCAGCGTTTGGTCCAGTTTTAAATCCTGTAAACAAGAAAATGGTTCCAGGAGGGTCGTCGGGAGGCTCAGCTGCAGCAGTTGCTGCAGGGCTTTGTACCGCGGCTCTAGGAAGCGATACGGGTGGGTCAATTAGGCAGCCCGCAAGTTTCACGGGAACTTATGGCTTGAAGCCCACTTATGGACGTATTTCACGGCATGGCTTAATTGCATATGCTTCTTCGTTTGATCAAATAGGCACATTTACGAGTAATATTCATGATTCTACTTTACTGTTAGAAGTAATGGCTGGAGAAGATGAATACGATGCTACTGTTTCTAGTAAACCAGTTGAAAACTACGGGGAGATTTCTGAGGTTAAAAATCAACGGATTGCTATTATCAAGGAAGGTTATGAGATGGAGGGAAACGATCCTGAAATCAAAAACGCCATGGGGAAAGTGATTGACGGATTGAAAGAACAAGGCCACACAGTTGATTTGGTCTCTTTCCCTTACTTGGATTATATGGTTCCCACTTATTATGTGCTAACAACAGCTGAAGCTTCTTCTAACTTGTCGCGGTTTGATGGCGTTCACTTTGGGCATCGTAGTGACAAAGCGAATGGGGTTGAAGAGACATATAAAAAATCACGTAGCGAAGGCTTTGGGCCTGAGGCACAAAGAAGAATTATGGCTGGAACATTTGTATTGTCACATGGTTATTACGATGCGTATTATACAAAGGGCCAGAAGGTCCGGCGTGTCATACAAGACAAAACGATTGAGATTTTTAAAAATTATGATGCTATTATATTGCCAACAACACCGACAACAGCATTTGATCTGGGCGCGCTGAGTGATCCAATTTCAATGTATTTACAAGATATTTATACCGTTCATGCTAACCTTTCAGGGAACCCTGCAATTTCTCTTCCTATGGGAAAACATAGTAACGGGCTACCTTTTGGAATTCAGGTGATAGGAGACTTCTTCAAGGAGAAAGAGATGTTGAACTTTTCTAGGGAACTGGAAAAAATAAAAGTGAATTAATGAGAGGATTTTCTGTGGTACTTGTAATGTTAATGGTGAGCAGCTCTTTTGCTCAAAATTATAATTGGACAAAAGAAGACAGTTTAAAAGGTGCGCAAACCATTAACACAATTGAACAAAGCCTAGACATGTTCTATGCGGAGTATACTCCTGAGGGGAATTATGATTCAATCATTGACGCTCTAAACTACGAGCAAGATTCTGTGCCAGAGTTTTCGGATGAAGTCTATTGCGACCGACTAAATGTTATGAATGAGATGAGCCCATTTCATTTAGACTGCAATAAACAAACGCTAAGTACGATAAAATTCTTTACAAGAAAGAGGCGTGGTTTTGCGCGCGTTGTTTTAGGGCGCTCTAAGTTATATTTTGATATGTTTGAGGCGAAACTTGCTGAGCACGACCTTCCTCTTGAACTAAAATATTTAGCAGTTATTGAAAGTGGATTGCGCCCGCAAGTAAAATCAAGAGCTGGTGCGCTTGGTCTTTGGCAATTCATGTATGGTACGGGGAGAATGTTCGGGCTTACAGAAAACTCATATATCGATGAGCGGATGGACCCTGAATTGGCTACGGATGCCGCGTGCAAATACTTAAAGAAACTTTACGGAATCTATGATGATTGGAATTTAGCGCTGGCTTCGTATAATGCAGGCCCAGGAAATGTGAATAAAGCAATCCGTCGTTCAGGGAACAAGTCAACCTATTGGGAGGTCAGACCATTCTTGCCAAAGGAGACACAGGGGTATGTGCCTAACTTTATTGCGGCAGCATATTTGTTGACTTATCACGCAGAGCACAACATCATTCCACAGGAGGCCAAAGTGCGTTATCCTCAGCTTGACACTATTTGCTTAAAAAAAGGGGTTCACATGTCTTCAATCAGTGAGCTATTGTCAATTGAAGAGGAAGAAATTAAACGATTAAACCCAATTTATAAACGCGATTATATTCCTCAAACATTGGAAGGTGAATGCGTAACGCTTCCTGCTCCTAAAGTTGGACAATTACTAGCGCTTGAAGACAGCCTTTATAGGTTAGAGGTATTAAGGTATTCTATGCTGCCAACTCCTGCTGTAGCAAAGAAACCTAGTGAAAATGTAGAGACCTATGCTTATCATAAGGTGAGAAGGGGCGAAACATTAGGGGCGATTGCTTCGAAGTATGGGTCCTCGGTGGCTGAGGTTCAGCGTATAAATAGCTTGCGCTCTACAAAAATTTATGTAGGCCAACGCTTGAAGGTTAAAGGTGGGGCAAAGAGCGCCCCAAAGTCTCGCCCAACAGCAAGTAAGAAATATTATACAGTTCGGTCTGGAGATACTTTTGGCGCAATTGCCCAAAGGAACCGGCTATCTCAGTCTCAACTGAAAAGATTGAACCCTAGAACAAACATTAGCAGACTGAGTATTGGTCAAAAAATCAGGGTTAAATAACCCCAGCCTGATTTTTGTTGCCCTTGCTTAAAAAGTACACTATGGCAATAAGAGCACTTTCAATTTTAGGACTATTGGCGCTGTTTGGCTCCTTCGGATGTGAGTCTTCACACAACTCTAATGTTACGCGTGGTTTAAGCGTCACAGGAAAAGTTGGAGACATTTTAGTTATTTGTGATCAAGGAGTATGGAATTCTGAAATTAAGAATTACTTAGACACTGGTTTAACGCAGTGGATTATGCCTTATTTTCCAGATGTGGCAACATTTCAGCTTGTTCATAAAACCCCAAGGCACTTTACTCAAGGAGTGAAACGCTATAGAAACACATTATTTATTAATATTGACCCTACCTACGAAGGTGAGGCTGGCTCAATCGTTAAGAGAAACGATGTATGGGCAATAGGGCAAATTGTCTTCGACATCACAGGGAAAGATTATAACCAAGTGTTAGAAGCTTGTAAGCTTGGTCTTTCAGAGGTTCATAATGAGTTTGACACGAAGGAATGGGCTCGAATTAAATCGAAATTTACCCTAAATAAAAACGCGAAAATACGCAAAGAAGTCAAGCAAAACTTTGGAATAGACTTGGTGTTACCGGCTTCTTCAAAATTAGTTTCGAGGCGAAAAAACTTTTACAGAATTGAGTTTCCTGCTGCGTCTAGGCCAATTGAATTTGTTGGAACAGGGACCGAAGACATTGGGGCTATCTTTTCGGGAATAATGATTTATCAATATGACTATATTGACTCATCCCAGTTTCAGCTTAGCGCTTTGCTTGCCGCTAGAGACACAATGTTGAAATATAATATGCCGCACGAAATAGAGGGAATGTATATGGGGACTCAATATAGTGAGTTTGTTTACCCTGAAGGAAATTCCGCAACAACTGCAGATCGAAAACTTAATGGGTTTGAGATGCGAGGTATGTTTATGTTTAAGGGGCTTCCCCTTCATAGCACAGGAGGCGCCTTTTGGGCATATCATTTTAAGAATGAAGCGACCAATAAAATGGTTTGTGTAAGCGGTTACGTTGATGCCCCGGCAACGACGAGTTGGACGCATCCTTTGCGTGAAATTCAAGCAATATTAAAAAGTGTTAATGTTGTAAAATGAAAATCTCTGCGACCATAATAACGCTGAACGAAGAGCGTAATATTGAACGGTGTCTTCGTTCGTTGAAAAACGTCGCAGATGAAATAATTGTTCTTGATTCTAATTCAACAGACCGAACCGAAGAAATTTGCCTTGGGCATAATGTTAGGTTTGTAAAGCGTGATTGGGAAGGCTACTCTGCCAGCAAGAATTACCTAAACAGCTTAGTAATTCACGATTACATTCTTTCGATGGATGCTGACGAGGCTGTGGACAAAGAGCTAGAACAAGAGATATTAAAAGTGAAAGTGTTTGACAGGCCTGAGTTATACAGCCTAAACCGGAGAACTAATTACTGTGGCAGGTGGATTAAGCATTCCGGGTGGTATCCAGACGTGAAAACGCGTCTTTTCCCAAAAGACGGATGTTTCTGGGATGGTGAGTTTGTTCATGAAGAGCTGTCTTACCCCAAAGGATCAAAAATTGTTCAATTGAATGGGCACTTAGCACATTATTCTTATTATTCACTCAAAGATCATCGTGAACGTGCCGACAAATATTCGATATTAACAGCTCAAAAGATGAGTAAAGCAGGAAAGACGGCCTCCACCTTAAAGCCATTTCTAAGCGGTTTCGCTCGATTTCTAACCATGTATGTTATAAAAGCGGGGTTTTTGGATGGAAGGATGGGGTTTAAGATTGCTCAAATTAGCGCCCAATCAAACGTTTTTAAGTATAAAGAGTTAAGGCGGCTTAATAAAGAGCAATGAATTTAGACGGAAAAAAGATCGTAATTAGTCGCACGGACAGCATTGGGGATGTTATGCTAACATTACCGCTTTGCGCCTGGCTAAAATCTAAATATCCAACAGTTTATATAATCTTTCTAGGCAAGGGGTATACAAGGCCAATCGCTGAAGCATATTCCTTCGTAGATCACTATGAGGACTGGAATACTTATTCGGATTTATCGAAATCTGAGCAGGCTCAAAAGTTTAAAAGTTTAAAAATAGACGCGATCATCCACGTGTTTCCTGATAAAGCAATAGCTAGAGCGGCTAGAATAGCCAAAATAAGCGTGCGTGTTGGCACATCTCGTCGTCTACACCACAACTGGACGTGCAATAGGAGGGTGAGCTTTACGCGCAAAAAGTCAGAGTTGCACGAGTCGCAGTTGAATCATGAGTTACTTCGGCCTTTCGGCTTAACAGAGCTGCCCTCTTTAGAGCGAATAATTGAAACGACACGGTTCTTTAAATTACCAAAGGTCACTTTGCCGTCTGAGTTCATGAGTTTATCAGAGATTACAATACTTCACCCTAAATCACAGGGAAGCGCGAAAGAGTGGCCAATTGAGAAGTATTACCAACTTGCCACTAAATTAGCAGATCAGGGAAAAACAGTGGTGTTCACCGGCACAAAAAAAGAAGGAGACTTGTTCAGAGAGAAAATACCTAAACACAAGAACATCATTGATTCAACGGGAATGCTAACTCTGGATCAATTAATTGTTTTGATTGGGAAGTCAGATAATTTAGTTGCGTGTTCAACAGGCCCCTTGCATATTGCAGGGTATGTTGGTACAAACACGATAGGCTTATATTCTCCGAAACGACCTATTCACCCGGGAAGATGGAAAGCACTGGGCGTTAACGTGTCTATTTTTGTAAATGATGAAAATTGTCAATTGTGCGCGGTTAAACAAGATTGTTTTTGTATTGAAGAGATTTCAGTTGGCCGGGTAGAGGCAAAACTGGTTTAATTACGTAATTTACGTTATCAAAAAACTTGTCCTCAATATCGTCTATTCGAATATTATCGTTTCATTTTCTGCAATGATTTTAAGTGCTGGATTTACATTCCATTTGGGTATAGGAAATTGGATAAACTACGGGTTTTTCGCATTCTTTTCAACCTTAGCCGTATATAATGGTCAGCGCATATTTAAAACAGAGCAGCTCAATAAAACTCCTTGGCTAGACTGGGTAAAGCAAAATAGGCGGGCATTAATTTTTGTCGTGATAACCTCAAGTATTGCAGCGTTAGCTTGCTTGATTTCAGTCTTAACCTTTAATTGGAGCACGATTCCTATCTTGGCTATTTCAGGGATGATCTCAGTGTTATACGTAATAAAAGTTCGTGGGGTAAATATGCGTGAAATTCCTTATTTGAAGATCCATTTGATCGCCATTTCTTGGACACTTGTTCTTATTGTTTTTCCAATTGCTAATGAGTCTATTGATGCTTCAGCGTTGTATTATGGGTTTGCACATTATCTATTCGTTATAGGAGTAACAATCCCGTTTGACATTCGTGATTTAAAGCATGATAGCACAAAGCACAAGACAATCCCTCAGGTTGGCGGTGTTACTAACGCAAAAGCTATTGGAACCCTATCTATTTTTATTTTTGCTGTCCTGATCGCGCTAACTAATCGTTCTTTTCTTCTAAACCCACTATTCTTTATTGCGGTAACTAGTCAGATAGTGCTTCTTTCATTGACGAGTGAAAGGCGCTCTGACATTTATTGTGCGGGATTAGTTGACGGGGCCATAGCTATTTTAGGGTTTAGCTATTTTATAAGTTAAACTGACTTAACGCCTAGTGCGCCATTATGTAAAAAGTGCTTTTACAACTTCGGTTATTTTAGAACACTGAATGAGTTCAATTTTGAAGTTTTTTTGCTCTATTCCTTTGTTATACTTCGAAATAATGATCTTATCAAACCCAAGTTTTTCTGCCTCATAAATGCGCTGATCTACTCGGTTTACTGGCCTTACCTCACCAGACAAGCCTACTTCTGCAGAAAGCGCAATATTTTTGTCAATTGCAATATCAGCGTTTGAAGAAAGTACTGCTGCTACAACGGCGAGATCAATAGCAGGGTCATCAACTTTAATTCCTCCAGCAATGTTTAAGAATACATCTTTAGCACCAAGCTTGAATCCACATCGTTTCTCCATAACGGCTAACAGCATATTTAATCGTTTGCTATCGAAGCCAGTTGAAGAGCGCTGTGGGGTTCCATATGCCGCTGTGCTAACTAGCGCTTGAACTTCAATCAACATCGGACGCATTCCTTCCATTGTTGCTGCAATTGATATTCCGCTCAGTGAATTGTCGTTATTTGTAATTAGAATTTCCGATGGGTTTTCGACTTGCCTTAGACCCGTTCCAACCATCTCATATATACCCAGTTCGTTAGTGCTTCCAAAGCGATTTTTAATGGAGCGTAGTAGGCGGTAAACATGGTTTCGATCGCCTTCAAATTGAAGTACAGCATCTACCATATGCTCCAAAACCTTTGGCCCTGCCAAAGACCCTTCTTTTGTGATGTGCCCAATTAAAAAGACAGGGACGTTGCTTTGCTTGGCATATCGTAGCAGTTGAGCTGTGCATTCACGCACCTGTGAAATGCTCCCCGGAGAACTCTCAATCTGAGAGGAGTATAATGTCTGAATGGAGTCTATAACAAGAACCTCGGGCAGAACGACCTCGGCTTGTTTGAAAATATTTTGAATGTTTGTTTCTGTTAAAATATAGCAGCCCTTGTTTGTTACCCCAATGCGTTCAGAACGCATTTTGATTTGCTGATCGCTTTCTTCACCAGAAACATAAAGTAACTTTAAGTTTGGTGTTGTAACGGCAAGCTGAAGAAGCAATGTTGATTTACCAATTCCTGGTTCTCCACCAAAAAGCACAAGAGAACCATAAACAAGGCCGCCACCAAGGACACGGTTTAATTCCGAATCACTCAGCATAATCCGCTGATGTTCTTGATGTTTTATTTCATCTAGTGGCTTTGATTTGGCAGCTTCTCCAGACTTCGAGAAGGCAACAACTTGCGGCTCCTGCTTTTGAACAATCTCTTCAATAAAGGTGTTCCACTCATTACAAGAGGGACATTTACCTAGCCACTTGGGTGCTTCGTGACCGCACTTTTGGCAAAAATATGCCGACTTAACCTTCGCCATTAGACAGTTTTGATTTAAAAACTAAAGTTAATTAATCGCGACGTATTATTTCAAGAAATAAACAAAGTAATTTGGAGATAACTATCCAGCATAGATTTTACGCCCAAATTGCTTGCACTTACGCTTACGCTTTTTGTTTTTACGTTTCGCACGTCTCGCTTTTTTGCCGCGATCGTCACTTATCGAATGTTCGATAATAACAGCCTGTTTTTCTTCACTTGAAACCAGAATAGCGGCTGAAGAGATAAACGATAAAAAGAAAATAGATAAAAGGAGAATAAGTTTCATGATAATTTGATTTGTACTATTTATAACTAAAAAAACAGGTCTTTATTGTGTTCGCCAAAAAAGCGAAGGACTAAATCCTTGTTTTTTGTTTTGAATGCTTTGCGCGGCTCCGACATTAGGCAGAGTAGTTTTTTTGCCAATGGTCCAAAGGGCCTTGTGATGGCCCGCTGAAATTTAGGTACTGACCCGTTAAATTGATCGAAGTAGGTCTCGATGGTGTCAGCTCTAAAACTTAAGATCTCTTCAAGGTCATTCCCGTCGGCATAAATACCGCAATGAAAATTTGCCTCAGCAAAGGTTTTATAGGGAAAACTTGCTGAACCTAGGCCAAATGCTCGGAAGGCACGGTTAAGAAAGTCTTGGTAAGTAATCACGCATAGCTCACCTCCCCCTAAATTGAAAATATGCTTTGAAAGTTCTTTTTTCTTGCCAATACTATTTACAAAAGCGCGTGCAGTGTCATCTACTGTGGCAATTTCCATGAGGGTGTTTAGCGGAACATGAAAAAGGATTTTAGATAATTTATGGTTCCCAATTCCCATGATTGCGTTTAATCGATATATTGTCCAGTTGAGGGTTGAGTTTTTGATTAGGTTTTCAGAATCAATTTTTGCCTGTCCGTATTTATCCCATTTTGTAGTTTGAATAGGGTCATTTACAGAAATACGAGGTGTTTTCAAACGATCGCCATAGACCGTAACCGAAGAGCTGAAAATTAGAAAACAATTCGGGGAGAGCTTTTCTAGCCCCCGAATAATATTTCGAGTGCCTTCTAAATTTACTTTCTTCGCTAACACTTGATTTTTACTATCAAAAGGGGGTATTATAGCAGCTAGGTGAATAGCATAATCTTGATTTTTACACGCTTTATTGACTGCGTTCGGAGAGGTTATGTCACCATAAATAACTTTTACCCCTTCAAATTGACGTAGCAGTTTGATGTTTTTCTTTGAGTTTCGCGCGAGCACTGTGATGCGATGGTTTTTTGAGGCTAGTTGCTTTAAAACTTCAAGACCAATGTTACCAGTAGCACCAGTAATTAATATATTCATTTAATAGCAGTATTATAGGTAGCGAACTTTCATCGTTACCGTTTTGGCGGCAGTAAGGTTAAACTTAAAATCATCAAACTTGGGCTTGCTCCATGCGGTGTGATAATAATCGGAAAAACCAAAGCCTTCTTTCGGGACTAACCAGTTGTAGTCAATTTTAGTGTTTCTATTTTCATCGTCTAAAAGTACAAGGCCGTAGGTGCCGGAAGGCATATTATATATTTTGAAACTGGCTTTTCCATCTGTAATGTCTGTTTTTGAAACATACCGAGTAGTCCATGGAACCTCTGCTCTGAAAGACTCGCTGTCTTTGTAAACCTGTAGCTGTATACGCCCTTTTTTATTACGGACATTTTCAAAGTTAATTGTAATACAGTGTTTGTAATCATTCACTAAGCTGATTGAGCTCGTTATTGTAAAAGTGAACAACAAAGAGAACGAGAATAAAAAACGCTGTTTATTCGACATACAACAAAAATATGAAAACTAGTTCAATAGTCTCGATATGAAAACAGGTCATATTCAATGTCATGGTATAATAACCTCATCTAATAGTGAAAAACAAAAGAACTACAGGTCTCAGGTCTCAATTTTTCTGAGTATTTTTATTGAAAATAAAATTTATAGTCATTTAGCATGCTATGTACTTGTTAGATGAGCGACTTTTGATGAGACATGTTAAGTTACACCGTTTATCGAAATAAAAATACTGAAAAGTGGGTGACATTTGTTCATGGCGCTGGAGGCAGCAGTTCCATTTGGTTCCGCCAAATCCGGAGTTTCAAAAAGAATTTTAACATCTTGTTGATTGATTTACGAGGACACGGAAGCAGCAAGTCTCTTATTAAGAATGTTCGCGCCACTAAATATACTTTTGAAGTAATCACAAATGACATAGTAGAGGTGTTAAGCTATCTCAAAATAGAGCGGGCCCATTTCATTGGAATTTCATTAGGGACTATTTTAATAAGAGACTTGGCAGAAAGAAAGCCGGAGCTGGTGGAGAGTATGACCATGGCGGGTGCGATTCTAAAGCTGAATGTTCGCTCAAAGCTGCTAATCCGCTTCGTCAACTTATTTAAGTCGGTCGTCCCCTATATCTTTTTGTACAAGTTGGTCGCTTTCATAGGCATGCCTAAAAAAAACCACAAGGAGTCCCGCTTGCTGTTTGTTGAAGAAGCTAAAAAACTGTATCAAAAAGAATTTATAAGGTGGTATAAATTAACTGCAGAGTTGCCCTCCCTCCTTCGGGCTTTCAGATTAAATGATATAGACATTCCTACACTATATATAATGGGAGAGCAAGATCATTTGTTCTTGCCTTCTATTAAGAAGGTTATGGTCGGCCATTTAAGTGCACAATTACATGTTATTAAAAATTGTGGTCATGTAGTAAACGTCGAGCAGCCAGCAGAGTTTAACAGAGAGGTTCTGTTGTTTTTAGAAGCACAAGAAAACCGATGACGCTGCATGCTTTTCAGCATAAAAACCAACGTGTTTAACCTAGGTTTTACGATGGGCTTAAATAGGGGATAAACCACCAAGATACTGTTATAAAAACGGGCTATTTTCTCCTTGTTTTATGCGCACCTTCTTTTTTCTGAAAATGTCCTTTATCCGGAAGGTATCGCTATAAAAGCGCCTGTTTCAGCTTCTTAAAGGATGCTGGGTTATTTACATGGTGTTATTTAACTCTTTCTCTTCATTCTCTGCTAGCCCCTTCCTCTTGGGCTTGTTTACCCTTTCTCGGGTTACTTTTAAAAAGTTATCAACAATTTGATGTTTAACCGCACTAGTTTGACTACGTATTAACACGTAGCTTGGCTTATTGTTAATAACTAGACACTTGTGTATATTCACTGTAACCGCCTAAATATTCATTTGCCATGCCTAAACGGTGTACTACGGCTCAAATCTCGCTAGCTTTGGGTTATTATTAACTAATTCTTTATTTATGAAATTTTTTACGCTTTTGATTGCTTTCTTTACCATGTTGCCATGGCAGGCCAGCGCTCAATCACCGTGCTCGTTCGATGAGGTAACGTTGAATCTATATGATTCATACGGAGATGGTGGTCAGACAATGACTGTAGAGGGTGTTGACTATGTAATGACTGCTGGAACGCAGGATGCATTTACATTATGTCTAGACCTTACAGGATGTATTGACCTTGCTTATTTAAACACAGATGGTTATCCAAGTGAGAACTCATGGGATGTAACAGACGCTTCAGGTGCTGTTATCGCTTCAGGAGGCAGTGCTTCAGGTACCGTTGGTACGTGTGCTACTCCTTGTCTATTCGATGCTGTAACGTTGAATCTATATGATTCATACGGAGATGGTGGTCAGACAATGACTGTAGAGGGTGTTGACTATGCAATGACTGCTGGAACGCAGGATGCATTTACATTATGTCTAGACCTTACATCTTGTATTGATCTTACATATTTAAATACAGATGGTTATCCAAGTGAGAACTCATGGGATGTAACAGACGCTTCAGGTGTTGTTATCGCTTCAGGTGGTTCTGCTTCAGGTCAAGTTGGTGCTTGTGCTGTACAAGGATGTATGGACGCAACAGCAACTAACTATGATGCAGCCGCAACGATTGATGATGGTTCATGTGTTTATCCTTGTTTGGATAACGCTATACTATATACTGCAGGTTCTTATGCAGGTGAGAATGGTTTCACTATCACGGATTGTGATGGAAACGTTTTAGCTGATATGGCATTTGGAGTGGCTTTCTTTGATGGTTGTATCGATCTAGGTTCAACTTACAGTGTAAATCTTGATGATTCATACGGTGATAGCTGGAATGGAGGTACATTATCAATTGATGGTGTAGTTTACACTCTTGATGGAATAAATGATGATGGTTCTTCTGCTAGTGTTCAGGTTGGAACGTGTCCAATACCTGGATGTATGGATGCTACTGCTGCTAACTACGATGCTACTGCTACAGTAGACGACGGTTCATGTACTTATGGAGTACCTGGATGTACAGACGCAACAGCATGTAACTACGACGCGGCAGCAACTGCTGACGATGGTAACTGTACATATGCTGCCGCTCCTTTAGACTGTGCAGGTAACTGTGCAAATGGAGGCTCAGCTGTAACGTTAAGTCTTTATGATCAATACAATGATGGATGGGGCTACTCCGATGGTTCTCAGTCTATCTTAACGGTTGATGGTGTAGATTACACTATTACTGGAGGGACAGAGTCATTCACATTATGTTTAGACCTTACTGCTTGTACAGATGCAATATTTACTCCTGCAAATGGATGGGATACAGAGAACTCATGGGATGTAACAGATGCTTCAGGTACTGTTATCGCTTCAGGAGGTAATGCTTCAGGTCAAGTTGGTACTTGTGCTGTACAAGGATGTATGGACGCAACAGCAACTAACTATGATGCAGCCGCAACGATTGATGATGGTTCATGTGTTTATCCTTGTTTGGATAACGCTATACTATATACTGCAGGTTCTTATGCAGGTGAAAACAGTTTCACTATCACGGATTGTGATGGAAACGTTTTAGCTGAGATGACTTCAGGTGTTACAGGCTTTGATGGCTGTATCGACCTAGGTTCAGCTTACAGTGTGAATCTTGTTGATTCATACGGTGATAACTGGAATGGAGGTACATTATCAATAGATGGTGTAGTTTACACTCTTGATGGAGTAAATGATGACGGTACTGCTTCTAGCGTTCAAGTTGGAGCATGTCCAATACCTGGATGTATGGATGCTACTGCTGCCAACTACGATGCTACTGCTACAGTAGACGACGGTTCATGTACTTATGGAGTACCTGGATGTACAGATGCAACAGCATGTAACTACGACGCGGCAGCAACTGCTGACGATGGTACTTGTACTTTCGCTGCAGCTCCTTTAGATTGTGCTGGAGCTTGTGCAAATGGAGGTACTGCTGTAACGTTGAATCTATATGATTCATACGGAGATGGTGGTCAGACAATGACTGTAGAGGGTGTTGACTATGTAATGACTGCTGGAACGCAGGATGCATTTACATTATGTCTAGACCTTACAGGATGTATTGACCTTGCTTATTTAAACACAGATGGTTATCCAAGTGAGAACTCATGGGATGTAACAGACGCTTCAGGTGCTGTTATCGCTTCAGGAGCTGATGCTTCAGGTCAAGTTGGTACTTGTGCTGTACAAGGATGTATGGACGCAACAGCAACTAACTATGATGCAGCCGCAACGATTGATGATGGTTCATGTGTTTATCCTTGTTTGGATAACGCTATACTATATACTGCAGGTTCTTATGCAGGTGAGAATGGTTTCACTATCACGGATTGTGATGGAAACGTTTTAGCTGATATGGCATTTGGAGTGGCTTTCTTTGATGGTTGTATCGATCTAGGTTCAACTTACAGTGTAAATCTTGATGATTCATACGGTGATAGCTGGAATGGAGGTACATTATCAATTGATGGTGTAGTTTACACTCTTGATGGAATAAATGATGATGGTTCTTCTGCTAGTGTTCAGGTTGGAACGTGTCCAATACCTGGATGTATGGATGCTACTGCTGCTAACTACGATGCTACTGCTACAGTAGACGACGGTTCATGTACTTATGGAGTACCTGGATGTACAGACGCAACAGCATGTAACTACGACGCGGCAGCAACTGCTGACGATGGTAACTGTACATATGCTGCCGCTCCTTTAGACTGTGCAGGTAACTGTGCAAATGGAGGCTCAGCTGTAACGTTAAGTCTTTATGATCAATACAATGATGGATGGGGCTACTCCGATGGTTCTCAGTCTATCTTAACGGTTGATGGTGTAGATTACACTATTACTGGAGGGACAGAGTCATTCACATTATGTTTAGACCTTACTGCTTGTACAGATGCAATATTTACTCCTGCAAATGGATGGGATACAGAGAACTCATGGGATGTAACAGATGCTTCAGGTACTGTTATCGCTTCAGGAGGTAATGCTTCAGGTCAAGTTGGTACTTGTGCTGTACAAGGATGTATGGACGCAACAGCAACTAACTATGATGCAGCCGCAACGATTGATGATGGTTCATGTGTTTATCCTTGTTTGGATAACGCTATACTATATACTGCAGGTTCTTATGCAGGTGAAAACAGTTTCACTATCACGGATTGTGATGGAAACGTTTTAGCTGAGATGACTTCAGGTGTTACAGGCTTTGATGGCTGTATCGACCTAGGTTCAGACTTACAGTGTAAATCTTGTTGATTCATACGGTGATAGCTGGAATGGAGGTACATTATCAATTGATGGTGTAGTTTACACTCTTGATGGAATAAATGATGATGGTTCTTCTGCTAGTGTTCAGGTTGGAACGTGTCCAATACCTGGATGTATGGATGCTACTGCTGCTAACTACGATGCTACTGCTACAGTAGACGACGGTTCATGTACTTATGGAGTACCTGGATGTACAGACGCAACAGCATGTAACTACGACGCGGCAGCAACTGCTGACGATGGTAACTGTACATATGCTGCCGCTCCTTTAGACTGTGCAGGTAACTGTGCAAATGGAGGCTCAGCTGTAACGTTAAGTCTTTATGATCAATACAATGATGGATGGGGCTACTCCGATGGTTCTCAGTCTATCTTAACGGTTGATGGTGTAGATTACACTATTACTGGAGGGACAGAGTCATTCACATTATGTTTAGACCTTACTGCTTGTACAGATGCAATATTTACTCCTGCAAATGGATGGGATACAGAGAACTCATGGGATGTAACAGATGCTTCAGGTACTGTTATCGCTTCAGGAGGTAATGCTTCAGGTCAAGTTGGTACTTGTGCTGTACAAGGATGTATGGACGCAACAGCAACTAACTATGATGCAGCCGCAACGATTGATGATGGTTCATGTGTTTATCCTTGTTTGGATAACGCTATACTATATACTGCAGGTTCTTATGCAGGTGAAAACAGTTTCACTATCACGGATTGTGATGGAAACGTTTTAGCTGAGATGACTTCAGGTGTTACAGGCTTTGATGGCTGTATCGACCTAGGTTCAGACTATGATGTAAATCTTGTTGATTCATACGGTGATAGCTGGAATGGAGGTACATTATCAATAGATGGTGTAGTTTACACTCTTGATGGAGTAAATGATGATGGTTCTTCTGCTAGCGCTCAAGTTGGTGTTTGTGCTCCTGCTTGCGTTACATGTGATTACACATTTAACATGATAGATGCGTTCGGTGACGGATGGAACGGTGGTGAAATTAGCTTCGTGCAAAATGGATCTGTAGTTTCTACTGAAACACTAGCATCATTAGCCGCAGGTACGGCAACAATTCCATTATGTGATGGTGTTGCAACTGACTTGGTTTATACAACAGAAAGTTCGTACCCATCTGAGATCGGATTTGATGTTGTAGATCCTTTTGGAACTACTGTTGCAAGTTTAACAGTTGGTTCATTAGCTGCAGTTGCAGGAGATATCTTAATAACATTTGCAACAAGTTGTACTGCTCCATGTACTGGAGACGAGGTAACGTTAAATCTATATGATTCATACGGAGACGGTGGTCAGACAATGACTGTAGAGGGTGTTGACTATGTAATGACTGCTGGAACGCAGGATGCATTTACATTATGTCTAGACCTTACAGGATGTATTGACCTTACATATTTAAATACAGATGGTTATCCATCTGAGAACTCATGGGATGTAACAGACGCTTCAGGTGCTGTTATCGCTTCAGGAGCAGATGCTTCAGGAACGATTGGTGATTGTACACCTCCTTGTTTAGACCCAACTGCTTTAACGGCGTCCAATGTTACAGAAACTTCTGCTGACTTAAGTTGGACCGATGTTTCTGCTTCAGGGTTATCTAATGTTGAATACGGCGTTTCTGGATTTACATTAGGTACAGGGGCTCAAATTTTAGGAACTGCAAATGTTTCAGAGTCTATTTCTGGATTATCAACTGGAGTTACTTACGAGTTTTACGTACAGTCTGACTGTGGCGTTAACCAAAGTTCTTGGGTTGGACCAATATCATTTACGACACCTTTATGTGATCCTGCTAGTCAATGTGTTTACACATTTAACATGGTAGATTCTTACGGTGATGGTTGGAATGGAAATGAAATTAGCTTCGTACAAAATGGAGTTGTAGTTTCTACAAACACAATTGCTACTGGCTCTTCTGCTACTGCATCCATATCATTGTGTGATGGTGTTGCAACTGACGTTGTTTATTCAACAGTTGGTTCATGGGGAGGTGAAGTTTCATTCGATGTAGTAGATCCTTACGGTATTAATGTTGCAACATTAGCTGCAGGCGCTCTATTTGGAGCACCGGGTCAAGTATTAGCTACGTTTACAACAAATTGTACTCCACCGGCATGTTTAGATCCAGCTGCTTTGTCAGCATCTAACATCACGGCATCTTCAGCTGACTTAAGCTGGACAGATGCTGCTTCTTCAGGATCTGCTAATGTTGAGTACGGCGATGCTGGATTCACATTAGGAGCAGGGACACAGATTGTAGGAACAGCGAATAATCCAGAATCTATATCTGGATTAACGGCTAATACTGCGTATGAGTTCTATGTACAAACAGACTGTGGAGATTTCCAAAGTAACTGGGTTGGGCCAATTGCATTTACAACTCCTTGTGATATCCTTGCTTTGCCTTGGTCAGAAGGAATGGACAATGCAGGTGTTATGCCAGGCTGTTGGAGCATGACAGGTACAGAGAACTGGTTATTTAGTAATACTCCAGGGTTTAACCATATTGGTAATAATGGAGCTATAACAGGTAACACTGATACTGATAGCTATTTTGCATGGGTTGATGCCTCTGGTGGTGTTGCTGGTGATTCTGCGACTTTAACAAGTCCTGCTATTGATATTAGTTCATTATCAGTTCCTCAACTTTCTTTTTATGAGCTTAGCCATAACGAAGGATTCTCTAACTCGAATTTATTTGTAGAGGTTTATACCGGTTCTTCTTGGGATTCTGTAGCTACATATAATACAAATTCATCAGGAGGATGGGAAGAGAAAATAATTGACTTATCAGCATTGACTTTTACAGGTCCTGCTCAAGTTAGATTTACTTTCTCTGAGCCAGTTTCTGGCGACTTCTATGATGACATCGCAATTGATGATGTTTCTTTTGAAGAAACACCAAATTGCTTAGAGCCAGATAATTTAATGGCTTCAAATATTACAACAGATGCTGCTGACTTAGGCTGGAATGATGTTGCTGCTTCAGGGCTATCTAATGTTGAGTACGGCGTTGCTGGATTCACTTTAGGTTCTGGAACACAAATATTAGGTTCAGTAAATACTACAGAGTCAATCTCTGGGTTAGCTTCAGGGACTACATATGATTTCTATGTACAGTCTGATTGTGGAACTGGTCAAAGTCTTTGGGCTGGACCTTATTCTTTCTCAACAAATCTTTGTGGAGCTGCTGATCAATGTGATTACACATTTGAGATGGTAGATAGCTACGGTGATGGATGGAATGGATGGAGCTTTAGCTTTGTTCAGAATGGAATAACGGTTTCTACTCAAACTTTAGCATCAGGTTCTTCAGCTACAGCGAGTGTTGCTCTTTGTACTGATTTCGGGACTGAACTTGTTATTGAAAATGTGGGAACTTATGAAGGTGAGATTTCATTTAATGTAATTGATCCATTCGGGGTTAACGTTGGAACTTTAGTTACAGGAACATTAGCTGGTGCTACTGGAGATGTCTTAGCTACATTTGTAGCAAATTGTACAGCTCCTCTTTGTGATGCTGCTACTGGTTTAGGTGCGGTTAATATTACTGCTTCTTCTGTTGATTTAGTTTGGGATGATGCTCTTACAGGTTCATACAACCTTGAATTTATGCCAACTGGTATTGCTCAAGGAAATACAGGTGCGGGTGCTTTTGTTATACCAGTAGCTGACACTTTCTTCGTTTTTGCTGGATTACCATCCAATACAACATATGATTTCTATATTCAGGTTGATTGTGGTAGTGCTTTAGCTACATGGGTTGGACCTTATACATTCACAACGGATTGTGGTATTTTAGCAATGCCTTGGTCAGAAGGAATGGAAAACGCGGGTGCTATTCCAAATTGTTGGTCTATGGGAGGTGCTGAGAACTGGTTGTTTAGTAATACTCCAGGGTTTAGCCATATTGGTAATAATGGAGCTATAACTGGCAACAGTGCTACTGATGGATACTTTGCATGGGTTGATGCCTCTGGCGGTGTTGCTGGTGATGCAGTGACTTTGACAAGTCCATTGATAGATATCAGTTCTTTAACTACGCCTCGTTTATCATTCTACGAGCTTAGTGATAATGAAGGAAACTCTAACTCTCAACTAGACGTTGAAGTTTGGGATGGTGCTGCTTGGAATGCTGTTGGTACTTATAATACAAATACTGCAGGATGGGAACAGAAAAATATTGACATGCCAGGAATAATTTTCACTGGTGCTGCTCAAGTTAGATTTACATTCTCTGAACCAGACGTTTTAGCTTTCTACGATGACATCGCAATTGACGATGTTACTTTTACAGAAGCTCCTAGTTGTATTGAGCCTTTAGCTTTAGCTTCATCAAACATAACTGATGTTTCTGCTGATGTCTCTTGGACTGACGCTGCTGGATCAGGGTTATCTAATGTTGAATACGGTGTTACCGGATTTGTGTTAGGTGCTGGAACTCAAATTGGTACTGCAAATACAACAGAGTCTATCTCTGGATTAACTGCTGGTACTTCATATGACGTTTATGTACAGTCTGATTGTGGTACTGATCAAAGTACTTGGGTTGGACCAATTACATTTACAACGAATCTTTGTGATGCTGCTAGTCAATGTGATTACACATTTAATATGATAGATAGCTTCGGTGATGGATGGAATGGAAATGAAATTAGCTTCGTACAGAATGGAGTTGTTGTTTCTAGTAACACAATCGCTACTGGATTTTTAGGAACTGCTGCTATCGCATTATGTGATGGCGTTGCAACTGATATTGTTTTATCAACAGCTGGTTCTTATGCTTCTGAGGTATCATTTAATTTAGTAGATCCTTATGGGGCTACTGTTTCTACTTTAGCTACAGGAGGCTTGCCTCTTACAGCTGGAACAGTAATAGCTACATTTACAACTAACTGTACTCCTCCAGCATGTCAAGACCCATCAGCTTTAACAGCTACAAATGTTGGCGTTTCTACAGCTGATTTAGGTTGGACAGATAATGCTGCTTCAGGTCTTTCTAATATTGAATACGGTGTTGCCGGATTTACATTAGGAACTGGAACACAAGTTTTAGGAACAGCGAACAACCCAGAATCTATTTCTGGATTGACTCCTGTAACTACATACGAGTTCTACGTACAGTCTGATTGTGGTTCTATTCAAAGTGCTTGGGTTGGACCAATATCATTTACAACTGGTCTTTGTAATGCTGCTAGTCAATGTGACTACACATTCAATATGGTTGATAGCTATGGTGACGGTTGGAATGGTAATGAAATGAGCTTCGTACAAAATGGTTACGTAGTCTCTACTCAGACAGTTGTTACTGGTTCAGGAAGTTCTGTAACTATACCATTGTGTGATGGCGTTGCAACTGATATTGTTTTATCAGCCGCTGGTTCTTTTGCTTCTGAGGTATCGTTTACAGTAGTAGATCCTTTCGGAGTTACAGTTGCTACTTTAGCTCAAGGCTCATTATTAGCTTCAGCTGGAGATGTAATAGCTACATTTACAACTGATTGTACTGCTCCAGCATGTTTAGACCCAACTGCTCTAACAGCATCTAACATAACAGTTAGTTCTGCTGACTTAGGATGGAGTGATAATGCTGCTTCAGGTTCGTCTAATGTTGAATATGGTATTGCTGGATATACGTTAGGTACAGGAACTCAAGTTTTTGGAACAACGAATAATCCAGAATCTATTTCTGGATTAACTGCCAATACTACATATGATTTCTACGTACAAACAGACTGTGGAGATTTCCAAAGTAACTGGGTTGGACCTTATTCATTCACAACGGACTGTGGTATTTTAGCAATGCCTTGGTCAGAAGGAATGGATAATGCAGGTGCTATTCCAAATTGTTGGTCTATGGCTGGTGGAGAAAACTGGCAGTTTAGTAATACTCCAGGGTTTAACCATATCGGTAACAATGGAACTATAACAGGTAATACTGATACTGACGGATACTTTGCATGGGTTGATGCTTCTGGTACAGATGCACCAGCAACTTTGACAAGTCCTATGGTAGATATTAACTCCTTAGCGGTTCCTCAGCTTTCATTCTACGAGCTTAGTGATAATGAAGGAAACTCTAACTCTCAACTAGACGTTGAAGTTTGGGATGGTGCTGCTTGGAATGCTGTTGGTACTTATAATACAAATACTGCAGGATGGGAAGAGAAAACAATTGGCTTATCAGCATTGACTTTTACAGGTCCTGCTCAAGTTAGGTTTACATTCTCTGAGCCAAATTCTGCAGGCTTCTATGATGACATCGCAATTGATGATGTTACTTTCGAAGAAACACCTAATTGTTTAGATCCTTTAGCTTTAGCTGCATCAAACATAACTGATGTTTCTGCTGATGTCTCTTGGACTGACGCTGCTGGATCAGGGTTATCTAATATTGAATACGGTGTTGCCGGATTTGTATTAGGTGCTGGAACGCAAATAGTAGGATCAGCAAACACAACAGAGCCTATCTCTGGATTAACTGCTGGAACTTCATATGATGTTTATGTACAGTCTGATTGTGGTACTGATCAAAGTACTTGGGTTGGACCAATTTCATTCTCAACTGATAATTGTGATGCTGCTAGTCAATGTGACTACACGTTCAATATGACAGATGATTGGGGTGATGGTTGGAACGGCAATGAAATTAGTTTCGTACAAAACGGAATCGTAGTTTCTACTCAGACAATTACTACAGGTGCTTCAGGAACTGCTACTATCTCATTATGTGATGGTGTTGCAACTGACGTTGTTTATGCAACAGTTGGTTCTTATGCCATTGAAGTATCGTTTGATTTAGTAGATCCAAGTGGTTCGACTGTCGCTTCTATGGCTACAGGCTCATTAGCTGGTGCTGCTGGAGATGTGTTAGCTACATTTACAACAAACTGTTCTGCTACTCCTCCTTCTTGTTTATTCGACGAGGTAACGTTAAATCTATATGATTCATACGGAGATGGTGGTCAGACAATGACTGTAGAGGGTGTTGACTATGTAATGACTGCTGGAACGCAGGATGCATTTACATTATGTCTAGACCTTACAGGATGTATTGACCTTGCTTATTTAAACACAGATGGTTATCCAAGTGAGAACTCATGGGATGTAACAGACGCTTCAGGTGCTGTTATCGCTTCAGGAGCTGATGCTTCAGGTCAAGTTGGTGCTTGTGCTGTACAAGGATGTATGGACGCAACAGCAACTAACTATGATGCAGCCGCAACGATTGATGATGGTTCATGTGTTTATCCTTGTTTGGATAACGCTATACTATATACTGCAGGTTCTTATGCAGGTGAGAATGGTTTCACTATCACGGATTGTGATGGAAACGTTTTAGCTGATATGGCATTTGGAGTGGCTTTCTTTGATGGTTGTATCGATCTAGGTTCAACTTACAGTGTAAATCTTGATGATTCATACGGTGATAGCTGGAATGGAGGTACATTATCAATTGATGGTGTAGTTTACACTCTTGATGGAATAAATGATGATGGTTCTTCTGCTAGTGTTCAGGTTGGAACGTGTCCAATACCTGGATGTATGGATGCTACTGCTGCTAACTACGATGCTACTGCTACAGTAGACGACGGTTCATGTACTTATGGAGTACCTGGATGTACAGACGCAACAGCATGTAACTACGACGCGGCAGCAACTGCTGACGATGGTAACTGTACATATGCTGCCGCTCCTTTAGACTGTGCAGGTAACTGTGCAAATGGAGGCTCAGCTGTAACGTTAAGTCTTTATGATCAATACAATGATGGATGGGGCTACTCCGATGGTTCTCAGTCTATCTTAACGGTTGATGGTGTAGATTACACTATTACTGGAGGGACAGAGTCATTCACATTATGTTTAGACCTTACTGCTTGTACAGATGCAATATTTACTCCTGCAAATGGATGGGATACAGAGAACTCATGGGATGTAACAGATGCTTCAGGTACTGTTATCGCTTCAGGAGGTAATGCTTCAGGTCAAGTTGGTACTTGTGCTGTACAAGGATGTATGGACGCAACAGCAACTAACTATGATGCAGCCGCAACGATTGATGATGGTTCATGTGTTTATCCTTGTTTGGATAACGCTATACTATATACTGCAGGTTCTTATGCAGGTGAAAACAGTTTCACTATCACGGATTGTGATGGAAACGTTTTAGCTGAGATGACTTCAGGTGTTACAGGCTTTGATGGCTGTATCGACCTAGGTTCAGCTTACAGTGTGAATCTTGTTGATTCATACGGTGATAACTGGAATGGAGGTACATTATCAATAGATGGTGTAGTTTACACTCTTGATGGAGTAAATGATGACGGTACTGCTTCTAGCGTTCAAGTTGGAGCATGTCCAATACCTGGATGTATGGATGCTACTGCTGCCAACTACGATGCTACTGCTACAGTAGACGACGGTTCATGTACTTATGGAGTACCTGGATGTACAGATGCAACAGCATGTAACTACGACGCGGCAGCAACTGCTGACGATGGTACTTGTACTTTCGCTGCAGCTCCTTTAGATTGTGCTGGAGCTTGTGCAAATGGAGGTACTGCTGTAACGTTGAATCTATATGATTCATACGGAGATGGTGGTCAGACAATGACTGTAGAGGGTGTTGACTATGTAATGACTGCTGGAACGCAGGATGCATTTACATTATGTCTAGACCTTACAGGATGTATTGACCTTGCTTATTTAAACACAGATGGTTATCCAAGTGAGAACTCATGGGATGTAACAGACGCTTCAGGTGCTGTTATCGCTTCAGGAGCTGATGCTTCAGGTCAAGTTGGTACTTGTGCTGTACAAGGATGTATGGACGCAACAGCAACTAACTATGATGCAGCCGCAACGATTGATGATGGTTCATGTGTTTATCCTTGTTTGGATAACGCTATACTATATACTGCAGGTTCTTATCCTAGTGAGAATAGTTTCACTATCACGGATTGTGATGGAAACGTTTTAGCTGAGATGACTTCAGGTGTTACAGGCTTTGATGGCTGTATCGACCTAGGTTCAGCTTACAGTGTGAATCTTGTTGATATATACGGAGATAGTTGGAATGGAGGTACATTATCAATTGATGGTGTAGTTTACACTATTGATGGAATAAATGATGATGGTTCTTCTGCTAGTGTTCAGGTTGGAACGTGTCCAATACCTGGATGTATGGATGCAACAGCTGCTAACTATGACGCTACTGCTACAGTAGACGATGGTTCATGTACTTATGGAGTACCTGGATGTACAGATGCAACAGCATGTAACTATGACGCTGCAGCAACTGCTGACGATGGTACTTGTACTTTCGCTGCAGCTCCTTTAGATTGTGCAGGTAACTGTGCAAATGGTGGAACAGCTGTAACGTTAAATCTATATGATTCATACGGAGACGGTGGTCAGACAATGACTGTAGAGGGTGTTGACTATGTAATGACTGCTGGAACGCAGGATGCATTTACATTATGTCTAGACCTTACAGGATGTATTGACCTTACATATTTAAATACAGATGGTTATCCATCTGAGAACTCATGGGATGTAACAGACGCTTCAGGTGCTGTTATCGCTTCAGGAGCTGATGCTTCAGGAACAATTGGTACTTGTGCGATCTTTGGATGTATAGATCCTCTTGCTACCAACTACGACTCAGCTGCTGATACAGATGATGGCTCTTGTCTTTATCCTATTTGTCAATCTTCTGAACAATGTGACTTCGTGTTTGATATGACAGATGCTGCTGGTGATGGATGGGATGGAGCAAGTGTTAATTTTGTTCAAGGTGGACAAGTTGTTTCTACACAAGAGTTAACTTCTGGTGGTTTTGCTACTGTTAACATAGCTCTTTGTGACAACTTAGCTACTGAGATTGTACTTGCCAACGAAGGAGTATACCCAGATGAATTAGGATTTACATTGTATGACCCTACCGGTAACGTTGTGTCTGAGTGGATTGACCTTTATGCTGGAGGAACTGTAATGCCTGTTCAAGGAGATGTATTAGCTACATTTACTGCATCGTGTAGTGTTGTAGTGCCTGGTTGTATAGATGCAACAGCATGTAACTATGATGTTGCTGCTACAGATGATGATTTATCTTGTATTTATCCTGCTGCAGGTTATGACTGTGCTGGCGCTTGTTTAGCTGATGCTGACGGTGACGGTATCTGTGATGACGATGAGGTAGTTGGTTGTACTGATGCATTAGCATGTAACTATGTTGTTGCTGCTACAGATGATGATGGTTCTTGTACTTATGCTGCTGCAGGTTATGACTGTGCTGGCGCTTGTTTAGCTGATGCTGACAGTGACGGTGTATGTGATGACGATGAGGTAGTTGGTTGTACTGATGTATCTGCATGTAACTACGATGCAACAGCAACAGATGATGATTTATCTTGTACTTATGCTGCTGCAGGTTATGACTGTGCTGGCGCTTGTTTAGCTGACGCTGACGGTGACGGTATATGTGATGACGATGAGGTAGTTGGTTGTACTGATGCATCTGCATGTAACTACGATGCAACAGCAACAGATAATGCTTCTTGTATTTATCCTGCTGATGGTTATGACTGTGCTGGCGCTTGTTTAGCTGATGCTGACGGTGACGGTGTATGTGATGACGATGAGGTAGTTGGTTGTACTGATGTATCTGCATGTAACTACGATGCAACAGCAACAGATGATGATTTATCTTGTACTTATGCTGATGCAGGTCTTGACTGTGCTGGTGCTTGTTTAGCTGATGCTGACGGTGACGGTATATGTGATGACGATGAGATAGCTGGTTGTACTGATGCATTAGCTACTAACTATGATGCTACTGCTACAGATGACGATGGTTCTTGTATTATTCTACCAACGACACAGCTACAAGCTACAGATTGTAATTCAACACTTATTACAATGACTGACCTTATCAAAGCAGACGCTGTTCCAGGGTCAGAGAGTTATAGATTTAGATTGATTGACGGTACAGATACACTGATTGTTGATCGTACATTTAGATCATTACCATTGAGTCTTGTTTCGTTAGATTACCTTACAACATACAGTGTAGATGTTGCTGTAACTCTAAGTGGATCAATGGGAGACTTTGGTACAGTTTGTACTATCACGACACCAGGACCTCAAACAAAACTTGCAGGTCAGTACTGTGGATATGTTACGGATAACTTATCTGCACTAATTTATGCAGAGATTGTTGACAACGCATCTAACTTTAGGTTTAGATTTATCAATGGAAATGATACGCTTATAGCAGATCGTCCGTTTAGAAATATACCATTGAACAGTATTGCAGTAGAGTATGATAAAACATACAATGTAGACGTTCAGGTTACAGTAGCAGGAGCTACAGGAGACTTTGGAGATGTTTGTACGGTAACGACAACATTCCCAACGACACAGTTAGCACCAGCGTATTGTGGCATTACAACTAACAACTTAGTTAGTCAAGTGTTTGCTATGAACTCTGAGGGAGCAACAAACTTTAGATTTAGATTCATAAATGGAAACGACACCCTTATTAAGGATCGTCCATTTAGATCTCTATATCTGAATACAGTTCCAGAGATAACATACGGTGTAGTATACAACGTAGATGTTCAAGCAACATGTTATGGTGTTACAGGAGACTTCGGAGATGTTTGTACAATAACAACAGTTCTACCAACAACACAGTTGGCAGGTCAGTACTGTGGTTACGTAACACAATCAGTTACATCAGGTCTAATCAAAGCAGCGGCTGTTGATGGAGCAACGAACTACAGGTTTAGATTAATAAATGGAAATGATACACTGATTGTTGACCGTCCGTTTAGAGCTCTACCATTTAGTCAAGTTGCCGTTGAGTTTAACAAAGTCTACAACGTAGATGTTGCAGCAACAGTTCAAGGACAGGTTTGTGATTACGGTGCAGTTTGTACAGTAACAACCGACTTCCCAACAACTAAGTTAGCTGATGCATATTGTGGTATGACAACTCAATCGTTGAATAGTCAAATCTTCGCAATGTTTGCTGCAGGTGCAACGAACTATAGATTTAGATTCATAAGTGGAAACGACACGTTAATCCTTGATCGTCCATTTAGATCTTTAACTCTGAATACAGTACCAGGAATTACATTGGATAAGACATATAATGTTGATGTTCAGGTAACAGCTGGTGGAGTGGTAGGAGACTATGGAGATGTTTGTACAGTTCAAGTAGACTTCCCAACGACACAGTTAGCACCTCTTTATTGTGGTAGCTCACCAGGGTCAATGAGTAGTCAAGTGTTTGCACTGTTTGCTGATGGCGCAACGAACTATAGATTTAGACTGATTAACGGTACTGATACATTGTTAATAGATAGACCATTTAGATCTCTATCTTTATCAGAGCCAGGTATACTTACGGGTGTAACATATAATGTTGACATTCAAGTAACAGCAGGTGGAATGACAGGAGACTTTGGTCCAGTTTGTACAGTAACTACGCCAGATGGGTCGTCGACTATTGTAATAAACGACAACCAAAAAGACCTAGCACAGGAAGAGGGAATCGAGTTCGAGACAACATTGTCTCCTAATCCATTCAGTGATGCAACAACGCTTCACATCGCTTCTGAAGATGCAAGTTCACCAGTATCAGTTTCTGTATACGACGGAACAGGAAGATTAATCGAAACACGATTAGTTGACCTACGTCAAGAAACAGATGTTAGAATTGGAACGGATTACAATCCTGGTTTCTATCAAGTAATCATCATTCAAGATGGTAACAAGAAAACAGCTAGAATTGTAAAACAATAAGTTTTATATTCAGAGAAGTCTTTAGTGACTTTTTGAAAGCTCCCAGCATTTATGCTGGGAGCTTTTTTATTTATTAAAAATCTCATCAGGTTTACCTCTTCAGCAAAAGCTTTAAACGTATCTTTTTGATTTATTCTTAGCTCCTGTATCTTAGGCGCTATATTTTAACATATTCCTTATTTTATGTATTAATACGTAGACTAGAAGTAGATTAATTCCCTTTTGACTATGTGCATACACTAAAATTTAGAAATCAAGTACCTATATAATGTTCTGATAAGTATGTTTTGTGCTTTTTTTATCCGTAAACAAATATTCTATCTATGAAACATTTTATATTTCTGATTGGAGCCTTGGCTCTGTTCACAGTCGAAGGAAAGGCGCAGAGCTTAAATTTAGAAACAACACAATTAGAGGCTGCAAACTGCAATTCAGCAATAACTTCTTTAACAGGTTGGGTTAAAGCAGATCTTGTTGCAGGAGCAACTAATTATAGATTTCGCTTTATTAAGCCTGGATTAGGGTCAGATACAGTTATAGTGGACCGCCCATTTAGAAATTTACAATTGACACTAATTGCCCTAGACTACAATCAGACATACAGTGTTGATATTGCAGTAACATTAAATGGAATTATAGGGGAGTATGGAGGTGTTTGTACAGTAACAACAATCATTCCTGTAACACTATTAGCTCCATTGTATTGTAGTATGTCAACGAGTAATTTAGCTAGCCAGGTGTTTGCAGTCAATGTCATAGGCGCCACTAACTTTAGATTTAGGTTTATTAATGGAAGTGATACCCTTATTAAGGATCGCCCTTACAGATCTTTATATCTGAATACAGTTCCAGGAATAACATACGGCTTAACATACAAAGTTGATATTCAGGTGACATCTAGCGGAGTAACAGGCGATTTCGGCGATGCATGCACAATAAGAATTTTTTTACCAAAAACGCAGTTGGCAGGTCAGTATTGCGGTTATGTTACACAGTCAATTTCATCCGGACTTGTCAAAGCAGCACAAGTCAGCGGGGCAACAAACTACAGGTTTAGGTTAATAAATGGAAATGATACATTAATAGTTGATCGTCCTTTTAGAGCTTTACCATTTAGTCAAGTTCCACTCGAGTTTAATAAGGTATACAATGTTGATGTTGCAGCAACAGTTCAAGGTTTAGTTTGTGAGTATGGAGAAGTTTGCACATTAACAACAGATTTCCCAATCACTCAGTTAGCACCTCTTTATTGTGGTAGTTCACCAGGCTCAATGAATAGCCAGTTGTTTGCAATGTTTGCAGCAGGCGCAACAAACTATAGGTTTAGATTGATTAGCGGCACTGATACATTGATAATAGATAGACCCTATAGATCTTTGGCTTTATCAGAACCTGGTATTCTTGGCGGAACAATATATAGTATTGATATTCAGGTGACCGCAGGAGGAGTAGTAGGAGATTATGGTCCAGTTTGTACAGTGACAACTCCACAATCCTCCTTTGTAATAAGTAATATTCAAAAAGGGCTAGCTCAAGAAGAAGGAATTGTTTTTGAGACGACATTGGCGCCTAACCCATTCAATGACGTAGCAGTGCTTAATATCAACTCTGATGATACAAACGCACCAGTATCAGTTTTTGTATATGACGGAACAGGGAGGTTAATTGAATCTCGATTGGTTGACCTAACTCAAGAAACAGACATCAGAATTGGAACAGAGTATAATTCTGGGTTCTATCAGGCTATAATAATTCAAAATGGTAACAAAAAGACAGCTAGAATTGTAAAACAATAAGTCTAGTATTCAGAGTAGCTCCTAGTGTCTTTTTGAAAGCTCCCAGATTATTTCTGGGAGCTTTTTTTAAGTTAAAATGGCACTATTATTCTAAGCACTTTTTAGACCTCTTAAATATGCCGTTTCTACTTTTTCCCGTATTAATACGTATTCCATTTATGTAATTATTGTCTTTCATACTATGTGCATATACTAAAATCGAGAGATTAGGGTTTTGTAAATCGTTTTAAATAGTTGGTTTTGTCGTAACTATCTGTTAGCTACTTATTAATTAATACTTTACTTATGAAACATTTTACATTTTTAATTGGATTTTTTGCTCTATTCGTACTTGAAACAAGGGCGCAGGGGGTTAACTTGCCAACAACACAATTAAATTCGGCAGATTGTAACTCAACAGTTACTGTTTTATCAACTATTATTAAAGCAAACCCTGTTGCAGGTGCAACTAATTATAGGTTTCGGTTTATTAAGGTCGGATACGGGTCAGATACTCTAATCGCCGAACGACCATTTAAATCGTTGCCCCTATACAATCTTCCTTTATCTGGGGATCAAGCATATAATGTTGATGTTGCAGTTACAATAAATGGCATAGCAGGAGACTATGGATCAGTCTGTGTGATAGCAACAGAACCTTTTTTTGCAACAAAAGTTGAGGCTATCTATTGTGGCATTGCACTTAGCTCTTTAACTAGTAGCATTAAAGCAGATGCTGTTATTGGCGCAACTAGTTATAGGTTTCGTTTTATTAACGGGATAGATACAATTATATATGATGCTCCTTTTAGAACAGTATCCTTGTCTAATTTTGCATTAGACTACGATAAAATATACAGTGTTGATGTTACAATACTTGTCAATGGTATTGTAGGTAGCTTTGGCCTTGCTTGTGCTATTGAAACACCAAGCTCTACTACACAACTATCAAGCTCTTATTGTGGTAGCACGGGTAATTCAATGTTTAACAATATAAAAGCAGATGCTGTTATTGGAGCGACTAATTACAGATTTAGATTAATTAATGGAGTAGATACAATTATTAGCGATCGTCCATTTAGATCTTTACCATTATCTCAAGTTGCTTTAGCATACATTACAACATATGATGTTGATGTTCAAGTATCATTAACTGGAGGTATTACGAGTGATTTTGGTCCTGTGTGCCAATTCACAACACCTGACTTTCCAATTACACAGTTGGCGACACCTTATTGCGATGTCACAGTTCAAACGATGAGCGCTCAGATCTTTGCCGTCTATGCTGAAAACGCAACAAACTATAGGTTTAGATTTATTGATAGAACGGACACGCTGATTGTCGATAGGCCTTATAGATCACTACAATTAAGTATACTTAATTTAAATCCAGGGATAACATATGATATTGACATTCAGGTTACGACAGCCATAGGGACAGGGGCTTATGGTACGGTTTGCACAGTCACTACTCCTGTTGCTTCGGCTATGATACTAAACTATATCCAGAAAGACCTAGCACAAGAAGAAGGAATCGAATTCTCGACAACGTTGTCTCCGAATCCATTCAGTGATGCAACAACGCTTCACATCGCTTCTGAAGATAGAAGTTCACCAGTATCAGTTTCTGTATACGACGGAACAGGAAGATTAATCGAAACACGATTAGTTGACCTACGTCAAGAAACAGATGTTAGAATTGGAACGGATTACAATCCTGGTTTCTATCAAGCAATCATCATTCAAGATAGTAACAAGAAAACAGCTAGAATTGTAAAACAATAAGTTTTATATTCATAGAAGTCTTTAGTGACTTTTTGAAATCTCCTAGCATTTATGCTGGGAGATTTTTTTGTTAACTATTTAGGGAACAGAAAAAGGATTCAAGCGATTTTTTATTTGGCGATTTGATTATTTTTTATTTACTATTTTTATGATTACAAACTTAATTTATTGCAAAGTGGTAAAAGAGAAAATGATTGAAACAAAACTCAAATTAATCATTGCTCCTCCTTATGCTAAATAATTTAATTTCAATTCAAACTTATGTTGTTTAACTCATTAGAATTTATTCTTTTTTTTCTAATTGTATTCATATTATATTGGTTTGTTTTACATAAAAAGCTAAAACATCAAAACCTTCTACTACTTGCTAGTAGTTATCTATTTTATGGATGGTGGGATTGGCGGTTTCTATCTTTGATCATCATAAGTTCAGTTGTAGATTATTATCTTGGGATAAAAATTTTTCAATCAAATAATGACAAAATAAGGAAGAAGCTCTTGTTCATAAGTCTTGCTGTGAATCTTGGATTTTTGGGCTTCTTCAAATACTGCAACTTCTTTATTGACAGTTTTGTTAATCTATTAGCCCAGTTCAACTTTAATATAGATACATACACGTTAAATATAATTTTACCTGTTGGCATTAGTTTTTATACATTCCAAACACTAAGTTATTCGATTGACATTTATAAAAGAAAGATGGAGCCTACTAGGGATGCCATCAGTTTCTTTACTTTCGTGGCGTTCTTTCCACAGCTAGTTGCCGGCCCAATTGAAAGAGCCAAAAATTTGTTGCCTCAATTTTCTAAGAAACGAGAATTTAATTATCAACTTGCGCGAAGTGGGGGTAGATTGGTTTTGCTAGGCTTCTTTAAAAAGATAGTTGTTGCAGACAGCTTGGCGGTACTTGTAAACGCTGTTTACAATGACCCTGAAGGGTACGCTGGAATTCCAATGATTGTTGCTACTGTCTTCTTTGCATTTCAAATTTACTGTGACTTTTCAGGGTACTCAGATATTGCAATAGGAATTTCTAGATTTTTAGGGTTCAACTTAATGACAAATTTTAGGACGCCGTATTTTTCAAAAAGCTTAACTGATTTTTGGAGAAGGTGGCACATCTCTCTTTCTACCTGGTTTAAAGACTATGTATACATACCGTTAGGGGGAAGCAGAGGGACGTCTTTTAGGGTCGGCATGAACCTATTTATAACCTTTCTTGTTAGTGGCCTGTGGCATGGGGCTAACTGGACGTTTGTTGCTTGGGGTGCGATTCATGGCATTATCCTAATCATTGAAAAACATTTTAGTAAGAGCGTGAACAGAAAAAGCAATCTATTTACTAGGGCTATATCCATGATTTACACATTCTTAATAGTATGTTTTGCCTGGATATTTTTCAGAAGCAATTCAATATCAGACGCATTTTATATTATAAATAACATGTTTTCTGATAGCGCACAATGGTCCGATTTCTTGGCAATTTCCTTAAAGTTCAGAGGGATGGGACTTACTATATTGGATCTGGTTTATTCGGTTGTATTTATATTTATGCTAATTACAATAGAAATAGGCATCAAATCTTTAAAAATCAAAAAGTTAATAGGAGACTATAACACTCTCCGATGGGCCATCTATCTATCTATGTTATTTTTAATAATCTTCAGCTTTACAAAAAACAGTGCGGCAAACTTCATCTATTTCCAATTTTAGAAAACCAACCTATTTTATATGAGAAAATTTATACTAAAAATAGCGTTAATTGTTTCTCCTGTTCTATTGTGGGGGCTAATAGTTGTTCTAGTAGACCCGTTCTGTTATTTTAATTATAGTCGGATAAATAAAGAGGCGAAAAGTTCTGCTGAATCATTAAACACGCTAATGTTTAGGACTCTTGATTATATGAAGGACCCAAGTGAAAACATGATTCTCGGAGACTCACGAACGAATGCTCTACCTATAGAGTTAGTGAGTCAATTGACAAACAAAAAGTGGAGAAAACTAAATACCAATGCCGCTAAACTGAATGAGATATTTGATTTGTTTTACATGGCGAATGAAAAGCTAAAACTAAAAAATGTTATAATAGGAATTAACTTTAACATGTTCAATGAATACGGATACATGGATAGAGTTTCAGGCTTAAAAAAAATGCAAAATAATCCTTTAATGTATGTTTATAACAAAGATGTGGCGGAAGCTACTTACTATACAATAAAAGATTTAATTTTTAGAAAAGAGCTTAAATCAACACCGTCAAAATCTAAAGATGAGTTTTGGGAATGGAACATATCAACTAAAGCTACTCATTGGTATGGTAGGTATAAGTTCCCAAATACTTTAAAATCGGAACTAATTGAGTTTGATAAATTCACAAAAAAGAATAATATAAATGTGATCTTTATTATTACGCCTCATCACCAAGATTTTCATGAGAGGATAGCTCATTTTGGGCTGGAAGAAGAAGAACAAATGTTCAAAAAAACAATGTTTAATTTAAACGCAAAAGTCTATGATTATGATTTTAAGAATGAGGTGACTCGGGACAAATCTAATTTTTTGGATCCGGTGCATTATAATGATTCAATAGGGGAGTTAATCATCAAGGAAATATTCAATGACGATTTAAAGGTTGGATTTACAAAATAACAGACTCTTAGAGTAAAAATATGCCAAGGCGAAGTGAATTTAACCTACTGAATTAGTCTTATATAGTATTTTACTAGGCTCATATACCCATGATAGAGCTTGTACTAACCTATTCTTAATTCTTCAACCGAAATTTTCTAAATATAAGTTCCAGACTGACATTTTTTGTAGTGCCTCTCACTCCGTCCATAGAGTTTATAACAAGGCTCAAAAACAATTTCTTACCATCTATTAAACATGGTAAAATGACAAGTTTTTTTTAAACCCATCGGTCAAAATGGGTAAAAAAGATTGATTGTATTCGTCATCATTTGGATTAAAGTAGTTCGGGGCATACGACTCAATACGCTGTATAACAGCTAATTAACGCTTTATTCCGCTCTGCCTTTTATTAGGTTAACATGCCCATGATATAATCTATTTTCACCTGTTCTCTCTTCATCAACTGATATTTTCCAAATATATGTACCATCTTGGCAATATTCACCGTTATAAGTTCCATCCCATCCAAAAGAAGAATTAAAAGATTCAAAAACAATCTGTCCCCAGCGATTGAAAATTGTTAAATGATATGTTCCAAGTTTAAATCCCTTTGATAGAATAGGGTTAAAATACTGATTAAACTCATCATTATCAGGAGTGAAAGCGTTTGGGACAAAGACTGATATGTCTTGAATAACTGAAATCAATAGTGAAGCTGTGTCTAGACAGCCTATCTCATTACTTGCAATTAATGTAACTATATACTCATCTGAATTATTAGGATAATCATGAGATGGATTCTCAACAATACTTGTTTGATAGTCTCCAAAATCCCAGAAACAATCTGTCGCATAAAGAGACTCATTATTAAATTGTATAATAACGTCTTCTAATGTTGAAAAAACTTGATTTTCAGTAGAAAATTGAGCAATTGGATTCTCGAAAATACAAATAGCATCTACGTCAATAAATGTTGAAGCGCATCCTGTATTTGAAGTTACTTCTAGAGATATGTCATAACAGCCAGCTTCTGTGAATTGTTCACCTGAAACACCTAATTGTTGAGAGCCTTGACCGTTACCGAAATCCCACAAATAAGTTAAATTTGGATCGATAACATCTGCAGAAAACACCACGTCTAAAACACCACACCCTAGACTATCCGAATAAGTAAAAAGGGCATTAGGAGTCTCTGAAACTACAACAGGTAAAGAGCTTGAATTTGTACATCCGGTAAATGGATTAGTTGCCGTCAATTCTACAGTGTAACTTCCTATTGAGTTATAAGTATGGCTTGGATTGTATAGGTTAGAGGTGTTTCCATCTCCAAACTCCCAGCTTACATCTAAGATTCCCGGGGAGTTGTTCTGGAAATTAACAGGCTGCAAATCACATAGCGATGTGTTTAAAGGGATAAAATCTACGATTGGTAGTGGATTAAGGAGAACTTCAATAATTGAGATAGGTCCAATACAACCATTTATTAGTGATGTAGCTGTTATATTATAGTCTACAGTTTGAGCAGAACTAGAGTTTATTGTTAGAATATCATTTATTAGACCGCTTGATTGAACCGGGAATGAGGTTTCATTAAATACTGTTATGGTTGGTGTTGCTTGCCACTCAAAAGTACTCGGGATGTTTGCATTCAATAGTATATTTGTGTTTTCGCCAGTACAAATTTCAACATCAGAGTTTAAAATATTTGGAGACGGATTAACAGTAATAGAATAGTCTTCTTCTAAACCTAAACATTGTAAATTACCCGACTGAATTGAAGGTACTACAGTTATATTACTAATTAAAGGGATTTCTGTTGAGTTTTCTGCTATAAATGAAGGTAAATTCCCTGCTCCACTAGAATTTAAGGAAATAGATGTATTAGAATTTGTCCAATTAAATATTGTTCCAATAATTTGACCACTAAGAATTAATTCTGGAACTTGGTCACCATCACATACTGAAATATTTGATAATTGATTAACACTAGGAGTTGGTATTACAGAGATGCTAAATGTATCATTTGAACCGATACAAGGAACATTATTATTTTCATATGTAGGAACAACTGTTATTATTGTTGATTGCGTATTATTTGAATTATTAGATGCAATAAACCCGGGAATAAAAGTTTGACCTGATTGTTGAGTTATCCCAACAAGAGAATTAGAAGAATTCCAATCATAAATAGATCCCAATACTGGGCCATTAAATACAATTGGACTAACATTTGATTCATTACATAAAATAGTATCATTAAACAAAGTGACAGATGGAAGGGGATTTACAAAAACAGTAATTGGAATTGTTGGACTAGAACAGCCATTACCTATTGACGTTCCAATAACGTTATAAGTTACCTCTTGGACAGTATTAGTTAAATTTTGTAAAGTATCATTAATCAATGATGAAGATATAATACTCGTTGTTTCATTTAAAATATTTACAGATTGGTCTGCATACCAATTAAAAATAACATTAGTATTTGCAATTAAAGACAAATTAACACTATTACCACTACAAATTGTCAATGTATCTTCATTCAAAAGTGATAGAGGAGGTTTGACAGTAACTGTTACTGTTTGAACTTCACCAATACAATCACCTAAAATTGAAGTAGGGAAAATAGAATAAACTACAACTTGATTAACTGATGTATTATTTATTAAAATATCTGTTATCAAATTGTCACTTGTTTGAATAAATGATTCCCCTATAACATTTGGATTGTCTACAGAAGCAAACCAGTTAAAATTAGACGCAACATTAGACGCTAAAATAGCATTAACAGGGCTACCACTACATATTTCTATGTTACTTGGTGTCGAAAGAATAATATCCGGTTGTATTTGCACTGTAAAAGTTGAATCCGGGCCAACACAACCAAAAGGGAATGATGTTGGTGTAATATTATAATTCACATACTGAGGAATTGTTGTATTATTTATTAATAAATCATCTATAATAGATGATGTTTGAATTGAGGTTAATTCTCCAGACACGTCAACATTTTGATTTGCAAACCATTGAATATTTGATGGGATTGATGTTGTTATATTAACATTTAAAGAATTATTATTACATATAACTGTATCACTTAATTCATTTATATAAGGTGTTGGATTTACAATTATTTGACTATTTATAGTTGTAGCAGTTATACAGCCTAATGCACTATCTGATACTTCTGCATAATATTGATATGTCCCAGGTGTATTAAAATTAGATGGCTGAAAAGATGTCCCTGAGACACCATTAATTAATATATTTGGTGGGCCAAATTGATACCAAGCAATAGAACTTGACCCTGAACCACCTGAGTATGAAAAAGATAAAGATTGATTAACCGAAGATCCTTCGCAAATTATTTGAGACAATAAAGGTTGTGTATCTATTGTAATATTATTAAAAATATTTAATTCAGAAGTATTCGAAATAATAGAAGAACAACCACCTATTGCAAAATTTATTACACAGTAATAATAAGTTGTACCAATACCATTTGTTAATGGTAAATATGAACTAGAATTTGCTCCTAATATAGGTGTTCCTCCAATATTAGAATTGGAATTATTTTCATACCATTGATATGAAGCAGAATTATTTCCATTTAAATATGATACTGATAATATAGATGGAATTCCACCTACACAAACATTTTGATTAGAAATAGGCTGGGTAATTATTACAGGTATATTTATAATAGCTATTTCTCCTGGAAGAGAAACTACATCACAATTAGGTCCACTCTGTGTGATTACACAATAATAATACATCACACCAACTGTATTTACTGGTGGTGTATATGTAGAGTCTATTGCTCCTACAATCACTGTGCCTCCACTATTTGAATTTACTGTATTATTATACCATTGATAATTATATGTTCCTAATCCCCCTGTAGCTGATACAACTAAGGGTATAACTGGTGAAGCATCTTGACAATAAGAAGCATCCACAGGTTGTAAGGACATGATTGGATCTGAGATAACAATAACCTCGGCACTATCGGATACTACCGCATCACAACCACTTCCACTAAGACTTACTACTACACTATATAAACTTGTACCTATCGTATTAAATACCGGTGGTAAATAAGTAGAATCTTCCGCGCCTACTATGCCTAAACCATCTAACTGCCATTGGTAGGTTGCTCCTCCTACTCCTCCTGTATAACTTACAACTAATGCCTGATCTATTGTTCCGCCTACACATATCGATTGGCTTGATAATGGTTGAATATCTATAACCGGATCTGGGTTAACGGTTATTGCACCTAAATCTGATGTAATGGATGTACATCCACCACTTGAGAATGTTATTTCACAATAATAATAAAATGTACCTACCAAATCGGTTGGAGGAGTATAACTAGGGTTAATCTCTCCTGCGATTGCTGTGCCTAATACACCTGTGTTTGTCGTAATATACCACTGGTAAGATGGTATACCCGTTCCATTTTGAAAACTTACATTTAACGCTGTAACTCCTCCGCCCAAACATACTGTTTGACTAGGTAGTGGTTGTATCACAAATGTTGGGCCCTCAGTTGTTGTTATTGCTCCTGGAAGAGAAACTACATCACAATTAGGTCCACTCTGTGTGATTACACAATAATAATACATCACACCAACTGTATTTACTGGTGGTGTATATGTAGAGTCTATTGCTCCTACAATCACTGTGCCTCCACTATTTGAATTTACTGTATTATTATACCATTGATAATTATATGTTCCTAATCCCCCTGTAGCTGATACAACTAAGGGTATAACTGGTGAAGCATCTTGACAATAAGAAGCATCCACAGGTTGTAAGGACATGATTGGATCTGAGATAACAATAACCTCGGCACTATCGGATACTACCGCATCACAACCACTTCCACTAAGACTTACTACTACACTATATAAACTTGTACCTATCGTATTAAATACCGGTGGTAAATAAGTAGAATCTTCCGCGCCTACTATGCCTAAACCATCTAACTGCCATTGGTAGGTTGCTCCTCCTACTCCTCCTGTATAACTTACAACTAATGCCTGATCTATTGTTCCGCCTACACATATCGATTGGCTTGATAATGGTTGAATATCTATAACCGGATCTGGGTTAACGGTTATTGCACCTAAATCTGATGTAATGGATGTACATCCACCACTTGAGAATGTTATTTCACAATAATAATAAAATGTACCTACCAAATCGGTTGGAGGAGTATAACTAGGGTTAATCTCTCCTGCGATTGCTGTGCCTAATACACCTGTGTTTGTCGTAATATACCACTGGTAAGATGGTATACCCGTTCCATTTTGAAAACTTACATTTAACGCTGTAACTCCTCCGCCCAAACATACTGTTTGACTAGGTAGTGGTTGTATCACAAATGTTGGGCCCTCAGTTGTTGTTATTGCTCCTGGAAGAGAAACTACATCACAATTAGGTCCACTCTGTGTGATTACACAATAATAATACATCACACCAACTGTATTTACTGGTGGTGTATATGTAGAGTCTATTGCTCCTACAATCACTGTGCCTCCACTATTTGAATTTACTGTATTATTATACCATTGATAATTATATGTTCCTAATCCCCCTGTAGCTGATACAACTAAGGGTATAACTGGTGAAGCATCTTGACAATAAGAAGCATCCACAGGTTGTAAGGACATGATTGGATCTGAGATAACAATAACCTCGGCACTATCGGATACTACCGCATCACAACCACTTCCACTAAGACTTACTACTACACTATATAAACTTGTACCTATCGTATTAAATACCGGTGGTAAATAAGTAGAATCTTCCGCGCCTACTATGCCTAAACCATCTAACTGCCATTGGTAGGTTGCTCCTCCTACTCCTCCTGTATAACTTACAACTAATGCCTGATCTATTGTTCCGCCTACACATATCGATTGGCTTGATAATGGTTGAATATCTATAACCGGATCTGGGTTAACGGTTATTGCACCTAAATCTGATGTAATGGATGTACATCCACCACTTGAGAATGTTATTTCACAATAATAATAAAATGTACCTACCAAATCGGTTGGAGGAGTATAACTAGGGTTAATCTCTCCTGCGATTGCTGTGCCTAATACACCTGTGTTTGTCGTAATATACCACTGGTAAGATGGTATACCCGTTCCATTTTGAAAACTTACATTTAACGCTGTAACTCCTCCGCCCAAACATACTGTTTGACTAGGTAGTGGTTGTATCACAAATGTTGGGCCCTCAGTTGTTGTTATTGCTCCTGGAAGAGAAACTACATCACAATTAGGTCCACTCTGTGTGATTACACAATAATAATACATCACACCAACTGTATTTACTGGTGGTGTATATGTAGAGTCTATTGCTCCTACAATCACTGTGCCTCCACTATTTGAATTTACTGTATTATTATACCATTGATAATTATATGTTCCTAATCCCCCTGTAGCTGATACAACTAAGGGTATAACTGGTGAAGCATCTTGACAATAAGAAGCATCCACAGGTTGTAAGGACATGATTGGATCTGAGATAACAATAACCTCGGCACTATCGGATACTACCGCATCACAACCACTTCCACTAAGACTTACTACTACACTATATAAACTTGTACCTATCGTATTAAATACCGGTGGTAAATAAGTAGAATCTTCCGCGCCTACTATGCCTAAACCATCTAACTGCCATTGGTAGGTTGCTCCTCCTACTCCTCCTGTATAACTTACAACTAATGCCTGATCTATTGTTCCGCCTACACATATCGATTGGCTTGATAATGGTTGAATATCTATAACCGGATCTGGGTTAACGGTTATTGCACCTAAATCTGATGTAATGGATGTACATCCACCACTTGAGAATGTTATTTCACAATAATAATAAAATGTACCTACCAAATCGGTTGGAGGAGTATAACTAGGGTTAATCTCTCCTGCGATTGCTGTGCCTAATACACCTGTGTTTGTCGTAATATACCACTGGTAAGATGGTATACCCGTTCCATTTTGAAAACTTACATTTAACGCTGTAACTCCTCCGCCCAAACATACTGTTTGACTAGGTAGTGGTTGTATCACAAATGTTGGGCCCTCAGTTGTTGTTATTGCTCCTGGAAGAGAAACTACATCACAATTAGGTCCACTCTGTGTGATTACACAATAATAATACATCACACCAACTGTATTTACTGGTGGTGTATATGTAGAGTCTATTGCTCCTACAATCACTGTGCCTCCACTATTTGAATTTACTGTATTATTATACCATTGATAATTATATGTTCCTAATCCCCCTGTAGCTGATACAACTAAGGGTATAACTGGTGAAGCATCTTGACAATAAGAAGCATCCACAGGTTGTAAGGACATGATTGGATCTGAGATAACAATAACCTCGGCACTATCGGATACTACCGCATCACAACCACTTCCACTAAGACTTACTACTACACTATATAAACTTGTACCTATCGTATTAAATACCGGTGGTAAATAAGTAGAATCTTCCGCGCCTACTATGCCTAAACCATCTAACTGCCATTGGTAGGTTGCTCCTCCTACTCCTCCTGTATAACTTACAACTAATGCCTGATCTATTGTTCCGCCTACACATATCGATTGGCTTGATAATGGTTGAATATCTATAATCGGATCTGGGTTAACGGTTATTGTAGAAGAGGACATAGCAGGAATACAACCTCCTGTTGTCTCAACTGTATAATTGAAGGCCCCACTAATTAAAGGATTACCAGATATTATAACGGTATCATTAAGCCATAATCCTTCTACTCCCGGAGGTAACCCTGAAAAGCTTGCGTTAGTTGCGCCAGTTGTAGGTAATGATATAAAAATATTAGAGCCAACACAGACAGTTTGATTTATACCTTGCTCGATAGTATTTAAAGATGAAACTGAAATGGTACCTGAAGCTATACCTGAAGGACAGCCCCCCGTTGTTTCGACGGTATAAATAAATGTACCACTTTCCGTAGGTACACCACTGATTGTAATAATATTATTGACCCATGTTCCATTTATTCCAGCAGGTAAGTTAGAAAAAATAGCACCTGTTGCTCCACTTGTTACTATGATAATATTATTTATAGAAGAGCCAATACAAACATTTTCATCAATACCGACAGAGATAGTATTTAATGGTGTAACATCAAGTGTGCCTGTTGTTGTCGCTGGAGGACAACCACCCGTTGTCTCTACAGTATAAGTAAATGTACCAATCTCTGTCGGTATACCACTTATTGTCAATGTGTCTCCTGACCAACTATCTGTTATACCTTGGGGTAAACCTGTAACTTGCACTCCCGTTGCACCAGTTGTAAACAATAAAATATTTGTGATGGGAGAACTCATACAAACCGTTTGATCTATTCCAGTGGTAATAGTATTTAATGGCGTAACTTCAAGTGTGCCTGTTGTTGTCGCTGAAGGACAACCCCCCGTTGTCTCTACAGTATAAGTAAATGTACCAATCTCTGTCGGTATACCACTTATTGTCAATGTGTCTCCTGACCAACTATCTGTTATACCTTGGGGTAAACCTGTAACTTGCACTCCCGTTGCACCAGTTGTAAACAATAAAATATTTGTGATGGGAGAACTCATACAAACCGTTTGATCTATTCCAGTGGTAATAGTATTTAACGGCGTAACTTCAAGTGTACCTGTAGTTATATCTGAAGGACAACCACCCGTTGTCTCTACAGTATAAGTAAATGTGCCACTCTCTGTTGGTGAACCACTGATCGTCAATGTGTCTCCTGACCAACTATCTGTTAAACCTTGAGGTAAACCAGTAACTTGCGCTCCCGTTGCACCAGTTGTAAATATCAAAATATCTGTAATGGGAGAATTCATACAAACTGTTTGATCTATACCTGGGGTAATTGTATTTAATGGAGTAATTGTAAAAGAAGTATTATCTGAGGTTGTTCCACACTCATTAGTTACAGCAAGTGAAATAGTATTAAGCCCTAAGGAAGACAGCGTCGTTTGGGCAGGATTTGGTAATAATGAGTTTAATCCTGCAGGCGCACTTGTCCATGAGTATGTCATGGAATCATCACCACAATTATTTACTGTAGCCGTTGGAGAAATTGTATAAGGAATACAACTATCATCTATAGGAGCTATATTTACTGTGGGGGGTTGTTTTACAGTAACTGTCTCAGATGAATAAAATGTGCCGCATTTATTAGTTACAGCAAGTGTTATTGTATATATGCCTGAATTGTTAAAAAGAAAAGAAGGGTTAGTTGAGGCTTCGCTTGTTCCACCGGTAAAACTCCATTCTGATGATAATCCGCAGTTATCAGGGGAATATGACACTGTCCAGTTATATTCAGCTGGAATGCAGTAGTCAATAAGAGTATTTGAAGTGTTAGTAGTATTAACATTTAAAGAGCTACAGCCTATGTTGTTATTTAGTGTGAATGAGGGCTCAGGCACAGGTTGAATACAAACAGTTTTAGTAACTGTGTCATTTCCACAACCATTCGCATTGGTCCTGGCAATCATTGAAATATCATATGTCCCTGGGGCTGAAAATTGAATCCCCAATGTATTAGATCCCCAGGTAAAAGGGTTGTTATTTGGATTTGGGCTGCCTAAGTTGCCGTTTACGACTGTCCAACCGATATTTGGAGAGATTTCCCAGTTATTTAAAGTGTTGTCGCTACAAGTACCAAAAGCATCCACAACAGCACCGCTAATAGTTGTATTTGTAAAGTTTACAGTCGTATTTACACAGGTTATTGTATCAGGAGAAATTATAAATTCTGCTATTGGAGACATACCCGAAGTAATGGGGGCATGAAATGACGCAGAAAAACCACAAGGGTTTTCAATTAATAACTCCACAACGAATGCGTTTTCTCCAGCAGCGGCAATTCCACTGGTTGCTCCACAGGATGTGGTTGTAAATACATGAGTATAACTTGAAGGCGGAGGGTGATTATAGATTACTGGTGGGGAGCCTGTGTTTGTAGTGATAGTATAAGTGGTTCCTGGAGGATTTCCAGATGTATTGTCTAATGGGAAAGTAAGACTATACGGAGCGCAATAGAGAATTGTAGAACCAGGATTACCAATGTTTCCACTAGGATTACTACCGTTATAAACATTATATGTTTCTGTAGAGGAACATCCATTTTGACCTGTCACTGTTAGTGTGAGAGTAAAATTACCCTGTGATGGGTATAGGTGGCTCTCCATTGCTTGAAAGCTCCAGTTGTTTAAATTAAAATCTTGAGAACCGTCTCCCCAATCAATAGTATAATTTGTATTTCCTGCTGCTGTAGAAGAGGTGTTAGTTACACTTAAATTAAAGCTTCCGTCTGAACAATTTGTGAATGGGGTGCTACTATTATAATCCGCTATTACAGCATCTGGGATTTGATTTAAATTAATATTTTGTGATAGTGAATCAATACAACCAAATGAATTTGTTGCAACTAGCGATATATTATATGCTTGAGTTGAAGAGCCAATTGAACTATAGTTATGTGTAGGATCTGAATCTGTTGAAGAGTTGTTTTGCCCTGAAAGACCATCACCAAAATTCCAGTAATAACTAGTTGCATTACTTGAAGTATTTGTAAACTGTATAGGCACACTAGAACAGACATCATTGTTAAAGGTAAAGTCTGCAACTGCTTGTGGGTTAATTGTAACCGTTACAGAATCCGAAGAGACACAGCTAGTAGCGGTATTGGTTGTGGTCAATGCATAAACATAGTCCACGGGGCTGGAGGTTATGTTTGTTAAATTAACTGTAGGGTCAGAATCAGTACTGTCATTTAAACCAAAAGCTGGCGACCAAGAATATATGTTTCCACTTACCGAAGAAGCGCCTATTATACCATCTTCTCCAGAACAAACGCTAATGTTTGCGCCAGGACTTGCTGTAGGCAAAGGATTCACAGTAACCGTTACAGAATCCGAAGAGACACAGCCAGTAGCGGTATTAGTTGTGGTCAATGCATAAACATAGTCCACGGGGCTGGAAGTTATGTTTGTTAAATTAATTGTAGGATTAGAATCAGTACTGTCATTTAAACCAAAAGCTGGCGACCAAGAATAGGTGGTTCCACTTGTTGGCGGAGAACCTATTAGACCATCTTCTCCTGAACAAATGCTAATGTTTGGGCCAGCATTGGATATAGGAATTACTGTTACTGTAACGCTATCAGTAGTCGAAAATCCACTTGGATGACAGCTTCTAGTTACAATATAGGTTGTAGTAGCTGTAGGCGAAGCTATAACAGTATCCCCAGTCGTAGTATTTAATCCAATGGCAGGGCTCCAGCTCCAAGAGCTATTTTGTAGCCAACCATCTGCAACAAGGATTAACGAGTCACCGCTACATATCGCTGGAGGATTACCAGGAGTAATTGACACTAAACACTGAGCAGTAAGGCTTTGAATGCCAAACAACAGAAGGGTTAAAAAACTAATTTTTTTTATCATATTAAGCCTGAAAGTCCACCTAAGTAATTGACATTAAAATGTTTATCATTGCAAGTAATTTGAGATAAAAATACGCTTATTCTAATTAAACAACTCAAACTTTTTTAAAAATAAGTGTTTTCGCATGAAGAAGAGTTTAAATGTTCGACATAAAAAGCGATTTAAACACTAAAAAGGACAAGATATTCATTTTAATACCTGAAGCCCAGTCTCTTGGTTCTAAAAGCTAAATTAGTAGTAGAATTTACCTTTGTGAGATAAATTTAAAAGAATAAAGAGATAGGCTGGTTATGGCTATATAGCTTATAGAATCTATAATGAACAAAAGACTATATTGAAGGAAATAATTTTTTTTGCTTTAATTTTGATTGGCGCACACCAAGCGTTTTCACAACAGAATAATGATAAGTTCTATACAATTTCTGAAAAGATTGAAAGTCTTCTTAGATGTAAGGCCAAAAACACCATACAATTAAGAGCCTTGCTGTATGCTTCAAAAGAAGCATATGTTCTTATGAATACTACTAAAGCTCTATATGGAGGCATTGATTTTACTGAGTAATAGATTCATTTTATGAAAAAGAATAGAGTTATTTTTTATTTAAGAACATTTGGGTTAGTTCTTATGTTACTTGCTATCGCTAACTGTTCGATAGATAAAGGAGCTAGAGAGAACAATTTAGCGAATAAAGAACAGAACGAAGCTGCATCCAAAAAACAGGAAGGACCCAAAGCAAGGCCCGTTACTCAACTGAGTCAGGATGATATTCTGCGTTATTCAAAAACAAATTCCTGCTATCTCCCACTTTTAAAGGATTCATCTTTGTATAATCCAGGGTCTGATGTGGGGTTTCAGTGGCTAGAGCTTTTCAATGATGCCTTATCTGAAGGGAGTAAATATAAAAATAGGTATTTGGTTGGCGACTTTATGGCTTTGAACGAAGATTTGGAATCTAGGGGTATTGAAGAAAAAAACCCCGAAATGGCCGAACTTATCGACTTCAATAAATATGATAAAAAATTGTTTGAGTTATTTGATGCTGCCGAATCCTCTATCAATGACGAGGAGTTGCTTTACGCATATATTCGAAATGAATATTCCGCCGACACAACAGAGCTGATTAATTTTTATGAAAAAGTCTGGAGATTTAAAACGCCTCCTTACAAACGAAAATTCTCGCGGATGAAAGATAAAGTCTATGCTAATGGACAAAGAGTTTGCCTTTGCGAGGCGCGTGAAGATACCTTGCTTTTAATTGCACAATATGCAACTTCCTCAAAAAGATTAACGCCTTCTGTCCTTGAGGATAGTGCTGGGAATGTTATTTCAACCTCTTATGTTCAATATTTACCCATAGGAGAAAGAAGGACGTACTATGCGTCTCAATATAGAATAACGTCTAAGAATTGGGAAAGTGATAGAAAGTATGAAAAGGCAGATCTGATACACGACAAAAAAGTGGGGGGAGGTAACCACAGAGTTACTTATTATAAAGGGAGAGCACAATTACCAAATTTCCTCTTAATGGAGCCAACGAAAAGTTATCCTAAAGCTATGCGTTCGAACGGCATTCATGAAGTGGCTTTGAGGGAGTTATCTAGAGGCATGTTAGGGACAGCAAACAGTATTGGGTGTATTAGATTGTCCGATTTTGGATCTAAATTTACCCGGTGGTGGGTCCCACAAGCTGCTAGGTTTTTCGTACTTTACACCAACGACAGATATCACAAAGAGATGTCTTTAGAGAGTATAGAAGGGCAATTGCCGTTTAAAAATGAAAAAGAAGGAAATTTATTTAGGGAATGGTTAAACGAAAACAAACCTTTAAAGGCTAAACAGCTTGACATTGACATCGATGGCAGCTATGATAATGGGTTTATTTTGGATGCTTACAATCTTTACGGAAAGGAATATGACAATCAAATCAAATGAAAAATAACTACATAGTTTTAATCTGTTTTTTGGTGTGCTCATTAGGCACACAATCTACTTTTGCGCAAGAGAACAATAAAGAAAATTGTGATACCATATGGATTCACGAAGGGGTCGAATACTCCTATAACCCTCTTAAGGAAATCTCTGCTCAGCCTATTCCTGTCACGATAAGGAAAAACTCTGATTTTAGAATTCTTGTTGATTCTCTAGGGACGTATTCTAAATTAACATTTGATCGGCAAGAGCTATCGGAGCAAATATTAAAAAATGATTCTTTATTTAAAGAGCATTGGTTTACACAATCTGTTTTCCCTGATTTATCTCCGATCGAAGGAGATGATAGCGTTTACATTACATTGCTCCAGGGGCAAGAAATGTTTTACTATAATTATTGGGGGACATTTAATTCGAAATATGGTCCTAGGTGGGGGCGGATTCATCGAGGGATAGACCTTGGTTTGAATACTGGTGATACACTCAGGTCTACTTTTAACGGCATTGTTAGGTATGCACAGTTTAACAAGGGGGGCTATGGGAATTGTGTTGTTATAAGACATTTTAATGGTGTGGAAACGCTTTATGCGCATTTGTCCAAACTTCTTGTCGTACCTGGACAACTTGTGTTTGCTTCTGACGTAATTGGTCTTGGAGGAACAACAGGAAGAAGCGACGGCCCACATTTACACTTCGAGACTCGTTATAAAGGCCGATCGTTTAACCCGTTAAAAATATTTGATAAAGACTCTCTTAGCATGCACTCTGATCGCATAGTTTTAAGAAAAAAAGACATTACAGACCCTGCTATTCCCAAACCTAAAAAAAAGTACCATACAGTAAAGTCGGGGGAAACATTGTCTCATATTGCAGGAAAACATAGAACTACTGTCTCAAAATTAAAAAAGCTTAATGGGATTAGGAATGTGAATAAAATAAATATTGGACAACGAATCAGAGTAAAATGATTCGTACATGAATGGCGTATTAACATCCAATAATCAGGTCAATTATGAAACTATTATTTACCTTTATATTGCTAACTAGATCGTCCTTTGCGCAAATTAATGACGGACAGCTTCATGAAAATTATTCAGTTACGAATGATTCACCTCGTGTTGACTCGATCAGTCAAGAGCTGATCGAGCACTATTCAAAAATAAATTCGTGCTACCTCCCTCTCCTGAAAGATCCTGCTTTGCATTATAAGGGATCAAAAGCGGAGGTTCAATGGAGCGAACTTTTCAATAATTCTTTATCCGAAGAAAGCCAGTACAAGAACAGGTATTTGGTTGGTGACTTCATGGCCTTGAACGAGAAGTTGGAATCTCGAGGGATAAAAGAGAAAAATCCTAACCTTAATGATTTAGTCGATTTCAAAGGGTACGATGAAGAATTATTTGAATTGTTTGATGCTGCAGAACGATCTACTGTCGATGTCGAGACGCTCTATTCTTATATTCGAAATAAACATGCCGATGACAGTACTGAACTGATTAATTTTTATAAAAAAGTGTGGCGTTTTAAAACACCTCCTTTTGTACGTAAATTTTCACGAATGCGAGGTAATGTTTATGCAACGGGGCAGCGCGTTTGTCTTTGTGAGGCACATGAAGACACCTTGCTTTTAATTGCACAATATGCTACTTCCTCCAAAAGATTAGAGCCGAGGGTGAGAAAAGATAGTACTGGGAAAGTAGTTTCTGTATCCCACATTGAGTACCTCCCAATTGGACGAAGAAGGCGTTATTATGCCTCTCAATATAGAATTACTTCCAAAAATTGGGAAGGAGACAGAAAATACGAAGTAGCAGACATAGCGCACGACAAAAAGCTGGGAGGAGGAAACAAGAGAGTAACATATTACAAGGGGAGAGCGCAACTGCCGAATTTCCTTTTGATGGAACCGACGGAAGACTACCCTCAAGCGATGCACCAAAATGGCATACACGAGGTTGCTTTAAGAGAATTGTCCAGGGGAATGTTAGGTACTGCAAACAGCATTGGATGTATTAGGCTCTCGGATTTTGGCTCAAAATTTACGCGTTGGTGGGTGCCTCAGGATGCTCGTTTTTTTGTCCTATACTCCGATGAGAGATACCATAAAAAAATTTCTGTAGAGATTATTAAGAATCACTTGCCTTTTAAAAGTGAACAAGAGGGCAATTTATTCAGAAAATGGTTGAATGAAAAGAAACCACTAAAGGCCAAACAAATGGATATTGACATTGAGGGGAGTTATGACAATGGGTTTATTCTTGATGCATATAATCTGTATGGGCAAGAATATGAAAAGAGCAAGGAAACTGACCTGTAATGGTTTCCTAATAGAGAGAAAAGACTACTAGTGTGTTTATAATATTCGGTAAAAAACCTGTTTTATAGCTCTAAACGGGCGCAATGCTAATTAGCATATATTATAATGTGCTGATTTACAGATTAAAGTATAAATTTGCTTTCTCGTTTTGTATAGGTATTCTCACCGCCGAGACTGATATATTATTTATAGAAAAAAGCTTATTAACTAAATAAATAAAACCATGAAGCTATTCAAATGCTGTGTGTACAGCATCCTTTGTTTTCTTGTAAGTATATTTTATTCCTGCGAATTTTCGGATTCAAACCAAAAGAAACCTGAAGAGGATGTCCTTCAACTAAATACTGATAGTCGCCCTGTTGTATCGATAGACACATTTCATAATGCTTTGGCCCAATTCATTTCTGGGATGGATTGTTCTTATTTTAATGCCGAGAGCAGTATAGACTCTCTGTATTGGAACGAGTACAGCAGTCACGTAAATAGTGCATTTTCAAAAATGAAGGAAAAGAGGTTAGAGCCAATGCGCGAATGGATGATGAACATTTCATCGGAGAAGGTTAACGATACTAGCTTAGTGTTTTATCCTTTTTCGGGTGCAGATTTTCTACATGCGAACTACTTATTCCCGGAAGCAAATGATTATGTCCTCTTAGCACAGGAAAAAATAGGAGGCATACCGGATATAGCCTCTTTGAAGAACGGAGAGTATAAAAACTACCTTAATGCTATTGATGTAAGTTTATCGGATATTTATAAAAGAAGTTACTTCATTACAAAAACCATGATGAACGATACTAAAGAGGGAGCAGAATTAAATGGATTGCTGCCTTTATTTTATTGGTTTATTGCAAGAACAGATCATGAAATAATAGATGTGTCAAGGATTTATGTTGATTCTTTTTCAACGGTAAAGAAAAGCCTAAGCAATTCAGGGACTTCTGAGGACTTAATTGAAGGGGTTAAATTTGTTTTTAGAAAGCGGGGGAGTGAGAAGATAAAATCAATGACATATTTTAATTGTGATATTTCAAACAAGGGGTTTGTCAAAAACCCCGAGTTTAAAGAGTATTTGAGTTCAATTCGGTCATCTAATAGCTTTGTGAAATCTGCATCATACTTAATGCACTATAGTTCATTCAGTGAAATCAGAGAGCTAGTGCAACAAAAAAGCAATGCAATCCTGGAAGACGACACTGGAATTCCATATAAATATTTTAACACTCTTGAGTGGGATGTTAATTTATTTGGTCTTTATGTTATGCCTATTAAAGACTTTAGTGAAAGGAGGTTTCAGCAAGATTTAAAGGATGCCTATTCAGAAGGGACTCAATATAAGGGAGAAATACCATTTTCTCTTGGTTATCATTGGGGCTCCAAGGAACAAAATCAAATGTTATACATCAAAAAGTGATAGGCGAAAAGTACTCAAAAGCAGTAGCCACAAATATGGTTATTGCAAACATGATTGGAACGGGAATTTTTACAGCCATAGGATACCAGGTGATGAATGACGCAATTCCGGATCCTTCTACGATATTAGTAATATGGCTTGTTGGAGGAGTATTTTCACTATGTGGTGCATTTGCCTATAGTGAAGTTGCAAGTTGCGTGAATCGGTCTGGGGGTGAATACTCGTTTCTTTCTGAATTATATCACCCTTTACTTGGATTTTTAAGTGGATGGATTTCGATGGTCGTCGGATTCTCTGCTGCTATTGCCGCATTAGGTCTAGCCATTGGAGAATATTTCCTTCCGTTAATTGGCTTACCTAGAACATGCGTAGTATCTTTTTTTTGGACTGAATTACCAATTCAAAAGCTTGTTGCTTTAAGCGCTATAATTATAATAGCACTAGTTCACATAAAAGGGGTTAAATTTGGCGGAGTTTTTCAAAATTATATTACAGCCTTTAAGCTTATACTTATTGGCTTAATTATAGTCATACCGTTTATTTATTTCGGATATGAACCTAGTAACATTAGCTTCATCCCAACGGAGAGAACTTCGGATACAATTTTAAGCTCTGCTTTTGCAGGGTCCTTGGTTTGGGTCATGTTTTCTTACAGCGGATGGAATGCAAGTACGTATATTTTAGGGAACCTAGAGAACCCAAAAAAAACGCTTCCGTTTTCATTGATCTTTGGAACCTTAGTTGTAACCGTTATTTATCTGCTATTGAATTTTGTTTTTATGTACGTAGCGACTTTTGAAGAGCTCGAAGGTCAGCTCGACGTAGGAAACATAGTAATGCAAAAGGTGCTTGGAGAAAATGCTGCAGTGATTGTTAGTGGGACTTTTTCTTTTGCGCTTCTTTCGGGCTTAAGTGCTATGATGATAGCTGGGCCAAGGGTTGCAGAAGAGATAGGGAAAGACTTTCGATTGTTCAAACTACTTAGTAAGCAAAACAGTAAGGGGACCCCTGTTGCTGCCATAATCTTTTTAGCCTCAATTTCCTGTTTTCTTGTTATTTTCTCTTCGTTTAAGGAAATGATAGAGTACATAGGTATAACGCTTACTATATTTTCATTATTAACGGTTTTTGGCGTATTTATTATTCGAAAAAAACGAATTAAAAATGTTTTAGGAATAAAGTGTTTGGGCTATCCTTTCACCCCCTTGTTGTTTATTGTTTTATCATTATGGATGCTGTATTATTTTATCAGCCAAGATCCAGTTAAAATTATATGGTGCCTTATCACTATAGTTCCGGGAATAGTTATCTATTATCGGTCAAAGAGATAGATCCAAAATGGAGATAATAGGAATTATTCTTTCGCCCTACATAATATTGTAGATTCCGCTTAGACCATAAGTCCTGTATTTGTCAGGAGCAGATCTGTTTTTCTTATGTTTTGTTACCCAGCGTATGGTTTATATCGATCGCAAAACACCTGCCAGAAGCAATATATTGTTTCTGGCAGGTATTGAATTTAATATACATCCAAAATGCGGAAGTTTGTAGATTTTATTTAATGTAAATCTCCCCGATTATTATATTGAACTGTTCCATTCAATTTTTTCATTTAATTACGACTAACGTTTCATATCTGATGTCTTAGCATCTTACTTAATAAGGTTTGCAAATAAAACCATTTGCGATATAATTAGAGTTATTAGAAACTTTTCTAATTGTATATGTTTTAATAACATCGTTCAAGTCTATTAATCTAGTCAATTTTTCATATTCAATTTCTTTCGTGGTTTTATTAATGGTTAAAACTCTAGGGTACCTGGAAAGATCACTATATATATCTAGTGTTAGATTTTTTTGTAATTGCTCTAGTGAAATAAAACCAATATTTTCAAAAAATAATGGATGGTTTTTGGTAATCTTAATGTTGTGGTTTGCTGTATGTAAATCAACAACATTGACGTGTTTTTCTGAACTCATTTTCTGAATAGATCCTTCAGATATTTCGCCTGTAGAAATATCTACAGTATAAATATTGTCACCTTCTTTCAGATTTCCTTTATTTATATCACTTGCCAAAATTTCAGTTTCTAACGCAAAACAACAAGCAATATAATCTATATGAGAAATAGCAACATCAGACCATTTTACACCTTTGTAAACATCAACTATTTCAAATTTAAATTCATCAGAGCCTTCATACTCTCCATAAGGCCCATCAAATCTCTGAATTCCCATTTCATCGGTTAAATCTAAATATGCATAAGGACTATTATTAACATATATTTTAAAACGCTTGACCCTTGAGTTGTTTTTCCAATTAGACGGGCTACTTTGATAGCCATTATATATAGTATTAGGACAAAAGCCTTTTACTGTGAAGGATTCGCCAATACCGTAATCTGCTTTTCCTTCTACCCATGCAGTTTTGGGGTCATCATCAGTTAACTGATCTTTTCCATAGGAAGAATTACCTTGATTTGAAAGTCTAGATGATATTTGGAGAACTTCAATCCCTTGTGCGCAATCATTGTAAAAATAGTCAGGACCATAATCACCCTCTAGGTTTTCCTTTTCTATTTCCTCCCAATCAATACTTTTACCATCTCCTCCAATTGCTTTAATTATTGGTAAGTCATCATCTATAATTTCTGCCATCGTTTCAACTTTATGAGATTCTATTTGTTTGTTTATCTCATTTCGGCCTGGAGCGCTTCCGGAAATATTTATAGACGCTTCTTCAGTACAGCTTGTTATAAAGAGGGCCGTTATAGAAATTAGGGTTAAATTAATTGTTTTCATGTTTTTTGTTATTTAATTTCTTTCTCCTGAAAAAGTATATTTATTATTCAAGTTGTCATAATGAGAACACGTTAAATATAAACCTGTTGCTGCCTCCCCAATTTCTAATCTTTCAGAATCATCAGAATTATAGTAAGTAACAGATGTAAAATATCTTTGCTTTTCAATATCTAATTCATAGCGAGTAAAAAAATCACTTGTTATAGAGATTCTTTTTTTAGAGACTTCTGAAATTGAAATATTTGCATTACTTGAAATGATGGAATCATTAATTGATATTTGTCCAATATAAGTTCCTGAAACTTTCTCGGAGTATTTATTGCAACTCCCAAATAAGATTACTGAGAATATAAATATTATAAGGTTCTTCATTTGTAAGGGTTTATTTTAAAAAAATAAAAGCGGAGAACCAGTTAATTTTAACGAATTCTCCGCTAGAGTGACCTCGGCTAACGAGAGTTTAAACTTTTTGGAGGATATAAATATCTTATATTCATTTATTTTTTAATTAAAGTGACTTAACTAATGTAATCAAACAAAACTTCCAAAGTCTGAGCAACTTTCGGTATTCATTTCATTAATCATGGACTCGAAGTTTTCATCTAAAAGACTACCTTTTTTATTTTGACAAAAAGGACATTTCATGAAGTTTCCATTAGTGTCAACATATACCATTCTATTTCCGGAGGCCATACAGCCAACCCGTCTTTGGTAAAAACCATGGTAGACAATGATAGGGAAATCTCTATATTCGGCCTCCTTATTGTAAGACAAAAAAACTTCTTCAAGCAACTTTAATTGCTCAGGCTTCAACATTACATTTTTCATAGCATAGTGTCCAACAGGTTTAGGCTCTAAAAACTGTACAAATCCAACGCCTAAATCTTTTGAAAAGCGCATAAATTCATCAATATATTCCCTTGTGGCATTAACCTTTGTAATACAAGTTGATATTACGGTGACTAAATCGTTTTCAATCCCATATTTTACAGCAGTTACAGCATCCCTAAATGAACCTTCAGACATTCTAAATATGTCATGCTGATAGGAATCATGATGATCAATACTTACAACAACTCCAGTAAGACCAGCAGATTTTAAAGCATGAGCATTTTCAGATGTAAAATTGAATCCCGAAGTTAAAACCCAAAATGCTGATTTATCCTTGTATTTCTTAATTGCACTAATAATTTCATTAACCCGTAACATTGGTTCTCCTCCTGTAAAGGCAATATTGGTTGATCCAATTGATTGAAGATTTTCAATCATAGTATCAATATTTGCTGTGCTTATTTTTTCTTTTTTATTCAAATTATCCCACTCGAAGCAGTGCTCGCACTTTAATGGACATTTCTTCGTGATTGCTAGATAAGTCAAGGTTAAACGATGTGTTGAATAATTATGCGGCTCAAGTCGATGTAGTTCACTTTTCAAAAACATGTAAAAGAGTGGAGATTCCCATGCTGGAATATTGATTCGCCAAAAATGCTTGTTTGCAATTGAAACAACCTTGTACACGTTATTCCCTCCTGCTAAGGAGTTACGACGTTTTCGAATTAAGTTTAAAATCCGTATCACTCTTCCTGGAGTTCGATACAATCTAGCAATGATAATTGTATTTTTCAGAAGACGTATACGATGTAATTTTCGCTTACGAGCTCCAAAGATAATTTTTTGTTTTTTCGAAGCTCGAATTTTGGAGTAATCAATATCTATAGGCTTAATAGAATCTCTCAAAGCAAATTCTGAAGTGACATTTTTTTGAGCGTAAGACATTAGTTAGAAGAATTTGTTTTATAAACCTGCTATTTGTGAAAACCGTGCTTTTGCAAAACGAGCAAATGTACCGGTCAAATTAAATTTTTTCAGTTCCGAAATATTAGGTTTCCCTGTATAATCACGAATATATTCATAATATCCGCGCGTATGTAAGAAGAAAGTCGACTTTTTTTCACTTTGAACGGTAGGACGACCATCAAATGTCAAAATTGCTTCTGCTCCGATGTAAGGTTGTTCCAAATAAGTATCATCTTGACAGGCAATTGCAGACATTAGATCAATATTGTTTTCATCTACTGCTGTTAACAAAGGAAGTCGTTTGATTTCTAATGAATCATTTTTAGTAAAATCCATAGCGGCATAATCCACTTCCCAAAAATGATAGCCAGACTCTAGACGAACAATTAATTCATCTCCCGCTCGGCAATCAGCTTCAATAGGCACGACAATACTTCGAGATGCAAGTGGTCCAATGGTATTTATATAGTCGATTGTCCTCCAACCATTGGCTGTTTTCAATTTAACAGCGAGCATGATTCCCTCGTCTTTTGACCATTGATTTTTTTGTTCAGCAGGGACGAGCTTTTGCTTTGAAGATATTCGATCGTATTGGTCTCCCATTAAAGATCCAAAACGTTCGAAAGTATGGTCCAACCAAATGGTGTTTTTTAGGTCAAGAATTAGTTTCATTTGATTTGTTTGACCAGTCGAAATGAAACTTAAATCGATACTGCTGAAGTCTTTATTTTGAATCGTTTCATCAAAAAACTGATACGCAACACCATCATGGGTTTTAATCTCAGATAGATAGTCGTTTCCTAGATCAGTATTAGCAGTTCTCGGAGATACAAGGTGTTTTAATGAATAAGGTACTCCGTAACTATCCATAAGTACCTCCATATCATTTGCATGCTCTACCATTAATAGTTCTGCTATATCTGTATACTGTCTTTCTTTAAGCTCATTAGTTATTTTCAGTTTGAATAGACTGTCAATCGAATTGAACCCAGGTAATGGCATATAATCATCACGTTCTAAATTTGGAGCAATGGCACCACCATATATTTCACCACGAAAATTGTAATCATTCTCGTCCAACGTATAAATGAATGGACAGGACGATTTAGTTAAGAAAAGAATAATAAAGGCGACACCAACGAAAACCACAGCTCCACCTACATACTGGAGAATTAACACTCCAGTTTGTTTATTGTAGACCTCTACTTTAGATATGTGTTTAATTAGAATCTTAATATGACCCGTCGAAATTTCTTCATTTACTTTTGCATATATATGTAACTCATCATGACGCGGATTCAACCTCGGTTTGTATCTATTCCCCCTAGAAGAAACATCTTTCAATAAATGATGTTTTTCATCAATCTTCTCCTTGACCCCCGTTATTTCATTCTTTTCAGTATCAATATTTATATCATTTAGATGATACACTTCGCCCTGAGGAGTATGGACAATAATGTAATCTTCTTTGGTAATTTCGAGCTGTTCAGAGGTTATCTCATTAGTAGAAACCTTGAAGAAGGTACAACCTACCAACATATTTATCATTATTAGGAGAAAGCCGAAAGCTATTATTTGTGGATTATTTCGAAACATATCAAACAATTAAGGGTTCTGCCGCATCTACCAAATTTAACCGATTTCAACTGATAAAATGCAGTAGTGTTTTAATCGTTTATTTCTGATACCGGTTCTGTCGCATTAACTTCAGTTGATTTACAAAATACGTAAATTTAGCCAAAACCCAGCACTATGTTCAAGCGTCATCGGTATCCCAGAGTTGTAATTCTTCATGCTGTTTATCTTAAACTGAGATTCACCCTAAGTTACAGAGATGTAGAAGAACTACTTTCGATGAGGGGAATTCAAGTTGATCATTCTACTGTTCAAGGATGGGTATTCAAATTCTCTCCTGAGATAGAAAAAAACATGCACAAGAGAAAAAGGCAGGTTTGTTTAAGTTGGAGAATGGATGAAACCTATATCAAAGTAGGAGGTAAGGACCGGTATCTTTACCGAGCCGTGGATAAATTTGGAAACACCGTTGATTTCCTATTGACCAAACGCAGAATGCGAGGGTCAGCACAATTATTTCTGCGCAAAGCCATTGGTAATAACGGAAAACCAAGGGTGGTAAATATCGATAAAAGTGGTGCAAACAAATCTGGCATTAGGACGATCAACCGGGATCTGCTGACGGTGCGAAAAATCAAGATTCGACAATGCAAATACTTGAACAATATAGTGGAACAAGACCACCGCAACATCAAGAGGCGAATATCCATAGACACTGGCTTCAAGGAGTTTGAATCAGCCAAGCGGACTTTGGCTGGAATCGAAGTTGTCTATGTAATTAAGAAGGGTCAAATAGCTGATTCGAGAAAAACGACGTTCAAAACATTTTGTTCTTTAGCTGCTTAATTCAATCTCAATCAGTAAATTTTAGATTGAGATTTGGTTAATGCGACAGAGCACTTACATTCACCATCTTAAAGACTAAAAACTAGCATTATTATGAAAAAACTACCACTATCAATTTTTTAAATGGTATTTATAACTTACATTCAGCATCTTAAAGACTAAAAACTAACATTATTATGAAAAAACTACCACTATCTATTTTCGCATTATTATTTATAGTTTCTTCTTGCGCCAAAATATACTACAGCGAAGATTCAATTCCAGTTGCTCATTCACATAAAACAATTGCAATAGTACCACCTTCGGTTTCAATTGCTGCGAGTAGAAAAACTGACGCGGAAGCGATAAAAGAACAACAAAAAACGGAGTCTTTAAATTTTCAAAAAGAAATGTACGCATGGATGCTCAAAAGAAAGTCGCAGGGTAAATTGACCCAAGAAATACTAGATGTGCAAACAACTAATGCAAAATTAATTAATGCTGGTTATCCAGAAAAAGCAATGACTCCAAGTGAACTTTGTGAAGTTCTTGGTGTTGATGGAATTATAGGCTCTAATTTCGCTTTGTCTAAACCTATGTCAAATGGTGCCGCAATTGCTCTTGCAGTATTAGGAGGAGCAGGTGCTACCAACGAAATTCGTGTTTCTTTAAATATTACTGATTGTTCTGGGAAAAAATTAATTTGGAATTATGACCATAAATTTTCTGGAGGATTGGGAAGTAGTCCATCAAGACTAGTGGATGAAATGATGAGAAAAGCAAGTAAAAAAATGCCTTATTTAATGGAATAGTAAACGTTCTATCATTAAGAGCCTTTCAGTAATGAGGGGCTTTTTTTATCTCTATTAAACTGATTAATCAAGTTTTTTCAAGTTGATGTCGGGAACATGTTGGGAATTAAAAAAGCCAATCACCTATTATATAGGTGATTGGCTTTATATTTTGTGACCTCAGAAGGCGACAGTTCAAACTTTTTGGAGGACCTTAAAGCGTTGTCGTAACTTCCTTGAAAAATGGTTAAAGACCTTCGTAGGAGTTCGGTGTTCATGATTTCCTATTTGCACCATATATCTGTAAAATTTATTTGAAGATAGCCTTAAGCTCATTCTTAAACATCTCGAATGATAATTCTTTGGATGGTTCTTGTAACAAATACTCAGTATCAAAATATTCGGGTACATAATCAAGATTTTGCCAATCGTCTTTTTCCTTGTCTATTTTATAAAGTGCCAGCCTACTAGGCTGACCTTCGTAAACACCAAACCTTTGAGTTTGAACCCCATCAGATCTCTTAAAATAGTATGAATCTTCTTCTACCGTAAAAACATCTAAGAGCTGTTCGTATTCTCCACTTTCGAAATGAAACTGTTTCTCTTCACCGTTCCAAATTACACGTCTACCGCTATTGAAAAACTCTATTTCATTGCCGAAATGCGGATCACCCCATCTACCGGCTAAATTCTTTTGCACACTAATATCTTCATCATTACCTAAATCAAGATTCGCATCCACAATAACCGATTTAAAAGTTGTATCAGCATTTAAAACGACCAAACAATCCACACCGTTAAAATTATGTGCTCTTAACAAATCACCCTCAGAAACGTCATTAACATAGGAACCTAAGACATGAATTGTAGAATCATTTTGAAGTATCCCAAAAAGACTTACCCCTCCCTCATGCCTGTCTCCTCCTGACAAATGGATATATGGCCTTGTCCCCTCGCCAAACGCGCAACCCACATCTTTAGATTGATCCAGTGAGAACCATTGAACACCATTTGTCCAATCTAAATTAAACCGTTCGTCTGAAGCTGATACATCCCAACTGAATGACAATGTCTCTAAATCTTCTTCTGTATAAAAATGCCCTGGCTTAAATGTTTTAATTACCACCTTATCAGCTTTACCATCAACACCTGTTGAATCCCCATTTATTTGCAATGGCTCATTTACATTTTGCGTACTTTCCTCTTGATGCTCTTGATTTGTACAAGCTTGGAAAGCTATAGTTGTTATTAGAAATAAAAAATTTCTGAGCATAAGAATTATTTAGTTTGACAATTTATTAAATAAGACTGAAAAAATAGCCCTGATTTTATCAAATTTTGTTGAATAGGTTAAAATTAGAACCGTAGTTATTTAAATAGAATATCTTATCCTTATCTCACAACTACCAATTATATATAGTTTTGGTCACTGAAAATCCGAAAGTCATGAATGATTTAAATAACTCTAGGTTGTTGGCATATCCAATCCAAGACGTAAAACAAAAGGACTTAAAGGAATATGAAGGATTGAGTGTGATGTTTAAAAAGTAATCCCATGTAGGATGATAGAAACAGGTCAGTGCTTCATTCATACTTAATGAGAATGGTTTAGATTCCCTGTTCATTAAACTCCATTTTATAAAGGGTTGTGAAGCTGAAACTCCAAAGTAAGGATATAGATTTCCATTCTCTGCCATTACAGAGATACCTGTCCACCCAGAGAATGAAATTCGTTTCATAGTGTAACCTGCATTGACTGAAGAACTCAAAAAGTTCCCTGTTTTCGGTATAGCAAAATTCATGTGATTCGCACTCAAACTTAATGACCACGGTACATCGTTAGATATTTTAGATTCGGGGTCCAGCATCTTACTTTCAAGTTGGCTGTATACTTGATTGTTCATAGAAATCAATATAAAACAAAAGATTAAAATGATTTTGGTTAAAAATTTCATGGTAAAATAGTAGTTATTCAAACGAAATATGAGGAAAAAAAATATATTTGGACATCTATGTATTGTTTGATGGCAAAAAGATATAGAATAACCAGATTAAAAAAAGCCTCTCTATAAGAAAGGCTTTTGCTAATCGTGACCCCGGCAGGACAGAGTTCAAACTTTTTTGAGGATTTTTCAAAGATATTGGAAATCATAAAAAGCTAGATCACGATGAATTCTTGTGCTAACGGCTCAGGCTAGGAACCTTGCGGCTCATTTACCAAAATTTATTTCTCGAAGATAAAAGAAAGCGACGAGCTTTCGCATATGTTTTTTCACTTTTAAATAATCTCTCGAAGCCATAAACCCGTATGGTTTTTAGCCAATGTTATAACCATTTCTTCCTTTTCTAAACAGTTCTGCTGAGCCAGTCGAAGCACACACACACACACACACACAATTTGGGTTTTTTGTTGTAATTTCACCCTCTAAATTAGATACTTATGAAAAAAATCACATTCGTACTATTTTCACTATTTGCTACCTTATCTGTCTCAGCACAGGAAGTCGTATCCACTCAAGGAGATTCTTATTCCAACGCAAGTGGCAACATCGACTTTACGATTGGCGAAGTGATTATAGCTACAGGAACCGATGGAACTAACGACCTAACGCAAGGTTTCCATCAAACGAACTGGAACTTTTTAGGTGTGGAGGATTTTGCTCCCAACTACGAAGCCATTATTTACCCCAACCCAACAGAAGATGTATTGAATATCAGAACAAGCACGTTCGAGAATGTGACCTACACACTGTATGATGCACAGGGAAAATTGGTAATGCAGGACATTCTTTCTGCAGAGCAAACACCCATTCAAGTAAGTGAATTGGCTCCAGGAGCGTATTCACTTGAATTAATATTCGAAGAAGGAAGTAAAGGGTCGTTGAGCTCGCCGAAACGAAAAACATTTAAACTTATTAAACAACAATAAACCATGAAAAGAATATTATTATCACTAGTTGCGATAGCAACACTTTCACTAAGCTCCTTCGGTCAAGCACCGGAAGGGTTTAAATACCAAGCGGTCGTAAGAGATGCAGGTAACCTTATATTGAACAACCAAGCTGTTGGGATGCAATTGACCATCCAACAAGGAAGTGTTGGAGGTACAGCTGCTTATTCGGAAACTTTTTCTGTTACATCGAATGCTTATGGTTTGGTGAATCTAGAAATAGGAACAGGTACTACATCGTATGACTTTACAACCATTGACTGGGGAAATGGACCTTACTTTATAGAAACTGCTGCAGATGTTACAGGCGGAACAAGTTACACAGTTATGGGCACAAGTCAACTAATGAGTGTTCCTTACGCACTGTATGCAAAAACTTCTGGAAATGGAGTAGGACCGCAAGGACCAGCAGGTAACGACGGTATTGATGGTGTCGATGGCGCAACAGGCCCACAAGGACCAATAGGAAATGACGGCGCAGTTGGTGCAACAGGCTTAGATGGCCAAGGTAGTGTGACAACAGCTGGTACGAACGTCACCATCACAGGAACTGGAACGGTTGGTGACCCTTATGTTGTGAATGGTTCTCCAACCTACACAATCGGCTTATGGCCAGAGTTAGGTGGCTACGTATTTTGGGTTTCTGCAGATGGTAAACACGGCCTTGTGGCTGAAACGCAAGATCAAGGAACCGCCACATGGTATGAAGCTCAAAACTTGATTTTAAACCCATCCAATCATTCAGTTAATGGACAAAAATTCAGAGATTGGCGATTGCCAACAAAATACGAATTAAATGAAATGTACTTGCAGCAGTTAGCAGTTGGCGGTTTTGCTAGTGTCTACTATTGGAGTTCTACGGAGAGCGATTACGACAATGTGTGGGACCAGGGTTTCACCAATGGTACCCAGGGCAACTACCTTAAGGACGACGACAACGTCGTTCGTTCGGTCAGGGCTTTTTAACTATTTATCAATTTATCCATTTAACTATTTTTTAAGTTATGGTTTTTTTACCGCGTAGCGGTCAAATTTGAAAAATGGAGGGCGTTGCCCTCCATTTTATATTAAGAACACATGTTATGGCATTATATTATGATCTACCTGTATTTAAAGATGTTTACAAACTCACTCTATTAATTTACAGTTTAACCAAAGGCTTTTCCAATCAAATATTTGTAGTTATCACGATTTGAATCAATAATTTCGTATAAACCCTGATGAGCTGGTTTTCCGTGTCCATATCGTGGTTTGAAATCCACCTTATACTCAAGAAATAAATTTTGGAATTTTGGGTTTAAAAACCTATAAATTTGTTTTATCATATCATGTTTTATGCTATGTAGTGTTGACGGTAAATTGTATGTTATTAACGGTTATTGAAGTATTCATCAAGTTGTCGAATCCTAATTTTTACAAAATCTTGAATTAAATCAAGTTCTTGTTCGTAATTATTATTGTCATAATACCACTTGCCATTAACTGGCCATTTCTCAAAATTTTTTTCAATTTCGCTTCTAATTATTTTTTCATTTTCATCTATGTGTCGTTTAAATTTTTTTGTAGAAATAATATTCTCTTTTCGAAGCTCAAACCATCTTTTTTTTAGTTTGTCTAAGTAACCAATGCTTGGTATATTTACTAGTCGTTTTAATAATATAGACCTATTACAATCAAGTTCTCGTTCCATTAAATTGTGCTCATTGTCTCCATCGCGCCCAAATGAATGGTCGTAATCCCAAATTGCAAATCTGAATGGTGTGTTTTTATCAAGTTTATAAAAATAGAAATTTTTCATTATCCCATCTGAGTTATTTGAAAATAATAGAATTATATGCCAGTCAATTACATTCTCTATATCCACCCAGTTTGAAATGTTTTGAGCAAATTCACTATCACTGGAATTAAACAGAAAATCTTTGAATTTATCAATGTAGTACGTTTTGTCGGATACGGTTACTTTTGGAAAATTTTGCTGATAGTAATTCAACGAATCTTGAACATATGATAGCTTTTTTTCTGTGAAAATGGGAGGATCTTTAAATAACATAGCTAAAGTATCATGCTTATTTAAACCAACTATTCCGCCGTTAATCTTCTCCATTAGTACATATAGTCCTTCATATTTATCGTTTATATAAACATTGATATAGGTACTTTGGGATGCAATATTTTTGGGATTCATTTCCATAAAAAGATCATAACTAATTTTATGCCTCATAAATGTTTTATCAATATAATTGGCATTTAAAATCCAATCGTCATCACGAGGTAGACCTAAAAACGAGTATTTATTATTTAATTCAAGAGAAAATGAATGTTTATAGTATTTACTTGACATTCCTCCTCTGCATTTTATTTTTCCAGAAAGAGTATCTGAATTAGAGTAAATAACTGTGCAAGGTTCTTTTACTTTCCATGAAAAATCATCACCTTTTTTTATGTTTAGTGATGGTAGTTTTTCATTCCCACATGAGAACATCACTAATATTAAAGTTACAATAAGAATATGTGCTGATTTCATTTTAATAGTTTATAGCAAGTGGATAAAGTGTACTAGTGCACTTTATCCACACTATAGGTTTAACCTAAATTTAAAGAATCTATTGGACTTTTTACGGTTCTGTCGCATTAACTTCGGTTGATTTACAAAATACGTAGATTTAGCCAAAACCCAGCACTATGTTCAAGCGTCATCGGTATCCCAGAGTTGTAATTCTTCATGCTGTTTATCTTAAACTGAGATTTACCCTAAGTTACAGAGATGTAGAAGAACTACTTTCGATGAGGGGAGTTCAAGTTGATCATTCTACTGTTCAAAGATGGGTATTCAAATTCTCTCCTGAGATTGAAAAGAACATGCACAAAAGAAAAAGACAGGTTTGTTCAAGTTGGAGAATGGATGAAACCTATATCAAAGTAGGAGGTAAGTACCGCTATCTTTATCGGGCTGTAGACAAGTTTGGAAACACCGTTGATTTCTTATTGACCAAACGCAGAATGCTAGGGTCAGCACAATTATTTCTGCGTAAAGCCATTCGTAATAACGGAAAACCAAGGGTGGTAAATATCGATAAAAGTGGTGCAAACAAATCTGGCATTAGGACGATCAACCGGGATCTACTGACAGTGCGAAAAATTAGGATTCGACAATGCAAATACTTGAACAATATAGTGGAACAAGACGACCGCAACATCAAGAGGCGAATGTCGATAGATACGGGTTTCAAGGAGTTTGAATCAGCCAAGCGGACTTTGGCTGGAATCGAAGTTGTCAATATAATTAGGAAGGGTCAAATAGCTGATTCGAGAAAAACGACGTTCAAAATATTTTGTTCTTTAGCTGCTTAATTCAATCTCAATCAGTAAATTTTAGATTGAGATTTGGTTAATGCGACAGAACCAGAAAAGAAGTTAGAGTCAAATTTATTCAGTTCTACAATTTCGAGTTCAAACCTTCAAATAGCAATAGATAAGGCATTAAAATTGTCTTCTAACCTGAGTGAATTATGGGATTCTGGAGATTTACCTCAAAAGAAGAAAATACAAAGTTTAGTGTTTCCATCCGGAATAGGTTACGACAAGTTAAAAGGCAAAGTTCAAACCAAAAGAGTAAATTCTATTTTCTCCGCTATCCCTTTATTATCAGAGGATTTAGCAAAAATAAAAAGCGGAGAACCAGTTGATTTTAACCAATTCTCCGCTAGAGTGACCCCGACAAGATTCAAACTTGTAACCGCTGGAGCCGAAATCCAGTGCGCTATTCAGTTGCGCCACGGGGCCATTTTCCGAGTGGATTCAACTACATACCCTAAAGTCTTCAGTTGTACCACGGGACTATTTTCTGCTTTTTAGCTGTTGTAAAAAACATACCCCAAAAGTAACACCGTTTTTCTAATCACCAAGTATATGTTAGATTTGTTTGTCTTTATGATTAAATAAAATAATTTTGTTGGCTTACCGTTAAAGGCATAGAAACATACTATAATGCGACTACTGATACTGATACTTTTTTGTTCTTCAACTGCAATTTCTCAAATAGGAACGGGTCAATGGCGGCTGCATATCCCGGCGAACAAAGCAGTGGATGTTGTTGCTAAATCCGATCGTGTGTTTGCTGCATATGAAAATGGATTGAGCGAATACGGATATTCTTCGAATGAATTAAGCATTTGGAATGCTGTGAGTGGCCTCTCGGATATAACGGTGACTTGTCTTGGGAATAGTCTTTCAAACAATGCCGTATTTGTGGGGTATGAAAACGGGAACTTAGACAAGATTAAGAATAATACGGTTACGAATATTCCGGCGATTAAGTTGGCTCAAGTACAAGGATCAAAGAGAATTAATAAAATCGTAGAGTTCGACAATCACATGTATGTTGCAACAGGCTTTTCAATTGTTAAAATTGACCCGATAAAGAATGAAGTTAGAGACACGTATTACCCAACCAATGGGAACCAATCAATTCTTGATGTTGCCTTTAGAAATGACACGATCTTTGCCCTAACAGAAGACAAACTATATACAGGTCTTGTTAATAACATTGCTCTAGCAGACCCATCACAATGGAACATTGATTCTAGAGTCCCGGGGTTACCAACAGATGATTATTATGCTGAAATAGAAAGGGTAAATGGACGTATTTTTGTTTTAGCAAAAGGAGATGGATATGGAGGAGATACACTTTTCACGCTGGCTTCATCTGCGTTGGTTCATCAAATAGGGGAGTCGTTTGATCCTGAGATATATGGAGTCAATGAAATCCAGAATAAACTTGCGATAAACTACTTTCCAGGGACAGCGATCTATGATGACAATTTGCTAGTAGAGCAATATTTTGGCACCTATGCTTTTGGCCCTCAAGTAAAAGCTAATACTATAGCCTATGGTAATTCAGAGTATTGGATTGCGGATAATGATCATGGATTGGTCAATTCTATCGGAACAGGAATTAGTAGTAAAATAGTGTTTCCTGGACCACCAAAGAGTGACTTTTACAGCATGGATTGGGAAGACGGGAAATTGATTGTTAACGGAGGAGGCCTGCAATCTTTGTTTGTAACATTTAATCGAGCTGGCTTATATGTTTTTGAAGATGAGACCTGGTCCTTAAAGGACCAGGAGAACATGACACTTTGGAATGAGGAGAATATCTGGGATTTTATTACAGCATCCATTAACCCTACCAATACAGATCAATTTGCAGCAGGGACTTATTCGGAAACACCACTTTCTATTGGAAGTATAGAGGGCCAAGTAACAAATACCTACCTACCTTCTAATTCCTTACTCGAATCAACAAGCTTAGGGAATGACTGGACTTTAATTTCTGATGTTATCTACGATGAAGACGGAAATCTCTGGATACTTAATGGCTATGCAAATGCTCCGTTAAAAGTATTAACAAAGGACCAATTATGGTATGAATTTGATCTAGGAACTGCTGCAAAATCTAAGTTTTCAGATAATATGGAAATTGACTATAACGGAAATAAATGGCTTTCGATTAGGGGTGCTGGATTGTATGGGTATAATGATAATGGAACAATTTCTGATCCAAGTGACGATAAAGTTGTATTACTAAATAGCGGAGAAAACTCAGGTGCTTTGCCGTCTAACCAGGTTAATGCAATTGCTGTTGATTTTGACAATGAAATTTGGTTAGGAACAGATAATGGATTTGCTGTGTTGTATAACTCTGAAGGTTCTTTTGACGCTTTGGCGGGCGATTATAATGCCCAAAGAATTAAAATTGAATATGAAGGAAATGTTGAATATGTTTTAGGAGACACAGACATCAATGATATTGTAGTTGATGGAGCAAATCGCAAATGGTTTGCAACATCAAATAGCGGAATCATTTTATTGTCAGCTGATGGGCTAGAAATCATTGAGCAACACACGAAAGAGAATTCTCCTTTGATCTCCGACAATGTGCTGGATTTAGAGATTGACCATAATACGGGAGAAATGTTTATCATTACTGATATTGGAATGATGTCATACCGAACAGATGCGACGTATGAGGACACAGAGTATAGCAATGTGACTGTCTTTCCGAACCCAGCACGACCAGAATATTCAGGGCCGATAACTATTCAAGGAATTCAATATGATTCAGATGTAAAAATAACGGACATTGCTGGGAACTTAGTTTATAAAACAACATCTAATGGTGGCACGGCCACTTGGGATGGTAAGACATTAATAGGGGAGCGTGTAGCAACCGGAGTTTACTTAATCTGGACTGCGTCTAATGTAGGAAAAGGCAGAAAAGTGGGAAAAGTATTAGTTGTAAACTAAGAATAGCATGAAATTTACTGACCAAGGCGTCTTCTTGAATCGTATATCCTACTCAGATTCGAGTTTAATCACAACATTTTATACCCGAGAAAAAGGACTTCAAAAGTTTTTATTTCGTGGAGGAAAGAAAAAGGCACATAACATTTTTCCAATGGCCGTCTCGGAATTGTCATTCTATGGAAGGCCAGAATCTGAGTTGCAAAATTTAACAAATGTTGAAGGATCGTTTTCACACTCTTTTCAGTTTGACCCTGTCAAGTCCGCTATTGCGTTTTTTATGGCAGAAACTACACGGAAGTGTGTTCATGAAGGCGATGCTGACACAGAGCTCTTTGATTTTATTGTGGGGTATGTAGAGGAACTAGAATCCACGAATGATTTAATGCTATTTCCAGTTTCGTTTTTAATAGGCTTTAGCGAGGTTTTAGGGTTTAAACCACTTATTGAAGGAAGAGGGATGGGAATATTTAATCTTGATGCAGGAACATTTCAACGGGTAGGGAATATTGCTGAAAGAACCCGAAGGGGCTCAGGAGTAGATATTATCACTGCACTATTGCTTGGTGATGAATTACCGAAAAACACAACAAAAAACGCAAGAGAGGATGCCTTAGAGGCCATGTTGGATTATTTCATGATTCACGTCCCAAGATTTAAGGACCTTGATTCATATGAGATTGTTAAAGAGGTGTTGAATGGATAAAAACCCCGAATCATCTAGATTTGCCTATCACTATAAGAGTAATAAATTATTTTCGAGGTTCTTTGATATAGACTTCGGTGAGATTTAAGCTTTCCATTGAGTTGGATTTAAAGTTTCTCACGCGCACATTTATCATAACAATATGATCCTCGGTAAGCATAGGTATCAGCGCTGCTTGTTTTATGACCATCTGATCACATTTAACCAATAATTCAGTTCTTTTTTTAGGATTTACTTCAGAAATGGCACTTTCAAAAAGCGTATCATATTCATCGCTTTGGAACTTAAATAAGTTTAGGCTTCCAAAGCGTGTAATATTTCCACCATAGAATAAGGATAAAAAGCTTTCTGGGTCTGGATAATCCGCAATCCAACCTGATCGCCATATTTTTGCTTCACCACTTGCAACTGCAGCTTTACGTTCACCCATAGTACAAAGCTTAATATTCAGGTCAACATTTAAATTTGCTTTTAATTGCTCAGAAACAGCTTTACATAACTTATAAGCACTAGAACCTTCAACAGCATTTACATAGAAGTCTAAAGCCGGGAAGTTTTTGCCGTTAGCATACCCTGCCTTCGCCATTAATTCCTTTGCTTCTAGAACATTGTATACATGACCAACAATTTCTTCATTTGGATAATTTCTCATAGACGGGACAAATCCATTCGTTGCAACCCATCCTTCACCGTCTAGCTTTGTGTTAACAATCTCTGTACGATTTATCGCTAAATTAAAAGCTCTTCGCACATCAGGATTACTAAACTCAGAACTTTCACAGGCCATAGCAATGTAAGCCATACTTAATGACTTTTCTGAGTCAACTTTATGTCTTACGTTCTTGCCTTCTTGAGCCTCTAAAAGAGTGCCAAGAATATGTTCAATTTCTTCTACTGGAACCTCCAGGACTAAATCAATTGACGACTCTCTAAAGGCTAGTAATTCATGTCGTTTATCATTAGTATAAGTCACGATTACCTTTGACATAAAAGGAAGCTGGTTTCCGAGCTCATCTTTTTTCCAGTAATTAGCATTTCGCTTTAACGTGATTTTATCTTCTGTCATCTTTTCAAGAGTAAAAGGACCAGAACCAACAGCATGCTTATATAAATTATCTCCGTATTTTTTATAGGCTTCTTTTGGAAACACGCCTAAGCCGGGATGCGTAATGATATTTTCAAATCCTGAAAATGGTGATATTAAATGAACTTGTAAAGTATAATCGTCAATAACTACAATTCCAGAAACACCTTTATCATCAAACTTTGTAGCGGTAGCTTCATTAAAATCTTTAGCTCCTTTAATGCGATTCACTAACAAGTAGTCTACGTGGTTGATGTCTAAACCAGAACAAGCTAAATCCAATGTGAACTTTGCATCATATGCGTTTAATTCGTGTGGCTCATCTCCAAAACAATTATCTTTGTGAAAGAAAATACCTTTACGAATCTTAAATGTATAGACCAGTGCATCATCACTAATGCTAAAACTTTCAGCAACAGCGGGGACTGCCTTCATTGTAAGGGTGTTTAAGCGAAGTAGCGGGTCAAAAATTTGAGATACGATTCGTGAAGAGTAGTGATTTGATGATTCCGTTGGAATGAGAGAATTAATCTTTTCTGGGGACATGAATTTAAATTCACCACCATATTTTTTCCCCCCTATTGCAACTAAACTTGCTACATCTGGCTCTGTTTCACCGCAGGAAACTAGAAAAAGGCCAGCCAGAACTATGTAAATAAGTAGGATGTATTTCATATTTAGATCCGGGTTAATTTTAATACAGACAAAGATAAGAAAATCAAACCATAGTGTTTTGGCTAGTACCCAATCTTAGCACGAGTTCTTTTCAACACTTCTTCTGCAACTGCTTTTGCTTTTTTAGCGCCAACCATTAGAGCGTCTTCAATTTCTTGTGGATGCTCCATTAAGTGGATATACTTTTCACGTTGATCATGAAATTTAGTTAGAATTAATTCAAATAACGCCTGTTTCGCGTGGCCATAACCATAGCCTCCGCTGATATAATTTTCACGCATTTTTTTAGTTTGCCCTTCGTTAGCAAGAAGTCGATACAGCGCAAAGCAGTTGCATGTGTCAGGATCTTTCGAATCCTCCAGTTCTTTTGAATCGGTTTGAATCCCCATTATTTGTTTACGCAACTTCTTTTCTGGAAGAAAAATATTGATGAAGTTTTCACGGGATTTGCTCATCTTGTGTCCATCTGTCCCTGGAATTAACATTGTTTCCTCTTGAATATTGTCTTTTGGTATCACAAATGTTCCCCCCATTTTATTATTAAACCGTGCGGCAACATCACGAGTCATTTCTATATGTTGAAGTTGATCTTTACCGACAGGAACGATTTCCGCATCGTAAAGTAAAATATCAGCGGCCATTAACATAGGGTAAGTGAATAGACCAGCATTTACATCCTCTAATCGAGCTGATTTATCCTTAAAGCTATGAGCTAATCCAAGCCGAGAATAAGGGTAAAAACAAGATAAGTACCAAGATAATTCAGCCACCTGAGGGACATCACTTTGCCTATAAAAAACAGTGGTTTCAGTATTTATCCCAAAGGAAAGCCACGTTGCAGCAGTCGAGAGAGTATTTGCTCTCAATAAGCCCCCATCCTTAATCTGTGTTAAGGAGTGAAGATCTGCTATAAAAAGAAAGGATTCATTTCCTGGATTGTTGGCCATTTCGATTGCCGGAACAATTGCGCCTAAAATATTTCCTAGATGTGGGGTTCCTGTGCTTTGAATTCCTGTTAATATTCGTGCCATTAATGTTTTATTTCAAACGAAATTAATCATTTTGAGGTGAATATTCATAAAGGGTAACGACCAACGATCGAATTTCTTATTTTTGACCTATGAGAATTGTCACAACTATATTTTCTTTACTCTGGAAATTGTATGTTGCAATTGTGTTTTTTGTGACGGCAATTGTATTTTACCCATTCATTTATCCATTCCTTTTTTCAGATAGATCAAAGAAACACGCGTTCAAATTCTTTATAGCTTGGAGTTGGTGTATTCGTGTTTTTTGTTTTTATTTCGTGATTAAAAAACTAAACAGTCCACTTCCGAAAGGTCCATATATTATAGTTTCCAACCATATCTCATACTTAGATATTTTTTTGATGCCATCTATTTTACCTAACGAACGGTTCTTATTTTTAGGAAAGAGTGATATTTTAAAGTATCCGCTAATCAAAACGTATTTTAAGCGACTAAACATCCCTGTTTTCCGTAGAAACCCTATCAAGGCGGCGAAATCATTGATTCTTGCAAAAAAAGAAGTTAAAAAAGGATGGTCGTTGGTTATTTTTCCAGAGGGTGGAATTCCAGATTTTGACGTTCCTAATATGTTAGAATTTAAAGGCGGGGCTTTTAAATTGGCAAGGAGTTGTCAGGTCCCTATTGTGCCTCTAACGTTTACAAACAACCATAAGTTGTTTAGTGATCCATCTAATACGTTCGGTCCAGCAAGACCTGGAGTTAGCCATGTTTATATTCACCCGTTTATTTCTACAGATGAGGTTAAATCACTTACTCAATTAGAATTGACGACCAAGTGTTTTGAAATTATAAAAGCACCAATAAAAGCATAATATCCAAATTTGAAGGATTAGTATTATCTTTGTATTATCATGAAAATATCAGAAGAAACAGTAGACCATATCGCGCACTTAGCTAGATTGGAGTTTGAAGGAGAGAAGAAGGAGACGATTAAAGAAGACTTGGAGCGCATCCTTGAATTTATAGACAAGCTTAAGCAGGTGGAAACTGAGAATGTAGAACCATTGATTTACATGACAAATGAAGTGAATCGTTTGCGGGAAGACGAATCTAAAGTAACGCTTAGTCAAGAAGAAGTACTTAAGAATGCACCTAAAAAAGATTCTGACTATTTCAGAATCCCTAAAGTACTAGAGAAATAGATAAAGCAGTGCAAAAATAATACTACTAAGGCTTAATGTTTTATTTACAATTATATTAATCATAATAGCTGTTGTTAATATCGGATAAAGAGCAGGGATTAGCTTACAGTTAAAGCATACACGCTAGCTTATCCGAGGCATTTAAAGAATTCTAAAACGCCCAATCATAATCTGCAATATCTATTAGGCAAGCGCTTAGCAAGTCTATACTTCCTTGGATATCTTCTTTGTGAGCCATTTCAATTACCTGATGCAAATGACGTGTAGGTATGGAAACTGCGCCCGCAATTGAACCTCCTTCTGTCATTCGTTGAATCCCCGCAGTGTCAGTTCCACCGGCAGTTAAAATTTCAGGTTGCCATTTGATTTTGTGCTTATCTGCAGTCTGCTTCATGAACCTAACCATTCTGTAATCACAAATAGTTGAAGCATCCATAATTTTAATCGCCGTACCAGCACCTAATTCAGTGATCATTTCGTGTTTCGCTGCACCTGGCAAATCAAAAGCAATGGTTGTATCTAGGCCAAAGCCAAAATCAGGATTAACACGCATTGCCGACACATTTGCCCCGCGGATTCCAACTTCTTCTTGTACAGTAAACACACCGTAAACGTCATAAGGTACCTGCTTACCTTTGAGTCCTTTAAGTGTTTCTATTAAGATGAAAACAGCCAAACGATTATCTAATGATTTTCCATTTACACAATTCCCCATTTCTATGAACTCCCGTTCTCTAGTAATTGAGTCACCTATGGTAATACTATTTTTCACTTCTTCTGCGGAGAGGCCAGTGTCAATAAAATAGTCTTTGATTTTAGCCACTTTATTACGTTCTTCAGGAGACATAACATGAATAGGTTTTGATGACATAACACCAATTAAATCCTTTTTTCCATGGATAATGACACGTTGAGCGGTTAGTGTTTTTGGATCGAATCCACCAAGCGTATGAAAACGAATAAACCCACTATCATCAACGTGAGTTACGATAAATCCAATCTCATCCATATGAGCACCAATCATCACGCGTTTATCACCCGTTCCTCTTTTAATTGCATAAACATTCCCCATGTTGTCTACTTCAACTTCATCAACCAAGTCTTTCACCTCATTAATAACAAGTTCACGAACTTTTTGTTCAAACCCTGGTGCGCCTGGAGTAGTGCATATTTTATTTAATAATTCTGTATTAATTGCCATGTTGTTTTTCTTTGGTGACTAAAGTTAATAATCCTTTTATGATGATTAACTTTGTACCATGAGTAGAGTTGTGTTTTTAGTGATTTTTATTGTCGTCGGAGTTTCAATTACCTACTATTATGTTCAACCAAAGGAAAAAGACTTAGAGGTTATTAACCCTGTGGATCTACAACCGGAAATGGTCGATGAATCTGTTATACTCGAACGTAAAGGCTATGGGCATAAGATAGGGGCATTTTCTTTTAAAAACCAAAATGGAGAAATTATTACTCAGTCAGATGTTGATGGTAAGGTCTATGTCGCAGAGTATTTTTTTACTACATGCGGGTCTATTTGTCCAATAATGAATCAACAAATGCAGCGGATTCAGAAAGTCTATCTTAGAGAGCCGGACTTAAAGATACTAAGCTTCACGGTAAACCCTGCAATAGATACCGTTGAACAAATGAAGCGATACGCATTACAGCATCAGGCAAATGATGATCAATGGTATTTTTTAACGGGAAAAAAAGAAGATTTATACGGCTTAGCTCGTAAATCATATTTCGTTTTAAAACCTGCCGAAGCAGAAAACTTAGGGGATGCAGGGGGTGATTTTATTCACACCAATAACTTTGTGTTAGTTGATAGAGAGCGCAGAATTAGAGGGTATTACGATGGGACATCTACAGCCGGCGTGGACTCACTCATCTATGATATTGGCCGGTTACTCAAAGAATAGACCTTTATTAGCCTTCAGATTCTAATTCTTTAAGAATTTCGTTTATATCTTCTTCTGTTGATGTCAACTTTGATTTACAGACTTTAATAAGTCCAGATGCCCGTTTTACCTTAATGCTTAACTCGTCTACTGTAATTTCGCCATCTTCTATGTCTGCTACAATTTGTTGTAACTCTTCGAAAGCTGCGGCATATTTTATTTCCTTAGTCATTCTCTTTTTTCTTTATTGTTGATATCAATCTAAAGGTACTCGTTTTTGTTATTATTTCATCTCCAACCTTTACCGAATTACTTTCACTAATAGTTTTACTGTTTATTGTGGTTATTGAATAACCGCGTTTAAGTACGTTTAAGGGATCCATCAATTTTATTGAATGCATCATTTGACCTAGTTCAATCGAGTTCTTACTAATTGTTTGTTTAAAAAGGGTAGGGATATTTTTTCGAATTCGCTCTATGGATTCTTGCTCCTGTTTAAGCTCGTATTTAGCTGAGCTCATGGACTCTTGCTGCAGTCGAATAATTTTGTTTCGATTGTAATATAAGTTTTCACGAACCTCCGCTTTCAGCCTCCTTCCTTGTTTTAGTAGAATATGATTGGTGTTTGTCAGGTATTGTTTTGTCAAATGTTTAAAAGACTGTGAGCTTGTCCCAAATAATGCACGCGCTTCTGAGAGTCTATTTTTTGAATGCAGCTTGATACTTTTAATTGCATTAGTTACGGGTGTTGAAAAATTGTGAAATGCTTGAATTAAGAAGTCGCCCAATTCGGTTGGTGTAATTGCATTTCGGAATGAAATCATTTCTGCAACGGTTAAGTTTGTTGAGTGTCCAATTCCAGTTAATATCGGTAAAGGGAAGGATGCTATTGCCTTACAAAGGTTATATTCATTATAACAGGATAGCCCAACTTCACCCCCGCCGCCACGAACAATTACCACGATATCAAAATGTGATTGAACACGTTTTATAGCGTTTAGTTGTTTAATAATGGAGCTCGATGCGTTATCTCCTTGGAGGTAGGCAGGGAAAAGCATTGTGAAAAATTGATAGCCCCATGGATTTGATTCTATCACATTCATAAAATCAGATAATCCTTTGCTCGAATCTCCTGAAATGACAGCGACACGCTTAGGAAGAAGAGGAATATCAATATTCTGATTGGCATTTATTAGCCCTTCTTTTTGTAATTTTTTAAGTGTTTCTTGACGCTCTCGTTGAAGTTCCCCAAGGGCATAATTAGGATCGATATCCATAATCTGCAAGCTCATTCCATAGGTCTCATGAAAGCTTACTTTAACCTGCATGAGTAATGTCGTGTCTTCCTTCAAAGGCTCCTTAACAACTACTATAAATCGTTTGTTGATTCGTTCATAGTTGTGACTCCAAATGGTTCCACTTATTTGAGCAACAATACGGCCATTTTCTTTTTGCAGAAGTTCAGGAAAACAATGACCGCTAGCAAACCGATTCAATTTATGCATCTCCACCTTAACCCAATAAAGTTGGTGGTAGCGTTCTTCAATCGTTTTACGAATTGATGACACAACCTGTTTAAGGGTGAATATTTTTTGATTGTCAGACACGGTATAAAGTTAATGGAATTCGAAAGAGATGAAATGATTTTTACAAAGTTGCTAACTTTGTACCCTTAAACTTCATTATATGCAACATATACACTCGTACGACTTTAAAGGAAAAAGAGCTTTAATTAGAGTTGATTTTAACGTCCCGATGGATAAAGAAACATTAGAGGTTACTGATAACACTAGAATTAGGGCCGCAGCTCCTACTATTAAACATGTTTTGGATAATGGAGGAAGCGTTGTGATTATGTCGCATTTGGGCCGACCGAAAGATGCATCAGAAGTAAAGTATTCATTAAAAAATATTTTAGAACATACTTCAAAGATATTAGGGGTAAACATAAAGTTTGCAGGTGATTGCATCGGAGCAGATGCACTTAAAATGAGCACCGAATTGAATCCAGGCGAGGTAATGATGCTTGAAAATGTCCGTTATTACAAGCAAGAAACAACTGGAAAAGAGAGCTTTGCAGAGCTTTTAGCTAAACATGGGGATGCCTATGTAAATGATGCTTTTGGAACCGCGCACCGTGCACACGCAAGCACAACCGTAGTTGCAAAGTTTTTCCCTAATGATAAAATGTTTGGTTTCTTGATTGAAGGTGAAATCAAAAGCGTTGATAAAGTATTGAATAGCACGGAGAAACCATTAACAGCGATTGTTGGCGGTGCAAAGGTGTCTTCTAAAATCACAATTATCGAACGTCTTTTAGACACAGTTGATAATCTTATTGTAGGGGGAGGAATGGCTTATACTTTTGTTAAAGCAGGCGGGGGTAAAGTAGGAAACTCTTTAGTAGAAGATGACTATTTAGACATGGCGAAACGAATTATAGTAGATGCCAAAACGAAAGGGGTGAATCTATATATTCCCGTTGATACTTTTATTGCCGACACGTTTAGCAATGATGCAAATATAGAAGAAGTCGACATCACTGAAATCCCTGATGGTTGGATGGGGCTAGATGTTGGCCCTAAAACTGCTGTGGAATGCGCTAATATCATTTCTAATTCTCGCCTAATTTTATGGAATGGACCTATGGGTGTTTTTGAAATGGAAAACTTTCAGGCAGGGACCGCTGCAGTTGCAAATGCAATTGTTGACGCTACAGGGAAAGGTGCTTTCTCTTTAATCGGAGGGGGCGACTCTGTTGCAGCGATTAATAAGTTTAATTTAGCGGATAAGGTGAGTTATGTTTCTACCGGAGGCGGAGCAATGTTAGAGTATTTAGAGGGGAAGGTGCTTCCGGGGATCAAAGCAATTAGGGGGAAGTAAAATCTTTTTAAGGAGCGTGATAATTGAAGTTAGAGGCTACATTTGCTCTAAGAATTCAATACGCTTCGCTATAGGGGGATGTGTTGCAAATAAACCAGTAATAGAAGAAAAAGCACTTTTCTTAGCTGGACCATTCTCAATATAGGCTTGTTTCATGTCTTCACTTTTCAAATCTAATGCATGATTCCCAGATATTTTACGTAATGCCGACGCCATCGCTATCGGATCTTTTGTCATGCCAACTGCACCTGCATCAGCCATGTATTCTCTCTTTCTAGAAAGAGCAAATTTGAATAGGATAGATAAAATATAAACAACAGCTGCTATAACTAACGCTATTAATACTACACGGCCATCCATTTTGTTATTCTTACTATTCCTACGTCTTCCAGATCCATATATCAATGATCTAAATATTATCTGAACAACAAATCCAAGAATTCCAACAAAGATTATTGAGATAATAAGCAAGCGAACATCTCTATTTCGTATGTGCGTCAACTCATGAGCAATCACTCCTTCTAATTCTTTGTCATTTAACTTTTCAATTATACCAGTAGTTAAAGTGACGGTATATGATTTTTCGCTAATTCCAGATGCAAATGCATTCAAAACATCTGATTCTATAACATGAAGCTTGGGCATTTTCATTCCTACACTCATGCAAAGGTTTTCCACTAAGTTGTAAACACGCGTGTTTTTTTTTCGTTCAAGTGTTGATGACCTTGTAGCCATTTTAATCATTGCTGAGTGTGATGCGAAGGCTATTAAAAACCACACTCCCACAATTGCTAAAACAAAAGGAAGTGTATATAGAAATGTTGTGTTTATAACTTCTAGGGCATCATCTATAACGAAGAAAAAGAATGCGTACACACCCATCAAGATAACTGTTGGAAAGGCAATCAATAAAAGTGTTGAACGCTTATTATTTCTTGTGATCTGTTTTTGAAGACCTATGTATTTCATCGGAATCGCTTAGAATTTAATTTCAGGCGCTTTTTCCATCGAATCGCGCTGTGATCTATCTAGTTCAAACATTGGTTGAGATATCATCTTTTTTATACTTGCGACTATGTTTATTGGAATTGATTCAATTGCTGTGTTAAGCTCTTTTGTTGATGAATTGAAGAAACGACGTACTGCCGCAAGTTTATTCTCAACATCTGAGATTTCCTCTTGTAATTGTAAGAAATTGGTACTTGCTTTTAAATCAGGATAGGCTTCTACCTGGATATTAAATGCTCCCATTGCAGCTCCCAATTCATTTTCTGTAGACACCTTCTCATTAATTGTTTTTGCACTCATAGCATTTGAACGTGCTTCGGTGATTCTTGTTAACACACCACTTTCATGATCCATATAACCTTTTACAGCTCCAATTAATTGTGGAATCAAATCATGACGTTGTTTTAATTGAACGTCAATGTCTGCAAATGCATTTTCACGATTGTTTTTTAAAGCAACTAATTTGTTGTTTGCCGAAATGTACCCAATAACAACTAACGCTGCGATTCCTAATATTACCCATAATGCCATAATCGTGTTCTATTTAAGAGAATAATCTAATATAAGTATTTTAAGATTGTTCGGGAGCCTTTTATAAATATTAATGTCTTAATTGTGACATACTAGTAGGCCATAACTACAAAATGGTATAATCGTACTATCTTGATTTTTCTGATTTGAAGTGTTTTAATTAATCGAAAGGGTTAATTTCATAAGACATCTCTTTCTGTTAGTTTGAGAATAAAATTATCTTTGTTCTTTGCCTTAGGGGGATTGAAGTAAACCAAGTGAAATGGATAGAAACCAAGATTTAAAGGATAGAAGAGAAGCCACCAAATTAGGGGGTGGAGAAAGTCGAATTGAACGGCAGCATTCACAAGGAAAACTAACAGCTCGCGAGCGTGTTACCGCATTGATGGATGAAGGCTCTTTTAATGAGATTGGTCAATTCGTGGAACATCGTTCTACTTCTTTTGGCTTAGAAAAAAATAAAATCCCTGGCGATGGTGTTGTAACTGGCTTTGGGACAATTCATGGCAGATTAATTTATGTCTTCTCACAAGATTTCACCGTGCTTGGGGGTTCTTTGTCTGAAACGCACGCTGCTAAAATTTGTCGGGTGATGGATTTAGCAATGAAGAATGGTGCGCCTTTAATTGGATTAAATGATTCTGGAGGTGCACGTATTCAAGAAGGGGTAGTTTCTTTGGCTGGTTATGCAGAAATTTTCTATCGAAATACTAGAGCTTCAGGTGTAATACCACAGATTAGTGTAATTATGGGGCCCTGTGCCGGGGGCGCAGTGTATTCCCCTGCATTAACTGACTTTACCATTATGGTTGAAGACACCTCTTATATGTTCGTTACAGGCCCCAATGTTGTTAAAACAGTAACGCATGAAGAGGTAACTTCTGAGGATTTAGGTGGCGCAAAAGTACATGCTGAAAAATCAGGTGTGAACCACTTTACTGCTGGGAATGATATTGAGGCATTGCAAAAGGTGCGGGATTTAATAACATTTATGCCGCAAAACGCAAATGAGTTAGCGCCAAGTCCGACTAAATTTGAATTTAATAAATCGAAGTTAGAAACGATTAAAAAGATACTTCCTGACAATAACACGCTCCCCTACGATATTCGGAAAGTGGTCGCCGCAGTGATAGATGATAATAGTTTTAGAGAAGTTCATGAGGATTTCGCTAAGAACATTGTAATTGGTTTTGCACGTGTGGAGGGAAGAACAGTTGGTGTTATTGCTAATCAGCCAGCCTCAATGGCAGGTGTTTTAGATATTGAATCGTCTAGAAAAGGCGCACGTTTTGTGCGTTTTTGTGATGCGTTTAATATTCCATTATTAGTTTTTGAAGATGTTCCTGGGTTTTTGCCTGGCACTGATCAAGAGTGGAAGGGCATTATCACACATGGTGCGAAATTACTTTATGCATTTGCTGAAGCTACTGTTCCTAGAATTACTATAATTACAAGGAAGGCTTATGGCGGAGCGTTTGATGTGATGAATTCTAAGAGTATTGGCGCAGACTTAAATTTCGCTTGGCCAACCGCAGAAATTGCAGTAATGGGAGCTAAAGGAGCGGCAGAAATCATCTTTAAGCGTGAAATTGCAGCAGCGGAAGACCCTCAGGCTAAATGGTTGGAAAAAGAAGCTGAATATGCTGAAATGTTTGCCAATCCATATAGAGCAGCAGAACGTGGTATCATTGACGATGTTATTCTTCCAGAAGAAACACGGGCTAAAGTAATTGCCGGATTCAAGATGCTGGAAAACAAAGTAGATACGCTGCCGAAAAAGAAACACGGAAATATTCCTTTATAATAGAAGGCTTAACAATAAAAGACATTAGTGAAGTAGACTAAATACACTAACTTCACGATCGAATAATTTTATATCATGTACAGATCACATACTTGCGGCGAATTACGCCTTTCACACATAGGTTTAACAGTTACTCTTTCAGGGTGGGTTCAGAAATCGAGAGATCTAGGTGGAATGACATTCTTAGACTTGAGAGACCGCTATGGAATTACTCAGTTAGCGTTTAACCTTGAGGAGGAAAAAGAGTTAACAGAGCAAGCGCGTAAGTTAGGACGTGAATTTGTTGTAAAAGTTGAAGGTGAAGTAATCGAGAGATCAAGTAAAAACAAAAAGATTCCAACGGGAGAAATTGAAATTAAAGTAAGTTCTTTAACGGTTTTGAATGGCTCCAAAACACCGCCATTTACAATTGAAGATGATACGGATGGTGGAGAAGAGTTACGTGCAAAATACCGTTACTTAGATTTACGGCGTAATCCTGTTCAAGATAAATTAAGATTGAGAAACAAGGTTTCTTTGGAAACAAGAAAATTCTTGGATTCACAAAATTTCTTAGATGTTGAAACTCCAGTTTTAATTAAATCTACTCCTGAAGGAGCTAGAGATTTCGTTGTTCCAAGTAGAATGAACGGTGGGCAGTTTTATGCTTTACCACAATCGCCTCAGACGTTTAAGCAGCTATTGATGGTTTCAGGCTTCGATCGTTACTACCAAATTGTGAAATGTTTTAGAGACGAGGATTTAAGAGCTGACCGTCAACCGGAGTTTACGCAAATTGATTGCGAAATGGCTTTTGTTGAACAAGAAGATATCTTGAACACGTTCGAAGGAATGATTCAGCACTTGTTTAGAGAGGTAAGAAAAGTTGAGTTAGATGCGAAATTTCCTCGAATGACTTATGTTGAAGCAATGGAGCGATATGGTTCTGATAAGCCAGATATTCGTTTTGGTTTAGAATTCGTTGATATGAACACTGTTACTAAGAATAAAGGGTTTTCAATTTTTGATGATGCCGAACAGGTATTAGCTATTAACGCTCAAGATTGTGCAGGATATACAAGAAAACAATTAGATAAACTGACGGATTGGGTGCGCAGACCGCAAATTGGATGTAAAGGATTGGTTTACTTAAAATGTAATGAAGACGGAACATATAAGTCTTCTGTAGATAAGTTTTATTCTCAAAATGATTTAGCAGAATGGGCGAAAGCAGCTGGTGCTAAACCCGGGGACTTACTACTAGTTATCAGTGGTGATTTAGAGAAAACGCGGAAGCAAATGGGTGAGCTTCGCTTACATATGGGAGATGAATTAGGATTGAGAAACCCGAATGTATTCAAGCCGCTATGGGTTGTTGATTTTCCTTTATTGGAATGGGACGAAGAGTCTGAGCGCTATCACGCAATGCATCATCCATTTACTTCTCCGAAACCAGAAGACATGCACTTGATCAATACTGATCCAGGGAAAGTTCGGGCAAACGCTTATGACCTGGCAATGAATGGTGTTGAGCTTGGCGGAGGGTCTATTCGTATTCATGATCGTGAGATTCAATCAAGAATGTTCGATTTATTAGGATTCACTAAAGCAGAAGCAGAAGCACAATTTGGGTTCTTAATGTCAGCGTTTGAATATGGCGCCCCTCCACACGGTGGTTTGGCTTTCGGTTTAGATCGATTGGTTGCTACAATGGGCGGTTCTGAATCTATTCGTGACTATATCGCGTTCCCAAAAAACAATAGTGGACGTGATGTAATGATTGACGCGCCTTCACCACTGGATGCCGAACAAATGAAGGAACTAGGCATTAAAATTCAGTAATTAACTATGAAAACACTACTACTTATTTTACTATTAGTCCCAATAATAAGCTTTGGGCAGAATGTATATATCCCTGATGCTAACTTTAAAAACTATCTAATTATTAACAGTGCTATTAACACTAATGGAGATGGTGACATACAGGTTAGTGAGGCAAGTTCTTTTACAGGGTATATTGAAGCAGCTAATTTATCTATATCAGACTTAACAGGGATTGAAGCGTTTACTGCTTTATTTGGTTTGAGTTGTGGTAATAACCAACTAACATCTTTGGATGTCTCGAATAATACTGCTTTAACTGAATAGTATTGCCCATATAACAATCTAACATCTTTGGATGTGTCTAATAATACTGCTTTAACTTATTTGAGTTGTCGTGATAACCAACTAGAGTGCTTAAATTTTAAAAATGGAAACAATACAGCTATTGGTGGCTTTAGTTTTTATTCATTAAATAATCCAAACCTCACCTGTATTGAGGTAGTTTATGTAAACTATTCAACGGCTAATTGGAATAATATAGACCCTCAAACTTCTTTTAGCACAGATTGTAATAATGCTTGTTCTTGTACTCCAACCTCATCAACAGATATAATTACAGCGTGTGATTCTTTGACTTGGCTAGATGGTAATAACTACACATCATCAAATAATACAGTAACTTATACAACAATAAATGCTGAAGGTTGTGATAGTACTATTACTCTAGACTTAACTATTACTCCTCAATCAACAAGTTCTATTATTGAAACAGCTTGTGATTTCTATATAGCACCTGATGGTCAGGTTTACACTTCTACAGGAAGCTATAGCTCTACTATCCCAAATGCAGCAGGATGTGATAGTGTTATTTCAATTGATTTGACTATTGACCCACTCCCTAGTAATGCTGTAATACAAAATGGTGCAACGCTAACAGCCACTCAAACTGTTGCTGCATACCAATGGTTAGATTGTGATAATGGCAATGCTCCAATAGTAGGTGAAGTAAATCAAGCTTTCACTCCTGCCGTAACAGGTAACTATGCAGTAATTGTTACTGTTAATGGATGTAGTAATACATCAGAGTGCAGGTTAGTAGACTTCACAGGAATAGGAGAACTAAACAACTAATAAAGATTGTTGATTTACTAGGTAGAGAAACACCATTTAAACCAAACACACCTCTTCTATACATCTATGATGATGGTACAGTAGAGAGGAAAGTAGTCTTGAAACAAAACATTAAAGCCTTCCACATCGGAGGGCTTTTTTATCCTTTTACTTTACTAATTATTTGTGTTAATATATAAAATATTTTTAGTAGAAAAAGTCGTTTCTATACCTTATTTCAGTATGCTCTTTTGTGCTTTTTGAATTAAAGGTATATTTGTCTGTACACTAGAATATATATTAATGAAGTCTCACGCAAAAAAACTGTCAATTTATAACTCCTTGAAAGGAGAGAAGCTCATTTTTAAGTCATTGAAAGATGGATTTGTAGGGCTTTATGTTTGTGGCCCCACAGTCTACAGTAATGTTCACCTTGGTAATTGTAGAACATTTATTTCATTTGACATGGTTTATCGCTACCTCGTCCATTTAGGATATAAAGTGCGATATGTGAGAAACATTACAGATGTTGGTCATTTAGTAGATGATGCAGACGAAGGAGAAGATAAAATAGCTAAAAAGGCACGTTTAGAGCAATTAGAGCCTATGGAAATTGTTCAACAATACACATTGGATTTCCACAAAGTAATGGAGAACTTCAATAGTTTGGCTCCAAACATCGAGCCTACAGCAACGGGGCATATCATAGAACAAATTGAAATGATTCAGGCGATTATTGATAATGGCTTTGGGTACGAATCAAACGGGTCTGTTTATTTTGATGTTGAAAAATATAATGAGAGCCATCCTTATGGTGAGCTTTCGGGAAGAAAAATAGAAGACTTAATTTCAAATACGCGAGATCTTGATGGTCAAAGTGAGAAGCGAGCACCGCTAGATTTCGCTTTATGGAAAAATGCTTCTTCGGATCATATTATGAAATGGTCATCGCCTTGGGGAGTTGGCTTTCCAGGCTGGCACTTAGAGTGTTCAGCAATGAGTACGAAATATTTAGGGGAAGAATTTGATATTCATGGCGGCGGAATGGATTTAAAGTTCCCGCATCACGAATGTGAAATTGCACAAGGAACGGCCTCAAATGGGAAGGCACCTGTTCAATATTGGATGCATGGAAATATGCTTACGTTGAATGGGAAAAAGATGAGTAAATCTACTGGAAATTCAATTTTACCACATGAATTGTTTTCGGGGGTCAATACCTTTATGACAAAACCATTTGACTCTATGGTTGTTCGTTTTTTCATGATGCAAGCGCACTATAGGTCAACATTAGATTTTACTTCGGAAGCACTTGCTGCTGCAGAAAAAGGATATGCTCGATTAACTGAGGCAATGGCTACTCTTGAGGCTTTGAATACGAGTTTAGAATCTTCTACGAGCGTCAATGAAATGATTGAAAGCTTCTACAGCGCTATGAACGATGATTTTAATGCTCCAATTTTAGTTGCTAATTTGTTTGAGTCGGTTAAGTTTATCAATTCTGTAAATGATGGTAAAGCAACAATTTCTGCTTCTGATCGACTGTTGCTTCAAACTGAAATGTCCGCATTTGTGGTTGATGTATTGGGGCTGGCTCCATCTGTTTCAGGTGGTGAAGATAAATTAGCGCCAGTGATGGATTTAGTACTTGATTTACGTCAAGAAGCGCGCACAAACAAAGACTGGACAACGTCAGATAAAATCCGAGACGGACTGGCAAACGCTGGAATTATAGTGAAAGACTCTAAGGAAGGAACTACTTGGAATTAACAATATTGAATTATGATTTCTTCAGAACATGATAAAAAACTCTTTTTAGTTGATGCATTTGCCCTGATTTTTAGAGCATATTTTGCATTTGCTAAGAACCCTCGAATTAATTCTAAAGGACAAAATACCTCAGCTGCTTTTGGTTTTACAAATGCGCTTATTGATATTATTAAGACTGAGAAGCCCACTCACTTAGCGGTTGTTTTTGACCCTCCTGGAGGCTCCGTAAGTAGAAGGGAAGAGTTTACAGAATACAAAGCGCATCGAGATGAAACACCGGAAGGAATCACCTCAATGATTCAACCGATTAAGGACATCATTAAGGCATTTAACATTCCAATTCTTCAAGTTGCTGGATTTGAGGCAGACGACACCATTGGCACCCTGTCTGTTATTGCAGAAAAAGCGGGTTTCACAACATATATGATGACACCAGACAAGGATTTCGCCCAGTTGGTGAATGAGAATGTGTTCATGTATAGACCCGGGAGAAGTGGAAATCCAGCTGAAATTTGGGATACAGCAAAGGTTCTTGAGAAATTTGATATAGAGAATGTAGGGCAGGTTATCGATATTCTTGGACTGCAAGGTGATGCTGCCGACAACATTCCAGGAATTCCAGGAATTGGTCCAAAAACAGCATCTAAATTACTGAAGCAGTATGGCTCTGTAGAAGGAATCATCGAACATTCACACGAGCTTAAAGGAAAGCAAAGAGAGAATGTTGAGAACTTCACAGAACAAGGACTGATGTCAAAATCATTGGCAACTATTATTCTTGATGTTGATGTTGAGTTCAACGAGAATGAGTTGATCATGTGCGAGTTGAATCCAGAAAAAGTCAGGGAAGTTTTTATTGAACTTGAATTCAAGAATTTAGCACGTAGAGTCTTGGGAGAAGAAATTGTTGTTTCGGCTGCTCCAATAATGGATAACAACGGACAGATGGATTTATTCGGAAAACAAGCTGTTGCTGAAGAAATAAAACCAACTGAGCCGGAAGATTATAAAACAATTGCCTCTGAAAATTACAGTTACCATTTAATCAGCACCCCTCAAGAGCGCAAAGAATTACTAGCCTTATTAATGAAGCAGAAGAAGGTGTGTTTCGATACGGAAACAGATAGATTAGATGCTTTACATGCAAATATTGTTGGAGTAGCGTTTAGCTACAAAGCAAACGAAGCTTTTTACGTCACTATACCTACAGATTTTGAAGAGGCTAAGAAAATCGTTGAAGAGTTCCGACCATTTTTTGAGTCGACTAAGATTGAAAAAATCGCACATAATATTAAATATGATATTAAAGTAATCAACCGTTACGCGGTAGCAGTGGAAGCGCCTACATTTGACACAATGATTGCGCATTATTTGATTAATGCTGATTCTAAACAAAGCATGGACTTCTTGTCTGAGTTTTATTTGAAATACAAGCCTGTTTCAATTGAAACATTGATTGGTAAGAAAGGAAAGAACCAAAAAACAATGGCTGATTTAGATCCAGAGGAAGTGTATGAATATGCTTGTGAAGATGCAGATATTACTTTTCAGTTGATGGAAATATTTGAGCCTGAAATTCAAAAAGAACACTTGAAAGAGCTGTTTTATAATATGGAGATGCCTTTGGTGGATGTCTTGAAATCGATGGAACAAGAAGGTATTACTATTGATTCTGAAGGGTTGAAAAACTATTCGGTAGAATTGGGGGCGATATTAGAAGAGTTAGATGCTTCAATTAAAAAAGAAGCAGGAATCGATTTTAACATTGATTCTCCAAAACAATTGGGCGAGGTGCTATTTGACCACATGAAAATTTCGGCGAAAGCGAAAAAGACAAAAACAGGGCAATATGCAACAGGAGAGGACATCCTTCAAAAACTAAAGCATTCACACACTATAATCCCTATGATTTTGGATTATCGTCAGCTCAGAAAATTAAAGAATACATACGTGGACCCATTGCCAACCTTAATGGATGAGGTAGATGGAAGGATTCACACTAGTTATATGCAAACGGTAGCTGCAACTGGTCGTTTAAGTTCGAACAACCCGAACTTACAAAACATTCCCATTCGATCGGATAAAGGGAAAGAGATTCGTAAATCGTTTATCCCTCGCGGAAAAGGATTTCAATTAATGGCAGCGGATTACTCACAAATTGAATTACGGATCATCGCGGCACTGAGCGAAGATGATAACATGATTGAAGCTTTCAGAAGTGGTATTGATATTCACAAGGCAACTGCAGCAAAAGTATTTAACGTGCCACTGGAAGAAGTAACACGTGATCAGCGTAGCTCTGCAAAAGCAGTTAACTTTGGAATTATTTATGGACAATCTGCATTTGGATTAGCGCAAAACTTAAATATTTCTAGAAAAGAAGCGAAACAAATCATTGATAGCTACTTCGAGCAATATCCTACAATTAAAGGATACATGGATGAAACTGTTGCAAAAGCAAGGGAGAACGGCTACGTTGAAACAATCATGAAACGCAGACGGTATTTAAGCGACATTAATTCGGCGAACGCTGTAGTTCGGGGGTTTGCAGAAAGAAATGCAGTAAATGCTCCTATTCAAGGCTCTGCAGCAGATGTAATTAAGTTGGCAATGATTGGGGTTCATGGCGCAATGAAAGAAGCGAATTTAAAATCGAAGATGCTTCTACAAGTACATGATGAACTTGTATTTGACGTACACGAAAGTGAAACTAACCTCATGAAAGACTTAGTGAAACGTGAAATGGAATCTGCCGTAGAGTTTATTGTTCCTATAGAAGTTGAAATGGAAGTTGCAGATAATTGGCTAGATGCACATTAAACATCCGAAGACTATTATTTTATAAAGCGAAGCTCAGCGATACCTTTGGAACAATGTTATTTTTCCAGTTTTGATCTCTGGTAGGTCCATAGTTATAGAACACCCCTAAGCCTAAAGGTAAATGGTTAAAAGTATAGAAGTTATCCAAAGTTAAGCCTACCTCCAAATACCCTTCATCCATAGTCCTAAAATCAATGTTGTGATTTGTGGTATTCACAGCTCCTCCATACCCTATTGCATGATAGAGGGTTAATCGAGGCTCATTCCACTTTGCTTTAGTATGAAAAGCTTTAAACTTCACACTGCTAAACAATGCAATTTGATCACGACTATAATACGTTCCTGAAACCATTGTTTGAAAAGTATTTGCCGTATTAATATTCCAATTAATCCTTGTTCCCCTACCATTATGCATTAGGGAAATTGGTACATCTCCTATGGTCTTCATGGCTGTCAAACTTATATTCATTGAGAAATAATCACGTACTTTTAATTTTTGACTTATTGATAAGTTAAACCTCCAATAGTTAAAATCACTCTCCCAAATCCCTTTAAACCCCTTTGTTGCCTTAAATTTAATTGAAGGATATTTCAAGCCTTGAGAAACCTTACTTTCACCCAACAGCATATATTTTTCGCCAATATTCCATTTCAACTCGACTCCCAGCTCAGCAACATCAGTCTCTATAGCGCTGCTCATGAGCGTAGTGTCTGATGGTGAGAATTCATATCCATTTGTGAAACCTATGCGCTGATAATTTGTAAACAAACGCACATTCATGTTCGCCTTTATATCGCTAGAAAAAGAAATCTCTGCGAGACGTTGGCGGTCCTTTTGTTGTACATATAACTCTCGAAGCCGTTCGGTATCATACAGGTCAAATATACTACTCGTGAATACTTGGCCTCCTCTTTCGATCAAGTCTTGCTGAAAATTTAAACCAAACTGCGTATTCCGCTTTTGGCTGATTGTTACATTAGAGGACAGTCCATATTTCCACTCTTTATCATTTGTTCCGTAAGCAAAATAACCTCCTAATATAATTCTACGTGAAATTTGCGGTGAAGTCTCCAACCCAAAACCCAACCTAAACTTTTCATATTGGTTATACCCTAATAAGCGCCGTAAAGGAAGAGATAACTTGCCCAATTGAATTTTTCCTTTTGCCAATTCTTTTATAAACGCCAGACGCTTGACAACCTGATTCGCCTTCGAAATACTGTCCGCTTTCATATGTGTCCGAAGCTCTTTTTCGGTCAAGTCATAGGGTCTTAGTTTCTGCCATTCATCCATTGACACATCCCCCGCATCAGTTGAAGTAGACAAGTCATAATTGTCATAAAACCTATCTGACTTTTCTGTAGGATGAAGTATAATGCTATCTATATAGGTATGTCCATAGCCAGATATCACGGCCGGAACGCTATCTTTACCTGTTATCGAGTTCCCATATTTTAATTCGGTACTCAGCTTAATAGGGAACCATTTTTTATGATCAACGAATGCATACTCCTGAAGAATGGTTACATCAAATTTCCCCTCTCCATTTGGCCTCCATGCGGTGGCATTAACTTTCTCTACCGCAAAGCCATTCGTATTGATATAAAGATGGCCTTTAAGGCCTTTGAAATTCTTACCCCTTCGAGGCCTGAAAAATATAGTGAAAGTAGTATCCCTTTTATTGACCAAAGTATCTTCTAAGATAAACAGATACCGTCTTATTCCGTCTTTAGCCAATGGATTGATGAAGTCCTCTCCAAAAATATTAAATTCATTATCATAGAAGTTAAAGGACTGCATATCTTGCGCAAAGGTAGATAGCATTGGATCTGAGATTCCAGAGACTTTATAGGCAAGTATTTCTTCTTTGTCCTTGCCGGGCGGATAAAACGTCCTTTTCGATGCATTTTCCATCACAAACAAGTGCTGGTTCTTAAAGTAATCTTGAAGTTTCATGGAGGTACTATCCTCCCCTCCATCGGAAATAAGACGCGCTTGATTTACATCGAAAATAAACTTGCTATAACTCTTGTAGCTGAAGGCATCGTTTTTTAAAGGATGGTTTTTCTTCTTATTATTTTGCGCCATCTCAATAATGCGATGGGCAGGGTTTATCCCTGGCAAAACGAGCACCTCATCTATTTCCTGGATCTCTCTTTCTAAAAAGATTATAGATTCAGCTTGATCCAGTATGAGTGTAGAATCCCTATATCCAGAATATTTTAATCTGAGCGAGGTCATGGTATCCTTCACTAAAAACATACCATCAAGATCCGTTAGAAAAGGTACGCCATCAGAGGGATAAATCTTCACAAATGGAATGGCAGTTTTTGTGCGGGAATCCTTAACAAAATATTGGTCTTGAGCAAAGCAATCATTGCGAAGTAGCGAATTAAAAAAAAATAAAAAAAGCAAGCTACAACGCATCTATATTTATAATATTAAGGATAACGAGTCAAAAGTAACTTAATTTGTTTAGTAATGAACGGACTGAAAACGGTAAAAAACGGCATTCAATAAAACGAAAGTCACTTCAATTATTCTTTTTCTGCGTTAGGCAGCTTCTCCCACAGTGTTGATGCTATGATTTTATCAAACAATTTTTCAAAAGCGAGAAGCTCAGTTGGATATCCATAACGACGCCTTACCTCTTTATGGTCCCCGTTAATTACAATTGATGTTGTTGTTGAAGGTAAATCTGAAATCCCAGGATTATCATAAACAGCCTTCATTTCTATGTACTTTATGTCTTTGGCCTTTTGAGATAAAGCGTCCCGACTTTTCTGAGATACTTGGCCGGAGTAAAACCCTTCTAATTCAACATTTTTGATTGCATGATAAGTTGCGTCTCCATTTGCGTATATTTTTAGTTCATACACGGGACAAGCTCCGTAGCAATAACTGCGTTTTATCGTTGAAAATAAATGTGTTCCGTTTGTTAGCCCATTGAAATCTTGCGTCTCTGCGTCTATCTTGTTCTTAGAAGTTGAGCAAGATCCTATTAAAACGATAATTGTTATAAAGGAGAATAAGTTTTTAGTCATGTTCTTTTTTATCTAAAGGTATTGTTCTTCAGTTTGAATCACAAAAAGTTTGCCAGTAAACGCTGTTTTGTATATTTAACGATGCAAAAGCTACTATTTTTTTCATTATCACTCCTTTTCTTCGGATGCCAACAACAACCAAAAGAGGCGTCAAATAACGACCGAAAGAAGAAGGTAAATCCAATTGTTTTGTCTAGAGAAGAGGCAATGCGCTTGGTTCAATTACCTTTAGACTGTATTAACACAGAATATCCAAATAAACTAAATCAAGTGATCAGTTCAGAGGAAGATTTACTTCCCCCTAAAGAATTGCACCCTGCTTTTTATGGCTGTTTCGATTGGCATTCTGCGGTGCATGGGCATTGGTCCTTAGTGCGATTATTAAAGTCATTTCCTGATTTAGAAGAAAAATCAGCAATTATTAAGGGGTTAAAAAACCATTTTTCGAAAGAAAATATTGAAGGTGAAATAGCGTATTTTGAGTTAGAAACAAGTCAAGGTTTTGAACGGATGTATGGCTGGGCTTGGCTGCTAAAGCTTTCAGAAGAACTGCACACATGGAATACACCTGAAGCCAGAGAACTAGAAGAAAATTTGAAGCCATTGTCTGAATTGATTGCCAATCGAGTAGAAGAGTTTTTACCAAAATTGAATAATGCAATTCGCGTAGGAACACATACAAATACAGCTTTTGCTTTGACGCTGATTTATGATTATGCTGAGTCTGTAGATGATATTGAATTATTAGCGATGGTTAAGGATAGAGCAAGGTTTTATTATGAAAAGGATGTGAGTTGTCTTCTTTCATGGGAGCCAAGTGGTTATGATTTCCTTTCCCCGTGTTTAGAAGAAGCGGATTTAATGCGAAGAGTTTTGAGTCAAGCGGATTTTAAACGCTGGTTTAATAAATTTTTACCTCAATTAGCAGACCCCAATTATATACTGGAACCGGGGGTTGTTTCAGATAGGAAAGATGGTCATTTGGTACACCTAGATGGGCTGAATTACAGTCGTGCTTGGTGTTTATCAGGAATTGCAGAGTCACTGCCTGAGTATAATCACTTAATCGAATTGGGAAATGATCACATCAAATACTCGCTTTCATCACTTACAGACGGAAATTATGAAGGGGGACATTGGCTAGCAAGCTTTGCCTTAATGTCCTTAGCATATTAGCTTAATTGAATTTTAAATTCCATCCTCGCGCAGATAATACTGTTGCAAATGTATGAAGTTCTTTTGCGCTTGAGATAGATTGATGAATCGACCTAAACTCGAGATTTTTGCCTGTTATCAAAGGCTGTTCATTGATAGGGAAGATATAACGGAGTTCATTTTTATATGACTCCGAAAAAGCAATCCATTTGCGAATCAAGTTGATGGATTCATTGTCTGTCAATTTAAAGTCTGAGGAAGTAACTGAGCAGAAGAAGTCGATGGTTTTAATCGCTCTCGTCAAGAGAACATTTAATCGCTTTCTACCATTTTCCCTATTCATGGGACCAAAACGCATCATAAATTGATCTTCCTCATTTTTACCATACCCAAAGCTGATGATTAAAGAATCACATTCGTCTCCTTGTACATTTTCTAATGCTTTAAAGAACCCTTCGTTTGATTCTATTTTGTTATTCAAGGCTTGTTTTTCATCGGAAGAAAGTAAATTCCAGATCATAGAAAGTTGTTCTTCTGAAAATGCGACAACGCCAACGCTACCTGGAAGTTTAATTACTTCGCGAATTCTTTTTACAACCGATTCAGCTTCAATTTCATTTTTTCGATCTATAAATTTACCGTTTTCTATATAATGGTGGTGTATTGGAATAGCAGCATTTTTTTGTGAGTAGGCAGTTAATTCATTTGTGTAAAAATGCTGATTTGAAAATGAAATTAAATCTGGGTGAACACTTCTATAGTGATGTTTTAAGCGAATATTTGGCCAGTTGTAATTCGCTTGATGTAAGATATCTAAGTCTTCTTGATCGCCTGACTTAAAATAGTTGGATGGCCCCATTTGGTTTTCATCTCCAGCGATAATAACTTTTGTTGCACGATGAATTGTTCCGAGCGCATTCTGAATTGGAATCTGACTGGCTTCGTCAAAAATAGCGACGTCAAAGAGCCCTTCTTCTAGCGGAAAACAGCCTGAAACTTGTGATGGGTTACTCAGCCAAATTGGCTTCAATAAGTCAATCCAAATCTTGGCTTCCGATTGTTGTAGTTCACGTAAAGAAGGATGACTTTTTGTCTTTGCAAATTCCTTAATTAAAATTGATTTTCCTTTCCGCAAAGTTGCCTTTAATTTCTTTTGCTCCTCAGTTAGCTTCCGAGCGGAAGTGTTCAATAAATTATGATAAGAATTAAAGGTGCTAATGATCCCATTTTCTATCTCTAAGGCAAATGATTTTTGTTCCTCTTTATAGGATCTTTCAATATCAAGTATTTTCCCCTTTAGGTCTTCACTTTTGAATGAAGAAAATGACGGGAATTGCTCTTTGAATCGCACAAAATGACTTTGTAAAAGCTGCCCTTCATAGGCGGTGAAAGTCTTGTTTTCTTGAAAGCCTCTTAGTACCGTGGCGTTTAATTTTAATAAAAGCGACTTCACTGAAAGAAGGTCCCCCATATACCTACTTAATTGTCCAAGGTACTCAACAACATTCAGGTCTGATCTAAAGTTGAAATGCGAGTTTAAATCGTAGTAAAGATTGCGAATTACGGTGTGGTTTGATGTGATTTTAAATCGTTTTTCTTTTGGAATATCACTCAATTCAACCCATTGATTTGGACTAAATTGATTTAGCGTTAAATATATTAAATCAACTTCAGTTTCAGGAGAGCTTACACCTAAATCGCAAAAATCAACTAGAATAGCTGAGTATTGATTAAAAATCACGATTTCTTCCTTTCTTGTTTCAAGTAGGGTCATAGCAGAATCGAATGGTGTGTTGGCAATTTTTGACCATCGGTTCTTGAGCTTTTGTCGTTTAAAAAAACCAGGAGAACTACCAATGGATTTAAGTAACGCAGCTGTCTCTGTTTTAGAGGGTATAATTTTCCAGTGCGATTGATTTTGAGTAACAGAATCTAACGCAATTACTGTAGCTAAATATTTTTTACGTAGACTTAAAAAGCGCTTATTTACACGAGAACCAACCTTAAAGATCGATGCATATTTCTTGTAAATTTCATTCTCGAAAATTTGGCAATTTACGGCATCTTTTTGAATCTGACTAAACGAGCTCCATGTATTAATTTCAAAGGTTTCAGAAAGTTCAGAAAGCACAACTTTCCAGGCTTCAATTTTTTCGTCAAAGCAATCAAACTTTTCACTTGAAATTGTGCTGAACTTTAGGTGCCCGACGATGGGTGAAAGAGATAATTTGTAAACTTCTTGAATCTCATTTTTAACCTCTAAAAAAGATTTAATAGAAGGCACATCACTCGTGTAATTATATTTGATTAAATGATGTACTGAAGCCAATTCTTGAAACTGTGTATATGAAACCCCACCGATTATTTTGTCATTATTTAATAAGTCCAGACTCATTTGGAGATTATCCAAGTATTGATCTGAAAGTAAGATGTTATACTGAATTGTCGACTGCGCAGACTCCAAAAAATCCCATGTTTGCTTCAAGTCTTGTAAAAATCTATGGCTGAGCTTATTCGAGCTTGCAATAAACGCAAACTTGTCCAGCCCGAAGATTGAGAGTTTTTTCTGGATTACTTCCAGCGCAACACGCTTTTCAGAAACAACAATTGCAGTTTTTTGAGCGGATAAAAACTTTGCAATTAGGTTTGTTAGAACTTGGGACTTCCCAGTTCCTGGAGGCCCTTGTATTACAACATTTCCTTCCGCGGCTTTTTCAAACACTAATTCATGATCAATATCTGAGGCAACTATTTTTTTTCGGGTAAGCGTTTCAATTTGTTGGTTTGAGCCCAAGTTTTCCCCAAAGAACTGTTCAACATTTACCGATGAATTTTTCAGAGACAAAAGCTCTTCTAGTTCTTTAACGATATAATATCGGTGATGATGAAAATTACCAATAGTTGTTATTGCCGTATCGAGAATAAGGCCCAGACGATCAAGCTCCTGAAATAGCTCAGCATCTTTCAGTGCCGAGTGTATCCTGTTTGAATCTGTATTCTTGTTTATGTGTCTAAGTAAAAACGGATTGATGAACTCATCGTCTTCACTACGAAAAAATGAATGCTCACTCTTCAGTTTGTTTGTCGAAAATTCCAAAGGGCATATGAAAATTGGTGTTTCAACATTCTTGCCGCTAACCGAATGTTTAATTACTCCACGTGTTTCACACAAGGAGTTAATTCCAGAGTCTTTTTTGTTTTTTTTTGCGTCGAGAAGTATTCGTTTCGGAAAACTTTCTAGGCTAAATATTAATTGTCCACCGCTAAAAATAAGTTGTTTGTTGTCCATATGAATGTCAACCAACACATCATTAGTATTGAACTGAACACTTTCATAAAGTAGTTCCTGAATCCTATTTTTGAGTGATTTCGACACTGGTATAAATGTAGTCAAGAAAGATTAATAATATAGAGGACTTTAGTTGTTTTTATCAACGAGTTTAGCCGAATCCTTCAATTTTAGATCTAATTTTAATGGAATAAGGTGTCCATAACTATCTTAAAATAAGAAGCTCGCATTTATGCGGTTTTTTTTACCCTTCAATTGTTATTACATTTGTAGTGAACAATTAATAATCGTAGTCTATTAAACTCGGAATAAAAGCTATTTATACAGTAGCGAAACATGACGAATCAATTTTAATAAAAAGTAAATGAATTATAGTAAGTTCGCAGTAATTGGAGTAGGTCGATACGGATCTACAATTGCACGTCGTTTGGCAGAAAAAGGAGCGCAGGTGTTCGCTTTTGACCCAAATGAAGAAAAAATTGAAGGCCTCAAGGATGAGGTTGCGTTTGCGGTAACATTAGATGCAACAGATATACGCGCATTAAAGGCTCAAAATTTAGATGAGATGGATGCTGCAGTTGTAGCAATCGGTGAAAACTTTGAAGCCACGGTGCTTACTTGCGTTCACTTATTAGACATTGGAGTTAAGAGGGTGATCGCACGCGCTAGCGGGGACCACCAACGCCTTATTTTAGAAAAGATTGGAGTTACAGAAATTCTTACTCCAGAGAATGAGGTTGCCTATGTGGTTCGCGAGAAATTATTAAACCCAAATATTGTTTCATTTCTTCAATTACCAGACGATCATGAGATTGCAGAAATTCGTGCGCCAAAAGGATGTGTTGGCAGAACAATTGAGGATGTTAGTTTTAGAAACAAATACGAAATGACACTTATCACGATTAAACGTGAGTTTAAAGTTGTTAAAAATGGAGAAGAGAAGACCGAACAGCATATTATAGGTGTTCCTAAAAATGATATGGTGATCAAGAATAAAGACACCTTGGTTGTTTTTGGTGCAGCGAAGAGTGTAGAGCGCTTTATTGAAATTAACGAATCACTCTAGTGTTTATTGTTACCGGTGTATCAAAAGGCCTCGGGCAAGCGATAGTAAAATTATTGCTTGGACAAGGTGAAAAAGTCATCGGTATTGGACGGTCACATCAATTTAATCATTCGAAATTCTCTTTTATTGAGTGTGATTTAATTGATATTAATGCGATTAAAAACATACAGCTTCCAGTTTTAAAAGGACAATTAACTTTAATCAATAATGCGGGAATCCTTGGAAACGTCAAACGACTTTCTGATCAAAAATCCTTGGATATCGCGAAAGTATTGTTGGTAAACACTATTGCTCCTGCCGAATTAACCAATATCGTGTATAACTCACTTGAATCAAAAAATGATTTTCGTTTAGTTAACATTAGTTCCGGTGCGGCAAATAGAGCAATTCCTTCATGGGCGGCATATTGTGCTTCAAAAGCGGCATTAAATATACTTACGGAGGCATTTTTTACTGAGGAAAAAGAAAAAGGAAATAATATAGTTGCATACGCAGTTTCACCAGGAATAATTGACACAGAAATGCAAATGCAAATTAGAAATACGGACCCAAGTAACTTTTCAGAAATTCAGAAATTCATCAATTTCAAGGAAGAAAATGAATTGTTTACTCCGAAAGAAGCCGCTGAGCGTCTTATGCTTCTACTTAAAATACCTTTTAATCAGGAGATTAAAGCTGATTTAAGAGATGTTAAGCATTAAAGTTAAAAAGAGAGAGTATAATAAAACTTACCATGGTACCTTTTGTGTATTTTATTTGTGTAAAAGCAAGTGTTTCTGTAACTTCACAGTATTAAGTGATATACTTTTAATTTCTAGAACTATGAAAAAAATAACTCTCTCCATGATTATTCTTTTTGTGTTTGGACCTTTTTTAAGAGCTCAAAACACAATGATTGATCAATCAAACACCAGAGATGGTGAAGCTGTTGAATACTGCTTACAACACAAAAAACAGGCAGAATTAATGCAAAACCCTGCTTATGTTCAGATGTTGACTCAGGATGCAATCATTCAAGCTCAAGAGGATTTAGAGAATTATAGTTCAACACCTAAAGCAACGGTTTGGTATATTCCAATCGTATTTCACGTTTTACATGATGAGGGTTCAGAAAATATTTCCGATGATCAAATTATGGATGCTCTTGAAATTTTGAATAGAGACTTTAAAAGAGAAAATATAGATGCAGACAATGTTCACCCTGATTTCCAAGGTATGCCAGCTGATGTAGATATTGAATTTCGTTTAGCAACAAAAGCCCCAGATGGGTCATGTTTTACTGGGATTACTAGAACTCAAGACGCATTATCAAATGATGGTAGTGATGGAGGGGATCAGGTTGATGCTATTGTAGACGGCAACGATGTGTTTCAGGGTCAGTGGCCACCTAATAAATATTGTAATGTTTATGTATGCGGGGATATAGGTGGAGCTGCTGGGTATACATTTACACCAAGTGGGTGGTCTGGAGCAAGCATGTTTTACAATGGAATTTTTATTCTAGACACTTACCTTGGTTCAATTGGAACTTCTGGCACAAGCTCTAGTAGAACTTTAACTCATGAAATGGGCCATTGGCTAAACCTGTCTCATGTATGGGGTCCAAATAATAATCCAGGAAATAGTGAAAGTTGTGATGATGACGATGGAGTTGATGATACACCTAATGAGATAGGGGTAACATCTTGTAATTTAAATGAATCTTCTTGTGGGCCTCGCGCAAATGTTGAAAATTATATGGACTATTCGTATTGTTCAAAAATGTTCACACAGGGACAGGTAAATCGTATGCGTAATGCGCTAAACTCAAATAATTCGGGGCGAAATAACTTAAAGACAAACGCAAACCTTATTGCTACAGGAGCTGACGGTAATTTATATTTATGTCGAGCAGATTTCGAGGCAGATAGAACTTCAGTTTGTGCTGGAAGCGTAATTAACTTTACAGATTATTCTTATAATACAGTAAGTGGATGGACATGGTCTTTCCCCGGTGGTTCGCCTGCTTCATCAACAAGCCAAAATCCTTCGGTTACCTATAGCACTCCTGGGATTTACGAAGTAACATTAACAGCTACTGACGGCTCAACAACTGATGCTGAGGTGAAAAACTCTTACATTCGCGTTATGCCAGCGGCAAGTGCTCTGCCTTTCCTAGAAGGGTTTGAATCTTATTCTACATTGAATAATACTAATGAATGGGAAATTAAGAATGAAGAGGGTAATGGGTTTGTACTATCAACAAATACGGCCTATACTGGAAGCAAGTCAGTGAAATTAGCAAACAATAATGAGTCTATTGGAACGATAGACGAACTGATTTCTGCCCCTGTAGATTTATCAGCGGTTACTTCAGCGGTTACATTGAGTTTTAGATATGCTTACAAGCGTAAAAACATAAGTGATAATGATTGGTTCAGAGTTTATGCAACTGATGATTGTGGTCAAAATTGGGACTTAAAGAAAACTTTACATGGCTTCCAATTATCTAGTCAAACACAAACATCTTCATTTACTCCGTCTTCTCAGTCAGACTGGACAACTGTTCATATGACAAACATTATAAGTCAGTATTGGGTAGACAACTTCAGATATAAATTTGCATTTGAAGCAGGAGGGGGAAACAATATCTACATTGATGATATTAACATATATAACGGAGCCCCTTCAGATGAAATAGTAACGGCTAATTCAGGGTTAACCGAAGGCTCTGTAGTTTCGGGGCTAGGGGTTTACCCTAATCCAACAGATGGAGATTTAAATATTTACTTTAATCTCGAGAATGATGAGGATGCAACTATTCAGATTCAAGACCTTACTGGCAAGAGGGTACGTCAGCTCAGTGTAAAAGCAAAGACAGGGTCAAACGTAGCTTTAGTAGGGACAAGTAATTTATCTTCTGGATTATACTTCTTAAAGGTGAAAGTTGGACACGCTCAACAAACGGTTCAGGTTGTTGTGAAATAATTGACATTAACACAAAAAAAGACTTCATTGTAAGGCACTTTTTTATCTTTCTTCTTATGAAAAACATTTTATTCACACTACTATTTTTGACTTCGGCTTTTAACCTTTCTGCTCAACAGGAACCAACAGTTGTTCCTTGCTGGACAGATGAGAAAACGGCAGAATATGCATTGTTACCTGAATATCAGCAAAACTATTTGCAGTCACAATTAGCTGCGGCTAATGAAACTCCAATTGTTTCCCCGAAAGGAACAGTTTATAAAATACCGGTTGTCTTTCATATTTTACATGATGGAGGAGTGAACAATATTAGTCGAGAACAAGTTTTAGATGCGCTAAGAATCTTAAATGAAGATTATCGACTACAAAATCCTGATGCGAATATGGTAGCTTCAGTTTTTGATGGTTCACAAGCGGATATTGAAATTGAATTTGTATTGGCTACGAAGGCACCAGACGGAACGTGTTTTATGGGAATAACACGAACATATAATCCTATAGTGAGCAATGATGGTGATTTGAACCAAGTTGAGGCAATTAGAGATGGAAATGATGTGTATAATTCTGATTGGCCAGGAGATATGTATTTAAATATTTTTGTAGTAGGGTCAATCTCTACTCCAGGGTCTTCTCTAATCACATTAGGGTACACAACATATCCGCAATGGGGAGGGTTATCGATGGGCAATGGGTTTCATGTAATTCACGATGCTGTTGGATCTATTGGTACTTCAGGGGGGTTTGATGAATCTACATCATCTCATGAAATAGGTCACTGGTTAAACCTAAGGCATACGTGGGGAAATAGTAATAGTCCGAGCGAATCGGAGAATTGTGACGAGGATGATTTAGTGGATGACACCCCAAGATGTGCTGGAATCCAAGGAGGCTCATGTAGCTCAACTAATCCAAACCCCTTAAATTCTTGCGATCAAGATAATGGCTATTGGGGATTTGATATTCAAGATCAAATAGAAAACTACATGGATTATTCACATTGCGGAAGAATGTTCTCTGAAGGGCAAAAACAACGTATGCGAGATGCCCTAGAATCTAGCGTTGGAGGAAGAAACAACTTATGGAGCGCCCAAAACATAATTGATACAGGAGCTGATGGAAATATTTATTTATGCAAAGCAGTATTTGACGCTGATAAAACAACTATTTGTGCTGGAGGTGTAATCAACTTTACAGATGGTTCTTTCAATGTTGTAAACGGATGGACATGGTCTTTCCCTGGGGGATCTCCTGCTTCATCAAGTATACAAAACCCAGTGGTTACATATAATATTCCTGGGATTTATGAAGTTGCCTTGATAGCGACAGATGGTTTAATAAGTAATTCAGAAGTGAAAACGGCTTATATTCGTGTGCTACCTGCTTCACAAAATATACCTATTTTAGAAGGGTTTGAGACGTACTCTACACTAAATAACATTAATGAATGGGAAGTTAAGAATGAAGAAGGTGAAGCGTTTGAAATCAACAATAGTATTGGTTTAAATAGTCAAAAATGTGTTTCTTTAATGAATAACGGAGAAGCAGAAGGAAGTTATGATGAACTTATTTCTACCCCGGTTGACTTGTCAGGCGTTGCCAATAACATAACCTTGAGTTTCCGATATGCTTATAAACGTAAGAATGAAAATGACGATGACTGGTTCAGAGTTTTTGTTTCAAATGATTGTGAAGCATCATGGGTAATACGAAAAACAATGCATGGTTTCCAGCTCTCTTCTGATCAGCAATCGACACCATTTACACCTGGCTCCGAGGATGACTGGACAACTGTTCACATGACAAATATCTCAAGTAACTTCTTCGTAGACAACTTCAGGTATAAATTTCAGTTTCAATCAGGGGAAGGAAACAACTTCTACCTAGATAATATCAATATGTATGAAGGAAGTCCTTCTGATGAATTAGTATCATTAAGTGAGGAAGAAGTAACAATACTAGGGTTAAATCTATATCCAAATCCAGCTGATGAAGAATTAAACATTGTATTTACAGTTGCGAATGAAGATATAATGCAATTGACAGTTCAAGACGTTTCAGGAAAACAGCTGAAGTCAAATACTATTAAAGCCCTTTCAGGATCTAATCACGTCTTAATTGACACAAAGGATTTAGCAAATGGAATGTATTTCATTCGCTTGAATAGTGCTAAATCAAGTAAAGTGGCACACTTTATTGTGAAATAAAGTTTTGATTAAGAAGCCTCTAAATGTGGGCTTTTTTTTATTAGAGGTACTCGACAAGTGATTTAATCGACGACTCTTCCATGGTGTGTTCGACCTTAAATCCTTTTTGGATTAAAGCATCTTGTGTACTTGTGCCCCAGGCAATTATTCTCGCTTTAATTGGGACTTCGTTTTCAATCAGGAATCCATCAACGTTCGACGGGCTCGTAAATACATAAATATCACAAGGTTCAACTCTTATGCCTTGAATGATTGTTTTGTAAACTTCAACTTCGATAACGGAATTTAAATTTAATTGAGATGAAATAGTATGAAGGGAAATGTCTGAAATTGGAAACAATACCGTTCGATCTTCTGCCCAAGTTTTAAATTTGGCCGCAACTTGTTGAATGTCTCCACTTTTCTCTCCTTTAAAATCAACATGGTAGCCTAGTATCGCTAGTGAATCTGCTGTTTTTTGCCCAGTACAAGCGATCTTTACCTCTCGTGGTATATCTAGCCTAGCTTTAAAAAATAGAACAGCCCTAGGGCTCGTAAAGAAGATGATGTCGTAGGGAGCCTCTACATTAAACTCTATCCCCTCAAAATGTAAGAATGAGTGCGTAATAAGCTCAGTATTTTGTGAGCTTAAAGATGCAGATAAATCAACAGATTCTGAATTGCTCTTGGATATGAAAATACGTTTAGGCATCTCGGGTTATTTTTTTAAATCTGAAATCACTTTTTCAGCCATCCCCTCGAATGCCTCAACTTTATATTTTAATTGAGTGCATTCGCCTTCAATACCATCTGCAAATGAAACGTATAAGTTATGTGTTTCGTCACAGTAAACTCCAAGGGGCAATTGACATCCTCCATCTAGAAGGTTTAATACTTTCCTCTCTAATTCAATGCGCTTTTGAACTTCTGGGAAGTTCATTTTTTGAAGAATGGCACTTAGCTCATCGTCTTCATTTCTAATTTGTAATCCCAACACTCCTTGAGCTGGTGCAGGCACAAATTCAGCAGGATCTAAAACGACTTCTAAAAAGTCAGATAAATCTAATTTCAAACGGTCTACGCCAGCCTTAGCCAATAAGATCGCATCATAATTTCCTTGTCTCAACTTATCAATACGTGTAGGAACATTTCCTCTTAAATCATTAATTGTTGTGTCTGGACGATATTTTAATACTTGTGACTTTCTTCGTGCTGAAGATGTTCCAACAGTAGCATTTTTTTTCAATGACCACTTTTGAGTTTCATCAACAGCTCCTTTAAGAACTAATAAGATGTCTGCAGGGTTTGCACGTTCAGAAACACATGCGACTTTCAATCCTGCAGGAGGTGTCGTCTCAAGGTCTTTATGTGAGTGCACTGCTAAATCAACCTGCCCATTTAATAATGCTTCTTCAATTTCTTTCGTGAAAAAACCTTTTCCTTCTAGCTTGTCAAAGCTCAAATGTTGAATCGCGTCCCCCTGAGTTTTGATAATATTCAATTGAACAGTGCAGCCCAAATTTTCAAGTTCAGATTTCACGAAATTAGCTTGCCATAAAGCAAGAGCACTTCCTCTAGAACCAATGACAATTGTTTTCATTTAAGAGTGTTTTTTAAGCAGAATTTCTTTTGCCATAACCATCGGCATGCTCATGTATTTCTTCTCCATGTAACCAACAATTTTTTCAAGTGTCTCGCGAGAGTTATCATCTAAACTATTCAACTCATTTTTGAAAACCTCGTTCATTGCAGTGGCTTTGATTTCTTTGACCTTATTTGGTACTCCACGCATAGCTAACTCAACTGTTCTAACCTGATTGAGGTGCTTAAACTCGAAGAGTGCCTTAGAAATGATTTCTTCAACATGCTGAATTTCTTTTGAGCGTACTTTTAGATTTTCATTTGAAATCTTCTGAAGCATCTCAACAGAAATGTGGGTCACACGATGCACATCAATAATCTCAGGAGATAAATCTTGAGGAATTGCGATGTCAATGACAATTTTACGAGATATTTCACCCTGTAAAAGGTGTGTATATATTTCAGGTGTCAGAATGTGATTTTCTGAACCTGTACATGTAATGATAATATCAAATCCTTTATTAAATGAAGTTAGTTCGGTTAATGGCAGCGCCACACCATTTAGATCAGAAGCAAGTTTTCCAGCTTTTGATAAAGTACGATTAAAAACATGAAAGTTGGTAAACCCATGCTTACGAAGAAATTTCCCCATATTAGTATTCGTAACACCAGCGCCAACGATTAATATGCGAGAGTCCAATGACGCATTCAGTTGGCGTAACCTTTGGTAAGCTAAGGAAACAACAGAAACAGGACGTTTAGCAATACTTGTTTCAGTATAGATTTTTTTTGCTGTCTCAATAGTATGGCGAATCATTAACCGAAGTAGGTCTCCCGTCAACCCCATCTTACGAGAGTTTTCAAAGGCCGCTCGAACCTGAGTGATGATTTCGCGCTCCCCAACAACCATTGAATCTACTGAAGAAGCAACAGATAATTGATGCTCAACTGCGTCTAATCCACTGTAAACATAGCCATTAGAGGAGAACAACAACCGGCTCTCGTCATTAAAATCAGGATACAATTCGTGGAAAAACCGATCTAAAAAAGGAAGGGCAACATTTTTTTTTGTGACAAAGGCAAATTCAACACGATTACACGTCGAAAGAAACATTAGCTCATCCAGCTCCATAATAGATTTAAAGGCAGACAGGTGCTCTTGCTGATTACCTTCTTCAATATGTAATTTACCTATCTCTGAAACAGGTAGGTTATGGTGCGTAAACGCGACGATATGTAAGGTTTCCAAGCCTTTATTCTTTCTCACAGCGTAAAGATGCTGAGTTCTTGCTTTTCTTTTGTCATTTATTTGTCATGATTTATGTATTTAGAATCCATCTAAATAAGCGTGTGACATACGTTTAATGTGACATGATTTGACTACCGATTTTAAAATAGGCATCTTTAAATCAATAATTTAGAGGTGACGTTAATTGAATTTGAGCCTGCGAAACTTCCAACGTTGAAACGAAAAAAGGACAATTGATTTTGCTAACAAAAGGCCTAGATTCATGTGTTTAGAGTAGGCTTTTAAAAAAAGACTACAATTTGTGCAGATTTTACTGCAGGACTATGTAGTTTTGACCTGATAAGATTAAAAATATGTCTAAACTTTATATAGTTCCTACCCCGATAGGAAACCTTGAGGATATTACATTGCGTGCAATACGCATTTTACAGGAAACAGATTTAATTTTTGCCGAGGATACTCGTGTAACAAAAAAACTCTTAAATTATCTCGATATTTCTAAGCCTGCGCATCCTTTTCATGCTCACAATGAGCATAAATCATTGTCTAGTGTAATTGATAAAATCAAAGCCAACATTTCTACTGTGTTAGTATCAGATGCAGGTACTCCCGGGATTTCTGACCCTGGGTTTTTATTGATTAGAGAGTGTATTTCAAAGGGTATTGAAATTGAATGTTTACCTGGTCCTACTGCGTTAATTCCAGCAATTGTATCAAGTGGGTTTCCATGTGATCGATTTGTATTTGAAGGGTTTTTACCGCATAAAAAAGGGCGTCAAACGCGTTTATTGGTAATTGCTGAAGAAAAACGAACATCTGTTTTATATGAATCTCCACATCGTTTAGTCAAATGCCTTGGGCAAATTATGGAGTTTATGGGGGAAGATAAAAAAGTATGTGTTGCACGCGAAATAACAAAGATCTATGAAGAATACAAACGCGGAACGGTAAAAGAAATTAAAGAGTATTATGAGGCTCATCCACCAAAAGGAGAGATTGTCATTGTTATTGAAGGAAAAGAAGGAAAGTAATGGGAGCGATTTTTAGTGAAGCATTTTTTCTCACAAAAAAAGGTGAGGCAAACGATGCGTTTGATTTAAGAAAATTTGAATTGAACTTGCCGGTTGGGACAGAAGTCTTGATTGAGGTAGAGTCTTTTGGATTGAATTATGCCGATGTAATGGCTCGAAAAGGGCTTTATCGAGAGGCGCCCGCATTTCCATGTATCGTTGGCTATGAAGTTGTAGGTAAAATAGCCCATGTTGGTCCTGATGCAGATCAATCAAAACTTGGAAAACGTGTTGTAGCTTTTTGCCGTTTTGGAGGATATGCAAAGCATGTTATTACTAATGATCATGCTACGGTAGATATTGGGACTCAGTCTGCCGAAGAACTTTTAGCATTATGTACGCAAGCGGTTACGGCATTTTATATGGCAGAATATTTAGTGCCAGTTCATAAAGTTGACACAGTACTTATCCATGCCGCTGCCGGTGGGGTGGGAACGATGCTGATTCAATTGGCAAAACTGAAAGGGGCTCGTGTCATAGCAAAAGTGGGACGCCAAGAAAAAGAAGGTTTAGTAAAAAAATTAGGGGCTGATATCGTTGTAAATTATAACACTTCTGATTATCAAGAACAGATTAAAAAAGCACTAAACGGAGAGCGAATTGACATCAGTTACAATCCCGTTGCAGGGTCAACATTCAAGAAAGATTTCGCACTACTTGGCTCTGGGGGAAGAATGGTTTTGTTTGGAGGCTCTGAGCTTTCAAATGGTAAGTGGGGAATGCTTTCAAAGCTTAATTTTTTGCGCAAGATGGGACTTATTATCCCAATAGGTTTGATGATGCGATCGAAAAATATTCTCGGAGTTAATCTGCTCAAAATAGCAGATAATAAGCCTAAAGTTTTAGAGTTTTGTATGCAAAGTGTAGTTAATTTATATTCCGAAGGAAAAATAAAGCCTCAAATTGGATGTGTTTATAAAGCGACTCAATTAGCGGAGGCTCACTCAGCGCTAGAAAGAGGTGAAACAACAGGAAAGCTAATAGTTAACTGGTAGCCTCAACATCGATCAAGGACGGCATGGGACATTATATATAATACAAGGATTTTCCCCTGTAAAATAGGCCGAGGAATAGACAACCTAGAAGCTTGTGTCTCTTTTTACTGTAAATTTAAAATCAGGCGTATTTTTCCATTTCAAAAGCAGGATGAATCAGATATGGCTTGATTTGCATTTTCGCAGCCATTCTTAGTAATGAATTTGTCCAAGGGGAATTCCTTATCAGGACTCGGATAACCACCTCCGCAGTAAGGGATATGAACCATTGAACTCAATTGAATATAAAAATATTTAGAGAGATCAGTTTTCTCCTTAAACTCAACCTGCTCATAACTAGAACAAGCAGTGACGATAAAAAGCAAAACAAATATTCTACAGTTCTTCAATATCTTGCTCTTCAGTATTGTGTTCAATACTAACATCTATTGACTCCCCACTATCTTTGTTATTTAGCAATGGGATGTTTTTCATAATAACGTCTTTTACATTCTCTCCTCTATATGAAATCAGTGCAAACATCATAATCATACTAGAAATCAAAATAGGATAAAGTAATAAGCCAGTGTCAAAATTTGGAATGTCTATCGTATCACTCTTCATTAAAACGAAGAATAATAGAACTGTAATTAGCCCCCTTGGAGCAATAAACAACTCTGGAAAAAGGAATTCTTTTGCGAATAATCTAAGAAAGATATAGCGAACCAGATAAAGAATAGAAACAATAGCCAAACTGTTAATTGCTACTTCAATATTATATAAAGAAGCTAACGAAATACTTAAGCCAAAGACAACAAAGAAGAACGTTCTAATTAAAAAGGCAGATTCTAAAGTCAGAATATGAAAATCATGTAGAATAGGCTTTACTTTTTCTTTATCAAAAAGTTTGGCAAGTTTACCACGGAAGAAAACATCCGTATTATTCAATACAATACCAAACGCCAGAATAATTAATAATGAAGAAAGGTGGAAGTATTTACCAATTGCAAAAAGTAAAAGTAATACGGCAATAATCAAAAAGAGTTTCACCTGCATTTTTAAATGCTGAAACAAGTAAACCATGACGTAAGCAACAACAACTGAAAGAACCACAGTTCCTCCAACGTTAAGTACAATTTCCCATAAGAGACTTCCCTCGCCGGCTCCTCCTTCAGCGCCAATCATAAAATAGAAAACCATAATCCCTATGATGTCAGAGAATGTACTCTCATACACCATGAATTCACGTTTTTTCTTGGTTAATCTACCAACACTTGGAATGATAATAGCACTGCTCATTATACTCAGTGGAATTGCATAAACAACCGCTGTATAGATTGCTGTTCCTGGGAATATATACATGAAAAAACCTGCAAGGGCAAACATAGAGCCGAAAATACCGAGGTTAGCAATGAGAAAGGATTTAATAATTAAGCCAATTTTTTTCTTTTCTAACTTGAGGTCTAAAGCTGCCTCAAGAACAATCATTACTAAACCTATGTTTCCTAATACCTCAAGGATACTATTTAGTTTTAAATCTGAGTTAATTAGCCCGTAGAAATTCATAGCAACTTTGATCCCCATCCCTAAACCGATTAAAAGTAGAACGGCTGGAATATTCGTTTTTTTCGATATTATATTGAAAAAGAAACTAAGAATAATAATGCCCGAAAGAGCTATGATTAGTACGTATGAATTCATCTATAAATTGATTGATTTAATCAAATATAAGAAAAAGCGGTAGCTTTTGTCATGCCGAACACCTTGGTAAGGTTCTTAGGGTTTTCAACTTTTTATTGCCATTTAAAAGATTAATCGTAATATTGCGATATACAATTATTACGATGGGGCTAACGAAAACACAAAATTACACAGAAGAACAGCTTCAAATTTCTAAAATGATGAAGGTGATGGGGCATCCTGCACGAGTTGCGATATTGCAGTCTATTATTAAGACAGAAGCTTGTGTTTGTGTTGATTTAGTTACAGAAATTGGACTTGCGCAATCAACAGTGTCTCAACATCTCAAAGATTTGAAGGCTGCGGGACTAATACAAGGAACTATTGAAGGCACTAGTATGTGTTATTGTATAAATGCAGATAATTGGAATATGCTCAATGAGCAAATGAATAATTTATTTAATTCAGCAAACTGTAAGAATTCAGATTGTTGCTAAAACAAAGTCAGGTGAGCGATATTAAATATCCAAGAATGCACGTGTCATTATATGTAAAAGACATTGCATCGACAGTTAATTTTTATTCTACTTTTTTAGGCCAACCAGCCTCTAAGCTAAAGCAAGGGTATGCAAAATATGAATTGTCTAATCCAGGATTGATTCTTTCATTTGTAGAGAATGAAGTCTTAGTCAACTCTAATTTTGGTCATCTTGGAATTCAAGTAGATTCAAAAGAAGAAATGGAGAGAAGATTGAATATGGCAAGAAGGCAAGGAATTGTTTCTCTAGAAGAAATAGGGACTTCATGCTGCTATGCTGTACAAGACAAGTTTTGGGTAACTGATCCAGACGGAATACAGTGGGAGGTTTATTATTTCCATGCAGACGTTGAATTTAATGACCCTAAGTATAGCTCGGCTGATTATTCAGCTTGTTGTGCTCCAATAGAAGAGGAAAAACCTAGAGTGAAAATAGTAGAGACAACAAAATCAAATAGTTGCGAACCTGGTTCGGGATGCTGTTAATTGATTAGACTTATGAGTAAGAATGTATTAGTCCTGTGTACAGGAAATAGCTGCAGAAGTCAAATGGCTCAAGGTTATTTAAAAGCCTTTGCTCCGAGTGGAGTAGAGATATATAGCGCTGGTATTGAGATACATGGCGTGAACCCGAGGGCGATTGAAATAATGAAGGAGGATGGGATCGATATTTCATCAAATAAATCAAACCATATCGATGAATATGCAGATATAAAATTTGATTTTATTATCACAGTCTGTGACAATGCAAAAGAGCGATGCCCCTATTTTCCTTCGAATGCATTTAAATTTCATTATAATTTTTCAGATCCTGCAAAAGCTAAGGGAACAGAAAAGGAAATTAATGCAAGTTTCAAATCGACTAGAGATTTGGTTAAATTGTATTTTAAAGAGTTTATTTCAGCGTATTTATGAAGCGGTATGTAGCTGAAATGATGGCCACATTCTTTATGATATTTTGTGGGACAGGGGCAATGGTCATAAATACGGAAACGGAAGGCGTGATTTCACATTTTGGTGTTGCAACTGCTTGGGGGTTAATCATAATGATTATGATTTTTGCCTATGGGAGAATTTCTGGCGCCCATATGAATCCGGCTGTAACCTTGACGTTAGTTGTTCTAAAACTGCACTCAAAAAAAGAATTAGTGCCATATTGGGGCGCTCAATTGACTGGAGCATTTGTTGCCAGTTTTGCGTTGAAATATATGTTTCCAGAAAATGAGTTTTTAGGGGCCTCCTTGCCCAGTGGCTCAGAAGGGCAATCATTTGTCCTCGAATTCATTTTGACCTTCATGCTTATGATTGTAATCCTGCTAACTTCAAGAGGGAGAAAAATTGATCAGTATTTTGCTCCGATCGCAATTGGAACTACGGTTATGTTAGAAGCATTATATGCAGGGCCTATATCTAAAGCAAGTATGAATCCCTTTCGAAGTTTAGCTCCGGCTGTTGTTTCAGGTCACATGGAACATTTGTGGTTATATTTAGTAGCTACAACTTTGGGGGCCTTAGCCGCAGGGGCTTATTGGACTTGGCAGCGAAAAGAGTGAGGGCTTAATGTCTTTTGATTCCAAAAGAATAACCACTTCTCACCTGTGTAAAACCAAAATTTTCACGTAATTTTGTAGGACAAAAAATAAACTTAACAAATACAGCATATGGCAGAAGTAATGACAGACCTAGGAATTGGTGATATTTTAGCTCAATTCGGTATTGATCCGGTTAACAGCGGTGCCTCAACAGGAGAATATTGGCTTAATACAAGCGGGGAGAAAATAGAATCAATATCTCCAGTAGACGGAAAAGTTATCGCAACTGTAAATTCTGGCACTGAATCAGACTACGAAGCTGTAGTTCTCAAAGCACAAGAAGCATTTTTATTATGGAGGAAATGGACTGCTCCAGCTCGTGGAGAAGTCGTACGTCAACTAGCAACAAAATTACGTGAATATAAAGAACCTTTAGGAAAACTAGTTTCTTATGAAATGGGGAAGTCCTTACAAGAAGGCTTAGGGGAGGTTCAAGAAATGATTGATATATGTGATTTCGCAGTAGGTCTTTCTCGTCAGCTTCATGGATTAACTATGCACTCTGAGCGTCCTGGACACAGAATGTATGAGCAATATCATCCATTAGGAATTGTAGGCATTATTTCAGCATTCAACTTCCCTGTTGCCGTTTGGAACTGGAATACAGCTCTTGCATGGGTTTGTGGTGATGTTTGTGTTTGGAAACCATCTGAAAAATCGCCAATTACTGCTCTTGTTTGTCAACAAATTACAAAAGAAGTTTTTGCCGCTAACGGGGTTCCTGAAGGAGTTTCTGGATTAGTTATTGGAGGTGCTGAAATAGGAAAGAGAATGGCTGAAGACAAACGCGTTCCTTTAGTTTCCGCAACAGGGTCTACTCGTATGGGGAAATCAGTTAGCGCTGCAGTTGGAGCTCGTCTAGGGACCTCTTTATTAGAATTAGGAGGGAACAATGCAATCATTATTACCCCTACTGCAGATTTAAAAATCGTTCTTCCAGGCGCTGTTTTTGGTGCTGTTGGAACTGGGGGGCAACGTTGTACTTCTACTAGAAGGTTAATTATCCATGAAGATGTTTATGACGTATTCGTTAGCGCGATAGTTAATGCATATGGCCAATTAAAAGTTGGTAACCCATTAGACGAAACTAATCATGTTGGTCCATTAATCGATCACGATTCCGTAAACATGTATTTATCTGCTTTAGAAAAAGCAAAAGACGAAGGAGGAAATATCTTAGTTGAAGGTGGAGTATACGAAGGAAAAGGATATGAGTCTGGATGCTATGTGAAACCGGCTATTGTTGAAGCTAAAAACACTTACGAGATTGTACAGCATGAAACGTTTGCGCCAATATTATATATTATGAAATATTCGGGAAGTGTTGAAAATGCTATCGCTATTCAAAATAATGTCCCTCAAGGACTATCTTCAGCAATTATGACGAACAGCTTGAAAGAGTCTGAGGCATTCTTGGCTTGTACCGGATCTGATTGTGGAATTGCAAATGTTAATATCGGGACTTCCGGGGCCGAGATTGGCGGAGCATTTGGCGGAGAGAAAGAAACAGGCGGTGGACGTGAGTCTGGATCTGACGCTTGGAAAGTATACATGCGCCGTCAAACAAATACGATTAACTATACAGATAGTTTGCCGTTAGCACAAGGAATCAAGTTTGAGCTTTAAATCAATATGATATTCAAAAAAGGTCGAGAGGTTAAATTCTCGACTTTTTTCTTTAATACCTAATTCCAATTGAAAAAATGATCTTTCTCTATGAAGGTTTGAAATCTTGTTCTAAGTCGATCTAAATGCAGCTTAGAATTTAAATCTCCTGTCCTTGCCTTCGTTTTGACTCGATAATAGAGGCTTATGATTTCACCAAACAAATCCTGATCTAGCGTACTTTTAATTTCTGCAATTTTTGTGTTAATCTCTAGTAAAGTATGTTCTGTATCACTCAGTTCTTTGTCTTCTTCGGGTGTTGTTTTTTCTTTTTTAATGAGTTCTAAATAGCGAGGTAAAATTTGACCCAAGACAAGATTGAACTCGTCGAGCTCTTTATTTAATCGGCGCTTTTGTTCGTCTAATCCCATATCAATTGACTATTAAGATATTAAATATTAATTGGATTCAAAAGATCTGGTAATTTTTTAACATTTCTTAAAAGTGGACTTCATTTGATTAATTTTATATTATGGCTGGAATTTACATTCACATTCCTTTTTGTAAACAGAAATGCACTTATTGTGACTTTCACTTTAGTACAACTTTTGAAACTTATCGTCTGGAGATGATTGAGTCTATCTGTTTTGAAATTCAAGGACGAAAGGAATACCTTCAGGATAAGGAAATCAATACTATCTATTTTGGAGGGGGAACGCCAAGTATTCTCTTAGAGTCTGAGTTAAAATTAGTTCTAAACACAATATATTTAACATTTTCTGTTAGTCTAACTGCTGAAATTAGCATTGAAGCAAACCCAGATGATATTAGCTCTATTTCACTTGGGATATGGAAGAAGAATGGAATTAATAGATTGAGTATTGGATTACAATCGTTTAAACAATCAGATTTAGACTGGATGAATCGCGCACATAGCGTAAATGAATCATTGTCTTGTGTGGCATTGGCTCAAGAGCATGGGTTTGAAAATATAACCGTTGATTTGATTTATGGTTTGCCCGAGCTTTCAATGGATGAATGGAGCTTGCACGTTAACCGCGTTATGGAAATGGGAGTCCCTCATTTATCGGCATATTGTTTAACTATTGAAGATAAAACGGCTTTAAGTAATTGGGTTAATAAAGGAAAAATAAATCCGCCAAATGAAGATACGCAGTCTGATCAGTTCGCAAAATTACTTGATATTATTGAAGCTAATGGGTTTGAACAGTATGAAATTTCTAATTTCAGTAAGGCGGGTTTTGAGTCGCAACATAATTCAAATTATTGGAAGGGAGAATGGTATATGGGAGTTGGACCAAGTGCACATTCGTTCAATGGAACATCAAGAAGTTGGAACATAGCGAATAACAGGCAGTATATAAAAGCGTTTAAAGAACACAGTAATTATATTGAAACGGAACAATTATCAAATATAGATCAGTTTAATGAACGAATATTGATTGGGTTAAGAACAATCTATGGAGTTAGATTAAGTGAGTTGTCCAAGTTGAAAAAGATTACGAAGGAGTTTATTTTAGCTTTAAATGGATTTAAAGAAAAAAGGTGGATAAAGGAAGATAATCAGGTGCTTACTTTAACTAAAGAAGGGAAATTACGAGCCGATTATATCGCTTCAGCTTTGTTTCTCGACTAATACATCACAAAATGTTTTCAAAAATTCATATATTCATGAACTATTCGCATTAAATGTCTAAAATTAAAGAAGATATACCATTTACTGGACTGAAGGGTCTTGCCAAGCATTGGAAAAATGACGTTGTTGCAGCAATAAGTGTTTCACTTGTAGCATTGCCACTGTCATTAGCTATTGCTGTTGCCGCCGGAATACCTCCGATTTCCGGATTGATTACAGCTGTGGTCGGTGGAGTTGTAACTACGTTCTTTAGAAGTAGCGCATTGTCGATTAATGGTCCAGCAGCGGGATTAATAGGAGTTGTTTTAGCAGCAATTATAGCGCTAGATGATGGCTGTGGGACCTTAAAAGCATTCGAATATGTACTCGCTGCAATTATAATTGCTGGGATGCTTCAAGTGTTAATCGGCTTATTTAAGCTAGGACGAATAGCAGAAATATTTCCTTCTACAGTAATTCATGGGATACTTGCATCTATTGGAATAATAATCTTTGCAAAACAGATGCACGTTGCGATGGGAACGAGTTCAGATGCTGAAAACACAGTTGGGATTTTAGTAGATATTATTCAGAAAATTCCAGAAATAAATCCTTTTATAGCATTAATTTCAGGAATCGGAATAATTTTACTGTTATTCCATGCTCGAATCAGCTATAAAGTCTTTCACTTTATCCCGGCACCTGTTTGGGTTTTAGCAATAGCTGTTCCAATCGTAATTTTTTATAATTATTTAGAAGTAAATGAAATTGCTGTTTTAGGCGAAGCATTTAAAGCACCTGAAAACTATTTAATTGATATTCCAAGCGATTGGACTAAGGGGTTTGTGTTTCCTGACTTCTCTAAAGTTTTCACGGGGACATTCTGGATGGCGGTGATTTCTATTAACCTTTTATCAACGGTAATTACACTTGCAGGAACAAAAGCAGTAGATAAATTAGATCCGTACAAGCGAAAAACGAATATGAATAGAGACTTAGTTGGTGTTGGAATTAGTAGCATTATTTCGGGTGCTATTGGCGGGCTTCCAATTATTACCGTTATTGTGAGAAGTACGGTAAATGTTCATAATAACGCAAAAACGAAGTGGTCAAATTTCTTTCATGGTTTATTCATTATGCTTTTTGTGTTACTCTTAATTCCAGTAATTCAAATGTTTCCGAAGGCGGCACTTGCAGCAGTTTTAGTTATTACTGGGATTAAGCTTGCATCCCCTCGATTGTTCAGAGAGATTTACGACCAAGGATTAGAGCAAATTATATTTTTCACTGCCACTATTGTAATTACACTTTACAAAGATCCTCTAATAGGATTGTTAGGGGGGATGTCAATTACATTGATAGCGCACTTATTAATTTCTCGTGTTTCGATTCCACAGTTTATTCAAATGACTGTAAATACAGGAACAGAGTGTAAAGAGAATGAAGATGGATCCTATACTTTAAATGTAAAAGGGATTGCAAATTTCCTATCCATGTTACGTCTAATTGGGCTCTTAGAAAAAATCCCAAATGGCGCGCATTTAAAGATAGACTTATCAAAAACTAGATTGGTAGACTTAACGTTCCAGGAGAAATTATTAGATTTTCGAAGAGTTCATCTTTTGACGGGGGGGAGCGTACAAATTATTGGTTTAAATCAGCATGTGTCCGCTTCAAATCATAATTTGGCTATAAAGAGTTTAATCGTTCCGAATCACCAAAAAAACTCACCACGTCAGGAACGAATCAATAAAATTTCAGATGATAATGGCTGGCTATATACGCGAGAAGAACAAGTAGATTCCATTGAATTATTAGATTTTGAATTCTTTCAATCTCGTCCGTTAGAGAAGAAATCAAATGTGATCTCAGGTGATTTTTCTGATCTAGGAGTGGATTGGGAGATTAGCGATATTGTCTTCGATGAGGGAGCAATGCTTTCAAAAGAGGTGTATAAAACAACAGTTCAATTACTGCATCTTCCAAAAGAAATACCCGCGTTCGTTATTGATCAAGAAGGAATTTTTGACAAGCTATTTGATCGAGTACTTTCTTTGAAAACAGGGAAAGACATTGATTTTAACGAGAGCCCAATATTTTCTAGTAATTTAAGGTTAACGGGGGAAGATGAATCATCTATACGAAAACTTTTCACTACGAGCTTGGCAAGATTTCTAGAAAGTGAAGAGATCTATCACATTGAGTCCAATGGAACTGCACTTATCATTTTTAAATCCTTGCGAAATGCAAATACAGGGGAGATGAAAAATATGGTCCGCTTTAGTGAAGAATTAGTTAAACATATTTTAGAGTGATTTTAAGGTTTTCATTAATTATAGTTCTTGTTGGAATCACTTACCTGAGCTTAACCTCTTTGGAAAAATTCATTGTGGGAAATGATAAAATAAGTCACTTCATCGCATACTCGATTTTGATGTTTAATGCTGGGCTAGTATTTTTTAAACCAAAGAAAACTTTTTTAATAGCTATTCTCCTTTGTTTGACGTATGGCGGGTTAATTGAAGTTGCTCAACATTTTGTCCCTGGTCGTTCCATGTCTCGATATGATATGGTTGCTAATGCTTTAGGTATTGGAATAGGTGTTGTCTTAACTTATTTATTATATAGGCCTGTCATCCGAATATTACAATCAAGGCGAATAATTTAGGTAACTTTACAGTTCAATTATAAGGACATGGAAAAACTTCAGAATTTCATTAATGGGGAGTATTGTGACCCTACAAAGGGGAAGTATATAGATAATTATGAACCTGCTACAGGAAAGGTTTATAGCCTTATTCCTAATTCTGATGAGGAAGATGTCAGGCTTGCTGTAGAAGCAGCTGAAAAAGCATTTCCCATTTGGTCTAAAATGTCGATCGAAGAGCGGAGTAAAATTCTAGTAAAGCTTTCTGAAGGGATTGAAGCGAGAATGGATGAATTTGTTCAAGCTGAATCAAAAGATAATGGGAAACCCTTGTCTTTAGCTGCTAATGTAGACATTCCTCGCGCAGTATCGAACTTTCATTTTTTTGCGACAGCAATTTTACATTTTGCCTCCGAATCACACAACATGGAAGGGGTTGGTATTAATTATACGGTAAGAAAACCAATCGGAATTGTAGGGTGTATTTCTCCATGGAATTTACCGTTGTATTTATTCTCTTGGAAGATTGCTCCGGCTTTAGCTGCTGGTAACTGTATCGTTGCAAAACCATCTGAGGTGACACCTTACACCGCTTATTTATTGGGAAAAGTTGCTCAGGAAGCAGGGATGCCTTCTGGCGTAATGAATATACTACATGGTGAGGGTAGATCTGTTGGAGATGCGATTGTAAAGCACCCAAAAATTAAAGCAATTTCATTTACCGGTGGAACGCAAACAGGTGAGAATATTGCTAGAACAGCGGCGCCAATGTTTAAAAAACTATCGCTTGAGTTAGGAGGAAAAAACCCGAATATAATTTTTGCAGATTGCGACTTTAAAGAGATGTTAAGCACTACACTTCAATCGTCTTTTGCTAATCAAGGTCAAATATGCCTTTGTGGGTCACGAATTTTTGTTGAGCGATCAATCTATAATAAATTTAAGGAAGCGTTCGTTAAACGTGTTGCAACTACGGTTGTATCTAACCCAAAAGACCCTGCAGCTAAAATGGGAGCAGTTGTTTCTAAGTCGCATATGGAAAAAGTCCTTTCTTATGTTGAGTTAGCGAAGGAAGAGGGAGGTACTGTTTTAACAGGGGGTGTACAGGTAAACCTAGAGGCTCCTTATGATGGAGGATATTATTTGAGACCTACGGTTATTGAAGGATTAGCTTTCGATTGTAGAACAAATCAAGAAGAAATTTTTGGACCTGTTGTAACAATAACTCCATTCGACACAGAAGAAGATGTTTTAATGATGGCGAATTCTACACAATATGGATTGAGCGCAACCTTATGGACTTCAGATTTAAAGCGTGCGCATAGAATAGCGGATCAGCTTCAAGCGGGGATCGTTTGGATAAACGCTTGGTTAGTTAGAGACTTGAGAACTCCGTTTGGAGGAGTTAAAGCTTCAGGAGTAGGAAGAGAAGGAGGATGGGAAGCTTTGAGGTTTTTTACAGAACCTAAGAACATATTTATTAAATATTAATGAATTGGTTGGTTAAAGAAAAAGAGATTTTAGGGCTAATTGAGTTTGAGAATCAAACTCAATTAGCTGAGTTTATATTAGAATTAGCCAAATATTCTGATCGCATGAATCATCATGCCGATTTGAATATTAGGCATAATATGTTGAGTATTTCAATTACAACACATGACTCCGGGGGGCTAACTCAAAAAGACTACGACCTTAAGGATGAAATTGATTGCATAAAAAAGGATGACTATTAGTCATCCTTTTTTAATATAATTTTTATTGTCTTTTACTTCAACACTACTTTCTGTGTAGAAGTTGTGTTCTTTGCACCGACACTTACAAAATAGACACCAGCATCTTGATTTGAAAGATCAACTTGAGTTTTATTAGAAGTCGTTTCTTCAGCATATATAACTCTTCCCATTACGTCTCTTACAACCGCAGAGAAACCCTTTACTATAGCTTTATCTAACTTAATATTAAACATTCCGTTACTCGGGTTTGGAGCAATGGTAAAACTGAAATTATTTTTAATTTCATTCACTTCAGCGAGATTAAAAAACAGAATTTCAATTTCAAAAAAGTACACATCTCCTAAAGATAACGTATGAACATATGGTACACCACTTTGCATGTTATCAAAAGGGATTTGATAAATTATTTGCCTATTGAGGACTGCTTCATCTGGATTTATTAGTGCAAAAGCATCACCAACTAGAGGAATCCCTCCTGAACAAGAAACTCCATCGAGGATAAAATCAGATTCAAATCCAGAAGCTTCAAATGTCAAGTAATCTGAAACTATATTTGTCTCAGTTGCAATTTCAACGTCTTGAATGTCATTCCATACTCCATAAGCTTGATTCTCGTCTGAGTCAAAAGCCCAGCAGTAAAAAGTTTCGTTGCTATTTCCTTCGGCCTTTACCCAAAGCTGAAAAACAGGGTCTTGAGGGGCCAATGGGCAGAATGTAAAACCAAGAATAGGATCAACAAATTCTCCATCGCATTCATCAGCTAACGCTTTTAATTTAGTGACTTTAACAGTGTAGTTCACTTGGGATTGAGCCATAAAAGAGACTCCAAGAAGTATTAGTAATAGATATTTCATAGTGGTTAATTTTAAACAAATTTATACGAAGTTAGGAACAATCCAAAAAAAAAGGCGATTACTTTTGTAATCGCCTTCATTGCATAAAACTTAGTTGTATTTATTCTTTAATGATCACCGGTTTAGTCAAGTTAACATTATTACCAATAACAGTCATTAAATAGGCTCCGTTAGAAGCGCCCTCTAAATTAACAGGCGTATCATTTGAGGTCAATTCTGAGGTGTAAAGTATTCTGCCCATCAAGTCAGTTACTACTAAAGAGTAACCTTTAATATTAGCGATATTCAGTTGTAGATTGAATACCCCATTACTTGGGTTTGGATACAATTTAAAATCAATAGTAGGACTTACTTCATCAATCGCAAGGTCTTCTCCAATATATAGCCCATCAATAGCTCCAATGCCAGAATTATTAGGGTCAAGCCAAGGTTTTAATTGTTTACTACTACCTCCAGAAGGCTCCCATGAGCTAGAAAATTTCCCATAGTAGTCTGGTGCGTCCAAGTTGAAGCAAGATGCTCCCCCTCCCCACAATTGACCAATGATTCTTTTATCTTGATCAAATAAAGGTGACCCTGAAGAACCCCCTTCTGTCGTTGTGTTTCTGTCCCAGTGAACTTCCCAGCTACTATTGTTTTCAGAAGAGCCCATTGCTTGGACTGAAATAGCTGGCTCATCATCGAAGGCAATTTTCTTGATGTCACCTGCTGGATGATGAATACAGACCGTAGATTCAGGTATGACGTCTAGGCTGTTCCAACCAGATAAAAATGCATTATATGAAGCTGGAACTGTTCCGCCAACTAATCCTCCAGTAATCTCTACTAAACAGAAATCAGAAGGAGTTCTTCTTGCCCTTAACGTTGCTCCTGATAATGACTCGAAAGATGGGGAGTTATTCGGGTTTGAACATCCATTCGATTGCCAGTTAAATCTAAAAATCCATGAAGTAGGATTGCTGTAGCAGTGATTAGCTGTTAATACATATGGCTTACCATCATTTTGTGTATTATTAACTAAAGCACCAGAACAAAACCCACTACTTCCAGAAACTAACATCACAGCACTTCTTTTTTGAAGTTCCCAGAGATCAGCATCAGGGCAGTTAACATTCATATTACAATTACCTGAAGACCCAAATGCTTTTTCCATAAAATCTCTCGCTGACCTATAGCCATGAGTTACCCTATTAATATGTAAACTTCTATTCAAATCAGAATTATCATCCGCAACATAGTACTCAATAACAGCGACGCTTCCTGGTATTAACTCAGTCCCAAGCTCACCTTTATATAGATGATTTGCTGTAAAGCTACCTAAGATGAAAGATTTATCTTCGTTGTAAATATATAGCTCATTTCCCTCAGGAATGGTTACGCTATCCAATGTTAAATTAACTGTTAGTGCATCTTGACACTCTAATCGCAATTGCCAAATTAAACCTCCATCAGGATGAGCTGACCACGTCCCAGAATTTGTCATGTTGAAATCAGTTTCATTATTGAAGCCAAATCGCCATGGCGCATTTCCTAAGGGGTCGACAATAGCATCTTCAGCTTTAAGTGCATCGATATCTGGCATTGTAAATGATCTCGCATCAATTGAGTTTAAGGATGTTTTCAATTTAGCTCCTCGAGGAAAGCCTCCATCTCCTTGTTGAGCAAAAGAGGCCGGTCCTACAATCAGGAACGAACAGGCAATAAGTAGTTTTGCATTCATAATCTAGAATTTTATATGTTATTTTTTGCGCTTAATACTGCATCCACGTGGTGGTGTTATACTTTCAATTAGCGTTGAGTCACCTGCTAAATAATCCATCACATTTACTAAATAAGGTATAGTTTTAGTACGTTTACTGTCCCAAACATTATCAATAGAACCTTTATAAACCAATGCATCGTTTTTATCAAAGACAAATACATGTGGTGTCGTTTTCGCGCCAAATGCATCTGCTAATTTGGACTTTTCATCAACAACATAAGGCATCTCGTAGCGTGCCTTTTTAGCATGTTTAATCATTTCTTCGAATGAATCATTACCATCTCGTTTTCCTTCATTTGAATTAACTAAAACAAACCCAATTTCTTTTTTTGAAGCTAATTTATTTAAATTATCGTATTGCTTTTCCCATCCTTCAAAATTATCGTTACCAACAACAAATGGACATGTGTTACATGAAAAGACAACAATTAATCCTTTTCTTTTCTTTAATGATTCTAGTGAGTATCCAGTTTCGCTAACTCCCATCATGTTTAAATTAGACATTGGCATTCTATCGCCAAGGTTTAGCCCATTATAGCCACTTGGCAAGAAAGAGGAAGAAAATAAATATAAGGCTGGAATCAACACGAAAAGTGCAGAAAGTTTTACAAGGTGTATTTTTTTTCTTGAAAAAGACATAGTACTTAATAGTTTAACATTACACTTGCTTGTGCAAGCAATCGCAAAGTACAAAAAAACAAGATAAAAACCTTATGATCATGGGTGTGTGTTTAACATGTTGTATGTTAGACAAGTAGTTATCTTTGATAAGAAAGAAAAATTTAATGTAATTTTGTCAAAAGACCCTTTTACTTGTATTACTAGACAACTAGATAAGGCTATTTCTGTCAATTTGAATTAATAAAGGTGATGATCATAGGTATTTGTGGAGGTAGTGGGTCAGGTAAAACAACGTTATTAAAACGTTTGTGCTCGCACTTTGAGGAGCTAAAACCAAGTATTTTCACAATGGATAATTATTATTACCCTATTGAGAAACAAGTTAAAGATGAAAAAGGGTGTTATAACTTTGACCTTCCAACTGCTTTAGACCAAAATAAATTGACAGACGATTTAGCAAAACTTAAAACCCATGAGCAAGTAGTAGTGAAGGAGTATCATTTCAACTCTCCACCAGATAAACATGTGTTTGTTACTATTCAACCTTCTGATTTAATTTTCGTTGAAGGCCTATTTCTTTTCCATTATGAAGGAGTAAGAAGCAAATTGGACTTTAGTGTTTTTATTAATGTAGATACTGATGTCCAATTAGACCGAAGATTATATAGAGATCAAGAAACAAGAGGGTACTCCAGAGAAGATATCCTTTATCAATGGGACAACCATGTTGCGCCTTGTTACGAGAATTATTTGCTACCTTACAAGGAAGACGCTGATTTTCATTTTAGAAATGATTCGAATTCGGACCATGACTTTGAGCTATTGGTTAAAGAGATAGCGAGGAGAATGGAAGAGGCTAAAGCATGTTAAAAAGCATTTTAAAAAAATATTACCTCCTAATTGTAGCGCTACTTTGTTCAGTGTTATTTTGGGGGGTTTTTTTAAAAACGTACTCTGAAAATTACGAGTCTTCCATTAAGCAATTTCAAGGTGAATTTTCCAGAACAGAATTAGTTTTAGATAATGCTTTACGTTTTCATTCAGAAGAAATCAGGAAAGATGGTATAGCTCAACAATGGGAAAAGTTCAATGATCAAGACAGGTATAACCTTCACGTTTACCATAAAGACTCACTAGTTTTCTGGAATACTAACCAACTTCCAATTATACGCTTTGCAGACATTCACTTTCCCTCTGAAGGATTGTTACACTTACAAAATGGCTGGTATTACTCGAAATTAAAGGTGTTTAATGATTATGTAGTTTGCGCCTCAATGCTAGTAAAGCAAGATTATTCTTATAAAAACAATGAGTTAGTCAACGATTTCGCATCAAATTTAAGTTTACCATTCTCTTCTTATATTTCTTTGGAGCAAGAGATTGGTTATCCAATTTATTCAAACGATTCAAAATTTGTTTTTTCTATTTCACCGAATCCTTATCAAGAAGCGACTTCGAAGGAATCAGTTATAATGTTATTCTTACTGTTTACCTCTGTTATTCTTTGGTTGTTTGTGCTTACGCGTTTATCAATACGGATTCCTCAGAAGTGGGAATGGATAATTCCTTCAACGGTACTTGCTTTTAGGGTTTTATCCTTGAAGTACAGCTTTTTTGGATTTATGCATGGAACCCCTGCATTTGAGCCAAGTCTTTACGGAACCAATGAATGGCTACCAAATTTTTTCGAATATTTAGTGAATGTTGCCGTAGTTATTTTTGTCCTGCACTATTTATCAAAGCGAATTATTTCAATAAGTGAATCTAAATGGAATAAATACATCTCATTAGGCGCTTTTGCTTTATCCTTTATTGGCTGGGGGTTAATTCTATACTTAACAAAAGGATTAATTGAAAACTCGTCAATCCCTTTGGCTATTGACGAACTGTTCTCATTGAATATTTATTCAGCTTTAGCCTTAGTTAGTTTTGGAGTATTGTTTTTTGCTTATTTTAAATTTGTTCGAGCAACTGTAGAGGCGTGTCAGATTCAATTGATTACCGGAGCTCAACTAGCGGTTTTAAGCTTTATTCTTTCAGTCAGTTTCTTTTTCTTTGAGATACATTATGGCTACCAATTGTTTTTAGCTTCTCTTTTTCCTTTAGTGTTTTATGAGCTGGTTCTTTATCTTGTATATCGAAATAATAAGTCGAATCAGTTAACTACGGGGCTTATTTTGTTATTTCTTTTTTCAATTATAACTGCTGCGAATATTGGCGCTTTTAATGAGCGTAAAGAAAAGGGAGAACGGGAATTGTATGCGAATCAACTTGTAACGGAGAAAAACATTGTAACGGAAGTTGAATATGCCTCTATTAAACGGGGGATTGCAAATGACAACTATTTAAAACGCTTGATAAGTTATCCTAAAGCAATCAGCCTGTCTAAATTTCAAGCGGGCATGGAGCGACGATTTTATAACGGTTTTTGGGAAAGATATGAAATGGAGTTTCATTTATTTGACAATAACTGTTTTCCTCTGATTGATAAAAGAAAGGAAGGAACCCAGCAATATGATGATTTGCAAGGAGTTTTAGATCGATCAGGAACTATCTCACAGATTGACTCGAATGTCTTTTTTATTAACGATTATACAAATCAATATAGCTATGTAATTCGTCAATATATTACTGGAAGGAACGGAGAACGAGGAGTGTTATATTGCACTCTAAAGTCAAAGAAAATACCTGAAGAAATTGGCTTCCCTAGACTATTGATTTCTTCTAAAGCGAATGTCTTTGAATCACTTGAATCGTATTCCATTGCAAAGTATCATAATGGAAAAATGATTACAAAATATGGAGGGTTTAATTATCCTTCGTCTCATGACTTAATGATCCCCGTCACGTTAAAACAAAAAGGGTTTTTTGATTACATGGGATATAACCATTATGTTTTAAAAAAGTCGGACACGGATGTTGTAATGCTTTCCACTAAGAAATTAAAGTTGGTGGATTATATAACATCATTTTCATATTTATTTACGCTTTACGGATTGCTACTGTTGCCTTTGTTATTTAGAATAAACTCTGAAAAAGGCTTCAGCAAAACATTAAGCCTTGCCTTGAAAATCCAAGTTGTGCTAATATCACTAGTTTTTCTATCGCTGTTAGCCTTCGGGTGGGGCTCAGGGGTTTTTGTAAGCAACCAATATAACGAGCTTACTGATGAAGTAATTAAAGAAAAACTCAACTCTGTGGAGACAGAGGTTAAATCGAAACTTGGGGAATATGAGCAATTAACTATTTCAGAGAATGGAAATTACATGCAGGTAATTCTGAAGAAGTTTGCAAAGGTATTCTTTACAGATATAAATATGTATGATAAAGAAGGATATTTACTTGCAACTTCTCGACCAAAAGTGTTCAATGTTGGTTTAATCAGTGAACAGATGAATCCAAAAGCCTTCAAGCATTTGAAATTTCTGAAGCAAAGTGAATTTGTTCACCTTGAAAACATTGGGGAGTTGAATTACTCTTCAGCATACAAACCCTTTTATAGCTCTACTGGGAGTCTGTTGGGATACATTAATCTACAGCATTTTGGTCAACAGCGGGAGTTTGAGAATCAAATTCAAAAATTCTTGGTAGCGATCATTAATGTTTTCATACTCCTTTTAGCTATTTCAATAGTGCTCGCCATTTTCATCTCAAACTGGCTCACCGCACCTTTACGAATTTTACAAAGTAGCTTTGCGAGAGTTAAATTTGGAAAGCACAATGAACAGATATTATATGATAAAGATGATGAGATTGGGGAGTTGGTTAAGGATTATAATCAAAAATTAGAAGAGCTTGAATTTACGGCTCAACAGTTAGCTCGAAGTGAGCGTGAAATGGCTTGGAGAGAAATGGCAAAACAAGTTGCTCATGAAATCAAGAACCCATTAACTCCAATGAAACTTAGTGTACAACAGTTATTGCGTACATATGATCAAGATGATCCAAGCAGTGGTGATAAATTGAAAAAAGTGGCAAATTCTATCGTTGAACAAATAGATGCACTAACAAAAATTGCCAATGAATTTTCTACGTTTGCTAAAATGCCAAACCCATCTGAAGAGAGGCTAGATGTTATTGCTTTGATAAATGGGGTTGGAGAAGTCTTTAATTCAGAGATTAACACAGCAGTAACATTTTCTTCAAATCAAAAAAAAGTGTTTCTTTTGGCTGATAAAGACCAATTTGTGCGCGTGTTTAATAACTTCTTAAAAAATGCGATACAAGCAATCCCAAGGGGCCAAGAGGGCAAGGTCTTAGTGGATGCAGTTGTCCAAAATGGATTTATTACCATTGCAATTAGCGATAACGGAATTGGGATTCCTGAGGAAAAGCATGAAAAAATATTTGTGCCGTACTTTACAACTAAAAGTACAGGAACCGGCTTAGGTTTAGCAATAGTAAAGCAAATTATTGAGAACCATAAAGGTCGGATAAGTTTTGAAAGTGTGGTTGGTATTGGAACTACATTTTATGTCAAATTGCCTATCATAGCTAATAAACCATTCAAATTTTAGCGTATTTATTCATTTAGCTCGTAAACACACTTTAATACTGGTGCAGTACAAAAACTTTCTATCTCTTTAAGAGAACACTTAACCTAAAGTTCCCAATCGAGGGATAAAACCATTATTTTCATTAAGTAAATTAGATTTAATAAATACATTATGAATAAAGTGCTAAGGAGCAAGCGAGTTGAATTTTTAGCAGCAATTTAAATGAATTAATAATTAATAATATCTTTGCCATTCGTTCGAATTTATGAGTGATAGTAAAAAAATAGCGGTAATTGGAGGAGGCAGTTGGGCAACTGCACTCGTTAAAATTTTAAGCAACAACATTGCTTCGCTAAATTGGTATATGAGAAATGAAGCCGCGGCTAGTCATATCTTGAAATTTAGGCATAACCCAAATTATTTGCAATCCGTTGAGTTTGATTTAAATAAAATCAATGTCAGTACAGATTTAATCGAAATTATACGTCCTGCTGATATAGTTATTATCGCTACACCTTCCGCCTTTTTGGTTGAGTTATTTGAAAACTTTCCTTTTGAATTGTTTAATGACAAGGTGGTTTTTTCAGCAGTAAAAGGAATTATTCCTGAGCATCACGCAATTCCAGCCCGTTTCATCCATAAGACTTTTGGGATTCCGTATGATCGTGTTGGAATCATTTGTGGCCCTTGCCATGCAGAGGAGGTAGCATTAGAGCGTCTTTCGTATTTAACGATTGCTTGCCAGGATGAAGATGTAGCAGAAGAAATGGCAGAGCTACTAGCCTGTAGATATATCAAAACAACAACTTCTGATGACTTAATAGGAACGGAAATTTCAGCAGTGCTAAAGAATGTGTATTCGATTGCTTCAGGCATCTGTTCAGGATTAGGCTATGGTGATAATTTTCAAGCTGTTCTTATTTCAAATGCAATTCAAGAAATTGAAAACTTAATTGATGAAATGAGTCCCATACACCGTGATGTCAAATCATCGGCATATTTAGGTGATTTGTTGGTAACAGCATATTCTAAATTCTCTAGAAATAGAACATTTGGCTATATGATTGGGAAGGGATACTCCGTAAAAACAGCTCAATTGGAAATGCATATGATTGCAGAAGGGTATTATGCAACCAAAAGCTTGATGGAGATTAAAAAGAAATTTCAAGTTGAAATGCCAATTGTTGAAGCCGTTCATAATATTCTTTACGAGAAAATTTCTCCTGTAATTGAGATGCGAATACTTACAGACAGTTTGAATTAATGGCTATTATGCTGAATAGTTGTACTGTGCTACTTCTCCCTATTTTATATTTTTAACTTTAGTAAAAGTTTTTAAAATGAAAATTTTCAAATTTGGTGGCGCTTCTGTGAAAGACGCTAAATCAATACGCAATGTTGCTCATATTGTTTCTCTGTATGGTATAGAAAAACTTGGGATTGTTATTTCTGCAATGGGAAAAACAACCAACGCGATGGAACAAATCGTTGAAACATTAATGTCGAAACAGGAAGCGTTATTTCAAGGATACGTGGAGGAACGAAGACAGTTTCATTTAGAGATAATGAATGAGTTATTTCACGACAAGACAAACCCTATATATACTGATGTTTTAGAGGTCTTTAGAAGTTTAGAGATTAAGTACAAATCAAGTCCACGATTAAATTATGATTTTGAATATGATCAAATTGTAGGAACGGGGGAAATACTTTCTACGAAGATCGTAAGTGCTTTTTTAAATCAGCAGGGATTCAATTCTAAATGGGCGGATGCTACTACACTGATCCAAACAGATAAAGCGTATCGCGAGGCGGAGATTAATTGGGAGAAAACAACGGCGCTATTTCAATCTCATTTTATACCGCAATTTGAATCGTATGACATACAAATAACACAAGGGTTTATTGGTCATACGGATGAAGGGTTTACGACAACATTAGGCAGAGAAGGATCAGATTTTACTGCTGGAATTATGGCTTATTGTTGTGATGCAGAAAACGTAACAATCTGGAAAGATGTACCTGGAATGTTGAATGCGGATCCAAAATGGTTTGACGACACGATAAAATTAGATAGTATTTCGTTTAGAGAAGCGATTGAACTTTCATACTATGGAGCGTCCGTAATACACCCAAAAACTGTAAAACCTCTTCAAAATAAAAAAATACCACTTTATGTGAAATCATTCATAGACCCACAAGCTGACGGAACAGTTATTCAATCTTCCACAGTAAATGATCAATTAGTCCCTTCGTTCATTTTTAAAATGAATCAAGTGTTATTTTCATTTACTCCAAAGGACTTTTCTTTTATTGCTGAAGATAACCTGAGCGACATTTTTAATCGACTTTCTGCAGCCAACGCGAAGATTAATTTGATGCAAAATTCTGCATTACAGTTTTCTATTCTTCTTGATAAGGAAAAGGTGAATATAGAAGAGATTTTAGCCCTTTTCAAGGACATTTACCATGTCAAGTTTAATACAGGGTTAGAGCTGGTGACTATAAGGCATTATGATCAAGCCACATTAGACCGTGTAACGATTAATAAAGAGATTATCTTGCAACAAAAGACACGTGAAACAGCGCGCTTAATTGTAAGACAGAAGACAAAAGGTATAATTATACCCTAAAAAAGGGATAACAGAATGATTTCAAGCTTGTATATTTGTATTGATTCTAAATAATGACACAAATTTTATCTAAAATAAAGAACGGTGAAACGGCGATTGTTTGCCAAATTGAAGAGTCTTCATTGAAAGTAAAACTTATGGAAATGGGTCTTATTGAAGGGAAGGAGCTTCAGGTACTATACCGTGCCCCATTTTCGGGGCCTATGGCAATTGATGTTGGAGGATATGTTCTTTCATTGAGAAAGGATGAAGCCAATTTAATAATGGTAGAATTAAAACCAAACAAAGCATGAAAATAGCGTTGTTAGGAAACCCAAATACGGGAAAAAGTACGGTCTTCAATTTACTTACAGGAATGCGTCAACACATAGGGAACTTTCCTGGAGTTACTGTAGAAAAGAAAGTAGGTAAAATTAATGTCGACAACGAAGAATATGAGCTAATCGATTTTCCAGGAACGTATAGTATCTATCCAAGATCAAAGGATGAAGAGGTTGTTTATCGAAGCTTATGCAATAATCAAAGTGTCAATTATCCAGATGCAATAATTGTCGTTGTAGACGCCTCTAATTTAGAAAGAAATCTATTATTTTTCTCTCAGGCTTATGATTTGCAGCTGCCCATAATGATGGTCTTGAATATGACCGATTTGGCTAAAAAAAAGCATAAGGAATATAATCTAGATGAAATTCAGAAATTGTTCCCAGAAGCTTTAATTGTTGAGGCAAATGCACGTGCAGGAATGGGGATAGATCGTATTCAGAGTGCCTTATTAATGTTTAAGGGACGTGAGGGGGATACGTTTCAAACAGAAGTTATTGCTATGGTTGATAACATTGCTCAGCAGGAAATTGAGACTGAAGCACGTTTTAAACGTATAGCGTCTATTTTACCTTCAATTGAAGTAATAAGATTAAAAAAAGATAGTAAATCAAATAAGCTCGATCGTATTTTAGTTCACCCAGTTTGGGGATATGCTATTTTTACTTTCATCTTATTCATTCTGTTTCAATTTATTTTTGAGTTTGCATCAATACCAATGGATTTAATTGATAGCTCATTTTCTAGCTTAAGCGATTTTCTAGCATCTTCATTACCTAATGGGGTATTTACAGACTTAATTACACAAGGAATAGTTCCAGGAATAGGTGGCGTGGTTATATTTATTCCACAAATTGCATTGTTGTTTTTATTTATTGCGATTTTAGAAGAGACTGGTTATTTATCTCGTGTCGTTTTCATTATGGATAGATTGGTACGTCCATTTGGTTTGAACGGAAAGAGCATGGTGCCTTTATTATCGAGTGTTGCTTGTGCGATTCCAGGAATAATGTCTGCCAGAACAATTCCTGATTGGAAAGAGCGTATGATTACAATCATGGTGGCTCCATTAATGAGTTGTAGTGCAAGAATACCAGTTTACACATTGCTTATTGCGTTAGTTATACCAAATAAGCTCCTACTTGGCTTTATATCCTTACAAGGGCTTGTATTATTTGGACTTTATTCCTTAGGAACCTTTAGCGCCTTAGGCATGGCAGTCATTTTAAAATTGCTTATTAAAACGAAAAAGAAGGGCTTTTTAATGTTAGAAATGCCGTCGTATAAATTGCCCAGCCCTCGAAACGTACTTATTATTGTTTGGGAAAAAGTAAGAATATTTGTATGGGATGCAGGTAAGATTATTTTAGCTATTTCTATTGTTTTGTGGGTGCTAGCAACTTATGGTCCAGGGGATAGAATGTCCGAAGCAGGTGAAAAAGCACAGATTGAGTATTCCGAAAAAGGATATTCAGAAGTAGAAGTAGATCAATATGTAGCTTCAGTAGAATTAGAAAACTCCTACATAGGAATAATGGGAAAGACAATTGAACCTATTATTGAGCCAATGGGTTATGACTGGAAGATAGGAATATCACTAATTGCTTCTTTTGCAGCGCGTGAGGTATTTGTAGGGTCTATGGCGACAATCTATGCTGTGCAAGATGACGGAGAAGCCAATAGACCTTTGATTGAGAAAATGCGCTCTGAAAAGCGTTCGGATGGTGCACCTGTATATACGCTAGCTTCAGGAGTATCATTAATGGTTTTCTATGTATTCGCTATGCAATGTATGGCTACTTTAGCCGTCGTAAAACGTGAAACTAAAAGTTGGAAATGGCCATTAATTCAGATGGGATACATGGGAGTTTTAGCCTATCTTGGTGCTTGGATTACATTTATCATTCTATCATGATACAGAAGATTCTAGTTATAGCAATTTTGGTAGTCGCTTTATTTTACTTAGGAAAGCAATTTTATGACCGGTTCTTCGCAAAAGAAACGAAATGCGATTCTTGTGCGGTTGGTCAAGTTAAGATAAAAAGATAGCATAATTTCTATTCGAAATCGACACCCTGCTTATTCAATAATCGTTTAACATACACTGCGAAAAATGCGAGGTATGCAAAACAAATTGCACCAACGATAAAAGAAGGCTGAATCCCGAGAACATCAGATAACTTCCCTTGCAATGGTGGAATAATAGCGCCACCTAAAATCATCATCACCAAGAAGGCAGACCCTTGTGTTTGATATTTGCCTAGTCCGGCAAGTGAAAGAGAGAAAATACAAGGCCACATAATTGAGCAGAACAAACCTGCGCTTAAAAAGGCGTAAACGGCTACTATACCAGTCGTCATAAGGCCAATAACGGTTACAATTGCTCCGAGCGTTCCAAAAACACTGAGTGTCAAAGCTGGCTTATCATTTGTTGCGAAGAACGCCCCAATTTGAACAAATACACAGACAATATACCAGTATAATGGGGCAACTTCGTAACCCGAAACTTTAGTTAAAAGTAGAACCAATCCAAAAGCAATCAATGGAACGAAAAAGCGTAATAATTTCTTTGTCCTTTTTGATAAGTCGAATGCATTAATGGCCCCTGCCCATCGACCAATCATCAAAGAACCCCAATACATTGCTATAAACGGAGCGACTTGAGAAGAGTTGTATCCTCCGAATTCATTCTGTGCCAAAAGCTCCGCTAAATTACTTCCTACAGCTACTTCTACGCCAACATAGACGAAGATGGCAAGCATTCCTAGTGTAAGTTGAGGGTATTGCATTGCTCCCCATCCCTTTTTTTGCTTATAACCTTTAATTGAAGCGTAAAGTAATCCGACTATAATAACGATCAGTCCAGCCGACCAGCCTATGATTCGAACCCGTTCTGAATCTTCATCATTCCAGCCTAAGCTGGATTTGTAACTATAAAATACTGGAGTAAACGAAACGATTAGAAGCCCAGTAATCATAAGTAAAGTACGTACTGCTTTTCGAACATCCTCATTCTCTTTTTGATCTTCTCGAACTAAAATTTTACCTTCAGGAACTTTCTTTGAAAAACCAAATAGTGCAGCTACCCCAATGAAAAGTCCCCCAACACAAGCGTAAAGAATAATGACTTTAAAAAGGCTTAGCGATTGAATCATTTCTTCACTAATGGCTGACGCTGTACCGAATAGTGCCAAAGAAACAATTAACGGCCCTATTGTTGTCCCTAAGCTATTAATTCCGCCCCCAAGATTAATTCTACTTGAACCGGTAGATTCATCTCCAAATGAAATCATAAAAGGGTTAGCAGAAGTTTGTTGGAGTGAGAACCCGAGGGCTACGATAAACAGCCCGATAAGCATTCCCGTGAACATGTTTAGATAAACAGAAATAATCATTGCCCCAGCGCCTATCGCTGAAAACAAAAGACCATAAACGATACTTTTCTTGTATCCCCATGAACCCACAAGATCTTTTCCTGAAGATGTGCCAAATAAGAATAAGCCTAATGCACCTAGATAGTATGCCCCATAAAAAGCAAAGTCAATAAGCTGACTTTGGAATTGATCTAAACCAAAGTATGTTTTACAAAATGGAATGAACACACTATTTCCAGCAGCAATAAACCCCCAAAAGAAGAATACTGTTGTTAGTGTAGTTAATGCGCCATAATTTGTTTTTTCTTGGGTGATTGCATCTATTTTTTTAGACATAATTTCATATTTAGTTAGCCAAAATAGTCAGAATTAATATCGGTTGATAATCTTTAATGTTAAGATATTATTGATTTATCGTTGATAAGTGTCTAAAAACAAAAAAGCGACCTTTTTAAAGTATTAGATTTGAACAGGGAGGATATAGAATATGAAATTATACTGGGATACTAATTCCCCCTGACGATTACTCATATCGAATAACCCCCTCTTATCTTAATTAAGAGGATACTTCTTTTTTAAAATTGAAATAATCTCGTCCTCGCTAACTTTTTTCTCAGCGATGCTATTCGTTTTAATTAACCAATTATATTCATTTTGAATATTTACTGCCAATAAGGTTTTATCCCAATTAATAGAGCTGTTTGGGCTGTGCTCCTGGACAATACTTTTAAACTGCTTAATATACCTGTCTTCAGTAGTTTCTTTTGTAAATAAATGAAGTGTCCACGTTGAAACATTATTTATAACAATGCCCTTTGTTCCTTTTTTTCCTACTCTCCAATCAATTATGTTCCCTATCCTTTTTACCGGAATTCTGTATGAAAAATCTAGCTTATCAATAGAAAGAGATATTATGCTATCCTTAACTGATTTTTTTATCATGATACTACTTTTGTTTCAAAATTTTATTAGCAATTTGCTTAGCATCTATGCAATATTTATCGTCACCTTGTAAGCTCCATTCACCAGTTTTTTCTATATAAAAGCGAACAGTTTTCTCTATAACTTCTGAATAACCACCATATGAGGTTAACATGTTTTTCACTTCTTCAAGATAGTCTTTTTCACTTAATTCAGCTGCTCTAACTAGATCCCAAAGCTTATTTATACGTTTAGATTTCTCTTTGTAAATGGGCGCGGTCTTTTTATGAGCCATTAAAAAAAGCGAAAGTGCTTTTGCTTCTGGAGATGGTTTTTTCATTTTTTTAATGTTATTTAATAATGTGCTACAACCTATGGTTTAAGAAGCTTATAATATTTAAAGTTACTAAAAGTCTAAATATTACAATCTGATTTCATAACAAATGCTTTGGCTAATGACAAATTATATCTCATTATTCAGTCTTTTAGGTGAATTTTTAAAAATGTTGTCTAAATACTGTCTAAATATCGTTATGTGAAATCAAAAAACCCTCATAATCAAAAGATTACAAGGGTTCTTAGTACTCGAGGCGGGAATCGAACCCGCACTCCCGAAAGAACTGGATTTTGAATCCAGCGCGTCTACCAATTCCGCCACTCGAGCATCACAATACTATTTTTGGTGTAGTTTATATTGCGGGTGCGAAGTTAGCCATTTTCTTTAAATCGCAAAGGAGTTTATAAATAATTCATGAAGTACCCGAGCAAATCAATCATTTTACCTAAAATTGTAATGCTATGAGTAAGATTCTGATTAAAAACATCAAAGGGCTCGTTCAGTTTGGCGAAGATTTACCAAAGGTTCGAAAAGGCGAAGAAATGAAAAAACTTCCGATCTTAGAAAATGCTTTTTTGGCATTGGAGAATGGTATTATTGTTGCCTATGGCTCAATGGCAGAATGGGGAGGGATTACCGATTGGCGAAATTTAGAAGTTATTGATGCTGAAGGAAAGTTTGTGCTACCTGCTTTTTGTGATTCTCACACACATACTGTTTTTGCGCAATCAAGAGAAGAAGAATTTGTAGATAGAATTAAAGGATTGAGCTATGAGGATATTGCAATTCGAGGAGGAGGAATTTTAAATTCTGCTCAAAAACTGCAAGAAATGTCAGAAGAAGAATTGTTTAATCATGCGATGGAACGTGTCGATAAATTGAAGTCTGGTGGAACGGGTGCTCTTGAAATTAAATCAGGTTACGGATTAACAGTTGGCGCAGAGCTGAAAACGCTACGCGTGATCAAACGTATCAAAGCGGAAAGTGGGATTGCGATTAAAGCGACATTTTTAGGTGCGCATGCCTTTCCTTTAGAGTTTAAAGAAAACCATCAAGGCTATATTGATCAAATCATCAATGAGATGTTACCTCAAATTGAGAAAGAAGGTCTCGCAGATTTTATTGATGTCTTTTGTGAACGAAACTATTTCTCTGTAGAGGAGATGTTTCAAATTTTACAAGCGGGTATTAAACACGGGTTACGCCCAAAGGTTCATGTGAATCAATTCTCAGCAATTGGTGGCGTTCGTAAGGCGGTTGAACTCAATGCATTGTCTGTGGATCATATGGAAGAGATTTCTGAAGATGATATTGATGCTCTTAAAGGTTCTGATACTATTGCAACCATATTACCGAGCTGCTCTCATTTTCTTTCTATTCCTTTTGGAGATGCAAGAAGGCTAATGGAGAATGATTTACCCGTAGCTCTTGCAAGTGATTTTAATCCCGGGAGCACTCCTAGCGGCAATTTAGCCTTTGTATGGTCACTAGCCTGTGTAAAGATGAAGATGACACCTGAAGAAGCTTTGAATGCGCTTACAATTAACGCGGCTTATGCAATGGACTTATCAGAAACGCATGGTACAATTTCATTAGGGAAGACAACGCCAATATTAATTACAAAGCAGATTCCAAGTTTAGCGTATATTCCATATTCCTTTGGAGACCAGCTCATCGAGCGATTAATTATTTCTTAGGGGAATATTAAATATAGTTAATCGCAATATTCAGTATTTATAAGCGATTTAATACTATTTTTGATAAAAGTACGATTGATGATCCCACGTATACAGAAGCAGCATATTCAAGACAAATTGAAGTCGAATAGGCTATTGTTTATTCAAGGTCCCCGTAAAGTGGGGAAGCGAAAAATTATAGAAGATGTTTTGGTTGAATTTAAGGAGATGTTTGTCTCAATGGATTGTTCGAATAAAGTAACCAAAAAGCGATTAATCGAAGATTATTCGCTTCTGAACAACACGCCAGGTACTGTTGTCTTACACGAGGCTCAATATTTAAATAACTTAGGTCAAATAGTGCAATCAGTTTTGATTGGAGAAATCAAAGCTACAGTCATTTTCTGTTGCTCATTTCGACCAAAATTGGAGCCTGAATTATTGGACGTTCTGAGAAGGAAGGAACTGGAGATTAATCTTTTTGCTCCGTCGTTTTATGAGTCTGCTCAGCATTTCGGTTTAGTCGAAGAAGAACGCCTGTTAGAAGAGCGATTAATTTATGGGAATTACCCGGAAGTTTTAGCTGATTTAGAAATGGCTGAAACTAAGTTGCGCGAGATTATCCAAGATGCAATTTTTACTAATCTTAGTGGTGAGGAGCGAATCAATAAAGGCGATAAGTTAATGCGAATGCTGCAACTTTTAGCATTCAATATTGGCGATACAGTTTCGTATAATGATATTGCAGAACGATGTGGGTTAGATAACGAAACTGTAGAGCGATATATCTATTTATTGGAAGATGCGTTTATACTATATCGCATTCCATCATACCATAATGGACATCGGTATGAATTGAAAAAATCAAATGTCGTTTACTTCGCAGATAATGGCGTTCGGAATGTATTGATTAGTAATTTTAATCCTACATTTTTAAGAAATGACATGAATGAATTATGGCGAAATTATGTGATTGCTAATCGTCTTAAGTGGATAAAAATGAATCATATCCCAAAAAAAATTTACTTCTGGAAAACACATACAAATCAACAAATAGATTTCTTAGAGATAGGAAATGATACTACTGTAGCATATAAAACTGACTGGGAAAAAAGAAAAAAAGTGAAGTTCCCAAAGAGTTTTAGTGATGCTTATCCTGAAGCAACAATCTCGGTCATAAATCGTGCTACCTACTGGAAATTTTTAACCCAAAAAAACTAAGATGAATTTCATTGAAAAAGTAGCAAATTATATTTTAGAAGAAAAGATTGAGTTACAGTATTTAACGATAGTTCTACCTTCTGAACGGGCAAAGAAATATTTGACTTCTGCCTTGTTTCAGTCATACGGAAAACCAATCATCGCTCCTGAGATTATCACGATGGATCGTTGGGTAAAAGCGTATAGCAAAGACACCGTAATCGATAATACACGTGCGCTATTGCGTTTGTTTGAAATTCAATTAAAGGAGGCAAAAACGGTTGAAGATCACTCATTTGATGAGTTTTTGACATGGGGAAACATTCTACTTTCAGACTACAATGAAATTGATCGTTATTTGTTAGATGCAGATCAGGTTTTCCGAAATTTGGCCGACATTAAAGAAATTGAACAGTGGAGTTTTGGCGAAGCTGAACTTACGGATAGTCAAAAACGATTTATGGAGTTTTGGGACCGGCTTCCAGGATATTACAAAGCATTGAATAAATCACTAGAAAAATCAGGGGTTTGCTATACCGGGAAGGCATTCAAATACTTGACAAGTAACATTGATATTCTATTTAAAGAAGACAAAAAACGGCAGTTTTTATTTGCTGGATTTAACGCATTGTCGAAAGCAGAATTGTCTGTATTGAAACAGCTAGACCAAATGGGTCGAGCGCATATAATAATTAATGCGGATGATTATTATTGGAAGAATAAATCACATGAAGCAGGAAGCTTTTTACGTCAATTATCTAATACGCTGGATGGGAAGAAATTGAATTTTATCGAAGATGAGCTTTCGCATAAGGAGATGAATGTTCAGATGATTGAATGTGCTCAGAATACTGGACAGGTTAAAGTAGCATCCACAATTCTTAAAGGCCTTTCAGAAGAAGAGATTGATGAAACATTACTCTTATTGGCAGATGAGACTTTAATTGGGTCTATTCTGAAGAATTTACCGCGGAACATTGGTAAGGCAAATATTACTTTGGGGTTGCCTATTCGAAATACTGCGGTTCGAACATGGGTCGATTTAATTTTTTCAATACAAGAGAATAAAATTCGATTTAAAACAAAGGCCATCTATTTCAATGATCTTCAGAATTTCTGGAATCATCCTTTTTTACTTGGAATTATTAATGAGGAAGAGAAAAAACACTTAATTGATGTCGAGCAAAATGTAATACGGCAGAATAAAATTTTTTTAAACCCAGAGAGTTTAGCATTGGGAGAGTTGTCCAAGAAAATATTGCTTTTACTTACTTCTAACTGGAGAGGCGATTGGAAGAATGCAATTATTGAAATTCGTAAAATAAATACGTTAATCTATGCTAGTTTGGAAAAAGAAGCAGCCTTTGAAAAGGCAGTAATAGAGTGTTTTGATCATTCATTGGTTGACTATCAGAATATCATCGAAGAAGGAATCCCTGAAATGAGCTTAAAATCATTTAAGAACTTATTTAACCAGCACTGGGGAATGAAGAGCATTGCCTATCATGGTAATCCGATGAATGGACTACAAATTATGGGGCTTTTAGAGACGCGTGGGCTTGATTTTAAACGTATAATTTGCGTTGGGATGAATGAAGGAGAATTACCGCCAACCAATTCAATGCAAACAATGATTCCGATGGACTTACGTCGTTATCTTGGCTTACCAACCCCAAGAGAGAAACAAGGGCTATTTGCACATCATTTCTATCGCCTCTTACATCATTGTGAGGATTTTTATGTTACCTATTGCAGTGCAAATGAATCAATTGGAAGCAGTGAGCCAAGTCGTTATTTGATGCAAATCGAAATGGAATTAAGTCGATTTAATCCAAATATAAAAATTCAAAAGAAAATTTATTCTCTAGATGCAGAGAAGGAAGAAATGCTCAAGGAGATTATCAAAACTAGGGAGATTAAGACTCGACTAGACACATTGTTGCTAAAGTCAGCGTCAGCATCCATGTTTAAAAAATATGTGACGTGTCCACTAGATTTCTATTTCCGATATGTGATGGATTTTGGGGAAGCTGATTCGGTGGAAGAGGAAATTGAAAACAGTACGTTCGGCACGTTCATTCATGACACATTAGAAGAATTATATACGCCATTTGCACGACTTGATAAGCAAGGAAATAAGCGCACTCCGACGCCAGTAAACATCACTTCGTTTGATGTTGAAAAAATGTTGAAGGCGTCTAAGATTGTTATGCATCATAAATTCATGGAACACTTCAATGGAGATCGGGATTCATTTATGAAAGGTAAAAACCTATTGACTTATCAAATGGCTATTGAGCTAACGGAACGCTTTTTGAAGTCAGAGATTAAGTTCTTATCAGAACAACGAGAACTAGTGTTTATTGAGGCTTTAGAGCAAGAGTATAGCGCTTTAATACCTGTAGAAGTAAACGGCGAAGTGAAAGAAGTCAATCTTAGAGGGTTTATTGATAGAATTGATCGTGTTGGTGATCAAATTAGAATTATCGATTATAAATCAGGAAAGGTGAAAAATGAGGATGTAGAATTTAGAGCAATGGATACCAATGAACAAAATATTACTCAGACACTTGGAGCCCGAAAACACGTTTTACAATTAATTCAATATGCGTTTTTGTATAAGCATAAACATAACGTACTTCCAACTTCAAGCATCATCTCGTTTATTTCTGGAAATAATGAACCATTTGTCTTAGACACTAAGAAGAACGATTTAGAAGAGGTTGTAGATAACTTCCCAAAATATATTGGAAGAATCTTATCGGAAATGTATGATGAGAAAATTCCGTTTGCTCATGACACGAGTCAGTATTATTCATACTGTCAATATTGTGATTAATTTTTCAGGTACATGCAAGGAAAATAAAACCAAAATATTGTACAAACCAGAATGTCAATATTTGTTATTAAGACGTGTTTTGTCTTGATGAGGTTGGGTGAAGTTTGAAAAAAGACAAAAAAAGCTACTCAGGCGAGTAGCTTCTAATCTTTAAAAAGAGAGATCCTAGTATAGCTCTAGTTTAAGTGCAGATCTGTAATCTTTAATTTCTTCACGATTAACTTTATGATCCGAGCGTAATAAAAGGTTTAATAAGTACAAAAAGTTCTCATTGTCTTCAATCTCGATTGGGTATTCATTCTCTTCTTCGTCTTCTTCGAATTGAGCTTGAACATCAAAAGTTGATTTTTCACTTAAATACTCATATGTCAAACGTAAAACTTTAGTCACTAGGGGGTCTTTTTCTTTAAGCGCGAATTCTCTTAGTCCTCTTAACTCTTCTACCAATCCTTCTGCTTTAATCCCGCTTTTTTCAACGTTCTTAATGATGCTCTCTAATTTTGTGTTTGCCGCTGCAAGTTTCATATGTAACTGATAATTTAGTTGGCCGGCGTCTAAATATCCGACACTCTGCTTACAAATGTAAACAACTTCAATTAAATATTCACCCTGACATTGAAAACAATATGTTTTTTTTCCTGTTCGGCGCCTTTTTTTTGATAAATGAAAGGTTAACTTTGTGAAAATATGAACTTCCAAATATGGACTTGATACTTAAGGGAATCGTTACAGGTTTTATACTGAGCATAATGATTGGCCCGGTGTTTTTCGTACTCCTAGAAACAAGTATCCGAAAGGGAATTAAAGCGGCAATAGCATTTGATCTTGGTGTTTTAGTGAACGACATCGTTTATATCTTAATCGCATATGTTTTCTATAATCAAGTAGAACAACTTTCTTCGGGAGATGACAACTCAGTATTGCGGCTTATTGGAGGGTGTCTTTTCTTTGGTTATGGAGCCTTCAATTTCTTTAAAAAAGTTCAAGGAATTTGTATACATGAAGATGGCTCTGAACCTGATACTAATATGAAGGGTTATTTATTACTTGGATTGAAGGGGTTTCTATTAAATCTCGCAAATCCAATGATTGTTTTTTATTGGTTTAGTGTTATGACACTTGGCGCTAAAGATGCAGCAGAAGAGGGGACTTCCACGTCCATGATTGTCTTTATCACCTCTATCGTAATTACATTTTTCTCATTGGACTTGCTTAAAATTTTGGGGGCAAAGAGTCTACGACCTCTAGTAACGGTACCTCTCCTTAAAGGCTTAAACTACTTGATTGGAATCGTTTTTGTAGCATTCGCAATGGTATTAATTTCACAAGGAATTATGGGGTTATTAAAGTAATCAAGTTTTGATATTCAGTGATAATCTTTTAAATAAATTAAAATGAGAATTTCCACTATCCTATTCACATTCTTTATTTCGCTTTCAGTTTTTGCACAAGAAATTAATAAAGAAAACCTATCCAAGCAAAAAAGCACATATTGGGATTTCAATAAGTCTCAGATCCAATCTAAAGGGAAATATTTCAGGGATGAGCTAGGAGAAACTAGAGAGAAGCACGGTAAGTGGACCTATTATGATCGTCTAGGAGAAATTGAAGAGGTAAGAAATTATTATCGAGATATGCTTTCTGGTTCGGTTATTTTATTTTATCCAAATGGTAAAAAGCGTCAGGAAGGATACTTTAAATATGGCCGTCAAGACAGCCTTTATTTGGAGTGGTATGAAACAGGAAGGTTGAAAATTCAAGGAAAATATAAGCTTGATGAAGCAATTAATACTTGGCATTATTACTACAGAGATGGGCTGCTTAAATCAGTAGAAGAAACTACAGGGACCGATAATTACTTATGGGAATTCTATTTGTCTGACTCACTACACACCCAAACAATTGTTAGCGGAACGGGTATGTTGACTACTCATTACATAACGGGTCAGGTTAAAGAATTGTACAATTATAAAGATGGTCTTAAAGATGGCGACTTTGAAGAGTTTAGTGTGTATGGCTACAAGACCCTGAAAGGGTCATTCAAGGATGGTGCTAAAGATGGTAAGTGGGAGTATGCGTATTACACAGGAGATAAAGAGAAAATAAGCCACTATGAAAACAGTCTATTGGAAGGCGATTACACATATTACTATGACAATGGTCAGGTCAATGTAGAAGGGAAATACAAAAGCGGTAAAAAAGATGGCGAATGGATCTGGTACACAAATACGGGCAAGAAAGATATGGCAGGGTCATTTAAAAATGACTTACAGCATGGTGATTGGTCATATTGGCATCCAACAGGAGAAGTTTCATACCAAGCCCATTATACAGATAATTTAAAAACGGGAGAATGGTCGTACTTTTATAAAAACGGTAAAAAGTTTAAGGTAGGGGAATTTGATAACGACCTGAAAAATGGAGTCTGGAGAACTTGGTATGAAGATGAGACCTTGCTCATGGAGGGGGGATACGTGAACGGAAAAGAAGAAGGTGAATGGAATAATTACTGGAAAACAGGTGATTTGAAAAATACTACTTACTTCAAAACAGGTGAGCTAAACGGAGAGTGGAAATCATTCTATCCCAATGGAAAAGTTAAGTTGAAAGGCAAATATATCGATAACATGAAAGCGGGTGAATGGGATGAATTCTTCAAAAATGAGAGGGTTAAGGATGTTATGACCTATAAGCTGTTTAAGAAAAAATCAAAGGTTGATTATGGATTTATGAAAAATCGCGTTGTGATAGAAAGTAAACTTCACGGATATTCAGTTTCTTATTCTTCGAAAGATTTTAAAATGACAGAAACGGGAAATTATAAGCGGGGGTTAAAAGATGGTGAATGGATTGCTTATTATCCAGGAGGGAAGGCTCCAGCTGTCATTTCTCAATATAAAAAAGGCAAGCTACACGGAACGATGCAACAATTTACACGACGAGGGAAAATAATATCTGAAGTAGATTATAAGGAGGGACTGAAACATGGAAAATTTAAGGTTTACGATAAGAAAGGGGACGTCATTAATGAACGTAGCTTTGAATACGGGATGCAAATTGTCCAGAGAAAATCAAATTCCCCAGGATCTTTTTCTCCCGGTAAGTAGCTCTATTTTATCTCTTATAGAGGGTTTCCTTCAAAGACTCAACAAACAATCGCAAAGAACAACACTCCCACTTAAAAAATCACTCCCTGGGAACCATTAAAAAACTTGATAGGGCTATCCTAAGAGTGTTTTTTCTACTACCGTTGGGAAATAAGATTGTTCTAAGTGTCTGATCTTTTGCTCAAGCTCTGAAACACCATCTCCGGGATTTAATTCGCAAGTAAATTGTGCTATGACCCTTCCTTTATCAAACTCTTGGTTAACAAAATGAATCGTAATTCCAGATTCTTTTTCATTATTTGCAATGACAGCCCTGTGAACATTTGACCCAAACATTCCTTTTCCTCCATAATTAGGAAGTAAGGATGGGTGTAAATTAATCATCGTATTAAAGTAAGCCGAAATAAGCTCCTTCGGAATAAGCCTTAAGTAACCTGCAAGAATAATCCAGTCAATACCATTGTTTTTGCAAAGGCTAACTAGAAATTCACCATTTGCAACTTTGGCGTTGTCATGATATATGATATTAACCCCGAGTGATTGAGCGGACTCCAAAACAGGCGCATCAGGGTTATTGCTTAAAACAAAGCCTACTTCAATGGCTCTACTGTTCTTAAAAAACCGGATTAGATTAATTGCATTACTCCCTGTTCCTGAGGCAAATATGGCTATTTTAGTTTTAGGCATAGAGCAAAGGTATTAAGTTGATTCTAATTACAAACTATACATTTGAAGAAATTGTACAGAATTTGAATTAAAAAGTAAACTAACTATACATTCTGGACATGAAACACCTATATGTGTATAATACCGATTACAGATAAAGTAAGAATTACTTTAGTGCATACCCAGGGCGTACTAATTATTTTTTATGAAACCCAAATATCACTAAGATAGTGGTGTACCTATCCTGGTTTTTTAAGGATGATTTACAATAAAAGAATAGAATGGTGTTTGATTAGTATAGAAAATCTAACAGTGACGTTATAGAATATTAGCACTAAATATTTTGTCTTTTAATATATTGTAGCTTTCTTTGTTGCTGAATTAACCATATAAATTAAGAAGAAATGTCTGATGTTAAATCAAAAGTAATATCTATTATCGTAGATAAATTAGGTATTGAAGAAAGCGAAGTAGCAAACGAAGCAAGCTTCACAAATGATCTAGGAGCAGATTCTCTAGACACAGTTGAGTTAATCATGGAGTTTGAGAAGGAATTTAATATTGCTATTCCAGATGATCAAGCAGAGAACATTCAAACAGTTGGGGACGCAATTTCTTATATCGAAGAGAACGTTAACTAATCAGTAACTGATAAATTAAATTAACGATTCACGTATGGAATTGAAACGAGTTGTTGTCACAGGACTAGGCGCGCTTACCCCAATTGGAAATTCACTTTCTGAATATTGGGAAGCGTTGAAAAATGGAAAAAGTGGTGCAGCTCCAATTAAACAATTTGATGCGTCTTTATTCAAAACACATTTTGCTTGCGAAGTCAAAGACTTTGAGGTTACGGACCACATGGACCGTAAAGAAGCAAGAAAACTAGATCAATTCTCACAGTATGCCATAGTTTCCGCAAGAGAAGCTGTGGCAGGCTCTGGGTTAATTGAATCAGAACCAAACTTTGATCGTATTGGAGTTATTTGGGGGTCTGGGATTGGTGGCTTAAAGACTTTTCAAGATGAAGTAACCAATTTTATCCAAGGCGATGGAACCCCTCGTTTTAATCCCTTTTTTATTCCAAAAATGATTGCAGACATTGCTGCGGGACATATTTCAATTGAATATGGTTTCCGTGGTCCTAACTATGTAACTGTTTCTGCATGTGCCTCTGCAACGAACGCAATTATTGACGCATACAACTATATTCGCTTAGGGAAAGCTGATGCCATCGTAACTGGCGGGTCTGAAGCTGGCATTAATGAAGCCGGTTTAGGGGGATTTAATGCATTGAGAGCTTTGTCAACTAGGAACGATTCTCCTGAAACTGCTTCTCGTCCCTTTGACGCAGAACGTGATGGTTTTGTATTAGGCGAGGGTGCAGGTGCTTTAATATTAGAAGATTATGATCATGCCATTAAGCGTGGTGCTAAAATCTATGCTGAGGTACTTGGTGGCGGAATGTCTAGTGATGCTTATCATATGACCGCTCCTCACCCAGAGGGTATTGGAGCTCGTAATTCAATGATTTCAGCGCTTGAAGATGCTGAAATTAGTGCAGGAGAAATTGACTATGTAAATGTACATGGTACTTCAACTCCTTTAGGAGATGTTGCTGAAGTTAAAGCAATCCAACAAGTCTTTGGGGAACATGCATATAACATTAATATCAGTTCAACAAAGTCAATGACAGGACACCTTTTAGGTGCAGCGGGTGCTATTGAAGCGATTGCATGTGTTATGGCTGTTCACAATGATATTATTCCACCAACGATTAATCACAAAAATGATGATCCTGAATTGGATAATAAATTAAACTTTACCTTTAATAAGGCCCAAGAAAGAACAGTTAACTACGCTATGTCGAATACATTTGGATTTGGCGGACATAACACGACCATTATCGTCAAGAAATTCGAAAAATAGGTGTTATCCTTATTTCCTTTTTTCAAAAAAAAACATTCTGAAGAAGAGTTAGATATAGCTCGGTTTATACTACAGCGATTTGGCTATAGACCAAATAATCTCGACATTTTCTTTGAGGCACTGACGCATAAGTCAATCTCAAATACAAAAGGTGATGTTTCTAATGAACGCCTGGAATTTTTGGGGGATTCTATATTGGGCTCTATTGTTACCGAATTGCTCTATTTGAAATTTCCAGACGAAGATGAGGGTTACCTGACGAAGATAAAATCAAAATTAGTAAGCCGAAGAACCTTAGGAATGATAGGGCATGAAATGGAGATAATCAAAGTCTTAAGATATAATCAAAGTCGTTCAATTAGGATTGAAACAATTGAAGGCAATGCCTTTGAAGCTTTGATTGGAGCAATATGTCTTGACGGGGGCTACAGGAGTGCTCAGAAGAGCTTAAAGCATCATGTGCTAAGGAAATATGTAGACTTGAATCACATTCTTATCGAAGAAATTGATTTTAAATCTAGATTATTCATTTGGAGCCAGAAGAATCATCTTCTTCTAGAGTTTGAAGTTATATCGGAGATAAATAAAGGAACTTCATGGGAATATTTAGTGGCTGCTAAAATTAATGGTCAAGAATATGGACGTGGAATAGGGTCTTCTAAGAAAAAAGCAGAGCAATCAGCAGCGCAAGAAACACTCGAACTTGTGGGGGAACCCTAATATTTGACGCTATTTTTTTAATTTAATTCGTTATTAGAATTCCAAAATGGCAGCTTATATAGTCATGTTTTTTTACTCAAGATACGGATTGATCTCCTATGAGTACACTGGGTGTTTGAAACTATCCATATTTCCTCTAACTTAAAAAAGAAAGATGAATCATATAGAACTTTGACAAAGAAGTTGAGTTTTATGTTGTTTCAATTAATTTAAATTCAGTCAAAATGGAGATTGAGCATATTGAAAACGCGTTCTATCCAAAGCTATAGTTTAAATATCGTATCTTTGCTCAAATATTTATGCTCGAGATGAACACAAAAAAAACAGGAGGTCGCAGTAACGATTCAAAGACTAAGTCGTTTAAAGGACGAAGGTCAGGGGACAAAAAAATTCCAGCAACGTCAAGAAAGGGTCGTGTGAAAGACGATAACAAGAAAGATCAGAAAGAGATTAAAGCCCGAAGTAGATTCATTGATTATAAAGATAAATTGAAAAAGGGGGATCCGTTACCATCTTTTAATGATGATGCGATTCGTTTGAATAAGTATCTATCTAATGCAGGGGTTTGTTCCCGAAGAGAAGCGGATGTTTTAATTAAAACAGGAGTCGTTTCGGTAAACGGAGAGCAAGTTGTTGAGATGGGATATAAAGTGAAACCGGGGGATGTTGTGAAATACGATGGTGAATCTATCAATGCAGAGAAGAAACGTTACGTTTTATTGAATAAGCCAAAAGGTTTTATCACAACAATGGATGATCCATTTGGTCGTAAAACAGTAATGGGCTTGGTTAAAAAAGCATGTAAAGAACGTGTCTATCCTGTCGGGCGATTGGATAAAGAAACAACGGGGTTATTATTATTCACGAATGATGGGGATTTAGCGAAAAAGTTGACACATCCTCGCCATAAGTCAAGTAAGGTCTACCATGTAGAGCTGAACAAGAAGGTTTCAAGAGAAGACTTACAGAAATTATTGACAGGGGTGAAGCTAGAAGATGGAACATCATTGTTTGACAAAGCGGAATTTGTAAAAGATGGTGACCCTAAAGAAGTTGGAGTAGAGTTACACTCTGGTAAAAACAGAATTGTACGTAGAACATTTGAAGCAATTGACTTAATTGTAACGAAGCTAGATCGTGTTACATTTGCCGGATTAACGAAGAAAGATTTACCACGAGGCATGTATAGGCACCTAACAGAAAAAGAAGTAGCATTCCTAAAAATGACGAAGTAATGAAAAGTATAGCTCTAGTTTTGTTGTTGTTTTTGCCTTTTATGACAGATGCTCAAAAAGGAAAACGAAAAGTTTCCTTTGCCAAAGGAACGATATATGGATATTGGGGGTATAATAGAAGCGGATATACGAAAAGCAATATGCATTTTGTTGGACCAGGCTACGACTTTACAATGAAGGGTGCTAAAGCACATGATAATCCTGAAAAATTTGACGCAGCCGTATACTTTCATCCTAAAAAGGTTACAATTCCACAATTTAATGCACGAATAGGATACTACTTTAAAGACAATTGGTCAATTTCAGTTGGTTATGATCATATGAAATACCTCTTTGCTGATAAGAATGAAGTATTCCTGAGCGGATCAATAGATTCTGGAGTTGATACGATGAATAACTGGGAGGGTACGTATAACAGTAAACCAATAACAACAGATAGAAGCACATTCCATTACGAAAATTCAGATGGGTTGAATTATTTGAGATTTGAGATCACTAGAACAGATCAATGGTGGAAAACAGGTAATAAAGATTGGTTTGCATTTTCAACAAAGGTTGGACTATCAGCAGGAGGAATCTTGTCTTTTAATGACTTTCGTTTTGGAACAGATTTTGAAGATGTGAGGACAATTTCACTCTCTGGGTATGGATTATCAGGTCATTTGGGATTGCGTTTCGAGTTTTTCAGGCATTTATTTATTCAATCTAATTTAGGAGCTGGATTTCATCATCAAGTAAAGGTTAATAACCGTCCTAATGATCCTAGCGCCTATACAAGGCACGCTTATGGATATTGTGACGCTAATGTTGTAATTGGGTTTTTGGTTTATCTAAGAGGAAAAAATGCTTGTGACAGCTGCCCGACTTGGTAACAAAAGACATTAAATAAAAAATAGTTCTTTTGTAGTTTTTTGTTATTGCAAGATGTTCTCTTTCCCCCCGTTAAATCTAAAATCTATTTTGTAATAGAATAATGGTAAGAATCCTAGCTGGTATCTCTCTTGAACCGGATCAACTGTTGAGTCAAACAAGTCAGGAGCATAAGATAATCCTAGTAAGTTTTGACGACTGGTTACATTCACTAAATCTAACCCGATTTCATGAGTAACATTTTGAGCGTTGAATTTCCAGTTAATTTTTGCATCTATTCTATAATAAACGGGAAATTTATTCTGATTGAATCCTTCATCTAAGTAAACTAATTCTTGGAATGTATTTGTTGCAACAGTATCCACATTCCCGTATAATTTACCACCGGCAATTGTTCCTTTGAATCCAAGTGAGATGGATTGCTTCTCTCCAATTCCCCACTCTTTACCCGCTAGTAAGTTGAAGACATAGTTGCCATTATAAGAAGTACTTCTTTCTTCTTCATCGCTAGCAACGTATGTTGAGTTATAAATTGTTCCAGAAAACATAAAGAAGAATGATTTGTCGAAGTACTTCTGAAGTGTAATCTCAGCGCCATAGTTGGTGCCAGTTCCGGTATTCTTCAATTCCTGAGGGAAGAACCTTTGGAACCCACTACCCATATTAATTAATGAGAAGGCGGAAGAAACGACAGTCACTGGGATATTGTATAAATGCTGGTAATATGCTTCCATTTTAAGATTTAAACTCTTTTTGAATGCTTTTTCATAGCCAATCCCCGAATGCAAGCTTCTAGAGAAGTCCATATCCATATTTTTATACACTTTATCTCCATTCTCATCTTCTTGGTGGTACAAGTAAGTATACATTGGCTGCGTCATACTATGCATTCCTGCTCCTGCAGAAATGGCCTGCCCGTTCTTCATTTTTAACTTCCAACCAATTCTGGGTTCCGTAATACTCATGTTGATCTTGTCATTCCCCATAAACGAGAAGAATTGATTATGTATTCCTGCGGTAAATGCCATTTTTTCAGTCACTCTCCATTTCCATTGCACAAAGGGTTGAACAAGGATGGAAGCACCTTCGTAATCCCATCTTTCGTCCCAAACGTGGGTTAAAGGGTCCGATGTGTGTCCCGCTTCCAAAACAGAGTCATGCATGTTATAGAAGAATGCATCTAAATTGATTCCTGCCTTAATCAAATGGTTTTTATTAATCTTGTGATTGAGACTAAAGAATGCAGAACCTTTAGAAGTTTTAAAAATATACGCCATTAAAGGGTAACGACCGTTGTGAAATACAATTGAGTCATTTCCAGTGATTGTCCCTGTTCGATCAATAAAATCATGACGAGATTTTTGTTGCTCATAAGAATAAGCAAATGTTGCCGCTAAGAATGTTTTTTCATTCAATGGTTTCTTATATGTCAAACCAGTGACCCCCATAGCTGTTCCAAAGAACTGATCTCTGTCACCTTCACCGTACAGCTCAGATGTCGTTTCAGTAGACAATTGGTCTTCTAATGATCCTGGATCTAGAATTTCAATTGCGATATTACTTGCTCCGCCAATGGCGAATAAAGAAAGAGCGCCACCGTTTTTCAGTTTCCAATTGAATTTAAATGCACCATCACCATAAGTTGGCACTGCATCAGTTCCGATTTGAATTCCTAATGTTTTAAACAAGCTTAATGTAGAGTAACGCCCCATAACAAGATAACTCGATTTGCCGTCCTTTCCCACTGGACCTTCAGCCAATAGTTCAGTTCCTAGGAACCCAAATTGCCCAGTGAACTCATGTTTTTGATCGTTTCCTTTTCTCAGTTTTAAATCGAAAACGCCAGAAGTTGAATTACCATATTCTGCTGGGAAGGCACTCATGAAGAAATCAGAGTTTGCAAGGATCTTGTTGTTCAAAATAGAAACCGGTCCACCAGTACTTCCAGAAATTGAGAAGTGAGATGGGTTAGGAATATCTATTCCTTCAACTCTCCACACAACTCCTAAAGGGGAATTCCCTCTAATTACAATATCATTTCTCGAATCGTCCGCCCCACTTACACCTGCAAAATTAGACGCCATACGAGCTGGGTCAGAACGAGACCCGGGATAACGGTCCGTTTCCTCAACGCTAAATTGCTGCGCAGAAATTAATGCAAGTTCGTTAATTACTCTACCCTTTTTCCTTCCTGTTGCTGTCACCTCTACTTGTTCTGAAAAGGCTTCTTCTAAGGGTAAATTTATAATTGACTGTTTTCCTGAAGTTACTTCAATGGTGACCGTCTTAGCGTCATATGTCAAGTAAGTTGCGATTAGTTCATGTTTACCAACAGGGACATTTTCGATAGAAAAGTCACCCTTTAAATTTGATAGTGCACGGTATTTTTGTATACTATCTTTTGTGTAAATCTGAACTTTAACACCGATAAGCGGGAATTGAGATTCAGAATCGTAGATCTTTCCTCGCACGGTTTGCTTAGGCTGGGCAAATGAAAAATTGCACATAGCTGATAAGGTCAGTGTCAGAATAATTAATCTCATAAGAGTGGTTAGTTAGTTTTATATTGTGCCTCATACTCTTCAGCAATCTGATTTAGGACTGTAGCAGAATAGTAACCCATAACAGCACGTGGAATATATGTGCTTGGCTCATTATCTAATGCCATTCTCAATGATCCTCCTTGAAATTTAAATTTTTGCCTTTCATCTTTAGAACAAGAGGAAATAATGATAAATAGCAATATAAGGAGGCTGAATTTCTTCATTAAAAATGTTTGGTGAAGCTTAATACAAGAATAAGAATATTCTATAAACATTTATCTACAAAGACAGGTTTTATTTTTCGTAGAAACTCTGAATATTAAATGGAGTGGGAGACTATGTTTCGCTGTTCTCTTTACAGTAAATAATTACTGTTTTTCAAGTCTTTTTAGTAAAAACATACTATATTTGTACGGCACAATTCAATTTGCTAAAAGATAGTGTTAGATAATTTTAATTTAATATTATTACACTGACACTTGATGAAAAAAGTTATCCTAGTTATATTAATCTTCTTTTTGAATTTAGTTGCTATAGCAGCTTTGTCGATTGAAGGCAGGTATCAAGGAAAAAATCTTTACGTTCAAAACCCTATGAATGATGAAGGCTTTGGATACTGCGCTACGAAGGTTCTCGTTAATGGGGATGTCATGCCAGGAGGCACAAGCGTTGGAGCCTTTGAAATAGACTTCTCATTATTTAATATTGATATAGGAGAACCAGTATTTATTGTTATCGAGCATGATAATGGATGTATACCGAAAATCTTAAATCCAGAGGTTCTATTATCTAGGTCTACTTATAGCATTGTAAAAATGAATATTTCAAGTGAGGGTAAATTAGAGTTCAGAACTAAAGGAGAACAAGGGAAACTACCATTTGTTATTGAACAATACAGATGGAACAAGTGGGTTGCGGCAGGTGAAGTTTTAGGAAAAGGAAAAGGAAATGGAGAAGAGAATGCGTACGATTTTGCTCTTACCCCTCATTCAGGAGGAAATACGGTAAGAATCGTTCAAATTGATCATTCTGGGATTAAGCGCCCTTCGGGAGAAGTCAAGTTTGTTTCTAATTCTCCAGTGATTAAGAAGACTCCTGCAAAAGTTAAGAACCAGATTAAATTTATTGCTAACAAAAAATCAATAGAAACTCAGTATGAGATTTATGATGCTTATGGTAACATCGTTAAGAAAGGAGTTGGCGATTATGTTGATTGCTCAAACCTACTTCGAGGTGTCTATTACATCAACTTTGATAATGTAAACGAAAAGTTCATTAAGAACTAGAATTAATTATATAAAACAAACCCTGAAGTTTCTACAGGATTTTTTTGCTATGGTAAAACGCATAGAACATTTAGGAATAGCAGTAGACAATATTGAAGAAGCAATAGATGTGTATGAGGCCCTATTGGGCGCGACATGCTACAAAGAAGAGATTGTTTGCTCTGAGGGCGTTAGAACCGCATTCATTATGGTGGGGGAGTCTAAGATTGAATTGTTAGAAGCAACAAATGAAGAATCTGCTATCGCAAAATTTTTAAATAATAATAGAGCGGGGTTTCATCATGTGGCGTTTGAAGTCGATGATCTTGATGCTGAATTAATTAGACTGAATAAAGGTGGGTTTAAATTGATTCACGATACTCCAAAGTCTGGTGCTGATAATAAGCGTATTGCATTTCTACACCCTAAGTCAACAAAAGGAATGCTTATAGAATTGTGTCAAGAGAAAAGTGAATAAATATCCTTCTGATTTAACAAATGATGGGTTTTGAGACCAATCGATGCTGCTCCTTCTATATGTTGAATTGAATCGTCAATAAACAGGGTTTCTCCAGGAAGTAATCTTTCTTGCCTACAAACGAATTCAAAAATTTCTTTATTAGGCTTGCGCATTCCTATTTCGTGTGACAAATATACCTTGTCAAAAATGTATTCAGGACGTTGATGAGATGTTTTATCCCATGCCTTCAATACAGCGTCAATGTGAATCTCATTCGTATTACTAAGTAAATAAAGGTCATAACCTTTCAATTTTAATTCAATTAACAGGTCAATAGTCTTACTAGGAACTTCTTTTATCATAGCATTCCAGGCTGATACTACTGTATTTGGAGATGTTCTGGCTGGAAGATAATCAAGTATGTCATTAATAAAGCGCTGTGCTGAGATCTTCCCGGTTTCGATATCATCGAATAGGTTGGATTGATTCGCTTGGGAGTAGAGCTCTTCAAAATTGTCAATCCCCAATTTCTTGAATTCCTCAAGCGTTAATTCATAATCGATATTGATGATTACTCCTCCAAAGTCGAATATTATATTACGTATGTTTTCATTTATCACAGCTCAAAGAAACAAATATTTTAAAGGCGCAAACACAACAAAGCACAAAAAAAAGGCTAACGAATTATTACGCTAGCCTTTCAATGTGTGTAAATCGGTTTGTCTTATTTTGTAAAAAGTACTTCTACATCAAATTCAATAAGAGAAGAAATAGCACTTCCGTCAGCTTGAGTTTCAAATCCTGGAGCATTCATCGAAGCAAGATCCAAACTAAAACTACCTTTAATTGAAGCACCAGTCTCATTAACTGAAAGTGTTGCGTCAACATTTTGCGTGATAGAAATTCCAATAACATTTAAAGTAATCTCCAAACCTCCCTCTTTGTACGCTCCTAAAGTAACTGTGGCGTTTGGAAAATCAGGGGTATTGAAAAACATGTTAACCGGGTGGTCTTCATCTGGCATCGTTCCCATTAAGTGACCAGATAAATAATTCGACTTAGGAGCCTCTAATGAATTATCATCAATTGAATTCATATCAATTGTAAATGATCCAGACTTTAATTCTTCACCAGCCATCGCAATAGACCCTTTAGAAAATTGAACCGTACCAGTATGGAAATATTCAGCGCTCATTCCACCTTTCCAGTTAATAGAAGAGTTGGTTTGGTCAAGTGTATATGTTACTTCTTTTCCTTCTTCAGCTTCAGTCGAACATGAAACAGCTGTCAATGCAACGGCTACCATCATTAAAAACCCTGTTTTTTTCATAGAATATAATTATATTTCGATAAATATACATAAATAAATACCATGGTAACTATAATTGTAGGGATTATTTCTTATTATTGCTTTGAAAGAGGAAATGAGTACCTTCGATTAATATGAAATTATACCTGAAAACAGATCAATTTATAGAGACTAATTCTCCATTGGACATCTCGATAGTACTTTCGAATGAAGCTAGAAACCCTAGAGCATGGTATGTTGATCCGCCAAGATTTGAACCGGTTAGAACGGATAACTACATTGGGTCTGTAAAAGAAGGTGGATCTGTAAATTTCAGGGATATTTATTTTAATCCGCACGGACATGGAACTCATACAGAGTGTTTGGGCCACATAACGGAAGAAGTTTATTCAATCAATGATGTTTTGAAAAATTACTTTTTCGATGCTACATTGGTTTCGATTTTACCAAAATGCGTTGAACAAGCAAATGGAGATATTGATTTTATCATTACTCCAGATCAAATTAGAGATATCAATTTTCAAGGAGAAGCCTTGGTTATTCGAACAATGCCAAACGATAGAGTAAAGACAACTAAGAACTATTCTGAATCAAATCCACCTTATTTGGATGTGGAATGCGTTAAACTATTGTTGGAAAACGGCATTGATCATTTATTGATTGACTTGCCTTCTGTTGATCGCGAGAGCGACAATGGGGTCCTTGCATTCCATCATGCATTTTGGGAAGTTCCTCAAGCGCCGAACTTCAAAAGAACGATTACTGAACTTATTTACGTCGATAATGGAATTAAGGATGGGAAGTATATTTTAAGCTTTCAAGTCGCACCTTTCGAGAACGATGCTTCACCAAGTCGACCGGTACTGTATGCAATTCAGCAATAAACTAAAACGGAGGTAAATAAAAAAGAGCTGATATTGTCAGCTCTTTTTGAATAGTGGCAAGTTAATTTTATCGTAGTAGCTATATTAGCAACTACTTCTTCAAGTATTAACGAAGAATTTAAAATCGTATAAAAAGAAATAAAAAATCAGGAACTTTCTTAACATTTGTGCAAAGCACAACTTTAATATTCAAAGGATTAAGAACTGTTATACTCTTTAATCAAACTAGAAAATGAAACTGCCTCTCCAAGCAGTGTTACCCTTCAAAATTTTAAAGCTAAAGGCTAAGAAAATTTCCTGATATTCTTTATTTCTTAGAAGAAATTTACAAAATTTAAATTGATAGTTATTCAGCTAATGAACATTAGGCATGTATTAATGAACATTAACATCTTTTCACTTAATTTTTGATTTAGATATTACCTAAACGCTTAAAAAACAGGTCTCGTTTTGCAGGAGACAAAGGTACTTCAGAACCATCTTTCATAACTACAGCACCACCATTTTTCTTATCATAACGGTCTACGTAGTCAATATTGACAAGGTGTGATTGTTGAACACGTAAGAAATTGTGCCCGGACAATAGTGTTTCGTATTCCTTTAATGTTTTAGAAACGAGAATTCTTTTGTTGTCGAGTAAAAAGAAAGAGGTATAGTTTCGGTCTGCTTCACATCGAATAATTTGATCCAATTCAACAACATGGACACTTTCTTGTGTTTTTAATACCAATCTTCTTTTTTCTAAAGGGAGAATGTTTTTTTGAAGTGCATCAAACTGTACAGGGCTAGAGTGGCCTTTTATTCTGATCAATGCTTTTTCTAATGCCGCTTTTAATTCAGTTGAGTCTACAGGCTTTAACAGATAATCTAGCGCACTAAATTTAATTGCTTTAATGGCAAATTCTTCATGAGCAGTAATAAAAATGACTTCGAATGTTTTGTTTGGTATAGAAGATAATACGTCAAAGCCAGTTCCATCAGGCATCTGAATGTCTAAGAAAACAATATCTGGATTATATCTTTTAATAGCCGCAATTCCAGACTGAACATTTTCCCCTCCATGGATTGTCTCAACATCCATACCAAATGACTCAATCATTTTAGCAATGAGTTTTCTTGTTCTATTTTCGTCGTCTATTATTAGTACTTTTTTCATGTGGGGCCCTTGTTTTGTTAAACTCTATTGCGTAAGGTAACGAAATTAATACTTTTGTACCAGTTTCGAATTCTTCATTATAATTATCAACTATTAGTGAACCACTGGTCTTATGCTTTTTATTCAAACTCTCAATTCGCTGACTTGTTATATCCATAGCCATACTTTTGTGATCTGTATTATTATTCTTTCCTTCTGACTCTTTCCTTCCGATTCCATTATCGACAATAGAAATGACTAACATATTATTCTCCTTACTGAATTTTACTTTAATAAATCCTCCTTCAATAGTGTGTAGCTGACCATGCTCAATTGCATTCTCAATAAAAGGCTGAGTAATCATAGGAGGAATAATAGTACTTTCATCAAAAAGGACTTGCTCCGCAACAATATCAAATTCAAAACGATCTTCAAATCGCAATTTTTGCATTTCTAAATACTTCTGAAGAATTTCGATTTCTGTATTGATTGAAATATGTTCCTTGGGAGAGTTTTCCAATATTAAGCGCATTAACCTAGAAAAGTTCACTAAAAATTTAGAAGATTTATTCGTGTCATGATCGTATATATAACTCTGAATCACAGACATTGCATTAAATATAAAGTGAGGATTCATTTGGGTTCTCAGAAGTGTTTGCGACATCTCAGCCTCTCGTTGTTGCTGCTTTATTTTAACGGATCGCCAGCGGTAAAAAACAATCATACCTCCCATACCAACAATAATCAAAAAGACAAATATAATATACATCTGGAAGTTATTTCGTAATTGGCTATTCTCTAACTTCGTTGCTGTTAAGTTTCGTTCTTGTTGCTGTCTTTGAATCGAATCGGCCTGTGAATTAATCAATCTTTCTCGTTGTTCAGAACGATAAGACTCACTTAATTCGGCAATTTTAGTCGCGGATTGTAGCGCCGTGTTACTATCTAAATAATTTAAGTACAACTCCATGTACTCCAACGATTTATTAGTGTTATTCACGTCTTTGTAGACATCTGCAATTGTTCTGTAAGTCTGATAAATCTGATTTTGCGCACCGTATTGTTCACGAATTGCAATAGAACGATTCAAATAGTTCAATGAGTTCTTATACTTGCCTTGCTCCTTAAAAACGGTTCCTACGTTGTGATAAACACCTGCAATTTTCTCTTTATTACTTGTTGATTCATAATAGACAAGGGCCTTATTAAAATTACTCGATGCTAGGTTGTAGACCTTTTGCTCTTTATAAACCATTCCAAGAATATTATGCGTTTCTCCAAGGCCATTTAAATCATTTAAACTCGTTAAATACTTAATGGAAAGATTGGCATTTTTAATGGCGCTTGAAAATTCATCACGTTCTAATTGAACCGAAGCAAGGTTTGTGTGCGCTAATGCCATTTGACGTTTGTCATGAATTTGACGCGCATACCCAAGTGATCTCCTGAAGTAATATTCAGCATCATCTAAATTGGCAATCAATTTTTGTGATTGCCCAATTTCACGGGTGTATTTCGCTAGCAAATAAATATTACGGGCCTCTTCAGCCATCTGTAAACTAATTAAGTTTTTTGCAACACTCAACTCAATTTGGCCGAAGAAGCTATAAGTCTCTGCTTGGGCATTAAACGCTTGAGAAAGAACGGACTTATCCTTAATTCTACGTGCGGCTTTAATCGCCATATTCGAATAGTAAAGTGCAGAATCTTTTTGATTGGAAATCATGAAATTCTTTGAAAGAAAAGCATATGCCTCAGAAAGATTTCTATTGTTCATTGTCTTCCGGGCTAATTTAATGGCTTGATTTAAATAGAAATCAGCGGTTTCAATTTCTTGCATACTACTGTGGTAATACCCTAGGTGCCTGTAAATCTTAAATTGTCCTTGGTCCGAACTTAATTTATTCAAAAAAGGTTGACAAGAAACAATGGTTCTAAAATACTCTTCTTGATTTCCTGTCTTTTGGGCAACTTCAACATTGTAAAAAAATGCGTTAAATCGAATAGAGTCTTCAAATAGTCTGCTTTCTTTTAATATTACATGCCGAATAGAATCCGCTTTCGTAATATTGTTGACCTTGTAGTATTCTCCAAGTGTCATCAAGTGATTAAACTTTTTTTTCTTATTGGTTTCTGTGTTATAAGATTTGATCAAGTTACTTTCATGTGATTGCTGACCATAGCTGACTATAGAGGTACATAGTACAAGGAGAATTACATGAAGTAAATTGGTTGATTTTAAACACATCATAGAGCAAAAATAATCTTTTCAAACGAGCTTAACTTGAAGTTACGGAATTCTGTTGTGTTTCACCCTATTAATCTTCTTACAAATCCTTACCTTTAGCTCTTGAAAAGTCAGATTAGGATGGAGTATAACTTTAGAAAGATAGAGTCAGATTGGAGAGCATTTTGGGCGGAAAACAAAACGTTTCGTGCAGAAGATAATTCTGAAAAACCGAAGTTTTATGTGTTAGATATGTTCCCTTACCCTTCTGGTGCTGGACTTCATGTCGGTCACCCACTAGGTTATATTGCATCTGATATTTATGCAAGATATAAGCGTCATCAAGGGTTTAATGTATTGCATCCAATGGGATACGATTCATTTGGTTTACCTGCCGAACAATATGCAATTCAAACGGGACAGCATCCTTCTATTACGACTAAAGCAAACATTGCACGTTACCGCGATCAATTAGATAAAATTGGCTTTTCATTTGATTGGGATCGTGAGGTGATAACTTCTTCTCCTGATTATTATAAATGGACACAGTGGATTTTCAAGCAGTTGTTTAATTCGTATTACAACAATACATCAGAGAAAGCAGAAACCATTGATTCGTTGGTTGCTGAATTTGAAGTGAATGGGAATACAAATGTAAATGCGTGTACCGATTCCGAAGCTATATTTACGGCGAATGAATGGAAAGTATATTCAACTCAAGAAAAAGAACAAATATTACAAGAATATAGATTAGCTTATTTAGCTGACTCATGGGTGAATTGGTGCCCTATTTTGGGAACTGTATTAGCAAATGATGAAGTTATTGGTGGGCTTTCAGAAAGAGGAAATCATCCTGTTGAGCAAAAATTAATGCGCCAGTGGTCTATGCGAATTAAAGCATATGCTGAGCGTTTGTTGACTGGCTTGACAAAAGTTGACTGGACAGAGTCTATTAAAGACCAGCAACGTAACTGGATTGGAAAATCAATTGGAACTTCGGTGCAGTTTGCGATGGAAAATTTTAATGAAAAAATTGAAGTGTTTACTACACGTCCTGATACTATTTATGGTGCGTCATTTATAGTGCTTGCTCCTGAGCACCCATACGTAGGAGAAATCACCACTAACGAATTTAAAAAGGGTGTTGCTGAATATAAGGTTAAAGCATCGTTAAAGTCAGAAAGAGATCGTCAGGCAGATGTAAAGAATATCACAGGGCAAAATACAGGTGCATTTGCAATTCATCCATTTACGGGAGATAAAATTCAGATTTGGATAGGAGATTACGTATTGGCATCTTATGGAACAGGTGCAGTAATGTCTGTTCCTTGTGGGGACCAGAGAGATTGGGATTTCGCAAAGCATTTCGATCTTGAAATCAAGAATGTTTTTGAAGGGAAAGACATTTCTGAAGCAGCTTATATCGACAAAGATGCCGTGATTTCAAATTCAGATTTCTTGAGTGGTTTATCCGTTAAGAAAGCAATGAAATTGGCAATTTACGAAATCCAACAACGCGGGCTTGGGAAAGGCCAAACGAACTATAGGTTACGAGATGCTGTTTTCTCAAGGCAGCGTTATTGGGGAGAGCCCTTTCCTGTATTCTATAAAGATGGATTACCCTACTTAGTAGAAGACAAAAATTTACCTATTACTTTACCAGAAGTAGATAAATATCTTCCAACGGAAGATGGAGAGCCGCCTTTAGCAAGAGCTGAAGACAGTGCTTGGAATCATTTTGAAGGTGATCGCATGGAGTTCAATACAATGCCCGGATGGGCAGGGAGCTCATGGTATTTTTTAAGATACATGGATCCAAGTAATGATAGTGAGTTTGTTGCAAAAGACAAAGTGGAGTATTGGAAGAATGTTGATTTATATATCGGAGGCTCTGAGCATGCTACGGGTCACTTATTGTATTCCCGTTTCTGGACAAAATTTTTAAGTGATATGGGTTACGTTCCATTTGATGAACCATTCCAAAAAATGATCAATCAAGGGATGATTTTAGGCAGAAGTAGTTTTGCTTATCGCATTAAAGATACGGACAAGTATGTTACTGCTTCAAAAAGAAAAGAATATGATGTAACACCAATCCACGTAGACATTTCATTTGTGGAAAACGACAAGTTGGATATGCAAGCATTCAAAAATTGGAGGTCTGAGAATGCAAATGCGGAATTTATTTTAGAGCAAGATGGGACTTATACTTGTGGGCACGAAGTTGAAAAAATGTCAAAATCTAAATTCAATATTCAAACGCCTGATGACTTAGTAGAGAAGTATGGTGCAGACACCTTGCGTATGTATGAAATGTTTCTTGGACCATTAGAACAAAGTAAGCCTTGGGACACACAGGGAATTAGTGGAGTCCATAACTTTTTAAAAAAGTTATGGAGGCTATTTCAACTAAACGGACAAGGTGATATAAACGTTATCGATTCAGAGCCAACAAACGAGAGTTTAAAGACCTTGCATAAATTGATTAAGAAAATCACGGAAGATTTAAACCGGTTTTCTTTCAATACAGGCGTGTCTGCGTTTATGATTGCTGTGAACGAGCTAAGTGATCAAAAGTGTAATAACAAGTCTATTTTATCAGATTTAATAATCTTGCTATCGCCCTATGCGCCCCATATTTCAGAAGAGTTGTGGATGAAATCAGGAAATGCTGCGGGTTCATTAAGCGTTGCACCATTTCCTCTATTTGAAGAAAGTCATTTAATCGAAGCGAATCACTCGTATCCAGTTTCGTTTAATGGTAAGATGAGGTTCTTGTTAGAACTTCCAACAGCTATGACTCTGAAAGAGGTAGAAGTTGCTGTACTTGCCAATGAACAATCACAAAAATATTTAGAAGGAAAATCTCCTAAAAAGGTAATTGTTATCCCTAAAAAAATTGTAAACGTGGTTCTTTAATAGAATTGACTTATATATTGAAACCGTAATTATTCAGTTGAATGATTACGGTTTTCTTTTTCTCTCCAAAAATTACGTTGTATCCCATCGACCAGTTTCGGGTTTTGGCACGCGCTTTGCTTTTCTAACTGCATAATTCAATGTTATGAAAAAGTATATTTATCTTATTACAGTGATCGGGTTGCTCTTTGGAATGACTAGTTCAAGCTTCGTTTATTATCCTTCAGTTTTTAATTCAGCATTTAAAATAGGGGAGAAACTACGTTATAGAATAACATATGGTTTTATAGATGCTGGCGAAGCAGTAATTGAAGTGAAATCAACTTCAAAAAAAGGAAATAGTAGATCGTTATACCACTGTATAGGAACAGCAAAAACATTAGGGGTATTTGATGCGTTCTATTCTGTTCTAGATGTATATGAAAGTTATATCGATAAGAAATCAATTATGCCATGGTTCTTTGAAAGAGATGTAAATGAAGGTGGATACAGGATTAACCAGAGCTATGTTTTCAAGCAAAATAAATATAAAGTGAACAATGGTAAAAAAGACTTTAAAACCCCAATGGGTATTCAGGATATGATATCATCCTTTTATAAAGCGAGGACCTTAAACTTCAAGAACATGAAGAAAGGGAAGACCTTTGAGTTTAAGTGCTTTATGGATGATGAAATTTATAACCTTAAAATAAAATATGTTGGTGATGAGCAAATCAGAATTAGAAAGGGGAAATTTAAATGTCATAAGTTTGTGCCATTGGTCCAATCAGGGAGATACTTTAAAAGTGAAGAAGATGTCCAGTTTTGGGTTACTGCAGATAAAAACAAGATTCCGATTTTAGTTAAAGCAAAAATCCCTGTGGGATCAATTAAAATCCATCTTGTGGGATGGGCGGGGTTGAAAAATAAATTAAGTAGTAGGCTACCTCTATGAGGATAATAAATATTACTTCGCAGAGAATTTGTACTGTAAGGTAAAGTACGCTCCAATACCATCGGAAGGTAAAATCCCAGGTCCTGGGTAGCCTGTTGCTCTTCGTGTAAAGTATTTATTATTTGTAAGGTTTGTTACTCCAAACTCTAATTGGAAATGTTTTTTGAAGGCATATCTGGATGAGAAATCCATGACAAAATATGCAGGAATTAATCCTATTACAGCATCACCTGATGGCTCAATTGAATTAGAAGCATCAGAGAATTGCTCTGAATTGTATGATCCTTGAATTTGTAAGCTTAATCCTTTGAATCTATATTTTATCCCAGACTTTAGAATCCAAGAACTCACGTATTCAACTTTTTTATCTAGGTAGTTTGTTTCTTTTGATGAAATATAATTTGCATCAATGTAAGCGACATTTAAGAAAAGAGAAAGAAAGTGTTTCGTTGAATTATTAAAGGCTTTTAAGAAATCAATTTCAGTGAATAATTCAACTCCAAAGTTTTGAGCATCCCCGATGTTGGTACGTTCTTTTTTGATTGTTCCGGGTTTTGGAGCCAAACCAATTTTATCTCCATAGAAGATATAGAATCCTGCAAAATCATAAATTAGAAAGTCTTTAATTAAACCACGAAGGCCAACTTCTGCTGTATATCCATGTTCATCTTTAATTAAACTATCAATGGTAATATTTGGATTGTTAATTCGGATGTCTGTAAAGTTAATTGCACGGTAGTTCTGGGTAAAGTTCCCATAAACAGTTGATTTATTAGCTATTTTATAAGCTGTTCCAGCTCCAAATAATGGGACTCTTCGCTTTGAGGTATTATTATCATCAACTTTACTAGATGATATGGTATCGCCATTATTAGGAAAGATGACATAGTTCTTGTAATACCCTTTTGAACTACTTTTGATATATTCAAATCTTCCTCCAAAGTTAATTGTCCATCGCCGACCTAAAAAAAGGATATTTTCTGCAAACAAGGCTACATTTTCAGAAGGGTAAGAGAAGTTAGATGCTTCTAAATCAGTTTCATTTTGAAAAATGAAATTTGCATCATCACTTTCGGTTGCCAATCCTTGCTTTGCAGTTGAGTTTCCTTGGTAATATCTGCTACCAATTAGAAATGCACCTTTCAATTTTGACCCGTCATTTTTTAGGGTGTATTTTTTCAAATAGCGTGCTTCTATTCCTAAATTTCTGAAGTCACCTGAAATCATTTCTCGAGCTTCATTATCATCGGCCTGTGTTATTTTACCTAAAAACCCAAGTGATTGTCGTTGTGAAATCATGCCAAAAGTCCGTATATTTAAATTCGAACTTCCCCCAATTTCATAATCATAGTGTAGAGCAAGAATATTCCAATTTACATTAAACCAATTTCTATCACGCAAACTTTGTGTTGGATCTTGATTGAATTTGGTATCAGTGAGTCCCCCTGCTTGTTTAGCAAGATAATCCATGTGTGTGTATTCTAGTTTAATTTTTATTTTATCAGTTAAATGGTATCCAACTTGCCCGAAAATCTGTTGCTGATTGAACTTGCTGTTATCACGATAGCCATCGCCGCGTTTGTATTGATGATAGGCTTGATAAAAGAAACGATTGTTCGTTCCCGTAATACGATTAAAAGTCCCAAGATAATTATATACCCCAACGGTATTTCTACTTGTTAATTCAAAGAGTGTACTTGTAGGGGCTTCGCGAATAATGAAGTTTAATAAACCACCAAATTGTGTCCCAAATTGAAGAGAGGCAGAGCCCCGAATTATTTCAATCGACTTTAAAGCTTCTAGCGGTGGGGTATAATAACTTTCAGGATATCCTAGCGCATCTGCGCTTATGTCATACCCATTTTGGCGTGTATTGAAGTTGGCGGCTCTATTAGGGCTTAATCCTCGACCTCCAATTCCAAGTTGAACTCCTGAACCATCACTTTCCCAGATGTTTAATCCTGGTATTTTTGCAAAAATCTCTCGTGGATTCGCAGATGACTTTGCTCCACTTAATTTTGATAGTTCAATAACAGCATTTGTACCAGTATATATTTGTACACCTTTAATTGGAGGTAAGAAGCCAACATCAAAATCTGCCAATCTTTTACTTATAACATTTGCAGCAGCTATTTCTTGAATAGTTGTGTTTAGTAAAACGGGAATAGTTGTTCTTATGATATCTTCAGCGGATACAATAATCAATGTTGTGTCATAACCATAAGCTATGAAAAAAACACTATCATTTAGTTTTGCTTTTATTTTAAACTTCCCATCCAAATCAGCGCGCGTATATTTTTTGTTTGTAAGATTTTGAATTTTAACAGATGGGATGGACGTTTTTGATTCGTCCTGAATTGTTCCAGAAATCGATTGCGCTCTTATTCCAAAGGAAAGGAATCCAATAAATAGTATGAGTGAATACCGAATCATTTATTAAAAGGCTCTAGCCATGTTCTGTGAGATAAATTGTATTCTAGTTTTGTGAGATCGTGTTTTTTATCAACAAATAATTGAGAAGGTCGACCATTTACGCTAACATATATTTTGGCACGAATCTCGGGGTTTTCGATTAGAAACTTCTGATTTCCGTAATGAAATGTTTTCCCATGATGATAATTCTTTAAAATCTGAGCATATTGTAGAATCATATCTGGCTGTGTAGCCATCTGACCCTCTTGTGTTCGAGTTAAGAATTTGCTGTTATTAATTTCAGATTCTCGGCCTGTTTTTGGATCCACCATGTAAAAGGTCGCGAGGCCTACTTTATGCATTATCATTACTCGCCATGAAAACCTAAACCCCTCTTCATTCCAAAATAAATTACCAGGATATAAAACATGCCTAAATGGAATAATAATTTGAATAGCAATGTATAATGTAAGTAGGGAGATAATAATTTTTTTTCTAGTATGAGATAATTTAATGTTTTCAATTACGTTCTTCTTCCAATTAGAGCGGCTTAATAGATTTAAAATCCGTTCATGAAATTTAGGTGAAAAGAAAATCAGTGTACTAAATATCATCACCCATGGAAAAACACCAATCGGGAATAAGTACCAAGTTAGTAGGTGAAAGACTATTACAAATAAATAGGCAATAGGTCTAGATCGATTTGATAATAAAAAAAAGACTATGAAAAGATCATAGCAGCAGCCTGTCCAACTAAAAAGATAGGCCAACCATTCTTGCTGCATTAAAGGGCCAATAAAGGGTATGTTATGGTGTGCTTGTATCCAAATCTTTAATGGTTTAGCATGTATTAACCAGTCTGAGTTTAATTTAGCAATTCCAGCAAAAATATAAACTATCGCTAATTGCAGCTTGATTAGGCTAATTGTCCATTGCTTGGTTGACACCGTTTTTATTTTTGGCCATATTTTAGTATCAATTGAGAAATTCCGATGGGCCGGAAGAAAGATCATAATTAACGCTATTAAGCTAACAAAGTAGTAATGATTTAGGTAGTTTGACTTGTCTAGTAATTCTATATAAGTAAAACAAATAAAAAATGTTATTGAAGATGCTCGATATAAAAAACCAAGAAGAATAAATAGCGGTGATATTAGCAGCAAGAGAAATGGAAGATACATCAGTTGGCCTTCAAGGGGTTTAATCCATTCGAAACCAAGATATCCAAAATAATAATCTGGGTCAATATATAATTGCTCAATCCAACCTTTACTTATAAAACGGATGGTGCCTAAAAACATCAAAACCCCGAAAATTATTCTGAAAATAATTAGCGGGGCTATTGATACCTCTTTAAAAAGAGATAAGTATTTACTTAACTTAATCTCCGTCATTATCTTGATATGTAATTAGTACCCCAAAGGATGAAGTCATATCAGTTTTAATGTTTACAACTTGACTTTGAACTAAATTATATAATTCATTCAATCCACTAACATTAGAACCCATCTCAGATTCAAGTGAACCATTAAATGTTTCAACCGTATTAATAATCTGGTTGAAGTTAGCATCAATAGTAGATGCTAAACTGGATTTTTCTAAGTCAACTAGGTAGTCATAGAATCCCAATCCCGAACCAGAGTTATTACCCATATAAACAATGCGTAAAGCCCTCATACTCTCTTGAAGTAATTCAAGAGATATTCCACTGTTTCGAGCCTCAATATACTCTGGTAATTGAATGCCAAGCGTTCCAGCTCCAATAGGTATTCCAAGCTTTCCGTTTTTAGCAAGCTCATAGTCTCGGTTAAACTCATTAACCAATAAAGAAAAGGAAGAAGTAGACTCTGTGCCTGTTCCCGCTATAAATGTTGAATTATAAGTTGACCATTGAGATTTTACCAGTGCAAATTCATTCTTCATTTTTTGAATTACATCCAATGTATATTGAAAATATTCTTCATTAGATATAAAGTCTATTAATGCATCATTGCGATATAAAAGAAAATCTAATGCTGAGAAGCCAATAGCATCTGCATTATCTGCAGTGCTTAAGTTATATCCACCGTTAATAATATTTGAATTTACTCTAACTGTATCTGTAGGATAAGTTCCAACGGCCCCTTTAAAACCATTAGTTCTTATTGGGCCAAAGTCAAAAATCTTAACCATTTGCCATTGCATATAGGATGCTTTCCAATTTGCTCTAACAGCATTTAAGCTTTCTTGATTTGGGTCAGTTTGTAAAGTGAAAAAACTAGATTCAAGAGAACTAAGAGTTGATTCAAAGTCGTTTAATGCAGGTAAAATAATATTATCCGCGACATTTTCAAGTAAAACTGCTTTACTAAATGCAGGTTGCACCTCATCACAGTCTTTTTTACAACTAAAATTAAGTAGCAATAATATTGCAAGACTTAAATAAACTCTAATAGTTCTCTTGACTCTCATATTTTAATATTTTGCGTCGATTTCTGCTTTGATAGCATTTACGTCAGCTACAGTCATTTCCCAGAAGTTTGCTTTAAACATTCCCATTAAAGCGGTATGCTCAGCAACACTCATTCTTCTTGTTTCTACTGGTGCATATCTTAAGTTCCATGCAAATGCCCATGCTTCAGCAAGAACGTGTAAGAATTTAGCATTATCTGAACCGAAATAAGGGATAGATTCATCTAGATAAGTCATAGCTTGATTTGCAGAAATATCTTCCCACTCAGTTCTAATTGTTGCGATAGCAGCATCACGATCTGTTAATACATCACTAGAAAGAGCAGCTCTTCCCATTAATAGATTATCCATCATATCAGCATTACAGTTAATATTTCCATCTTGTTTGTTACAATACTTACCCCAAAATCTATCTGTACCACTTGTTGGATAGTCTATAGCATCTGTAAAGTAACCGTATGCTTCATCCCAGTGATGCTCCATTAAAGTGTAGTATTTTCCTCCATCAGAATCAACAGCTGTAGTATTATCTACATCCATTTTATCAGCACCAAAATAAGTGTTTAATGCTTGATTTAAGAAAACAGCTCCCATTAATCCTTTTTCAACTAACTGAACTTTTTCAATTCCATTAGCATCAAACAAATATGTACTTGTTCCAGAAGAAAGCGTACCTGCCTGACCATTAGCAGCAACTTCTGCATTATCTATACTAGCAGTTGCCAATTCATCCATAAATGTTTCAAATGTCGCTACATCAGCTGGGAAACATTTATTTTTTAGTTGCTTTGTTGAAGCATTTAATAAAGGATCAGTAAAATATTGACCTACATTGTCTCCAAACATATCTTTCATTTGGACAGCATCTACAACAGTACTCTTACCTGTTTTCATATATGTAACCATTTCGCTTAGCTTGTCTAGACGATTAGTTTGACCACTAAAGCTTACAGTTGAATTTCCGTTTGCATCCGTAAACTCAAAAGTTGAAGGAGTTGTGTAAGCAACAGGGACTACAGTGTTTGCATCATAGGTACAACTTCCGTCATCTTTTTTTGCTTTAGAATTGTAGTTGTTGGCTGTAGAATCTGTACAACCTTCTTTTTTGCATGAGATTGCAGTCGTTCCAATTAAAGCTGCAAGAATGATAATAGACTTTTTCATATTAAATAATTAATTTTTTTATGCAAAGAAAGGGAGATTTCATTTATAGCACAATACCATAAACAAGGTATTTTAGAATCATTCTAAATAGATCCGCCTTTTAAATTGATTTTGGCAACTATTATAAAGCTTTATTAAAATATAAAGTTTCACATGCCGCCTATTACATTGGGCAATTGCTTTTTCAATGTTATTTATGTTGCTAATCATCATTTTAAGGTTGAATTAGATGAATAAGCACAACATGTCGGAGATAATGAGCGCCGGTCTGGAGAACCTAAATATTTCAATAGGTGAAGATGACGCAATACCAATTGCTAAGTCTATTCGCAAACCAATGTGGAATTGGCACGTATACGTTGAGTATGTATCGATGGGACTGTATTTTCTACGTATGGGTTTAATGATAAAAGAGGGGGTGGAAGTTCTCTTTCAAAGGAAAAGAAAAAGGGTCAATCTTGGAGTTATGCTCTTTTCGATGTGCTATTAGCTTCATCATTAATTATTGAATTTGGTCCGCGTGAATAAAAGCATACTACAGAAGAGTTCCATGAACTATCTTTTTACTGGTTAATCGTGTTCCATTTTGTAGGATTGGTCGTCGCAGAAAAAGTAGACAATAAAGGGATTGTTAATAAGATGATTACAGGAAGAGATTAAAACTATAATATAGTTTTAATCGTTCAGCTTTAAGACTGCTAAGAACGCTTCCTGAGGAATCTCAACACGACCAACTTGGCGCATACGTTTCTTTCCCGCTTTTTGCTTTTCAAGAAGTTTCCGTTTACGAGAAATGTCTCCTCCATAACACTTCGCGGTCACATCTTTACGTAAAGCTTTAATTGTTTCACGTGCAATGACTTTTGCTCCAATTGCTGCCTGTATAGGGATCTCGAATTGCTGTCTTGGAATCAACTCCTTTAATTTGATACAAATACGTTTTCCTAAATCGTAGGCATTACTTCTATGTACTAATGCGGACAAAGCATCTACAACCTCAGCATTCAACATCAAGTCCATACGAATAAGGTCAGAATCTCTATATCCAATTGGATGGTAATCGAAAGACGCATATCCCCTTGAAACAGTTTTTAGTTTGTCATAGAAATCGAATACAATCTCACCCATTGGCATTTCGAATGTTAATTCAACACGATCTTGTGTTAAATACACTTGATTTGTCAATTCTCCACGCTTAGTAATACATAATGTCATAATTTGACCTACGTACTCAGACTTAGTAATTACTTGTGCTTTTATATAAGGCTCTTCAATTCTATTCATTCCTGAAGGATCAGGAAGTTCAGAAGGATTATTTACAATTTTCGCAACGTCAGGCGTTTTATTCATGAATGCTTTGTACGAAACGTTAGGTACCGTGGTGATTACAGTCATTTTAAACTCACGCTCGAGTCGCTCTTGAATAATTTCCATGTGAAGCATTCCTAAGAAACCACAACGGAAACCGAAACCAAGTGCTGCCGAAGATTCTGCTTCAAAAACCAATGAAGAATCATTCAATTGAAGTTTCTCCATTGAATATCGTAACTCTTCGTAGTCTTCAGTATCAACGGGATAAATGCCAGCAAAGACCATTGGCTTTACATCCTCGAAACCTTTAAGAACTTCTTGCGTAGGATTTTCAAATGTTGTAATTGTATCCCCAACTTTAACTTCAGCAGCTTTCTTAATGCCGGATATGATATACCCAACATCACCAGCCTTAACTTCTTTTCTTGGAGAGAGATCCATTTTTAAAATCCCAACTTCCTCTGCATTATAGGATTTTCCGGTATTTAAGAACTTAATTTTTTCTCCTTTTCGAATCACACCATTTTTAACTCTGAAATAGGCAATAATGCCTCTAAAAGAGTTAAATACCGAGTCAAAAATCATTGCCTGTAATGGCGCTTCTTCATCTCCTTTTGGAGCAGGAATACGGTCAATTACAGCCTTTAATATTTTGTCAACACCTAAGCCTGTTTTACCAGATGCAGGAATAACCTCGCTTGGATCACAGCCAATTAATTCAACAATTTGATCTGTAACTTCTTCTGGCTGTGCGCCAGGTAAGTCCATTTTATTCAAAATTGGAATAATCTCTAGATCGTGTTCTAGCGCTAAGTATAAATTAGAGATAGTTTGTGCTTCAATTCCTTGAGATGCATCTACAATCAATAAAGCACCTTCACAGGCGGCAATAGAGCGAGAAACTTCATAAGAGAAATCAACGTGACCAGGCGTATCAATTAGGTTCAAAATATAATCTTCACCATCAAGGGTGTAATTCATTTGAATTGCGTGACTCTTAATTGTGATGCCTCGCTCACGTTCTAGGTCCATATCATCCAACGCTTGGTTCTGCATTTCTCTGTCGGAAATCGTCCCAGTTTTTTGTAATAAGCGATCTGCGAGTGTACTCTTCCCGTGATCAATATGTGCAATAATGCAAAAATTTCGAATGTTCTTCATATCTGTGTGATACAGTCTAGTTGACGTAGCATGCAAAAGTACACCAAAATTATCAATTTCAGGAGGGTATAGGGGATAAAACATTAAACGGTAAGACTGGCGTTCTTCCCGTTCAAAACCTAAACTACTACTACTTTATGAAAACTAACTTCTACTTAGTTGATTCTTTACTTTTAAATTGTATACCAGCTTTTCAGTATCTATCATCCAATGATATTATAATACGTTTGAAATTATAAAATATTACAGCGGGATTGATTTTTCTCAATTTTTCTCAATTAGCTTGTTGTATGTATGGGCTATAAACAGTTGGTTTGGCCAAAAGTATTATTATTGTTACTTGTTGTAGCCGTGTTTTGATGAGGCATTTTGTTCAAAACAGAATCATACCGACAACTTGTAACTAATAATTAGCACACTAAACTAAGTTATTAGAAAATAAAAAAGGAGAGTGAATTAATCACCCCCCTTTTTTTAAAGGCCTAAAAGAACTTCTACTGGATCTTTCGCTCCAAAGATCATTCGTTCAGGGTTTTCTAACATTTCTTTAACTTTGACTAAGAAGCTTACTGATTCTTTACCGTCAATAATTCTGTGGTCATAGGATAGCGCAATGTACATAATTGGACGGATTTCTACTTTTCCATCAATTGCGACAGGTCTTTCAATAATGTTGTGCATCCCGAGAATGGCAGATTGAGGGGGATTAATAATAGGAGTAGACAACATAGAGCCGAACACCCCACCATTTGTAATAGTGAATGTCCCACCAGTCATTTCGTCTGGAGTAATCTTACCATCTCTAGCCTTAATCGCTAATCGTTTAATTTCTCTTTCAATTTCAGCCAATGACATTTGCTCTGCGTTACGAACAACAGGAACCATTAGCCCTTTTGGTGAAGAAACAGCAATACCAATATCTGCATAATCGTGAAGTATCATTTCTTTCCCCTCGATTTGGCCATTTACAGTAGGGTATAAGTTCAAAGCTTCAGTTACCGCTTTCGTAAAGAACGACATGAACCCAAGGTTTACTTCATGATAATCAGCAAATGCTTTTTTATACTTCGCACGTAAATCCATAATAGGTTTCATATCAACTTCATTAAATGTAGTTAACATGGCAGTATCATTTTTCACAGCAACTAAACGCTCAGCAATTTTACGACGCATCAATGACATTTTCTCACGATAATTTTCTCTAGTGCCCCCCCATCCTTGTACTGCAGCACTTGAGAACCCAGAGGTCATTGCAGCTACTACATCTTGTTTCGTAATACGACCGTCTTTACCAGTCCCATTTAATTTATCTGATTGAATTCCATTTTCTGCCATGATTTTTGCAGCAGCTACAGATGGAGTACCCGTAGCATATGATTTTTTCTCATTTACGGGGTTTGGACTAGGTGCATCTGGTTTGACATCTTCTTTAACTGGTGTGACAACCTCAGCTGCAGATACGAACTCTTTTGGTTTCTCGGCACTTGTATCAATAACACAAATAACCGCACCAACAGCAACCGTGTCACCATCGTCCGCGCTCAATGTAATTATTCCGCTTTCTTCAGCAGGTAACTCTAATGTTGCCTTGTCAGAATCAATTTCGGCAATTGCCTGATCCTTTTCAACATAATCTCCATCAGATACTAACCATTGTGCAATCTCTACTTCAGAAATTGACTCTCCTGGACTTGGCACTTTCATTTCTAATACTGACATATTTCTAACTTTAATTCTTTTTATATAAAACGGCTAGACCGAATATTATTTCTTATGCTTTTAATGTAGCATATACAAACAGTTCATTAAATAAGAGTTCTAACCTTCTTTTGTGAAGGTCGTGAGAGCCTTCAGCCGAAGCTGCGGATGCATGTCTACAAATTCCAGTTAAGTTTAATTCTCTTAATTGCATTGCCATGTATGTCCATGCCCCCATATTCGAAGGCTCTTCTTGTGCCCAAATTAAGTTCTTAGCATTTTTATATTTCACAAGAATTTCGTCAATTTGAGTTTTTGGAAGCGGGTATAATTGTTCAATTCGAACAAATGCCATGTTATCTACTCCTAGTTCCTCTGCTTTTTCAGTTGCTTCGTAATAGAATTTACCTGAACAGAAGACTATAGTATCAGTGTCTTTAATTTTTGCATTCGGATCATCAAGAACTTCTTGGAAACTTCCTTTGGCCATTGAATCTAAGCTAGATGTAGCTCTAGGATGACGTAAAAGTAATTTTGGAGAGAAAACAACTAAAGGCTTTCTAAACTCACGTTTCATTTGTCTTCTTAACAAGTGAAAATGATTCGCAGGAGTTGATGTATTTACTACTTGTATATTCATGTCGGCACATTGCTGCAAAAAACGCTCCATACGGCCACTTGAGTGCTCTGCACCTTGGCCTTCATACCCATGAGGCAATAACATTACCAATCCACTTTGAGTTGACCATTTATCTTCACCAGCTGTTATGAATTGATCGACGATAATTTGTGCTCCATTGTAGAAATCTCCAAATTGAGCCTCCCAAATTGTCAATCCATTAGGGCAAGCCAGTGAGTATCCATATTCATAACCCAACACACCATATTCAGAAAGGAAAGAGTTATATATTGAGAATGGCGCTTGATTTTCTGAAAGCATATTAAGTGTTACAACTTCCTCTTCGGTATCTTCTGTTTTAACCACAGCATGACGGTGAGAAAATGTTCCTCTTTCAACATCTTGACCAGAAATACGAACAGGATGACCTTCATCCAAAAGTGTAGCATAAGCTAACATTTCAGCAGAGCCCCAATCTAATCTATCTTCTTTGATAGAATTTAATCTGTCATTGAAAATCTTTGATATTTTTCTAAAGTATTTTTTCCCTTCAGGAAGTGTTGATAGTTTTTCACCAAGTTGGCTCAGCTTCTTTTTATCAACCCCAGTTGGTGGCGATGTTATGAAATCATCAGCCCTACCACTGCGGTATTCTTCCCAATCGTCGCTCAAGAAATCATATACCAGGGCTTTTTCATGTTTTCTAGACTCTTCAAATTCAGCTTCTAAATACTCACTAAACTCATCTGTCAATTTCTTTGCTCCTTCCTTAGTCAATACTCCTTCACCAATTAATTGATTCAAGTAGATGTCTTTTGGATTCGGATGTTTAGCAATGAGGTTATATAAGTTTGGTTGTGTAAATTTAGGCTCGTCACCTTCGTTGTGACCATACTTTCTGTATCCCAGTAAATCGATAAAAATATCACTATTGAAATGTTGACGGTATTCCATGGCCATTTCCATTACCTGAACTACCGCTTCAACATCATCACCATTTACATGGAATACTGGGCAAAGCGTAGTTTTCGCAACGTCTGTACAATAGGTTGAAGAACGGCCATCCAAGTAGTTTGTAGTAAATCCAACTTGGTTATTGGTAACAATATGAATCGTTCCACCTGTCTTATAACCATCTAACTGAGCCATTTGAACTGTTTCATAAACAACTCCCTGACCAGCGATAGCAGCATCTCCATGAATCAACACGGGACACACTTTTTTATAATCAAAATTTAATTTATGCTCAGCTTTCGCTCGTGCAATCCCCTCAACCACAGGGTTAACTGCCTCTAAGTGAGATGGGTTTGGAGACAACGTAAGAACGAGGTCTTTCCCCTTTTTTGATTTAAGGAATGAAGTAAATCCTTGATGGTATTTAACATCACCATCAAAACGCTCATCAACTTCAAATTCTTTCCCCTCAAATTCTGAGAAGATGTCTTTTGGGCGTTTTTCGAAAATATTTGTAAGCGTATTCAGACGTCCTCTATGTGCCATTCCAACTACAAATTGTTCAACACCATTATCTGAGCCTTTTTGAACTAATGCATCTAAAGCTGGAATTAAAGTTTCCAAGCCCTCAACAGAGAAGCGTTTCTGACCTACGAATTTCTTTCCAAGGAAAGACTCGAAACCAGTTGCTTGAGTCAGTTTTTTAAATATATTAATTTTACGATTTGCATCGTATTTTGGACGGTTTTTTAATTCAATCGTTTGCTTAAACCATTGAATACGATTAGGTTCATGCATATACATATATTCAATCCCAATAGATTGACAATATGTTTCTTCAAGATCTTTAATGATATTTCTAAGAGTTGCTGGGCCGATGCCAATCCCTTCTCCTGCTTGAAAAACAAGATCCATATCACATTCTTCCAAATCGAAGTTTGTAATGTCTAGCGAAGGTGCATACTTTCTCCTGTCTCTTACAGGATTCGTTTTTGTAAAAAGATGACCACGGTTTCTATAGCCGTCAATCAGATTAATCACTTTAAATTCTTTTTGGAAATTCTTAGGAATTCCATCCCCTTCTTCAAAGTTAGTTCTAGCAAAATCAAATCCTTCAAAGAATTTTTTCCAGCCGAGGTCAACACTCTCAGGGTTTTGAATGTACGATTTGTACAGGTTATCAATTGCGCTTACATCCGCATTTCCAATATATGATACTTTATCCATTATTTCTTGTGCACAGTTAATATCAAATTTAGACAATTTGAAGACTTTTAGCCATTAGATTGACGAAAAATGATTGATAATCTGTTAGATTTTTAAAATCTACGCCTTAAATATATTTTATAAGCCTCTCTTTTTAAAATTAATTCGCTTAGTTCTCCTAGCATTTTTGGGTTTCCAAGTAGGCTCAAGAAACGAGACTGTGGAATGTCAATTTGATACAATAATTGTAATAATTGTGTTTCTCCGAATTTTATCACTTTAACAAGATTGGATTCAATTTCTAATATTATTTGATCATACTCTAGCTCTTTTGATGAGAATTGAGAATTGAAATGAATTCCAGATAGATTAAAGTCTTTGACGATTTGAAACTGCGTTTTTAAAGTAAACTCATGTGATTTAAACTCGAGTTTAATAGCAGCTTTAGTAAGAAAAACATTCATAGCCTTAGCAGGCCTTAGTGAATGCCACTACCAGCTTCAAAATCTTTTTCAGGGCACATAAAACTTAAGTTCCCTTGGGCATCTTCAGCCATCAATATCATTCCCTGAGATTCAACTCCACGAATTTTACGTGGTGGTAAATTCATTAGCACAGTTACTTTTTTCCCAATGACTTCTTCGGCGTTATAGTGTTTAGAAATACCTGAAATTATTGTTCTTTTATCAATTCCTGTGTCAACGGTCAGCTTCAATAATTTATCGGCCTTCTTTACTTTTTCAGCATCTATAATTGTTCCTAATCGGATATCTATTTTTGAAAACTCATCAAATGTAGCGTCTTCTTTTTGTGGTTCAAAAGCAGTGTCAATTTTCTTTGTCGCTTCTAATTTTGCTACTTCTAATTCAACAATTGTATCTTCAATTTTTTGAAAAAGAATGCTTGGCTTATTTGTTAGATGATCTGCTGAAATAAGATCAATTTTACCTGATGCACTCCATTCTGTTGTTTTGAAGTCTAAGAATTCAGACAATTTATCTGCTGTTGCAGGCAAGAATGGCTGAAGAACTAAACTCAAATTAGCAGTGATTTGCAGAGCAATGTTCATTATTGTTTCTACACGAACAGGGTCTGTTTTCATCAACCTCCATGGCTCCATGTCAGCCAAATACTTGTTTCCAAGTCTAGCTAAATTCATTGCTTCCGCTTGAGCTTCACGTAGCTTATACTTGTAAACAAGTGCTGATATCTTTTCAGGAATTGCTTTGATTTGAGCAATCACATCTTTATCATGATCCGTTAGTTTCCCTAAGGGAGGAACCTTTCCTGCGTAATATTTTTGTGTCAACACTAAAGCACGATTCACAAAATTTCCAAGAATGTCTGCTAATTCATTGTTGATTCGAGCTTGATATTCTTTCCAAGTAAATTCACTATCTTTTGCTTCTGGGGCAATAGAAGTAAGAACATATTTCAACTCATCCATTTTATCAGGATAACTTTCAATATACTCATGTAGCCAAACTGCCCAGTTTCTAGAAGTAGACAACTTAGCGCCTTCTAAATTTAAAAACTCGTAAGCAGGAACATTCTCTGGTAAAATTAAATCACCGTGTGCTTTAAGCAATATCGGAAAGATGATAGCATGAAATACGATATTATCCTTCCCAATAAAGTGGACTAATTTACGATCTCCTGTCCAATAGTCTTTCCAGTTTTTGTTGTTTTCAAGCGCCCATTGTTTCGTAGCTGAAATGTAGCCAATAGGAGCATCCATCCAAACGTATAGTACTTTTCCATCACTACCTTCTACAGGAACTGTTACTCCCCAGTCCAAATCTCTAGTCATGGCCCGAGGGCGAAGCCCTCCATCGATCCAAGACATACATTGACCAACTACTTGATTTCGCCATTTAGAAGGATCATGGTGATGAATACCATCAAGTTTACCTTCTTTTATCCATTCTTTAAGCCATTGCTCATGATTTTGCATTGGTAAATACCAGTGAGATGTAGAGCGCATAATTGGAGTTTTACCACTTAGAGTTGATTTTGGATTAATTAAATCTGTAGGGCTTAAAGCCGAACCACATTTCTCACATTGATCCCCATATGCATCCTCAGTTTTACAACTTGGACAAGTACCTGTGATGTAACGGTCAGCTAAGAACTGGTCATAATCTTCGTCATAATATTGTTCACTCGTTTCCTTCGTAAAGTGACCTTTATCGTCTAATACTTTGAAAAATTCTTGTGCCGTTTCATGGTGAATGGCACTAGATGTTCTGTGAAAAACATCAAACGAGATATCAAAAGCTTTAAATGCTTTACCAATTATTCCATCGTATTTGTCTACAATTTCTTTAGGTGTAACGCCTTCTTTTTTTGCGCGTAAAGTAATCGCAGCTCCATGCTCGTCACTCCCACAAATGAAAGCAACATCATGATTGTTCATACGCAGAAACCGCACGAAAATATCAGAGGGCAAATAAACGCCTGCGACATGTCCTAAATGGAGGGGCCCGTTAGCATATGGTAAAGCAGCCGTAACAGTGAACTTTTCTTTTGTCATTTCGAAATGATGAAATTATTTACAGTAAAGTTAATAAAAGCAGTTGATGCTTACTAATAAGTAGAAAGAGGAAAATCACGTTTTTTACAGAGCCATTTCAAGCTCTACAAAACGAATATTAAATTCTTCTAGTTCTTTTAAAATAGGGATATAAATATCTTTTTGAACAGGAAGTGTAACACCTTTTTTCTTTAGTTCACCTGTAAGAATCATCTTAGCACAGATTGCAGCTGGGAGACCAACAGTGTTTGACATCGAAGTATACATTTGATCTTCACCGATGTTAACCATGTGAGATGAAATTGCATATTTCTCGTTGTTTAATACATATTCAAACTGATGGACCATGACAAGCATATCTTTATCTTGTGGGTCTAATGAAAGCTTAGCAACTAGTATTTTTTGAAGGACTTGTGCTGGAGTTGCATTCTCCATTTCTAATAATGGCTCATCTTCAAATAAACCAAGCCATTCAAAACGACCGTAATTTTCTATCCTTTCAGGGCGTAAAAAGTCTCGGAATTTATCTTCAACTGTTTTGTTTGCGTTATAGGGGAGGTAGGCATTTAGGAATTTTCTTGGTGTTAACCCTTCCGTGTTAACTAGAGCGTAGGTATCGTCAGTCATTCCTAATTCAATAAAAACATCCCATGCTTTGCAATAGCCAGGCCTTCTTAGAGTTCCTCTGAATATAGTTGGTATGTCTTCTAGTCCATATGTTTCTCTATAAGACAAAGAATCACGATTTGCATAACCTACAAAAGCGCCAAATCCATCAACGTTAAGGAGGTCTAGTCTTCCAAACAATCTATTGTATGGAATGTATTTGTATTGGTTGTTGCGTTTAAAACATGCCGCGCCTCCTTGACCTGCAAGTACAACATTTCTAGGGTTCCAAGTAAACTTATAATTCCAAGGATTGTTATCGGATTCTGGTGCAATTAATCCACCGCAAAAAGATTTAAAACTTGTAACTTTTCCCCCTTTAGATTTTATTTCATCAATAATCTTTATTGCACTCATGTGATCTAGTCCTGGATCAACACCGATTTCATTCATAATTATGATTCCGGCATTTTTCGCAGCTTGATCAAGCGCTTTCATTTCTGGCGAAATATAAGAAGGAGTAATAAGATTTGTTTTAAGATCTATACAGTCTTTGGCAACATCTAAATGAAATCTTGCTGGTAACATTGAAATTACAATGTCAGCGCTTTCAATTTCAGGCCTTCGATCATCTGCATTTAAAACATTGAAGCTTAATGAAACACCATTAATATGGTCGTTTATTTTAGATTTAACCAAGTCTATATCACGGTCTACAACACGCACTTGCCACTTATGGCTAACAGAGTTTTCTAATAAGTATCTAATAAGTGATGATGCTGAAAGGCCAGCGCCTAGTACGAGAATCGTTTTCATATATAAACTTGATTTAAATCAAATGTATATAATGAAATTGCCGATTCAAAACGTTAAATAAAAAACTTGTCAACGTGCGGAATGTTAAAATTACAATCCCAAGCATTAAGGTTTAATGATGTTTTTTTGATAGACATCATTGTTTTTATTTTTTTAAATCGATTTACATTGATATTGTATTCTAATCTTTAGATAATTGTAAAAAAGGTATTCCCACAAAATGATTAGTAACAATAGTATGTCAATTCTTTTCATAAACAAGGAGCTTAATTAATTTAAGCTTAAATGTCGAATGGATAGAGCTTGAAAAATCTTTTTTAATTCTTAATTTTGCTTGAATTAATCATAAAAAATGGGTAGAGCATTTGAATACAGAAGAGCCGCTAAAGAAAAGCGTTGGGATAAAATGTCCAAGCTGTTTCCAAAACTTGGAAAAGCCATAACTATGGCGGCTAAAGAAGGAGGGTCGGATCCGGACATGAATGCTACGCTGCGCTCTGCAATTAAGAATGCTAAAGCGCAGAATATGCCAAAGGATAATATCGAAGCTGCAATTAAACGTGCAGACGGGAAAGATGCTGAGACATATTCAGAAATGAACTACGAAGGAAAAGGCCCTCATGGAGTACTCGTTTATATAGAGTGTGCTACGGATAACCCGACAAGAACTATAGCGAATGTTAAATCATATTTTAATAAAGCGGGAGGCGCTTTAGTTGGGAACGGATCATTAGAATTTATGTTTAATCGCAAATGTTTATTTGAATTTGACAAAATAGAAGGAATGAACATTGAGGAACTTGAATTCGAATTAATTGATTCAGGGCTAGAAGAAATAGAAGAACTAGATGATAAAGTTTTCGTTTATGGAGTTTATACAGCATTTGGTGACCTATCTACAGCTCTAGAAGGATTGAATATAGACGTTACTAAATCAAGCCTACAAAGAATACCAACCTCTCCTTTAGCATTTACTGAAGATGAACTTATTGACATTGAAAAAATGTTGGATAAAATCGAAGATGATGATGATATACAGCAGGTTTTTACAAATATTGAATAGGGCCCAATATCAATTTTTATTATAAGTTGATAGAATAAATTGAGAATAAATCAGTTTCTATCTATTAATAGATTTAATTAGAATGATTAAAAGATTAAAAAATGTTGTTTACTGCTTATTTGTGCTTGCATTCGTTTATGCTTGCTCAACAGAAAAAAACACACTTCTAAGCAGGTCATATCACGGGTTAAATGCTCATTATAACGGTTATTATAATGCGAACGAACTAATCAATCAGTCGCTGAGCACATACAGGTCTTCGCTTGAGGAAGATTATTATTCTATTTTGCCAATTGATGTCGTTCCAAGTAAAGAGGATATTATAGGTATGTACCCTGCTATTGACACTGCTATTGCAAAGTGTACGAAGGTTATTCAGGATCACAGTATGCCAAGTAATGATCGTCCCGCAAGAAAAAAAGACGAGCATAATAAGTGGATAGATGAAAACTGGACGACAGTGGGGCAGGCCTTCTATTATCGTCGCGATTATGAAGGAGCGATTAAGAATTTCAAATTCATCAAAAAATTCTTTAAAAATGACCCTTCTCTATATGTTGGTGATCTGTGGATGGCTAAAACTAATATTGCTCAAGGGAAATACACGGAGGCTAAGTTTAGCTTAGACAAACTAGATAAAGCGATAGCTGAGGAAGAATCTAGAGGCGAGAATGCGAAAAAAACAAAAATAAAAAAGAATGAAGGCAATAAGATCGCATCTTTTCCTAAGAAAATAAAATTCGACTTAGAGAAAACAAAGGCAGACTTAGCATTAAAGAGAGAGGATAATCAAGATGCAATTAAATTTTTAGAGTCATCACTCAATTTCACGAAAAAATCAAAAAAAAAAACGCGTGTTCACTTTATTTTGGCCCAATTGTATGAAGAGGCAGGTGATGATCAACTCGCAAGCGAACATTATGCAAAAGTGTTAAAAGGGGATGCACCATTTCAAATGAGTTTTAACGCAAGATTAAAGAAGGCATTTTTAGGGGAAAGTGAAAAGAAAAAAGTGGACTTAAATAAGATGTTGAAGGATGCTAAAAATGCAGAATTTAAAGACCAAATTTATTATGCTCTTGCCGGTATTGAGTTTAAAGAAGGGGAAGAATCAAAAGGAATTGAATACTTACATCAATCGGCATTTTTTTCTACAAAAAACACACGTCAAAAAGGGATGGCTTATGAGACGTTAGCTGATATGAGTTTTGAGAAACGAAATTATGTGAGCGCTCAAAAGTATTACGATTCATGTGCTACCGTAATTAAGGATGATTATCCGAATGCTGAAGGAATTCGAAATAAGGCATCGAATTTAGCAGATTTGGTAGTTGCAGTGGAAACTTCCAAATATGAAGACAGTGTTCAGATGATTGCTGGTTTGAATGAGGATAATCGAAAAGACTTCTTAAAAGGATTAATTAAACAAATTAAGGAAGCTGATGCTAGGAAAAAAGAAAGGGAAGCAGCAAGATTAAGGGAGTTGCAATCTAACGAGAATTTATTTATTCAAAGTGGAGGAGGCTCTAAGTGGTATTGGAGCAATGCGAAATCTAGAGCGGAAGGACTTGACGATTTCAAGCGTCTTTGGGGAGCGCGTAAAAATGAAGATGACTGGCGTCGTTCAGAGAGGATTATAATTGGAGACTTCACCGAAATAGGGATAGAAGAGCTGAAGATAGACACTTTAATACTTCCTGATGATACATTAACGGTTGAGTATCTTTCTTTAAAATTACCATTGAATGAGTCTTTATTAGCTATATCTAATGTTAGGCTGTTGAAAGCACGTTATGATGCCGGCGTTATTTATAAAGAACTATTGAACGAAGATAATATGGCTATCGATGAATTCGAAGCTGTATTAAAGAAGAATGTAGAGAACAAACACAACCTAATGTCCGCATTTCAACTGTATAAACTTTACGAAGAAACTGATGCTACTAAAGCGGCAGTACACAAGTCTTATATTTTAAATAACTATTCAAATAGTGATTATGCAAATTATTTAAAAGACCCGAACTTTTTTATGAAAAAGAAAGAGCGCGATGCTTTAGCAGAGCAGGAATACGTCAAGATATTAGATCGCTATAATCGTAGATTGTATTACCCTGTCATTTCAAAGGCAGAGATTGTGATTTCTGACGAAAAGAGCAATGTGTTCCGGTCAAAGTATATGCTGCTAAAAGCCATGTCAATGGGGCAAATAAATGAGAATAAAAATGATTTATTGCCAACTTTGAGCGCAGTTGTTGATGAATATCCGAAAACATCAGAGGCAGCAAAAGCACTTGAAATGATTGACATCATTAAGAACGGGTATTCTAAAAATGAAATAGTTGATTTTGGAGATAAGCATCCCTTTAATTATGTTGACCAAGAGGCACAAATGATTATTGTTTTTTTAGACGAAGATGAGAAATCTAATTTAGCAAAGGCTAGAATAGTGGATTTCCAGCGTGAATATTTTAGACGAGACAAACTAAGTGTAAGCTCAAAAATCTATAATTCAAAACAAAGTATTATTTTAATCAGTCTATTTGATACAGAGGCAGATGGAATGGAGTATATTCGTGTTTTCAGGAAAACAAGAAAGTATTTGTTGGATTTGCAAAAGGCGAAGGTTCTTATGATTACATCGGATAATTTAAAAGTGTTGTTTGAAAAGCAAAACTTGCCGGAGTATGAAATGTTTTATGAAGAATATTATTAGGTTATGAAGAAGAAAGGAAACACATCGTTTGAAAGTCCGGACCGATTAAATATAATCGTTGAAGGGTCAAAAGTTATGGGGGATATGATTACAGACTCTAACCTTCGTATTGATGGCGAAGTTATGGGAAATGTAACTTCTGCATCTAAAGTTGTAGTCGGAGAGAACGGCAGCATAACAGGAGACTTAATATGTGCTGATGCAGACATTGAAGGTCGTATTAAAGGGGTAATGAAAATTGATGGATTACTTTCATTAAGATCGAAATCGATAATTGATGGAGAAATTACTACATCTAAATTTGAAATTGAAGAAGGAGCACACTTTTCTGGGAATTGTACCATGAATAATTTTCCATCTAAACCCTTAAATAAACCCACAACAACTCAAGAGGACCTCGTGTACTAATTATAATGAATCAAAAAAAGAAGTTGACTAACTTTTCTAAGTACGCCCGATTTTCAGCTCTTGGAATTCAAATGGGTGCTGTCATTGGATTCTTTTCATGGCTAGGGGTTTATTTAGATGATAAATATGAGTCTAAAACAGACTGGTGGACAATTTTTCTCTCATTATTTGGCGTAACTGCAGCATTATATCTAATCATCAGTAAAGTCATTAAAATCACTAAGGAAAATGAGTCTAAATAAACGATTCTTAAAACGATTCGTCCCTTTAGTGGCGATTATTTTAATCTCGCACATCTTTTTATCTTTTCTTGAAGTGCTTGGATTGAAAACTCAATCAAATCTAATACTTGACGCCTTCTTATTCCTTATCTTCGCGCTTGGTGCTATAATCATAGGACCAGGACTCGATAAAGAACCAGGAAACTTCGTGAATCGTTTTCTGATATTAACCACATTACAATTATTATCTGCTATGTCAGTTTTGGCAGTTTTGGTATTTATGAAAACACCAGACGTGAGAAGAGCGGCACTTCAGTTTATTGCTGTTTTTGTCATTTTATTAGCAATTCAATCTTTCTTTTTAGTTAAGGGTGTTAAAAAACCCCTAGTGAAACGCTAGAAAAATCACTATTTGTTAATTCTGTATTGGTGAATGTGACACTTTTTTTAAATTTTCCTCTGTTTTAATTCAGTTTTTCTTGTGGCATTTGTAAAAGTTTCTATATCTTTGCGCCAAATTTCAAGCTCTTTAATTAAGATTGAATAATGGTAATTAGAAGTATGATTAAGGCATTTTTAACAGTGACACTTATGCTCTTAAGTTCGGCGGTTTTCGCGTTAGAGGATGAGTCGTCTCATGAGCATGAAGATGAAAAAGCATTTAATGTAAATGAAATGATTAAACATCACATTAGTGATGCGCATGAGTGGCATTTATGGGGTGATACTCATGACGGAACAACAATCTATCTTCCTGTCATTTTAATCGATGGTGGTTTGAAAATGTTCTCTTCTTCTCATTTATATCATGGTGAATCAAAAACAGTTACAGATGAGTCAGGCAGAGAATTTCATTATAAGGTTGGTAAAGGATCTGCAGCTGGATACGCAATGTATCATGAGGAAATATATAGATTAATTAATGGTGAATTGGTTTTTGAATATGGTCATCCAGCGAATGGAAGTAATGTTTATGATCTTTCAATCACAAGAAACGTAGCATCATTATTTATCACATTCTTTTTAATGATATTAATCATGTTATCTGTAGCTAGATTTTACAAGAAAAATGGTGCGGTTGCCCCAAAAGGAATCGCAAAATTTATTGAGCCATTGATTGTATTTGTTAGGGACGATATAGCGAAAGCAAACATCGGCGAAGCGAAGTATAAGAAATACGTTCATTATCTATTGACTATCTTTTTCTTTATATGGGTTTCTAACTTAACAGGTTTAATTCCATTATTAGGATCTAACCTAACAGGAAACATTTCAGTTACATTATTCTTAGCCTCCGCTACTTTGTTGATTACTGTGTTTTCAGGAAATAAAAGTTATTGGAAACATATATTTGCAACGCCAGGTGTGCCTGTAGCGTTAATGCCAATTATGATTCCTATTGAGTTGGTTGGGATATTAACGAAGCCTTTTGCTTTAATGATTCGTTTGTTTGCGAACATTACTGCTGGGCACATTATTATCTTGGCCTTAGTATCTATCATCTTTATTAATCAATCTGCAGTTTGGGGATTCTTATCCGTACCTATGGCATTGTTTATTTCGGTGTTAGAGTTGTTGGTGGCTTTCTTACAAGCGTATCTATTCGCAATGCTTTCGGCATTGTTTATCGGTGCAGCAGTGGAAGAAGCACATCATTGATTAATTAGTAACTTTTTTAAATATATATAAGTTATGGTAGCAGGAAGTATAGCAGCAATTGGAGCAGGACTTGCAGTATTAGGTGCAGGGATCGGTATTGGACAAATCGGTGGTAAAGCCGTTGAAGGTATCGCACGTAATCCTGAAGCTTCAGGAAAAATCCAAACAGCAATGATTATTGCAGCAGCTCTTATTGAGGGTGTTGCATTATTCGGAGTAGTTGTCGGTCTTTTAGGACTAGAGACAGGAGTTGAAGCTGCATAAGAATTGTAAATCTTGTCGCAACGGATTGTTGCGACAAGAGTTATTTTAAAGTTTAAAACAGAAATTAACGTAAACAAAAATGGAATTAGTTACTCCGGACTTAGGTCTTTTATTTTGGACAGGAATTGTCTTTTGTCTTCTTTTGTTTCTTCTAGTAAAGTTTGCATGGAAACCAATCTTAGGTGCAGTTAATGCCCGTGAAGAGAAGATTACAAGTGCTCTTGAATTAGCTAAAAAGACTCAGGAAGAAATGAAAATGCTACATGCGGCAAATGAAAACTTGTTGAAAGAAGCTCGCTCCGAAAGAGATTTAATGATTAAAGATGCTAAAGAAGTTGCTTCTGAAATGGTTGATGATGCTAAAGGTATAGCGAAAGTTGAAGCTGAGAAGTTAGTTGGAGCTGCAAGAGAATCTATTAATGCTGAGAAGGGTGCTGCAATCGCAGAGCTTAAAGCTAAAATGGCGACATTCTCAATTGAAATCGCTGAGAAAGTTGTTCGTGGAGAATTGTCATCTGCAGATAAACAAAAAGCATTAGCAGATAAGCTTGTTGATGATATTAACTTGAATTAATAAAATCAAAGATGAGAAGTACGAAAGTAGCATCAAGATACGCGAAGGCTTTATTAGAGATAGCAGTTGAGCAAAATAAGATTGATTCAATTCTTGATGATATGAATTTCTTGCTTGAGGCTAATAATGAGGCGCGTGATTTTGAAAACTTAATTTCAAGTCCAATTGTAAAAGCGGACAAGAAAATTCAAATTTTCGAAAAAGTGTTTGAACAATTCGAAGACGTTTCAATGTCTTTCGTGAAGTTGATCACGAAAAATAGACGTGAGGCTCATCTTCCAGCAATTGCTCAATCATTCAGTGACCAGGTAAAGGAATTGAAAGGAATTGTTCCAATGACAATAACTTCAGCTAGCCCTCTTGACAGTTCTACTAGAGAGAAAATCGTTGCTAAAGTACAAGATTCAGTTAAAGGACAATTAGAAATAGAAGAAAAGATAGATGAATCGCTAATAGGCGGATTTGTGGTAAGAATGGGAGACATGCAAATTGATGCTTCTGTTTCAAACCAGTTTAATAATTTAAAACAACGTTTAGCACGTTAATTTTGGCTTAGCCAAGTAAATACTACACTAGATGGCAGATGTAAAATCAGCAGAAGTTTCTGCAATATTAAGAGAGCAACTTTCAGGTTTCCGATCGGAAGCTGAACTACAAGAAGTTGGTACCGTACTAACAATTGGTGATGGTATTGCTCGGATTTATGGATTGAAAGGAGTTCAATACGGTGAATTGATAGAGTTCGATAGCGGGCTACAAGGAATCGCATTAAACTTAGAGGAAGACAATGTAGGAGCTGTTCTTTTAGGACGTTCATCGGGAGTTAAAGAGGGAGACACTGTAAAGCGTCTTGGTCGTATTGCTTCAGTTAACGTAGGTGAAGAAATGGTAGGGCGTGTTGTTGACACGCTAGGTAACCCAATCGATGGTAAAGGACCAATCGGGGGGGAGTTGTTTGAAATGCCAATCGAGCGTAAAGCACCAGGTGTTATTTTCCGGCAACCAGTAACGGAACCTCTTCAAACAGGTATTAAGGCGGTTGATGCGATGATTCCAATTGGACGTGGACAGCGTGAGTTGATTATTGGTGACCGTCAGACAGGTAAAACTACCGTGGCGATTGATACAATAATTAACCAAAAAGAATTTTACGACAGAGGAGAACCTGTTTATTGTATCTATGTAGCAATTGGACAAAAAGGTTCAACAGTTGCAGGGATTGTTAAGAAATTAGAAGATGCAGGCGCTATGGCTTATACAGTGATCGTTGCGTCTAATGCAGCTGATCCAGCTCCAATGCAGTTTTATGCTCCAATGACGGGGGCTGCAATTGGTGAGTACTTTAGAGATACGGGTAGACCAGGTCTTATTGTTTTTGATGATTTATCGAAGCAAGCAGTTGCATACCGTGAGGTATCATTGTTACTTCGTCGTCCTCCAGGACGTGAGGCATACCCAGGTGATGTATTCTACCTTCACTCAAGACTATTAGAGCGTGCAGCAAAAATCATTAATGATGATTCTATTGCATCTCAAATGAACGATTTACCTGAATCATTGAAAGGTAAAGTGAAAGGAGGAGGATCTTTAACAGCACTTCCAATTATTGAAACACAAGCCGGTGATGTTTCTGCTTATATTCCAACAAACGTAATTTCAATTACTGATGGTCAGATATTCTTAGAAGGTGATTTATTTAACGCAGGTATTCGTCCAGCAATTAACGTTGGTATTTCTGTATCTCGTGTTGGTGGATCTGCTCAAATTAAATCAATGAAGAAAGTTGCTGGTACATTGAAGCTTGATCAAGCACAATACCGTGAGCTAGAGGCATTCGCTAAGTTCGGTTCTGATTTAGATGCGGCTACGAAGTCTGTACTTGATAAAGGTGCACGTAACGTTGAAATCTTGAAGCAAAAAGAAGGTGATCCATACCCAGTTGAAAGACAAATTGCAATTATCTACGTAGGAACAAAAGGATTAATCCAAAAAGTGCCTGTAAATAAAGTTAAAGCGTTTGAAACTGAATATTTAGATTATTTAGATGCTAAGCATCCTGATGTAATGGCTTCTTTGAAGTCTGGTAAATACACAGATGATTCAACTGACGTATTAGCGAGAGTTGCAAAAGAATTAGCAGCAAAATATTAATAGTTAGGAATTATGAGTGATGGACTATGGTTCATCACTCAAAACTCATCATTCATAACTAAATAAGAGAATGGCAAATTTAAAGGAAATACGAAATAGGATTACTTCTGTAAGCTCAACAATGCAAATCACCTCAGCAATGAAAATGGTTTCTGCATCTAAGTTGAAAAGAGCCCAGGATGCTATTGCTCAAGTTAAGCCTTATGCTGAAAAGCTTCAAGAGATCTTGGGTAACCTAAGCGCTACGCTTGACCTTTCAGAAAATGCTTATTCTGAAGTTCGTGAAACTAAGAGGGTATTGATTATTGGAATTACTTCAAACAGAGGTTTGTGTGGTGGATTCAATAATAACGTAATCAAAAGAGTTAACCAGTTGGTTAACGTTGAGTACAAGGATTCAAACCCTAATGTTCTGTGTTTAGGAAAGAAAATTAAAGATGTTTATAAGAGAACAGATCATTACTATATAAATGATACAATTGCTCCTGTAGAAGATATCTTTGGTGACTTGAACTTCGAGAACAATGCTGTAATTGTTGAAAGCGTTATGGGTTTATTCCTAAAAAATAAGGTTGATAAAGTTGTCGTAGTTTACAATAGCTTCATTAATGCAGCGAGTCAAGAAGTGAAAATTGAGCAAATGCTTCCTATACTTCCTACTGTTCAAGCAAATGCAAATGGATCAGGAGATTACATATTCGAACCAAGTAAAGCTGAAATTGTTGAGGACTTAATTCCTAAGTCATTAAAAATTCAACTATTCAAAGGCTTACTTGATTCTCAAGCTTCTGAGCATGGAGCCCGTATGACTGCGATGCATAAGGCAACAGATAATGCAAATGATTTAAGAAAGGACCTTAAATTATCTTACAACAAAGCACGTCAGGCTTCCATTACAAATGAAATTTTAGAAATCGTTGGTGGAGCGGAAGCATTAAACGGTAAATAGAAATCGATACATATTTAAAAAGCCTTCCTATTTGGGAGGCTTTTTTGCGTTAAGAGTATTAACTTTAAGTCTATGAAGTATTTATTGAGTATCGTTTTCTTGATTGGCTTAACTGTCTTTGCACAAGAAAGAGCAAAAATTAAAGCCAACGTGGCTTATCGTAAACTACAAAATAACGTAGCGGAAGAGAGTATCGTTAAGCTTAAAAATGGGGTCTTGTTAGTTAGGCTGAACATGCGTAAAAAAGAAATAGCATATTATGAACGTTTTGGAAACACTAAGGGCGCTGACAAGACACGGAAAAAACAACAGAAACAAAACACTCAAATCACAAAAGCATTTTCGGAACATTTTAACTTCTGTAAAGTTTATTTTTTCGCCATGGAAGATTCTAGAATGTTACTAGAGGAAAAGTATGATTCTGTGCAGTTTTACTCTACTAATATGGACACTATAAACATGTCGTATTTAGATCCGGATAAATATTTTATTAGTGAATTTGGTGTAGTTGAATCTGACACCATTTTTTATTATAAAGGCACAAATCCAGACCCGGGAAGCGTCCATAATCCTGAAGGTGTTAGTTATTATGGTGATCAAAAAAACAGCTTGCCTGCATTAGTTATAAGAAGTAATAATTTTCATCAACTAAAAGAGCCATTTCCATATTATTCTGGATATAACCCTGGCGGAAACATCAATAAGCGTTATGCCAATTCGATTCGTAAATTAAACTTAAAGCTAAAAGGGTTTTATCGAAAAGTTGAAGACCAAAAAAATGCTAACACAATTCCCAATTAAGAAAAAAACCAGTAGTCTATTCCTTTTATTTTTTTAATAGCTATGAGATAAGATTCAATTTCTTTTTGGTCCTCAGGGGAAGAAACCGGAATTATAATTTGAGGGTTTTCTAATTGAGAGACTATTTCAAAAGAGTGCATCCGAATATCATAAATATCTTTTCCGATTTTCCGATCATTGTCACATACCCAATGAATCTCTTGATTTAAAGCAGTAAATAGTTTAGATAGGTCCTTTCCATTTTTTCCAGCACCCCAAATGACTAAGGGTCTGCTTTCATCGCGCTCCACTTGCATGAAATAATTGACTTTTAATTTAAAAAATCGATTGTCTTTATAGCATTCCCAGTTTCTAGAAATGCGATCCGCACGATCTCTCCAGAAATGCAAAATAGTTTCTAAACCTATAATCTTCAATTTGTTTGCGTAAAAGCGAAAACATAAATCATAATCTTCCGGAAAAACAGAAGGATTAAAGCCACCAACCAATTCAAAGTCTTTTCTATAAATCAACCAACAATTTGATGGAATCACACATTCACGATATATTTCAACTGCATGTGAGTTTAATCGAGCCACTTCGCAAAGCCATTTGTCATATCGTTTAAAGCCATCACCTATTGTTCTTTCGTCTGAAAAATAAGAAGTCCCACCAGTAACAACAGAGCCTCTACCGACATTAACAAGAGCTGCCAGCATACTTTCAAGCTTGTATGCTGGCATTTTATCATCAGAGTCCATTCTGTGTATGCAATCGCCTTTAGTTTTGCTGTATCCTACGCGTAGTGATTTAAGTAAATTGGCTTGATCAAGGTGGACTATTTTAATCCTTGAATCGATAAGTTCATATTCTTTTAACACGGACAAAGAAGAATCTGTAGAGCCATTATTTACAGCGATTAATTCCCAATTATTGTAGGATTGATCAATAATTGAATCAATACAATCAGGTAAGTATTTCCCCGTATTATGGACGGGCATTACTATCGAGATGAGTGGGGTAGAATTTAGCATAAAAAAGCCTCTTCATTGTGTTAACAATCGAAAGAGGCTTGAAAGGTATTAATTGTTTTTAAGAAAGCCCTGAAATCTTCCCATCATTGTCGATAAACATTCCTTCAGAAGCAGGTGTAGAAGGGAGTCCTGGCATACGCATCATTTTCCCTAAAATCGGTATAATAAACCCCGCCCCTGCAGCAAATTCAAATTCACGCACAGTAATTCTGAAATTAGTTGGGCGGCCTAATAAATTATCGTTATCTGAAAAAGACTTTTGAGTTTTCGCCATACAGATTGGCAAATGACTTAATCCAAGCTGATCAATTTTCCTTAGATCAGTTAATGCTTGTTTTGAGTAATCAACACCATCAGCACCGTAGATCTCACGTGAAATTGTTTCAATTTTATCCTTGATCGAAGCATTCCAATCGTATAAAGGTTTAAATTCATTTTTACCAGATTCGATTTCTGTGACAACAGCTTTCGCTAAATCTGTCATTCCATCACCACCATTAGCCCAACCTTCCGAAATAATTGCTTTTATACCCATTTCGGCACATTTAGATTGAATCAATACTACTTCTTCGTTCGTGTCTGTTGGAAAAGCGTTGATCGCAACAACTGGGGTCAAATTGAATTTTTTAATATTCTCCAAGTGTTTCTCTAAGTTAGAAAAACCAGTAGAAACACGTTCCAAATTTGGCGTATTATATTCTTCTTTAATTGCGCCACCGTGATGTCTTAGTGCCCTAATTGTGGCAACTACAACAACGGCCTCTGGTTTTAAGCCACCTGAAACACATTTGATGTCTAAAAACTTCTCCGCTCCCAAGTCTGCTCCAAATCCTGCTTCTGTTATTACGTAATCAGACAAAGAAAGCCCCATCTTAGTAGCTAAAATTGTATTTGTACCTTGAGCAATGTTAGCAAAAGGACCGCCGTGAATAATTGCTGGATTCCCTTCCATCGTTTGAACAAGGTTTGGCTTAACAGCATCTTTCAATAAAATTGCCATTGCATTTTCAGCTTTTAAATCACAAGCATAAATGGGCTTCTTGTCAAAAGTAAGCCCAATGTATATTTTACCGATACGCGTTTTAAGATCTTTAAAGTTTTCGGCCATACAAAGAATAGCCATAACCTCAGATGCAGGCGTAATGTTAAATCCATCCTGACGAGGAATACCATTTGCAGTACCTCCTAGTCCAATTGTAATATCTCTTAATGAGCGGTCATTCATGTCCATAACACGTTTCCATGCAATTGTTCTTGAGTCAAGACCAAGATTGTTCACTTTTGATTGAATATTATTATCTATTAATGCCGAAAGTAGGTTGTTTGCTTTTTCAATCGCTGAAAAATCTCCTGTAAAATGAAGATTAATGTCTTCCATTGGAATTACTTGTGAGTAACCGCCACCCGCGGCACCACCTTTAATTCCAAAAACAGGACCTAAAGAAGGTTCACGTAAAACAACTGTTGCTTTCTTTCCGATTTTATTCATTCCTTCAGTAAGACCAATCGACGTTGTCGTCTTTCCCTCTCCTGCTGGTGTTGGAGTCATTGCGGTAACCAATATTAGGTGGCTTTTCTTGATTTTAGATTCATCAATTAAATTTAATGGAAGCTTAGCTTTGTATTTACCATACAATTCTAAATTGTCTTCATCTATAGATAGTTTTTTACCTACATATTTAATATGTTGCACTATTGCCGCTTGAGCAATTTCAATATCTGATAAAACTTTTTTAGTCATTATTGTAAGTTTATTGAGGGTGTAAAATAAGCAATTATTTTGTGCACACCAGTTATAAATATAAGAGAAAACACATTGAGTCTGATAGATATTTCACTTCTTCTACCAAGGATGTCATTTAAACAAATGAATGTGCTGTTGGTTGTATTCACAAATGACCATTCAAAACTCTTTTTAAGGAGTGATATTAGTAGTTTTGAATTCGCTAATTTCATACTATGGCAGCGAATGTAGATAAACTAAATAGACGCGGAGTAAAGTCCAGTTATGTATCAACAATTATTGGAATTTCATTGGTTTTATTTATGATTGGCATAGTACTGGGGGGCGTCTTTGGTTTAGATAACATTCAACGTCAAGCAAAGGAGAATTTGCAAGGAGATTTGTTTTTCAAGCCACAAATGAACCAGGCAGATATCAAACAAGTGGAGCAAGAATTAAAAACTTGGGAGCAATTCAATGAAGTTTTTTATGTTTCTCCTGAGCGTGCAATCGAAGAATTTACGGGGCAAGATCAAAATGCAGATAATATTCTAGAGATATTTGAAGGATACAACCCCTTACCCCCAACGGTTGGCTTTAACCCAATAGTTGAGTATGCTACATTAGAAGGGATGGAAGAAATCAAGAATGCTTTATTCGATGCGTATGGAGATCGGTTGGATGAAGTAAGTTACGACGAGGCAAGTGTAAAATCTGTAAACCTCGGATTCAAACAGTTTATCTATTTGTTCGGAGCAGTAGCCTTACTTTTAATTATTGTTGCTGTCGCGATGATAAACAATACAATTCGTCTGGCTTTGTATTCAAAACGATTCTCAATTAAGACGATGCAATTAGTTGGAGCTACTTCAAGGCACATACGAACCCCATTTTTATTGCAGGCTCTTGGTATTGGGCTTTTGAGCGGACTAATAGCCATGGCGTTGCTTTTTGGACTATTCTATTCATTGAACAATTTAATTGATTCAATGGAAATTTCTTACTCCATAAACACCTTTCTAATCCTTCTAGGTTCTCTACTAGTTATAGGGATGGTGATTACTTATATTTCAACTTGGTTTGCTCTTAACAAATATTTGAGAATGAAATTGGATGAATTGTATTAAATTTGGAAGATGGGTGTAAACAATTCAAAAACGAACGAAATGAGTTCAATAGAAAATACTTCGAATAAAGAGTCGGTGTCATTAAAGGAATTTAATAAAACTGCACCATTTTCATTTAGTGCAAAAAACTATAGATTTTTGCTCATTGGACTTGGGATTAATCTTCTTGGTTTTGTTTTAATGATTGGGGGTGCTACTGATGACCCTGCGAAGTTTGATGCGAGCGAATTATTTAGTCATACGCGTATTACGATTGCGCCGATTCTAATTGTTATGGGGTATATCATTATTGCGTATGCGATTATGAAAAAGCCAAAGGCAAATCCAAAATAAATTTTAATGAGTTTTCTTGAAGCAATAATCCTTGGGATAATACAAGGACTGACTGAGTTTTTACCAGTGAGTAGTAGTGGACATTTGGAATTAGCAAAATCGATTCAAGGCCAAAACCTTACAGGTAAATCCAGTATGATGCTGACTGTTTTCTTGCATGCTGCTACAGCATTAAGTACTGTCGTTGTATTTCGAAAAGACATCTTAGAAATAATAAAGGGACTTTTTCAGTTTAAAATGAATCAATCTTTCAAGTTTTCATTGAAAATAGTTTTGTCAATGATTCCAGCAGTAATAGTTGGAGTTATGTTTGATGATATCCTCGAATCATTTTTTGTCGGTCAGGTCTTACTTATTGGGTATATGCTTATCTTGACAGGGCTAATTTTATTTCTTGCTGATCGAGCAAAAAACACAGATAAAGAAGTTAGTATTTCAAATGCAATAGTGATAGGTATCGCTCAAGCAATTGCTGTTTTACCAGGTATATCGAGGTCTGGAGCAACAATTGGGATTTCAGTTTTATTGGGGGTAGATAAATCTAAAGCTGCACGGTTTTCATTTTTAATGGTTGTTCCATTAATCTTCGGAAAAATAGCGAAAGACATGGCAAGTGAAGATTTTAGAGGAATGATTTCTGGGAAAATTGACATTGGAATTTCGTTTGGAGCTATTTCGGTAGGTTTCATAGCAGCTTTTATTGCTGGAATAATAGCATGTACTTGGATGATTGCTATTGTTAAGAAAAGCAAATTGTCTTATTTCTCATATTACTGTTTCATCGTTGGTCTTGTAGCCATAGTTTGGGCAATATTTAATGAAGTATGATAACAGAATTTGCTGCAGGAAGCACAATATTAGTAGATAAACCAATTGAATGGACCTCTTTCGATGTGGTAAATAAATTACGATGGCACCTGAGAAATAAAATTGGAGTCAAAAAACTGAAAGTGGGTCACGCAGGAACATTAGACCCTCTAGCAACCGGGTTATTAGTGATTTGTATTGGGAAACATACAAAGCAAATTAACGATCTTATGATTGGTGACAAAACTTATACAGGGAAGTTTTTAGTTGGAAAAACGACACCTTCGTATGATTTAGAATCAGAATTTGATGCAGAATTTCCGATTGTTCATATCAATGAACACTTACTTGAGGAGGCAAGATTATCCTTTATTGGTAAGCAAAATCAAGTTCCACCCATCTTTTCTGCAAAACAGGTGAATGGTAAACGAGCATATGATTTAGCGCGCGCTGGAATTGAAATAGAATTAAAAGCAAACAAAATTAGGATTAATGATTTTAAAATTGACACTTCTTCCTTCCCCGAAGTAAGCTTTGAGGTTACATGTAGTAAAGGAACTTATATTCGATCTATTGCTCATGATTTTGGCGTTAAACTCAATTCTGGCGCAACTTTAATTGAGTTAAGACGTACGAAATCAGGAGGTCAAAACATAGCAGAAAGTAAGAGTGTAGAAGAGTGGATTGATTTTATTGAGAACTCTCCGCTCTAAAGTGTTAATTTTAGTACCTTTGCGTCCTTGAAAAATGAGAGTAACATAAACGGGATTGTTGTTATGAATAAAATGAAATTATCGCAGTTTAACTTTGACCTACCGGAAGAGTTAATTGCAGAGTACCCAAGTGAGAACCGTGATGAATCACGCTTAATGGTAATCCATAAGGATACCGGAGAGATTGAACACAAATTATTTAAAGACGTGATTAATTACGTTGATGAGGGTGATGTGTTGATTATGAACAACACGAAAGTATTTCCAGCTCGTATGTATGGAAATAAAGAAAAGACAGGGGCTAAGATTGAAGTCTTCTTATTGAGAGAGCTGAATCGCGAGAGTCTGTTGTGGGATGTTTTAGTTGACCCTGCGCGTAAAATTAGAATTGGAAATAAATTATACTTCGGTGAAGATGAGACCTTAGTTGCTGAGGTAATTGATAATACGACATCTAGAGGGAGAACTCTTCGTTTTCTTTTCGATGGACCGTATGAAGATTTCAAGAAAGCAATAACGGCGCTAGGAGAAACACCACTTCCAAAGTATATTAAGCGCGAGGTTGAAGATTCGGATGAAGATCGCTACCAAACAATTTATGCAAAAGAAGAAGGTGCTGTTGCAGCCCCTACTGCGGGGCTACACTTTTCTCGACAATTAATGAAGCGTTTAGAGCTTAAAGGGGTTGATTTCGCAGAAGTAACTCTACATATTGGACTAGGAACTTTCCGCCCGGTAGAAGTAGAAGATTTAACAAAACATAAAATGGATTCTGAGCAAATTTCAATCAAACAACCTTGTGTTGAGATGGTTAATAATGCGAAGAAAATGAAAAAGAAAATAGTTGCTGTAGGTAGTACGTCGATGCGTGCAATCGAAACTTCAGTTTCAACAGATGGTTTACTTAAGCCTTATGATGGATGGACAAATAAGTTTATTTTTCCTCCTTATGACTTTAGTATCGCTGACGTTTTAATCACAAATTTTCATACACCATTATCAACTTTGCTAATGATGATTTCTGCTTTTGGAGGTCATGAATTGATGATGAGTGCTTACAAAGAAGCAATAAAAGAAAAGTATAAATTTTACTCTTATGGTGATGCGATGATGATCATCTAGGAAAAGTCTTTATTGATACAAAAAAAAGGATGTTGATTATTTCAACATCCTTTTTTTTTGTTAGCAGAAAGTTAAATGTCAATATTTAGAAGATTAGCCGTTTATTTTTCACGACAGAGGAGCTATTGTTGTCGACCTGTATAAAAAACAAGGAAGACAGCTATTCATATTAATTCTATCTATTTCGTGTCTTTAACGCGTAAATAATAACTATTTTTGAAGCGCAAATTTTCTTTCATGGATAGCACTTCACCAAATATGGGATTTAAAGGTAAAATGAAGAATTATATGGTCTTTACAAAGTTCAGGCTGTCTGCTTTGGTAATTGTATCTGCACTTTCGGGTTATTTGTTTGTTGGGGGTAGTGATTGGTCAGAATTGACTTATCTTTTAGTTGGTGGGTTACTTATAACTGCTGCCTCAAATGGGTCTAATCAAATTTGGGAACGTGAATTAGACAGACTAATGAAGCGAACTGAAAATCGACCACTTCCTCAAGGTAGCATGTCTATTATTGAGGCATATACTGTTGTTGTTTTTTCATTAATTACAGGGACAGCATTACTTTTACTTATTAATCTTCCTTCAGCTTTATTAGGGTTATTGGCATATGTACTTTATGTCTTTGCATATACACCTATGAAGCGGATTTCTCCATGGGCAGTTTTTGTTGGGGCAATCCCTGGTGCTATACCCCCTATGCTTGGCGCAATAGCTTGTACAGGGGAGTTTGGTTTAATTCCAGGCATTTTGTTTTTTGTGCAATTCACATGGCAGTTTCCACATTTTTGGGCAATTGCATGGGTTGCCTATGATGACTATAAAGCTGGAGGGTTCTCTTTATTACCTTCTAAGCATGGGAAATCAAAAAATTCAGCGTATCAAATTGTCGTTTGGTCAATTGTGTTAATCCCATTCAGTCTTTTGCCTTGGGCGCTTGGCACTTCTGGGATATGTTCAATGATTATTGTTACGCTACTAGGTATCGGATTCTTCTATTATGCATATAAGTTATTATTAACATGTGACGACAAAGATGCTCGTAAGTTGATGTTTGCATCATTTATTTATCTGCCAATTGTACAATTTGCGTATGTATTTGATCGTAGTTTAGATGTTATTGAATCACTCCTTAAATAAATTTTAAAAGTCATGAAAGAAGATTTTTTACAAGACGAAAACAAAGAACAAGTAGATAAGGCAAGGAAAAACCTCGTGTATGTTTCGATGCTTAGTATTATCATGGTCTTTGCCGGATTAACATCTGCCTACATTGTTTCAATGGGAGATTCATTCTGGTTGAAATTCACATTTCCAAGCGCTTTTTGGATAAGTACGGCGATAATTGGAATGAGTAGTATTTGTATTCAGGCCGCAGTTTCTTTTGCGAAAAAAGGAAATATGCCTGCTATGAAAACAGCAATTTCAATTACGTTAGCCTTAGGGCTTTCATTCATTTATTTTCAGTTTAAAGGATATGGCCAATTAATTGACAATGGGGTACATTTCGTTGGAAATCACATCATTGTTACTGATGGCAAGTATGGAGATTACTTCGAAGTAAAGTATAACGGTGATTTTGTTGAGGTGAATGGAAATGATTTTTTACTGAAAAGTAAAAATATGAATGCGACCGAGATGAAAGCGTATCAGAATTTCATGTCTCAATTTCTAGAGGTAAGTGAGAAAGAATCCTTTAATATAAAGCAATATGGGAAGGATTTTGAACTCTTTTTTATGAATACCCCCTTAAAACTTATAGGAGGAGTCTTATATTCTGAAGAAGAGGGTAAACTAAAGTTCCTTGATTGCCTTCGTTTGAGAGATTTAGCAGTAAACGTTCGAGATAATCGCGGTGATTTTTTTGTTAAAGGAAAGATGGGGAAAGATTTCCATGTCTATTACAAAGGAAAAGAGTTGCAGTATGAAAATAGAGAGCTACAGATGAATGGCAAGAAACTGACTAATTACTTGCAAATTAAATCAATGGAAGCCGCAGATACAGCATCTTCATATTTGTATTTAATTACATTTCTTCATTTACTGCATGTTATGGTGACGACACTTTATATTGTAAAACTCGTAAAACACTCATTCTCAGGCAAGATTAATAAACAAGAGAACCTTACCTTACAAATGGGGGCTATTTTCTGGCACTTTTTGGGATTATTATGGCTCTATTTAGTACTTTTTTTACTTTTTATTCATTAAACTTGTAGATAAAATTTATTAAGCATGGCAGGACACGCTTCGAAAAAAATTGATTCAAAAACACTATGGGGAGGTAAGACTTCTCCATTTAGTACAAGCTATGGAAAGCTAATGATGTGGTTCTTTCTTGTGTCTGACGCACTAACTTTTGGTGCGTTTCTTGTTGCATATGGTTTCACGAGACACAACTATGGGGGTTCTTGGCCAATTGGAGAGGAAACATTTAACTCATTACCATTTTTAGGTCATGGGTATCCATTGATTTATGTGGCATTGATGACATTTATTCTTATTGTTTCTTCGGTAACAATGGTCTTAGCTGTTGAGGCAGGACATAGAATGGACAAAAAAGGAGTGGTTAAATGGATGATTGCTACTATTATTGGTGGTTTCTTTTTCTTAAGCTCTCAAGCATGGGAGTGGTCTCATTTTATTCATGGATCTGAATTCGGAAAGGTTGAGTTAGCAGATGGGTCTTTAGCTATTATTAAAGGGCATTTTGGCGAAATTGAAAACTTCAAAGTAACAAAAGCTGGTCATCATCATCAAGTTGGTGATATAATTACGGAAGATTTATTACACGAGTATCAACACGCGGTCTCAGAGGGTCATATTGAGAACAATGTAATTACGCTTCATGATGGTTCTGAAGCGACTATTTCAAAGCAGGAAAATGAGCATATGAGGCTACTAGTCAAAGAGGCTGGTGGGACTTATTCAAAAGGGGATGTTATCGAAAATGGTGCGATTTCGATGTATGAAGATGTTGTAAACTCGGGTAATGCAAATAAAGTTACTTATGGTGCAAACCTAAACGAGAATGAATATGGACCAAAGCAATATGGTCAATTCTTCTTCTTTATTACGGGGTTTCACGGGTTCCACGTGTTTACGGGGGTAATGATCAATATTTTAATCCTTATGGGTGTTGTCAGAGGTGTTTATCACAAAAGAGGACATTACGAGATGGTTGAGAAAACTGGACTTTATTGGCACTTTGTCGATTTAGTTTGGGTATTCGTATTTACATTCTTCTATTTAGTATAATTATCAAAAAATTAAATTAGCGGTTATGGAAAGAGATGATATTATTGAATATTCGTTAGACGGTCACCATAGCGAAGAGGCTGGAGTTAAAATTCGTAAAAAGATTTGGTTTGTTACAGCTCTTTTAACCGTTATTACGGCAGTTGAGGTTGCGCTTGGAATGATGATTAAACAAGATTCTGCAGCATGGCCATTTGTTAAGTGGGGGTTCATTATTATGACAATAGTAAAAGCAGGTTATATCGTATTGGTGTTTATGCATCTTGGTGAGGAAAGAAAAAGCCTTAAATATTTCATATTAGTACCGTATTTCATTTTTATGCTGTATATGATTTTCATTTTATTATGGGAAGGTACAGCCTATGGTGAAGCATTGCAGATTTATGGAAGTTAATTTTACTTTTAAATGGAAGTGAAGGGTGCTGTCGGACGAGTAAATAGAATCTTAATAGTTTTACTTCTGCTTGGGCCGGCTTTTATTTTGATATTGATTTCATCAAGAAATTGCAGCCATAACTTCAAGGAACTTGATGATTTTGGTCTAGCTGATAACTATGCATTTATTGATGCTCAAGGAGTGAAATATACTGCAGAGGACTTTAAGGAGTATTCTGTATTAATAAATGTACTTCAGCCTACTTGTCCTGAGAATTGTTCTGTTTCTTTCTGGCACTTAAATCATTTGATTTACCAAAAAATGCGCGATAAGTCGGGGAAAGAAGGTTCCTTGAGAATTATTACTTTTGTTACTGATGGTAAAGGAAATCGAATGAAGGATTTATCAGCTGTTAGCGACATGCTTAAAGACCAGGTTGAGGGATATGACCCTAACATATGGTTAGTAGCTTCAGGAGACCCTAAAAAGCTTTATAACTTTGAACATAATGATGCCAACTTACTTCAACAGGGGGAAGAGTATTATGGCGGTGAAGCGTTCCAAGAGTTAATGATGCTTTTGGATAAAAACAACCATCTTAGAATGGTACTTTCAGGTAAGTCTGAAGGAATGATTCGTAGAATGCGTGAACATGTTGCGTTATTGAAAAAGCAATACGATAAAGAAAATGCTGAAAGTGTTAAAAAGAACTAGTTTACTGCTCCTTTTTGTAGTTGTTCTGTTCTCTTGTAGTGAGAAAAAAATGCCTGCTTTACCAATTTTGGGTGAGCGCGATTTAGAATATTCAGTCGTTGATGGGCGAGAAGTTGCCGATACTATTTACCAGAAGGTTCCTTCGTTTAAATACTTGAATCAGGATTCAGTAATGATTACATCCGAATCTATGAAAGATAAGGTTTGGGTTGCAGATTTCTTCTTTTCACATTGCCCTACTATTTGCCCTACAATGACGGCTCAGATGAAACGGTTAAATTTTGAAATGCAAGATTTAGCAGAAGATGTTCAGTTTATGAGTTTTTCAATTGATCCTGACCGTGACACACCAAAGAGGCTGAGAGAGTATCGTGATATTTATGATATAGAAGGGGTTTCTAATTGGAACTTTTTTACCGGTGATGAAGAAAGAACTCACGTATTGGCTAAGAGCTTTTTTAATGGGGCTGAACGTGATGATTTAGCCGATGGCGGTTTTGGACATACAGACTATTTTGCAATCGTTGATACCGAGGGTTATGTTCGTGGAATTTACCAAGGAACAAATACAGAACAAGTAGATTTATTACAGGTACATTTAAGAAGCTTATTAAATATTAAATAGAAATGTTGGATCAAAATAAAGTAAGGCAAGCGAGAATATTAATTTATACCTTATCGGTAGTCATTCCAGTCGTTGTTGCGGTTCTCTTCGGAGTTAAGGTTGACGGTGTTGACTTGTCTTTTTTACCACCAGTTTATGCAACTATTAATGGGATAACAGCGGTATTATTGGTGCTTGCTCTTGTTGCCATTAAAAAAAAGAACAAGAACATTCATAGGGGCATAATCCGAGTTTGTTTGTTGCTTTCTTTATTATTCTTAGCATTATATGTAGCGTATCACATGACATCTGACTCTACTGAATACGGCGGAGAAATGCGAGCGTTATATCTTTTAATTCTTATTTCCCATATTTTTTTGAGCTTTGTGATTGTACCTTTAGTGCTATTTACCTATTTATTTGCCTGGCAAGGAGATTTTGAAAAGCACAAAAAATGGACACGCTTTACATGGCCAGTTTGGTTTTATGTCGCTGTCACTGGAGTTCTAGTTTACCTAATGATTTCTCCTTATTACATAAATTGATTTGAATCGAAATCTTGAAAATTGATTGGTTGCGCCTGGCCGTCTAGTCCATTTCTCCCTGAATTCCCTGTAATACCTGTTTTGCCTATTCTACCAGCGGTCTGTCCAGTTATATGAGTACCGGCTTTACCAGCTTTACCGGCTTTACCAGGATTTCCTCGATGCCCCCCATTAGTGAAATACAACATCTTAGGTTCGATTTGTGAATTATTAGTGTGAATAGTAACTTGAATCGACCCTCCGTTCCCACCGCTACCTGAGGCACCTCCATTTCCACCATCACCGCCGCTACCAGGGCGTTTATACTTGCCTTCATTTAAACTACCATCACGACCATTGCCACCATTACCACCATTACCACCGTTACCACCATTACCACCGTTAAGATTGAACGTTATAGTTCCCTCGCCCAATGTTTTATAGCGCCAAACTAAATTGGTTCGTTGATTTTTAATGTAAATATGAGTAAAACGATCTTCACGCCAAATATTTGAAATATAATTGTCTGCGCTTTGGCCGTCAACACCATTAGTACCATTTTCGGCATGTCTACCATCACGTAATAGCACTCTACTCCCTCGGTTTTTTTGACTTATACCATTCCTACCACTAACTCCCCGGGCATTAATAACCATATTGCCTTTAAAGTTAATTCGAATACTATCTGTTGTTTGAAAGACTTGCTCTTTGTCCGTAATTGTAATGCTAACATTAGCTGTGTTGTCACTAAATAATGTTGGGTGCTTTACGATTTTGAATTCTTTAGAGCTTCCGTTGCGAATAATATCTTTTGAAACGAGGTTAAGTTTCTTATTGTTTGTTACATCTATTTCGGTGCCGTCATTCATTAGAACCATGATCTTTGCTTCGATATTGCTACCAAAATTAATAGCTTTAATTGGATTATATTCGATGTAAGCCGTGCGTATTTCACTTACGTTTATTTTTTTAAAGCTACCGCAAGAACTTAAAACAATAAGTAATAATGATGAAAGAAAAACAAATTTCATAATTGGTTATTTTAATAAATCGCTACTGCTCTACAATAGAGCAAATTATACTCCAAATTTCATTAGAAGTGCTATCCCATGAAAACAATTTACTTCGTTTTAGTCCTTTTCTGCTTAATTCTTCTCGAATGGATGAGCTATTCGCAAGGATACTCATTTTTTCACTGATGTCCTCTATACTGAAAGGGTCGCAATAAATTGCGGCGTCACCCGCAACCTCAGGAAGCGATGTTCTGTCTCCTGAAAGGATCGGCGTTCCACATTTCATTGCTTCAACCAACGGGATACCAAAACCTTCAAAATAAGGCACGTAAGTAAATATGCTTGCTGCCCCCATAATATCCGCTAGGTCGGAAAGTGATACATGTCCTGTAAGTATAATGTGTTCACGAATAAAAGAGGAGATTTCAATTTCACCAAGCTTTCCTCCAAACAACTCGGCCCCCACAATAACTAATTTGTGTTGGTCTTTTGAATTACTGCGCTTGAATTGCTCAAACGAACGAATGAGGCGACCTAGATTTTTCCTTGGATGAAGTGCCCCAACAAATAACAAAAAAGGATTTCCCCTAGTATAGGTGGAGCGAACCATGGTTTTTTGATCTAAACTCAAAGGTTTAAATTTAGGAGAAGCCCCATTCCATAATGCAGTAACCTTAGCTGTATCGATTTTATATGTTGAACAAATATCTTGTTTAGAGTATTCAGAAACGGTTAAAATATGGGTTGCTTTATGTGCAAACTTTGGAAAAAATCGCCGCAGGTATTTTCGCATAAGCCATGGTACATCTTCCGGATTATGCTCGAAGTTAACATCGTGAATTACAGCAATTTGCTTCACTTTACTTTTTAGTGAAAGATATCCGTCAGGAGATATAAAAACATCAGCTTTATACTTTTTTAATGCTCTTTTTACTGAAAATTCAAACCAAATATAAAATAAGAATGGATGTCTTGCCGGCGGATTTAAGATCACGGGAGTTACGTTTTCACCGAAAACAAACTTCTCGTCGAATTTTCTGTCAAAGAACAAAATAAATTCATGTTCCTGATGTTCTTCAACTAACCTCTTAACAACTTCATAGGTGTAATAACCAAATCCCTCCATTTTTGAAGAGAGTAAAAAGCGTGTATTTACAGCGATCCTCATTCGACTATTCTAAAATTGAAGTATGTGATTTGTTCTTTTTTCTTGACCAATTGTCGTTTCTCCACCATGACCGCAGTAAACAACGGTTTCTTCGGGCAGCTTAAACATTATATTGTGAATAGAACCCTTTAATATTTCAATATCTCCTCCTGGCAAGTCTGTTCTTCCGAAACTTCCAGCGAAAAGGACATCACCATTAATAACAAAGCCAGCTTCTTCGTTGTAGAAGACAACATGTCCCGCTGAGTGTCCTGGGGTGAATTTTACTTCAAGTTGAATGTCTCCAAAAGATAAAACATCGCCATGTTTTAGAACTTTATTTGGCGCTGATGGAGCAGAATACCCAGGATATCCATAAACATGCGCATAATCCGAAACCGCATTTAATGTGTTAGTGTCTTCTTTGTGCATATAAAAATCTATTTCAAACTTGGAAAGAACAAAAGAACACCCTAAAACATGATCAATGTGTGCATGAGTTAATAACAACGCGGCTGGGTTTAAGTTATTGAGTGTAATATAATTCATTAATTCATCCTGTTCGTGTTTTTCATAACAACCTGGGTCAATGATCACACAGTTATATCCGTCTTGAACGATGTATGTGTTCTCTTGAAATCCATTAAACGAAAACTTCTGAATTAATAATGCCATTTTTCTTTAGTTGTAAAGTACAAAAATAGGATGTTTTTAACGAATTAAACATATAATGCATCATTTGTGAGTTACTCTTTAATTATATTTGTAATAAATTAGAATTATGAAATATGCATTTTTATTAGTTGCTGGAATCATTTTAACGAGCTGTGGAACTAGAGTGCCTTATACAAACAAACTTAAAGATGAGTTTGGTTTGGAAACAGAACAGCAAATGAGAAAAGTGCAGTTTTTCACCTCTGCATCTATTATTTTAGAAAAAAACAAGAAATCAGGAAATCAAAGTACAAATAATGATGGTGTCTTAGTTACTGCTTCAAACACGAATCAAGAACGTGTAATTATTCCAATTGGAACAAAGTGTGTTTTTAATAGTTATGGAGATAATGGAGAATTGGTTCTTCGTTTTGAAGTAGGTGTTGGGAGAACAATTTCTTTCTTAATGAGAGGCGGCTCAACTTCTGGGAAGTATTATTTGCTCGCGAATTGGAATGGTAGTTCGAAGGGAGGCGATATTACTTATGGGAATGACTTATACGTAGCTACAACTAGTAGTGCAACGGCATATTTACAAGTGGTTCGTAAGAAATTACAAAAAACAAAACGTAAAGACAGAGTCGTTAGAGGGATGAAGATCTAATTATATCCATAATGTGTTTTTTTGAAAAGGTCGTCTATTGACGGCCTTTTCTATTCACCTAATTTTATATGATGGATTTCAGTGATTTCTTTTTCTGGAGTGGAAGGATTTTTATCTCCCCTCTTGTATAGACAGATAGACAGAATAGACAGGAGTACCACATAAAACAAAGTCTTCAGCAGGTACATCCTGGATACAGGAGGGCTGGTATACCTCTTTAAATCAATTTTACGTTCTTCCATCATACCCTAAATTTAAATCTATTCTTTTAACTTTGTAATTAATGAATGAATCAAAGTACATATTGGTTACAGGGGGAGCAGGATATATTGGTTCTCATACTGTAGTGGAGTTAATTCAACATGGCTTTGTGCCAGTCATCATAGATGATTTTTCAAATTCTACAGAACAAGTAATTGATGGTCTTATGGAAATCACAAGAGCTGATATTATTGTTCGTAAAGTTGATGTTTGTGATTTCGCTAAAACGAAATCAATATTTGAAGAGTTTAGATTTGATGGGGTTATTCATTTTGCAGCGTTTAAGGCGGTTGGAGAATCTGTCAAAGAACCCTTGAACTATTATAAAAATAATTTAGTAGGACTTATAAATATTTTAGATTTAGCTAAAGAATATGAAGTGAAAAACATTGTATTCTCTTCATCATGCACAGTATATGGAAGCCCTGACGGGAGTAGAATTGTCTCTGAAGAAACCAAATTGCAGCAGGCTACTTCTCCTTATGGCAATACGAAGCGGATAGGCGAACAAATAATAAGTGATTTAATTAAGAGCGGTGGAGACACAAAGGTCTTAAGCTTAAGATATTTTAATCCGGTTGGTGCGCACAGCTCTGCTTTGATTGGTGAACTCCCTATGGGAAAACCGAATAACCTTATGCCTATAGTTACACAGTCAGGGATTGGAAAAATTGGAAAAATCATTGTGTATGGAAACGATTACAATACGCTTGACGGCACATGTGTTCGTGACTATGTGCATGTCGTTGACGTTGCTGATGCACATGTAAAAGGCTTGAGTTGGTTAATGAAGCAAGAAAACTCACTTGAAGAGTACATTAATATAGGTACGGGAAAAGGAACAAGTGTCTTAGAAATTATTCATGTTTTCGAGCGCATTTCGAACACCAAATTAAATTGGAGTTTTGGTCCAAGAAGGGAGGGTGATGTTGAGGAGATATATGCCGATGCTTCTAAAGCAATGGAAATTTTAGAATGGAAATCAAACAAAACAGTTGAGGACGCTGTGTCTGATGCATGGAATTGGGAGTTAAAAATGAAGAATGACTAGAGTTGGATTATTAATAGTAATGTGTTTCATAGGCCTAAGCTCATTTTCACAGTATGATGGACAGGGTGGAGGCGAAGTGTCAAGGTTTAGGCCTGGCACAATGTGGTTTTTTACAGGGCTTAGACCTGCTAAGCAAGAAAAACAGTCTAAATACGACCGATTAATATTTGATGTTACTTACAACGATTGGATTGGAGACGAAGATCTTTTCCAAAATAGCTGGGCTTCAATTGGATTGAATACAAACTTAATGTTTGACATTCCATTAACGAAGGGAAGTACAGTAGCATTCGGAGCAGGTATTGCTCATCAGTATACAAATATTCGTCATGATAATCGATTTATTATTAATGAGCTCACTAGGAGCTCTGTATATGAGCCGAAGGATTCGTCAGACCTTTTTTATAAAAGTATAATTAGTGGTAATAGTTTTTCTATTCCATTAGAATTAAGGTTTCGAAAAGAGAATTGGAGACATTTTAAATTTCATGTTGGAGCAAAGGTTGGCTATCAAGTCAATACCTTATCAAAAAGAGTTTATAAAATTGACGGACAAAAAGAAGTCTATAAGCGTTATGGTTTTCCGGATGAAAATAAGTGGATTTATTCAGCGCATGTACGTTTAGGTATTCGGAACTGGGCTTTATATGCCAGTTATAACTTCAATACACTATTCTCGAATAGTAGCAGTACAAAACTGAATGCGGTTCAAATGGGATTGAGTGTTTCTCTTTTTTAAATTCAATTATGTTTATTGATACACATACACATCTTTTCTCTGATTCTTTTGATGAGGATAGAAATGAAGTTGTTCAACGTGCTATTCAATCAGGGGTAGAGCTCTGCTTATTGCCTAATATCGATGTAGATACAATTGATGCGATGCATAAATTGGAATTGAAATATCCAAAGAACTGTTTTTCAATGATGGGGCTTCACCCAGGCTATGTTGATGAAAGGTGGGAGGATAAATTAGAAATAATTAAGAAAAATCTTTTTTCAAGAAAATACATTGCAGTGGGTGAAATCGGAATGGATTTGTACTGGGATAAAACGCATATCGATGCGCAAAGGGAGGTGTTTAAAAAACAGGTGGAATGGGCAAAGGAGTTGAAGATACCTATCGCCATTCATGCAAGAGATGCATTTCAAGAGATTTATGAAGTTCTTGATGTGTTGGATGATGAAAATCTTTCAGGAGTATTTCATTGCTTTACAGGGACATTAGAAGACGTCAATAAAATTGCAGGATATCATAACTTTAAGCTTGGAATTGGTGGTGTGCTAACCTATAAGAACGCAAAGTTGGACCTTGTAATTAAAGATGTCCCAATAGATCAATTGATTTTGGAAACGGATTCTCCATATCTATCTCCAACACCGCATCGCGGAAAGCGCAATGAAAGCTCATACTTATTACATATAGCTGAGAAACTAGCGGATATTTATGGTCTTCCATTGAGTGAAATTGAAAGACAAACGACCGAGACTGCTAAGAAATTATTTAATTTACCCACTTAAATCAATCATTGAAAACTGATGGAAGTAAAACCTAGAATACTTATAATTTATACGGGTGGGACAATCGGAATGATTAAAGATTCTGAAACCGCTCAATTAACAAATGTAAATTTTGATCACATCTATGATCATTTACCCGAGTTGAGAAGGTTGAACGTAGAGCTTGATACGATAAGCTTTAAAGACCCTATTGATTCATCGGAAATAGAGATAGAACATTGGAGAGAAATTGCTGAAACAATCTCCGAAAATTACACACAACACGATGGGTTTGTGGTGCTGCATGGCTCTGACACAATGGCTTACACGGCATCGGCACTGAGCTTTATGTTTGAAGGATTGAAAAAACCAGTTATACTTACAGGGTCTCAATTACCAATAGGTATTATTCGTACAGACGGGAAGGAAAATCTGATTACTGCTATAGAAATTGCAGCATCAAGCGATGAAAAAAAGATACCTTTAATTCAAGAAGTTGCAGTATATTTTGATTACAAATTATTTAGAGGAAATAGAAGCATGAAGGATTCAGCTGAACATTTTGAAGCGTTCAGGTCTCCTAATTATCAAGAGCTTTGTGAAGCAGGAGTTCAAATTCGTTACAACACAACTAAGTTTTACCGAACAACAAAAGACAAATTTAGGCTGAATACGAACCTTAATGATAAGGTGGCTTTGCTAAAGTTGTTCCCCGGAATGAATTTTAATCTTTACAAAGAAGTTTTTAATGCCTCTCAAGTAGACGGGTTGATTTTAGAGACGTTTGGAGCAGGAAACTCATCGAGTTCAAAAGAATTCCGTGATTTAATAGAGCGTTTTGTGAATGAAGGAGGGGTTATTTTGAATATTACCCAATGCAATTCAGGCTCCGTAAAACAAGGGATGTACAAATCAAGCTCCTTGTTTAATGAAATGGGCGTAATAAGTGGTGCGGATATGACAACGGAGGCAGCAGTTACAAAAATGATGGCAGTACTTGACCGTAACGATTTAGTAAAATCTAAAAGATTACTCGCTAAAAACTTACGTGGTGAGTTAACAGAGGACTTGAAATAAACTCAAGCTTTCCTAAGCTAAACTTAGATTGATTTGTTACATTTGCCTCTTCAAAACGGAGAGGTGGCAGAGTGGTTGAACGCGCACGCTTGGAAAGCGTGTTTATGGTAACGTAACGGGGGTTCGAATCCCCCTCTCTCCGCAATAATAAATTCTAATAGTCTTATTTTTAGATTAGTACGGTTTTTTAATTTTTGTACGATTTATGTATTGTACGTCCTATTATCTTTGAATTATGGAAAATCTCGCATAAAGGTTACCAAACAATTCTCAATATTTGCCTCATAAACATGAAAGTTTTGGGGTGGCGAGACGTTCAATCTATTGAAACAGTCTAACACAAAAGAATTTAATTCAGGATTAAAAGATAAACCTTCTGTATTTATATGGTTGCTCTTAATTAAGGAGCATTCGATATTTTGAGACAACAATATGTTTGGAACTAAAAACAAAAACCACAAGAGTCTCTTCATTTTTTAAAAGTAAGAACATAAACTGTGAAAGCACTAATTTTCTCAATGTTAGTAACAATAATTTAAATCAGATTTAATTAACTCGAAAGAACCGTTATGGAGAGATAACTGAAGAGGTAGGGTAGTTAGAGATTAGTTCTTTCTTTGGGTGATTCAATGAAGCTATTCCAACGCTTTCAAATCCTCCAAAAAGTTTGAACTATCACCAGCGGAGGTCACAAAACCACTACCTTTCCAAATTATCTAATCACATTTACATGGCCAGTGAATATTTCTCTCTTTCCGGTAAACTTTGTCCCAACTTCTATTTTCCATGTGTATACCCCATCTTGAACAGCAGCGCCATTTATAGTTCCATCCCATCCAACTTCAGGATCAAAGCTCTCCCAGATTAGCTCACCCCATCTATTAAATAAAGTAATGCTGAAGTCATAGATGTCAATTTCTGAAATCTGAACCACCCAATTTTGATTAAATTCATCACCATCAGGAGTAAAAGTATTCGGCACAAACAGCAAAGTCTCACTGGAAACTTCAAGCTGATAGCTAATAGTATCGTTACATCCAAATTCATTGGAAGCTATCAAGGTTATGGAATACGTACCAATGGTAAGGTACGAATGCGCTGGGCTTTCTTCAATAGAATTCACCCCATCTCCAAAGTCCCATTGCCAACTTGTAGCATTTGTCGAAAGATTCTCAAAATAAATGTCTTCACCAAATAAAACAGTATTCGGAAAATAGCTAAATTCAGCTACAACCTGAGGATAAGCATTGATTTGCATAAATACCGTTGTATCATCCGTACAACCAAGGTCCGATGTTACGATTAATTGAATGGGGTAAGTGATACCTTCTTCATTTAAATACGTTTGATTCGGGTTCTCAACATTGGAGTTCATTCCGTTACCGAAATTCCAATCCCAAGAAGTAATGCTTCCAATACTCACAACAGATGTACTGTTAAAATCGATAGTTACGGGAGAACAACCCGATTCATTTAAACCTTCAAATGCAGCTGTTACAATTTGTTCTTGTACCTCTATGGAATCCCTTTGCAAACAAATCCCGGAGGATACCTCAACCCAATATACTCCAGCATCTGTCAAAGTCAAGGTTGGATTAGTAGACCCAGTACTCCATAAATAGTCTACACCCGACGCTTGCGTTTGTGCATTAACTAATAATGATTGCCCTTGGCAAATTACTGTGTCGCTGCCCAGATTTAAAGCAAGTGAGCCAGCAATGATTTCGGTGGTATCCAAAGCAGTGCACCCAGAAGAGTTCGTCACCTCGACACTGTACATGCCTGTATTTAAAGCATTTAAAGTCTGGTCGGTAGAATTATCACCCCATAAATACGATACGAAAAGAACTCCAGCATCAAAAACAACAGTATCTGGCTGACAAGTGATAATATCGGGCCCCAGATTCACAATTGCAGGATCATAGTTAATGACGATACTATCAGTGTTAATACAAACACCATTATCAACGGTTACAGAAAATACACCAGAGCTATCAACACTGAAAAGTTGTGTATTGGAACCATCTTGCCAAGAAAAAGAAGCTCCTATATTTCCTGCATCCAAGGTGAACGGAACAAAGCAAATGGCGGTGTCATTTCCAAGATTTATTACAGGTGGCGCAACAACGGTGATGGTAACGATTGCGGTGTCCGCTAGGCCGGTTGAATCAGTTCCAATCACTTCATATGTCGTTGTTGCTGTTGGACAGACGTTTACGACACTATCTGTTGCTATGATGCCATTATTCCATGCATAAGTAACTGGCGCAGTAAAAGAACCTATAGTTGCAGCAACTAGGTCGACACATTCACCAACACAAATAGTATCATCTGGAATAGAAATATTTACACCGCAAAGCGTGGCCGTGTTACTCACGAATACAGAATCTGTGAATTGTTGAGAAAAACAACCTCCACTGATAGTCACAGAATACCAGCCTTCGCACAACCCCGAAATAGCTGGAGTATTTTGCCCATTGGACCAGAGAATATCTAGCGAATCAAGATCTCCGCATGGAAATGATGTTGTATCTATTGCGGCTGATCCGATGCATAAAGCACAGGTGTCTGGAGTAGTACTTAAGGTAATATTATTAGTTCCTGAAAAATAAGGTAGCGTAAAAACTTCCAAATAGTTGAACCCACCAACTGCCAGTTGATCTTCATGTATTTGGATATCCAGAATAGTATCTAAGCTAGTTGTGAGATACTGAGTCAAAAAATTTAAATTTGAATCATATACTTTTACAGCTTGCGATTGCCCAACATAAACGTTACCGCATAGATCAAGATCAATTCCATGCGGAGACACATTGACAAATGAATTGACAGCAGCATTAAATACATCGCCACTCAATAGAATTGGACTATTTACATTGATTGTAAGAGTATTCAAAAGCGCTCCTGTATTCTTGTTTCTTTTTTCAATCGCAGAACCATCAAAATAGTAAAGGTAATTTCTTCCACAAGTTAAAACATCAGAACTTGCTCCTCTGGGATATGCACTACTTAAAGATAAATTTTGCCATGTTAGGGAAGGAGAAACACCAACTTGCCCATAATTCATTTTGTAAATACGACCTGGTCCGATGGTTGCTGTATTCATTACAAAATAAGCGTCGCCCCCTTCAGGATCTAATGTTAAAGCACTGGACCCTTGCTGATAAAATAAACACGGTAATAAATTAATATTATTTGATACCCCGGTCAAAAGATTAGGACTAAAGACTACAACATCATTATCAACAGGGATAGGACCAGGATTGCAACCTCCCAAGCCCATGACAACCGTATCCAAACAAGGGTCGTATCTCACTGACAATTCTGAATATACATTATTTACGCTTGCAATTGTAAATCCATTGCTGTCAATTGATACTAAATCGCCAGTTACTGCGTAAGAAGTTCCCGTTTGTGGATTAACTGTGACATCAGAAATTTTGATATATAAAACAAAAGTATTATTCGACCATAATAACACCCCATTTGGCGAATACTTCCGATAAATAAAGTCATTACCAAAATTCTGGGCTCTATCCACTGAACAATAAAGATTGCCGAACATGTCAAAATTGATATTCCTAAACATAGGCTTCAACGGGTAAAATGTTCCGCTGCCTGAAACAAAAGATGAATCTGGAGAAAAATCAATGACAGGATCAATAATAAGTGTCTTACTCTTGTCGTATGGTTCAGTTTCGAAAGAAACTAAGTTGTTCTTTAACTCAAAAGAAACGGCTACCGGTATGTCATCTGAATCAAAAGCTGTTGGAGCTTTATCTGTGAGCATGTAGCCTTCAGTTTGAATATTTAGATTGCCCTCTTTTTTTATATCCAGTTTACTGTCTTTATGCATGATTTGGACATCCTCAATATTTCCACCTGGATGAACAATAATATCATATTTTAATCCACCCGTTTCAGGCAGGGAAAAGATAATGTCGATGTTGGGATATATGCCGCGATAAACAAGATTGTTGTAATTGCTAAGTTTAGTTCGTCCAAATACAGAATAATGCGAACACTTTAGACTGCCTATGAGCTCTGCATCTTGACTAGAATTAATAAACAGAAATTCATATTTCAAAGGGTTTAGATCATCATATATTTTATTTTCTCCACCCTCCTCAATTTTACTCAAATCTTGATGCTCTTCTGTTAATCGACGTGGATTTAGAATCGTTATTCCACTTTTTGTAAATAGCAGTTGTCCAAGCCGTGTCGAACTAGAAAACAATACAGCTTCTGAAATACCATATGGCAGATTTTGTTCACTAACATCAGTAAACCAATAATCAAATGCATCAGCTGACCATGTCGTTTCTTTATTTCCGAAGCTATTCTGAGCATTCGCATTGAAAATTGAAAATATTAGGATTGATGTGATCGCAATCTTTAATAACATACTTATTTTTTTTAGCTTGTGTTTGGTTGATTAAGTGTCTGTTTAGCAATGGAATGAAGAGATCCTTCAATATCTGAGCTATGAGTACAATCCAGGTTTTATTTTATTGAATAGACATTTCCTGTTTAATTTTTTCTCAATATACTTAAGCAAAACGGATGAACGACTTAAAAGGTTGCATAGTGCACATTTCTCACTCCTTCACAAAGCGCAATCGTTCTGTTCCGTTAGTGTGTGTAATGGATAGGAAATAGGCTCCGCTGCTGAGCCTCGACACGTCTATTTTCAGTGTGCCGACTTTCAATACAGCAACTACCCTACCCGCTGAAGACAACAGCTCCATACTTTTAATTTCCGTTACATTTTCAAGCCCTACAATGGTAATAAAATCACTTGTGGGATTTGGTGTAAGGAAGATCGGTTGGTGATTTAGCTCTTCAATTCCGGTATGGCTCATCGTAAGTGTAATGCTTATTACACTATCACATCCTGCAGCATTTGCTATGGTATCGTTGAACACGCCGCTCGTTGTATAAACAGCTCCACTTGGTGCAGTATACAAGTCCAAAGCCGTTTCGGAAATACTGCTTGCAGTTGCATTGTTCACCGTAAGATCAATCGTAATAGTACTGTCGCAATTTGCTGCGTTTGAAATTATGGCAGTGTAAATTCCGGTGGAAGTATAGACCGCACCATCCGGTGCGGTGTAAGAGTCACATTCAGTTCTGGTATCAGTTCCAGTAGTAGAAGTATTAATAGTCAAGTCGAGTGTTACTAAAGAGTCACACAAATTAGAAGCTCCACCGATTATGTTGAATGTTGCAGTGTTATTATTTGCATAATAAGTGTTACCATCAATCCAAAGAAGTGAATTACATTCTGTTCTTGTATCAATACCTGAAGTAGAGTTAACAATAGTCAAATCTAAAGTTACCAAACTATCACAACCATTAGAACCACCATTAGTAATGTTAAAAGTAGCTGAGTTGTTACTAGTTGTGTAGGTATTCCCATCAATCCAAGTGTAAGAATTACATTCTGTTTTGGTATCTGTACCTGAAGTAGAATTAACAATCGTCAAATCTAAAGTTACCAAAGAGTCACAACCGCTAGCAGCACCACCGATAATATTAAAAGTAGCTGAGTTGTTACTTGCTGTGTAGTTGATACCATCAAACCAAGTATAAGAATTACATTCTGTTCGGGTGTCCGTACCTGAAGTAGAATTAACAATCGTCAAATCTAAAGTTACCAAAGAATCACAACCATTAGCAGCACCTCCGACAATATTAAAAGTAGCAGAGTTGTTACTTGCTGTATAGGTATTCCCATCAATCCAAGTGTAAGAATTACATTCTGTTCTGGTGTCCGTTCCTGAAGTAGCGTTAACAATAGTCAAATCTAAAGTTACCAAACTATCACAACCATTAGCAGCACCATTAGTAATATTAAAAGTGGCTGAGTTGTTACTTGCTGTGAAGGTGTTTCCATCAATCCAAGTGTAAGAATTACATTCTGTTCTGGTGTCCGTACCTGAAGTAGCGTTAACAATAGTCAAATCTAAAGTTACCAAAGAATCACAACCATTAGCAGCACCATTAGTAATATTAAAAGTGGCTGAGTTGTTACTTGCTGTGAAGGTGTTTCCATCAATCCAAGTGTAAGAATTACATTCCGTTCTGATGTCCGTACCGGAAGTAGAATTAACAATAGTCAAATCTAAAGTTACCAAACTATCACAACCATTAGCAGCACCATTAGTAATATTAAAAGTGGCTGAGTTGTTACTTGCTGTGAAGGTGTTTCCATCAATCCAAGTATAAGAATTACATTCTGTTTTGGTGTCTGTACCTGAAGTAGCGTTAACAATAGTCAAATCTAAAGTTACCAAAGAATCACAACCGCTAGCAGCACCATCTAGTAATGTTAAAAGTAGCTGAGTTGTTACTTGCTGTGTAGGTGTTTCCGTCAATCCAAGTGTAAGCGTCACATTCTGTTCTTGTATGCGTTCCTGTAGGGGAGGCAAAATTAACTGCACTGTATAAATTAGTTATTTCTCCTGGGGTTAATGCATGATTCCAAATACCGATGTCGTCTAAATAGCCATTAAAATAATAAGGGTAGGATGTGTTATTAGGCATCTTTCCGAAAACGATATCGCTTGCCAGATTAGGAATAGCAGTTGTTGAAGCTATCGTATTCATTAGCAATCCATCAAGATAAATTTTGTAATTCGTATTATCAAATGTATATACTACATGATGCCAATTTGGTTGAGGAAATGGATATTGTGTTAAAGAACTCACAGATAAACTATAATCAGTTGCCCCCGCAAAAGTTTCTCCTCCGGTGTCTTGAGAATACTGAATACTAATACGCCCACTTTGCCCATCATCCCCTTTTGTTACAAGAAATTCAGCACATCCAAAAGAACAATTTGTATTTGTATTTGCACCTAAAACTTTTGCCCAAACACTTATAGTAAAGCCCGAGGGGAAATTTACAGCAGAAGTGGGGGTTTGAATAAAAGCACTGTTACCATTAAATGAATATGCTGAATTAGTAGCACCTAATCTATCAGTAGTTAGTGCTGCGCCATTAACAGTGCCATTATACGCATTTCCACTTTCATCATTTGCATTGCCATTAAAAGGCCACCAGCCAACTAAACCATTTGATGGCAAGTAATTAGTATTGGTTGTACTGTTATTTATTGTAAGTACTAAAATCTCAGTATCTGTACATCCTGATGAATTCGTACTTACATCAGTATAAGTTCCAGTCTGAGTATATGTAGTTCCATTTACAGACCATGTATAAGAATCACAATTAGTAATGTTGGTGTATGAAGTATCTGATTGATTAATAGTTAAATTAAGTATAGCTATACTATCGCAACCATTAGCATTGGTTAAGGAGCAAGATTGTGCATGGCACATTTGTGTCATAAGTAGCTCCATTAATGATTCCATCATTTCCATTGGAGGTTTGGTCATAAGCAGTATTACCACTACCTTCTTCAAAGTTCCAATAGCCAACTAGACCTACTTCATTTCCCTGAGGTGAGCAGTTCATATAATTTTGAATTTCTTGTTGAGATAGTGCAATATTCCAAATGCTAACTTGATCTATTTGACCGTCATAATATTGCAATAGGCTAATCCCACGTCCTATTTCTTTTGAAGCATTATTATTAATAAATGTATAGGGATAAGTATTGATTATCTGCGGTATTCCATTAATATAAATTTGATGATTATCGCCTACACCATCTCTAGTATAAGCAATATGTACCCATCCACTGTTAGTATTTATTACATTACTACCTGTAATAGCTACCATTAGTATCAACGCCCAGTAACTGCAACAAAACTTGTCCCGAGATGACCACTTCCTATTTCAAGTTGAAATGATCCAGGATCGTTATTCTTTCTTGTTGAATAAATTGCATGACGGTTAGACAAATTCGCAGGGTTAATCCAGGCTTCAATAGTTACTGAATTGTCAACATCTAATACACTATTGTTCCCGACATCAACGTAATCATTAATACCATCGAGGCTTGCAGAAGAATTATTAATTGTAGAAGAACCATTATAAGTATAGGTACCACTGCTATCATAAGTAATTCCATTCCAAACTAAACTGTCATTTACATTAATGATAGAGTAAAAGAAGTATCAGGTAAACAAGGGTAAGAACATGAACCATCATCTAATGTTGCTAAAGGATCATAATTAAGAGAAGTGCTATCTGTACAACCGTAAATTATTGAAGGATCATTAAAAAATATACTAGCAATAAAGGGATAACCCCATACTCCATCAGCATCTTTTACTCTAATATTAAAGGTATGATAACCATTAAATAGCAAGCTAGATATAGACTCTGAAACACTTTCCATACTCTCATCCCAATTACCATCAAAAGCAACTAAAGGAGTACCATTCCCCTCTCCTGGATCTGTATCCCAAAAATATTCTCCTTGAGTTAAATCAAAATCAGAAGCGCTTAAAGACTGTAGTTGATCAAAATATATAACATTGCTAAAAATGCTACTCCATACTCCATCAGCATCTTTTACTCTAATATTAAAGGTATGATAACCATTAAATAGCAAGCTAGATATAGACTCTGAAACACTTTCCATACTCTCATCCCAACTACCATCAAAAGCAACTAAAGGAGTACCATTGCCCTCTCCTGGATCTGCATCCCAAAAATATTCTCCTTGAGTTAAATCAAAATCAGAAGCACTTAAAGACGTTAGTTGATCAAAATATATAACACTGCTAAAAATGCTGCTCCAAACTCCATCAGCATCTTTTACTCTAATATTAAAGGTATGATAACCATTAAATAGTAAGCTAGATATAGACTCTGAAACACTTTCCATACTCTCATCCCAATTGCCATCAAAAGCAACTAAAGGAGTACCATTCCCCTCTCCTGGATCTGTATCCCAAAAATATTCTCCTTCAGTTATCGAGTTGCTAGGAGCTGTTATCTGAGCAGACAATAAAACAGAATAAAAAAGACAAAATAATAGAACTAATTTTCTTACAATCATTATTCGTTTTTATGAATTGCTTTTGAATTAAATTCCAGAATAGTTCCTGGAAGAACTAACATATAATAAGGTATCTCTAAATCGATTATTTGAGCTGGAGAATTAGAATTATTATGATAATTACTCCAAGAATGAGGTCCTCCATAAGTTCCAATATCATTTATTGTATTGTCAATATCTCTACATTCATAAATATCAGCTCCAATATCAATTCCACCACCCCAAGCTGGTGTTACTACACCTGTTGATGAATTATAACTTAAAGGATTTGATTCTAGATTATTCTGAGAAATTATTGAACCACAAGTACTGCTCAAACAGTAAGTGAAATCATATGGTAGGTTGCAAACATTAGATTCTATATTTCTAACCCCAACATAAGTACAAGAGATTCGTCTATCTGAATTTTGATTATTAAAATAGTTATTTCGAACTGTTAAGAAATCACAGTAATATATATTGATATTTCTTTTTGCGTAAACTGAAGTAGATGAACTAGATTTATATATGGTATTATTCTCTATTAATATATTATTTGCATAAATACCACTACCTGCCTCTATACGAATGTTATCTCCAAGATTATTATCGCCATTAAAAATGTTATTTGCAATATGGATATCAGCATTTTCTGCAAAATCAATTTCCAATTGATGGAATGAATTATTTTGAGAATTAAACAAATAGAATGAGTTTGCGTAGATTTTAACCTTTGGAGGGTTAGTATCAAAATCTTGATTTATTGATAATTTCACCTGATTATTAAAATCATTACCTATCAATTCTGCATGATCAAGTCCAACATAAGCATCAAATTTGGAATAGTAAATAAATGAATGGATTGAAGAATTTGGATTCAGACCAACAAATCCAGTAAAATAACAATCATTTATAATTATTGTAGCAGAATCTGTATTAATCCCACTAAAAGTAGATGAGATTCCAGCACCATCAAGTCCTTGAATATAGATTGAAGTATTATTTACAAAGTCAAGTGTCAAACCACCATTAATTGTATACCTAGAACCTTTATTTAGGGGGTAAAAAGAAAGTGATTTATCTATTGTCACATTTTCTGTAAAAACAGTAGAATCGATATAAATATTATCATTATTACTTGCTGCATTAACAGCAGATTGAATAGTGCTGTAATCTGGCGCTTGTGCACTAGAATAAACAAAAAAATCTGCAGCTTTAACAGAAGATGACAAAAATATTAAAGTTAAAAAGGAATAAATGATGTGATTTTTCATAATGTAATTTGTTTTAATGCACTCTGCAAAGTAATGGTATCTAAATGTTTTAAATCATTTTTTCGTCCGTACAACGTCCATACAAAGCATATATTTATCCGTACATATTTCACTTAAGTTATTGATAATAAATTTAGGTGTTTAATTGGATTACATAGAATATTTTAGAGTATAAAACTTACTCTAGATCTTAAAATATAATATTGGGATAAATTTGACTGAATAGGATTGGTTATGTCTCAAGGAAAAAATAACTCGGGCAATAAAAAGGCTCAAAATAGAGGTGTAAAGGGGTGGATTTGAGTACGTTTCTTAAATAAAGGCATTTAAGAAATTAGATAGATCTTTATCTGTAGTAATGTCAAGCTTTTTTCTTAATCTATATCTATTTACATCAACACTGTTTGGAGATATATTTTGAATAGATGCTATTTCTTTAGATGAAAGATTTAGGCGAAGGAGGGCGCATAAACGTTTGTCAGTTTTTGTCAGTTTAGGAAATTTCTCATCTAATTTTAGGAAAAAGGAATCGTTCAAACTTTCAATATTAGCATTAAATTCTTCTCTATCTTTCTCTGTGGAAAGGTTCTGAGCAATTAGTTTTTTAAGCGTCTTTGGATCAATCTGATCATTAGACGCATTAAGCGTTTTTTGGAGATTTTCTAAAAAATCATTCTTTTCGGCTATGTGTAAGGCAAAATTAACTACTTCATTATGCTTGTATTCTAATTCAGATAAAAGGTTTTTATTCTCCAGCTCTTTGTTTTTAAGGTTAACATTAGTAAGCTCCTTTTCCTGTTGGGAAATCATTTTATTTTTCTTTATCCTTCCTCTTTGAAGGTAGATAATAAGTAATGTTACAATTAAAATAATGGAGCCTATTATTACAAAAGTGATAATCTTCATCTTACTCACTTCTTTTTCTCTCAACAACACTTGATCTTTGATTTTTATTTCGTTAACATGGGCTAAGGAGTCTATTTCTGTTTGTTTCTGGTATTCATATTTTGCTTCTATTTTTGCTAATTCTTTTGTTTTTGTTTTGTCAAATAGGCTGTCTTTCGAGATGATATATATTTCTGAAAACTCTATTGCTCTTTTATAATTCCCCAATTTTGAATACGTATTCATAAGAGAGTTACACGCTTCACTTACCAGAGGTAATGATCCTATTTCTTTGGCTAGTTTATAACTCAGAGAACTATTTTTAATAGCTTTTTTTAAGTATTCAATTCTTTGTGTTTCATTTCTTGCTAAAGAATCAGCAAGCCTAATATTTAAAGAGGCTATATTTATGTGTGTCGTTGCAATCCCATGTTTATCACCAATCTCTTCAGCTATATTCAGAGATTTAAGATAATACGATAGAGTTTTGTCGTAAGAACCTTTCGTATAGTAAGAAACACCTAAGTTTTGATAAGAGCTAAACAGACCTCTTTTGTCTCCAATTTCTTCTTTAATCTTAAGTGATTTAAGATAATGTTGGATTGATTCATCTTCACGCCCTTGATGCCAGTAAATACTTCCAATGTTGTTGTAAGAGTCTGCTACCCCCTTTTTGTTGCCGCTTTCGTTAGATATTTTTAATGATTTAAAGAAATAAGACAATGCCTTATCATAAGCACCTTGATTAGTGTGAAGACCACCTATATTATTGTAGGCACTTTGTATTACTTTTTTATCGCCAATTTCTTCGCTAATTTTTAAAGACTTAAGATAATAAGATATTGCTTTGGTGTAAGCGCCTTGATACTCGTAAACAAGTCCAATGTTGTTGTAAGAGCCTGAAATGCCCTTCTTATCACCAATTTTTTTGTAGGTGTTAAGAGACTTAATATGATAGGCAATGGCTTTTGTGTAAAAACCCTGATAATAGTAAATAATACCTATATACCTTGAGCATTTTGCAATAAGTGTTTGAGATTTAATCTCTTTTGAAATGTCAAGCGCTCTATGGTAAAAAACTAAGGCGCTATCTGGTTTGTTGTGTTCGTATTGGTCTCCTAACTCCAATAATGTTATTACTTTGTTTGTGTCTTGTTTTGCTAATGTAATTATTTGTTTTAGGCTGTCAATTTGTTTCTGATTTTGAGCAAAGACTTCTCCTTTGAATAAAAGGAGTACTGAAATAATTATTAGAAAAATATGTGGCCTGTTCTTCATGGAGTCAGAGTAATTTTTTCAATGTTTGTTAACGTCTCGTGTGTGGTATCCTAGCATCCCAAAGGGTTATATTCACCTTGTACGGTCCATTTAAAGGTAATTTTATTTTATCAAAAAAGTATGTTTGATTTCTGTTACTTTTTCACTTAGATGAATTAGAACTATATCAATCTTTAATTCTCTAAATATGAAAAACTTATTATTAGGTATACTCTTAGCGGTTAACTCAATGGTATACAGTCATACAACATACGGAGATGTATTAAACGGTGAAGAGGATGTAAAAGATGCATAGATAAAAGCATTACTATGAATAACTGTATGGTTTGGTTCTTGCATTTGGCTACTGTAGATTTTTGCTAATTATGTTTTCTTCAATCCATGCATGTTCGTTTAATTCAATTTCGAATTTATCTAGTCGTTGAATAAGAAGTTGACAAAATGGATTTTTTGAATAAGAAGTTCTATTAAGTAATTTTATGATTTCATTTACGTAAGGCTCTTGAGCTTCGTGAGACCCTGTCATTGAAATCTCACCCTCTCTTTTTAGAATGCACAAATATTTAGGAAACACAATCTCTTCTTCCATTCGAATATGCAATTTAAGAGATAATTGAAACTTTAGAAATAGATTGAATATTACAGGTAAGGTTGGCTCATTAGGTAAAGTTTTAATGAGTCTAATAAAATTCTGTTCAATTTTTGGAATTATTTCATGCTCATACCTCCAGTGAGAAGCTGTTAAAAAGTCAACCACAACTTTTGGCTTTGATTGGACTAAAAATGAACGAACAAAGAAATCATTTTCTAGCCCTTTATCCTCATTTATGACTGAATTTTCTAGCATGTAAAACAAATTTTTTATAATTGAAGTTCAAAACTACTCACGAAAAAAATTTTGTGCAATACCCTCATTAAGGTATTCTACATTATATCAACAATATAGCCGTCATATATTCTTAGAAATCAATACCCTAAAGACGGTATTTTTAATCCATATTCTGATTTTATTTAGATAAAATGATGTGAATTAGGTCTTCTCGATTACGTTTGTATAACAAAAACAAATGAGACAGCACCCATTCTTGCACAAGAGAATGAACAATTAAAAGATAAAGGAGAGAAACTACTTTTAAACCCAGCACACCTCTTATCTACATCTATTCAGATGGTACTGTAGAAAGAGTGTTTAAGTTAGAACAATAGAAAGCATTCAAGCACAAATTAAGAAGCCTTCCATATCGGAGGGCTTTTTTATGCTTTAAACTTTTGCCCCCTCAACATATACAATAACAGATCTTACACAACAGGTGTAACTA